>NZ_AP012325.1:693175-1386350 GCF_001025195.1 Bifidobacterium catenulatum DSM 16992 = JCM 1194 = LMG 11043 | reverse complement strand
GGCCATCAACCGCCAGAACATCTGCGATAAGGTGCTCAACGGCACGGGCACTCCGGCCGCCGATTTCACGTCCCCGCTGACCCCGGGCTATTCCGATTCCCTCACCGGTTCCGACAACCTGAAGTACAACGAGAAGAAGGCCAAGGAACTGTGGGATAAGGCAAACGCCATCAGCCCGTGGACCGCTGACGACAAGCTCACCTTTGCGTACAACGCCGATGGCGGTCACGAGGTCATTTACACCGCTGTCGTGAACTCCATCAACAACGTGTTGGGCGACGGTGTTGCCGCCACCAACCCGTACCCGACCTTCAACGATTTCCGCACCGCCGTGTCCGACCGTAAGGTGAACGGTGCGTTCCGTAGCGGTTGGCAGCCGGATTATCCGTCTGCCGAAAACTACCTGATGCAGAACTTCGCGTCCTCGTCCGCCGATGGCAATGGTTCCAACGACGGTGATTACAAGAACTCCAAGTTCGACGATCTGTGCAACCAGGCCGCCGCCTCCAAGACCACTGATGATGCCAACAAGCTGTATCAGAAGGCGCAGGAAGTGCTGCTCAACGACCTGCCGGCCGTTCCGCTGTACTACGCCAATGCCTATGGTGTGGCCTCGACCGGTGTTTCCGGCTTCGAGATGAACTGGCAGAACCTGCCGGTCTACGAGAACATGACCAAGTCTGGCAAGTGAGCCGTTCTCTGATTTGATTTCGTAGGATCGGTATGAAGGAAGGGACGGATTCGAATATCCGTTCCTTCCTTTCCGCGTAATAAACAGGACTTCCATCGGAGGTCCGATGACGGCTGGACATGCGGCATCAACAGAAGATGTCCGCGCATGGGGTATATTTTCAACTGTCTTTCATGAAACTGTAATATAGAGCACTGTGGTGCAGTATCACTGATACGTAACGGGGCAAGCGCCGGCCGCCCCGGGCCCCTGACCTATACGTGCGAACGTTAGGGGAGAAGCCGCAAACGGCTGGCGAACGAGTGAGTAATCAAAAGGAGAAACCAATGGGCAAGTATCTTCTGCGACGCATTCTGCAGATGATCCCTGTGGTTCTCGGCACGACGCTTCTGGTGTACGCCCTGGTGTTCGCGTTGCCGGGCGACCCGGTCAAGGCGATGTTCGGCGATAAGCCGGTCAACGAAGCGGTCGCGGCCCAGATCCGTGCCGAATACAATCTGGACAAGCCGTTCATTGTCCAGTATCTGCTGTTCCTGAAGAACGCGCTGACCCTCGACTTCGGCAAGACCTTCTCTGGGCAGCTTGTCATCGACGTGATCGGCCGTGCCTTCCCCGTAACCATCAAGCTCGCCCTGATGGCCTTCGTGTTCGAGGCGGTTTTCGGTGTGATCTTCGGTGTGATCTCCGGCCTGAAGAAGGGCAAGTGGTGCGATACCGTCATCCTGATCTTCTCACTGCTGCTCATCTCCGTGCCGACCTTCGTCACCGGCTTCCTGTGCCAGTACTTCCTTGGTGTGAAATGGCGTCTGCTGCCGGTTACCGCCGGATCGAATCCAGGCTTCCTCGACCTGCTGATGCCGGCCATGGTGCTTGGCTCGGTATCGATGGCGTACATCATTCGTCTGAGCCGTACGGAGATTTCGTCCAACATCGCCCTCGACTATGTGCGCACCGCGCGCGCCAAAGGCATGAACAACAAATCCGTCATGCTGCGCCACGTGTTGCGCAACTCCATGATCCCTGTCGTCACCTATCTGGGCCAGGATCTTGGCGCACTGATGAGCGGCGCGATGATTTCCGAAACCATCTTCAACGTGCATGGCATCGGCTACCTGACCTATCAGAGCATCCTCAAGGGTGAAGGCAACCTGGTGGTGTCCATCGTGACGCTGCTCATGCTGATCTTCGTGGTCTGCAATCTGCTGGTCGACATGCTGTACGCCGCGCTTGATCCGCGAATCCGTTACGCGTGAGTTGAGGGAGGTAACAAGAAATGACCGAAATGAATGAGACCAATCCTTTCACCGTGCTTCCGGGACAGGAACGCTATGTGGCACCGCTCGATGAGACGCCTCTGAAGGCCGTCGACTCGATGGATGAATCCGCTCCGGCCTCAAGCATGTGGGCCGATGCGTGGCGCACCCTGCGTAAGAACCCGTTGTTCATCATCTCCGGACTGCTGATTATCTTCATCGTGTTCGTGGCGCTGTTCCCGAGCGTATTGACCAAGCAGAACCCGAACTACTGCACGCTCGACAATTCCCTTGATCCGGCTTCCGCTGGCCATCCGTTCGGCTTCGACCTGCAAGGTTGCGATGTTTACTCCCGTGTGGTCTACGGCACCCGCACCTCGTTGAGCGTCGGCGTGTTCGCCACACTGCTGGTGGTGCTGCTCGGAACGCTGATTGGCGCAATCGCAGGCTTCTTCGGAGGATGGGTCGACGCCGTGCTGAGCCGACTGACTGATATCTTCCTCGCGCTGCCGATTCTGCTTGGCGCCATCGTGGTGCTCCAGATGTTCAAGACGAGCAGCTCCATCTGGAAGATCATCCTGGTGATGACGCTGTTCGGCTGGACCTCCGTGGCACGAATCGCGCGAGGCGCGGTGATGGAAGCCAAGAACCTCGAATTCAACACGGCATCCACCGCACTGGGATCCACCCCGATCCGCAACCTGTTCCGTCACATCCTGCCGAATTCGCTGGCCCCGATCATCGTGGTCGGCACCACCTCGCTGGCCACCTACATCGTGCTCGAGGCCACGCTGAGCTTCCTGGGCGTTGGTCTGCCCACCACCACGGTCAGCTGGGGCGGAGACATCTCCAACGCGCAGTCCATTCTGCGTACCGACCCGATGGTGCTGTTCTACCCGTCCGCCGCACTGGCCATCACCGTGCTGGCATTCATCATGATGGGTGACGCCGTCAAGGACGCGCTCGATCCGAAGAGCCGTACGGCCTGAGTGTAAGTGAAGGGATATTCGATGACTGAAATGAATACCGAGAACAACCTCGAGGCCATGCAGCGCGCCCACGGGCCGCTGTTGGAGGTCAAGAACCTTCAGGTCGACTTCACCACTGATGAAGGCAAGGCCGTGCATGCCGTGCGCAACTCGTCCTTCAGCGTGTATCCTGGTCAGTGGGTGGCCATCGTTGGCGAATCCGGTTCCGGCAAGTCCACCTCCGCCATGGCCGTGCTTGGCCTGCTTCCGGGAACCGGCCATGTTGTCGGCGGCTCCATCAAGCTTGATGGACAGGAGATTTCCGGCTTCAAGCAGAAGGACTTCGACAAGCTCCGTGGCAGCAAGATGGGTCTTGTCCCGCAGGATCCGATGAGCAACCTGAACCCGGTGTGGCGCATCGGCACCCAGGTCAAGGAAGCGTTGGTGGCCAACAACATGGACATCGACCACGAAAAGCGTTCCGAATTCGCCAAGGCTTTGGCCGACGACGAAGTGGAGCTCAAGGGCAATGACGACGAGACCTTCCTCGGCTCCAAGGAACTGCCTGATCTGACCGCCGCAGCCAAGGAAGCTCTTGTCAAGATCGGCAAGAGCGGTGACGAACTTGACAAGATCATGGCCCGGTTCGCCGAGGAATGGGTTCCGGGATCCGAAACCCGCTGGCGTGTGGCTGATGGCCTGATCAAAGCCGGCGTGAAGGACGATGACGCATGGTACATCGCCAAGAAGTATGTGGTCGGCTCCACCATGGACGACCGCATCGCCGGTCTGCTGTCCGAGGCCGGCCTGCCTGACGCCGCCACCCGTGCCCGCCAGTTCCCGCACGAATTCTCCGGCGGCATGCGCCAGCGCGCGTTGATCGCCATCGGTCTGGCCTGCCGTCCGGAACTGCTCATCGCCGACGAGCCGACCTCCGCGCTCGACGTGACCGTGCAGAAGAAGATCCTCGACCATCTGCACATGCTGACCGATTCCCTGGGAACCGCGGTGCTGTTCATCACCCACGATCTCGGTCTGGCCGCGGAACGCGCCCAGCACATCGTGGTCATGTACAAGGGCCAGGTTGTGGAATCCGGTCCTTCCCTGGAAGTGCTGCAGCATCCGCAGCATCCGTATACCAAGCGTCTGGTCGCCGCGGCGCCGTCCTTGGCCTCTCAGCGCATTATCTCTGTCAAGGAGCATGGCGGCGATGCCACCGCGGTCATGGAACACGCGGTGAACGAGGATTCCCTGAAGAAGGGCGAAGCCATCATCACGGTGGACCATCTGACCAAGGAATTCAAGCTGCCGCGCAAGAAGGAGATGTTCAAGGCGGTCGACGATGTGAGCTTCTCCATCAAGAAGGGCACCACGCTGGCCATCGTCGGCGAATCCGGTTCCGGCAAGTCCACCGTGGCCAACATGGTGCTGAAGCTGCTCGAACCAACCGCCGGCACCGTCACCTATGACGGCAGGGACATCTCCGGCTTCAAAGGCAAGGAGCTGCTTGACTTCCGACGTCACGTGCAGCCGGTATTCCAGAACCCGTACGGATCGCTCGACCCCATGTACTCCATCTACCGGTCTATCGAGGAGCCGTTGCGCATCCACGGCATCGGAGACAAGAAGAGCCGTGCCAAGCGAGTGCGTGAACTCATCGACATGGTGGAACTGCCGGAATCGGTGATGAGCCGTTACCCGAACGAGCTTTCCGGCGGCCAAAGGCAGCGCATCGCCATCGCGCGCGCCATGGCCCTCGACCCGGATGTGATCGTCTGCGACGAAGCCGTCTCCGCATTGGACGTGCTGGTGCAGGACCAGGTGCTTCGCCTGCTCAACGACCTGCAGGCGGAAAAGGGACTGAGCTACCTGTTCATCACCCATGATCTGGCGGTGGTACGCCAGATCGCCGACGAAGTCGTGGTGATGCAGCACGGTAAGCTGGTGGAACACGCCACCACCGACGAGGTCTTCGACCATCCGAAGAAGCAGTACACTCGCGATTTGCTGGACGCCATCCCGGGCGGCAAGCTGCAGCTCGGACTCGACTGATCGCGTCCGCCGTCTGGAAAACCTCCCTCCTTCCGAGGGAGGTTTTCTTGTATTCCGGCTACTCTAAGACGTTATGACGATCACAATCACGACTTCGAATGTGAATGGAATCCGCGCGGCGAAACGCAAAGGCATCGAGCAATGGGCTGCGAAAAACACGCCGGACGTATGGTGCATGCAGGAGGTACGTGCCCCCCAAAACGAAATCGATCCCATCTTCGACGAATTCGGTTTCGAATACGCGACCGCCGGACGCGTCGATGACCAAAGCGAACTCAATCGCATGAACGAAATCTGCCGTATCAAAGGGCGTGCCGGCGTCGGTTTACTGTCGACATTGCCTGTTGTCGAAAAGCGGTATGGTTTGCCGGGACTTGAGGAAGACGTCGATTCCGGACGCTGGATCGAAGCGGATGTGCAAACTCCGCAAGGCTATGTCATTACCGTGACCTGCGTGTATGTGCATGCGGGAAATACCGATGATCCGGAAAAAATGAAGCAGAAATACCGTTTTCTCGACACCATGCTGGCACGCATGGAACAGTTGCGTGACGAGGCGGCACACGGCGGAAAACAAGCGGTGCTCTGCGGTGATTTCAACATCGCACACACGCCGCTCGACATCAAAAACGCCAAAGCCAACGAAACGCATGCCGGATTTCTCCCCGAAGAGCGCGCATACGTCGACAAATGGCTGGGAGAACTGGAGTTTGTGGATGTGATGCGTGATCTTGCCGGAGATATCCAAGGGCCGTACACATGGTGGAGCCAGCGCGGTCGTGCATTCGACAACAATGTTGGCTGGAGGATCGACTATCAGTTCGCAACACCGGAACTGGCGGAAACGGCCTGCGGATTCGTGATCGATAAGGCTCCGACCTACGACCTGCGCTGGTCCGATCATGCGCCGCTCAGCATTATGTATGACATTTAAGCCATCTTTTACCGTGAACAGACTGGGAATTGGAATATCACGCCCCGATTCCCAGCTCATATTAAGCATGGGTGCTAGGCTTGTCACGGTTGCAACCGTTATGAAATGAGGAACATCATGGGATTGTTTGGATTCGGTAAGAAGAAGCATCAGAGCGAGGAAGCTCTTGAAGCGGCCGCCGAAGAAAACGAAGAGGCTGTTGACGCAGCTGAAAACGTTGACGAAGCTCAGGAAGTCGTGGCGCTTCCGGAGTCTTCCGCTGAATACGAGGGCCGCGGTGACGAGCGTGGTCCGTGGGATGTGGAAGATGAGAACGTTCCCGACTACGATGAGTACCTCGATATGGGATCGTATTATCTGCCGTTCCTGAAAGGCATTGAATTGCGCGTGAAGGCCAACCGTGCCACCCAGCAGGTTCTTGGCACCACCATCACCTACGGTTCCTCCAGCGTGGAGATTGAGGCATTCGCGGCCCCGAAGACGCTCGGATTGTGGGATGACGTTCGTGCCGACCTGATTGAAGCCAATAAGGACGCGAAGGAAGTTGAAGGCGTGTTCGGCACCGAACTGGCATTGCCGGTTACCGTCAAGGGCGGACGCAAGGTGCTTACCCGCATCGTAGGTGTCGACGGTCCGCGTTGGATGCTACGTGGCATCTTCTCCGGCAAGGCTGCCACCGATCCTGAGGGTGAGGAAGCAAAGGCATTGAACCAGTTCTTCGCCGATATTGTGGTGGAACGAGGCGATAATCCGTTGGCGCCGCGTGACCTTATTCCCATGCATCCGCCAGTCGCTCCAGCTGAACGCAAGGCGGCAAAGGCCGCTGCGGAAGAGGCTGAGCAGAAGACTGAGATTCCAGGCAAGCCGAAGGGTCCATTCGACTCCGACCAGCAGGTTGAGGTCAAGACCACGCTGTCTCGTGGACCGATGTTCTCCGAAGTGCGCTGAGCCACTTGAACCGATAGCTAATACGTATGGCTGAAACTGAAGCGAAAAAACGAACCGGTCTTGGTGCGCTTGCCGACGCCGGTAATACTGACGATTTTTCCGTGATCGACGCCATCGGAGGTCCGAGAGGCGTCATCGAATCGATGCTGCCGGGCGTCGTGTTCGTGGTGCTGTTCGTCATCACGTCCAATTTGCAACTGACCATCGGCGTGTCCGCGGCGTTGGCCGTGTTGCAGGTGATCGTGCGCCTGTGCCAACGACAGTCCGTCATGGGAGCGGTGTCAGGCCTGCTGGCAGTAGGTATCTGCCTGATTTGGGCATGGAACAGTCACGAAGCTCGTAACTATTACATGTTCGGATTCCTCACCAACGCCTTTTACGTTGTTTTGCTGACGATTTCACTGCTGGCCCGAGTGCCTGGCTTAGGATTGGTTATCGAGTTCATCAGAACGTTACCGACCGAACATTTTCGTGCCTGGCTTGCCGATTGGCGAGGTGACAAGGCGCTCAATCGCGCCTATACCATCATCACCGCGCTGTGGATCGGCGTGTTCGCGCTGCGTCTGATCGTGCAAGTGCCGCTCTATCTCGGCAATCACGTCGGCTGGCTGGGAACGGCGCGTCTGCTGATGGGCATTCCGTTCTGGGCACTCGCGATTTGGGTTTCGTATCTGATCGTGGCGACGCCAATGCACCGGCATAAGATGGTGCAGAAAACTTCTGAAGGCGATGCTGAGGTAGCACAAAACACTGAAATGAGGGAAGAGCACTGATGGAATCGACCATCCGCATTGAACGGTACGCCGACCAGGGTCGTTGCGTCGGTCATATTGACGGACGTGTTGTGTTCGTGCGATTCGCATTGCCCGGAGAACTGGTCCGTGTCGCATTGGACGAGCCGCATGATCGTGAGGACCGCTTCTGGACAGGCGAAGTGGTGGAAGTGCTCGAAGCGAGCGAAGACCGTACTGATCCAATATGGTCGTTGGCCGGCCCCCTTGCCATGGGCGGTGGTGTCGGCGGCGCTGACTTGGTGCATGTGTCGCTTGCCGGGCAACTGAAGTGGAAAGCCACGTCGGTGGCCGAACAGATGGCACGACTCGGCCACGTCGACGTGGAAGTGCCCATTGAGCGTATGCCGGAAGACGATGCGGAGCAAGGTCTGCATTGGCGTACTCGTATCGAGATGATCGCTGATGTTGACGGGCGTCCGTCGATGCGCCGTCGAGGCACGCATGTGCGCGTTCCGATTGATACCATGCCGTTGGCCAGCCGTACGTTGCTGGAAGTGGCCGAACGTGAGCATGTGTGGGAGGGGAGCTTCGAACCAGGTTCCCAGATTCGTCTATCCGTTCCGGAACCTCGCGATAATGCGCCGATTTCAGACAATTACGCAGTGCTTGTGAACGGCGAGGTGGTTGCTGGAAGCCGTGAGCTCACGGAAAAGGTGACTGTTGCCGGCCATGAATTCGAATACAACGTGGATGCAGGCGGTTTCTGGCAGATGCATAGGCATGCGCCGATCGCTTTGACCAACCATGTGATTGATTTGGTACGAGGCGAGCTTGACGGTGCCAAATCCGCATGCCTGTGGGATTTGTATTCCGGTTCGGGTCTGTTCACGCTGCCGTTGGCCACGCTGACGGCAGAGCGCACTCGCATGTTGAGCGTCGAAGGCGGCAAAACCGCGGTAAGGAACGCGCAACGTAATTTGAGGCATATTCATCTGGGCAACGTCGATGCGCGTGTGGGCGATGTGGCGAAAACACTTGCCAACGTACGCAATGATCTCGCCAAGCCAGATGTGGTGGTGCTTGATCCACCTCGTGCCGGCGCTCGCGCGAAAGTGTGCAGGCAGATTGCCGAAGTCGAAGCGAAAAGCGCGGTCTATATCGCATGCGATCCGGCAAGCCTCGCCAGAGACACCGCCACCCTCGTGTCACTTGGCTACGAATTGGCGGATATTCGCGCGTTCGACATTTACCCCATGACCCATCATGTGGAGACTGTGGCGCTGTTCAGAAAGCACGAGCAGTGAGCATGCCGTTATTCGCACGTCATGCGTTTTTTGGAATGACTGCGATTGCGTTGTCTTGCGTGGCGCTATCTGGTTGCGTGCCGTCGAATGCCGCGATGGGGGATACTCAATCTCCCGATACTGCGGTGGCACACTCCATGGAGGATCGTGACAGCCTGTCCATAGCCATGATTGGATCGGATGATGTCACCGCCGATTCCATGGCAATGGGTGCCATGGAAGCCGGTAAACTCAAGCCGGTGTACATTACCGTCTCAGGCACAGTGGACGCGCAATCCACCGCGCAGCAAGGCGTGCGTGACATGGTGCAACGCAAGGCCGACCTCATTATCGTCGCAGGAATCGACGTGAACGAAGTCAATGCCGAAAACTGGAATGATGCTTTGGAAACCGCAAGAAAAGCGGGCGTTCCAGTGGCGCTTCTCAATCCTATCGCCGTGCCGGAAGACAACAAACTCTATGCGGCGACCATGACCATCAACGACCGCATGGCCGACGCGACACCGCTCGACGACGCGGTCATGGCCGTAGCCAACAACGATCCCCACGACCGTGAGATGCTGGTGACTACAATCGACCACTGACATGGCTCTGTGACCCGCCTACGCGAGATGGATGTCAAATCAGCGCTCGGCGAGTACCCTGAAAATTCCCTGAATTTTACCTGTGTTTCACAAGAAGTTGCCCAGAAAACAGGACTGTGACGGTAGGCTGGCAGTTATGAGCGAAAGTCGAACAATGCCTCCCATCGAAGAGACGGGGCTCACACAAGGCGAAGTGATTGCCCTCAGAGAAAGCGGACTGAATAACACAGTCAAAGCATCGACCTCGCGTTCTCTTGTCGACATTGTGCGAGCCAACGTGTTCACCCTGTTCAACGGCATCATTTTCGCCGCCATGGTCATGGTGCTGATTACCGGGTCGTGGAGAGATGCGGTGTTCGGTCTGATTATCATCATCAATACCGGTATCGGCATCTGTACCGAGCTGAAAGCCAAACGTACGCTTGACAAACTATCGATTCTGGTGGCCTCCGATTACCTTGTGCATCGCGACGGCAAAGACGTTGAAGTACCGCACAACGATATCGTGCTCGGTGATCTCATGTGGATTCGCTCCGGCGAACAGGTACCCGCGGATGCGCAGATCGTGCACACTTGGGGACTGGAACTGGATGAATCCATGCTTACCGGCGAATCACGGACCGTACGCAAAGGCGAAGGCTGCGACATTTTCTCCGGATCCACCGCCATCTCCGGCATGGCATTGGTGAAAGTCATCGCCGTAGGAGAGCACAGTTACGCGGCCAAACTTACCGCACAGGCGAAGGTCTACAAGAAAACCGTATCTGACCTCAACAAGGGCATCAACACGATTCTGAAATTCATGACCTTCCTGGTGGTGCCGCTCTGCGTACTGCTCATCTGGTCGCAGGCACGCACTGTTGGCGGCTGGAATGTGGCCATTTCAACCGGCGAATGGCGTTCCGCGGTCATTTCCGCAGTGGCCGGTGTGGTCGGTATGATTCCTGAAGGCCTGGTGTTGCTCACCTCGCTGAATTTCGCGCTCGCAGCCATTCGTTTGGCACGTAAGAACACGCTGGTGCAGGAGTTGGAATCCGTGGAGACTCTCGCTCGTGTGGATTGCCTGAACCTTGACAAAACCGGTACTGTCACCGACGGCACCATCCGACTTGATTCCGTGAAATTGCTGGATATTCGAAGCTCCGGCATTATGTGCGGTAACGTGAATGAGCATGACGTCAGACAGGCTCTATTCGACCTATCGAACGAAGGGCAGCCCAACGGTACAGGGCAAGCGATTCTGTCTGGACTACGGGAACAGGGATTTGTGGACGGCACTGTCGAGGCACGAGTACCGTTCTCGTCGGCGCGCAAGTGGAGTTCGATCTATGACGGCAACGCAGTATGGACGATGGGTGCGCCGGAAGTCATTCTTTCCCAAATCGATGGCGACCATGCCGACATACTCAAGCAAGTCAATGATTTCGCCAACGACGGCAACCGTGTGCTGCTGGTCGCGCGAATTGACGGTGCAGCGCCCGACGATTACGAAACCAATCCAAAACTCAATCCGGCATCGTGCCCTATCGCATTGGTGTGCTGTTCCGAACATATTCGCGCCGATGCCGAAGAAACGCTTGCATGGTTCCGTGAACAGGGTGTGCGTTGCCGCGTCATCTCCGGCGACAATCCTGTAACCGTCGGCGCGATCGCAAGAAAAGTGCATCTGACTGGCGAACATGAACCACGATTCATGGACGCGCGTGAATTGCCTGCCGACATTACGGAGCTGGCACAAGTACTGGAAAACGTGGATGTGCTTGGGCGTGTGCTGCCCGATCAGAAAAAGGCGATCGTGGAGGCATTGCATGCGGGTGAGCATGTGGTAGCGATGACCGGCGACGGCGTGAACGACGCGCTCGCCATCAAAGAGGCCGATCTGGGTATTGCTATGGGCAATGCTGCTCCCGCCACCAAGGCCGTGGCGCAGGTGGTGCTTGTCGATTCGAAATTTTCACATCTGCCCGATGTGGTGGCGCGAGGGCGTCAGGTTATGGCCAATATGGAACGTGTGGCAAGCCTATTCCTCGTGAAAACCGTGTATTCCGCACTGATTTCGTTGGGTGTGGTGTTGACGCAGATACCATTTCCGTATCTGCCTCGCCACATCACATATGTGGGCGGATTGACGATTGGCATTCCGGCGTTCATTCTTGCGTTGGCACCGAACACGCGTCGTTATATTCCAGGATTTCTGAAACGCGTGCTGCATTTTGCTGTGCCCTGCGGTGTGGCGGTTGGATTGTCGATTTTGTCCACGTCGTGGCTGCTGCCGATATTCATGAAGTGGGATGTGCAGGATTCGGGTGCGCAGTTGGCGATGCTGCGTGGAGTCAACGCGATTATTCTGCTCATGATGGGAGTGTTTGTGCTTGCGCGTGTGGCAAAGCCGTTGCATTCTTGGCGTGGCATATTGGTATTGGCCTTTGCCGCAATTGGATTCGGAGGCATGCTCGTAAAACCGGTGGCGGATTTCTTCGCGCTGGTGGTGCCGACTGGGCAGATGCTGGCTGCGACGATGGTGGCAATGGTGCTTTCGGCGCTCGTGTTCTTGGTGTGTTTGCGTTTGGTACCGAAAATTCTGAGTATTGTCCCATACTTTAAGAAGACACGCCAGAGCTGAATTAACTTGGCTGTATCGTAGGCAACGAATAATCAGCTGTGTTATACAGCCAAGAAGCTCGGAGGTAGCATGTCTGTGCGCGACGACCAGCTCGACACCTTGAAGGTGAACGGCGAGGATTATGAATATTACCGCATCGCAGATCTGCCGGGCATCGATCATCTGCCGTATTCGTTGAAGGTTCTCGTCGAGAACCTGGTACGTAACATCGATGGCGCCAACATTACGGATGATCATGTCAAGGCACTGTTGGATTGGGATCCGGCTGCACAGCCGAGCCATGAGATCCAGTTCACCCCGTCCCGCGTGGTCATGCAGGATTTCACCGGCGTGCCCTGCATTGTGGATCTTGCCACCATGCGTGATGCGGTCAAGGATCTTGGGGGAGACCCCGAGGTCATCAACCCGCAGGTGCAGTCCGACATGGTCATCGACCATTCCGTACAGATTGACAAGTACGGCATCGCCGACGCGGTCGAACAAAACATGGACATCGAATACCAGCGCAACGGCGAACGTTACCAGTTCCTGCGTTGGGGCCAGCAAGCATTCAAGAACTTCCGCGTGGTACCGCCGGGAACGGGTATCATCCACCAGGTCAATATCGAATATCTCGCCAAGGTCATCATGACCAAGGTCGAAGAAAACAGTGACAAGACTCTTGCCTACCTTGATTCCTGCGTGGGCACCGACTCGCACACCACCACCGTCAATGGCTTGGGTGTGCTCGGCTGGGGCGTTGGCGGCATTGAAGCCGAAGCGGCCATGCTTGGCCAGCCGATCTCCATGCTGGTGCCGCGTGTTGTCGGTTTCAAACTCATTGGTTCCATTCCCGAAGGCGTCACCGCCACCGACGTGGTGCTGACCATCACTGACATGCTTCGTCAGCATGGTGTGGTCGGCAAATTCGTGGAATTCTACGGTGACGGCATCGCCTCGGTGCCGCTGGCCAACCGTGCCACCATCGGCAACATGGGGCCGGAATTCGGCTCCACCTGTGGCATTTTCCCGATCGACGGCGTCACTCTCGACTATCTGCGCTTGACCGGCCGTTCCGAAGACCAGATCGCATTGGTCGAAGCGTATGCCAAGGCGAACAAGCTGTGGGGCGACACCACCGATCCGAACTACGTCGAACCGCAGTATTCCGAATACCTGGAACTCGACCTCGGTACTGTCGTGCCGTCGATCGCAGGCCCGAAGCGCCCGCAGGATCGCATCAAACTGTCTGAATCCAAAGCGAAATTCGCCGAAACATTGCCCGCGTACGAAACGGACAAGACCGTGCAGGAGCCGGTTGCCGTTTCCACGGACTTCCGCGGCGAATTCGACATCACGAACGGTGATGTGGCGATCGCATCCATCACCTCGTGCACGAATACGTCCAATCCGTCCGTGATGATCGCAGCCGGCCTGATTGCACGCAACGCTCATGCCAAGGGTTTGAAGCCCAAGCCGTGGGTCAAGACCTCGCTCGCACCGGGCTCCCAGGTTGTGGCCGACTATCTTAAGGCGGCTGGCTTGCAAGACGATCTCGACGCGCTCGGTTACCAGCTGGTCGGTTTCGGCTGCGCCACCTGCATTGGCAACTCCGGCCCGCTGCTGCCGGAAATCTCCGAAGCCATCAATGCCAACGATCTGACCGTCACCTCAGTGCTGTCGGGCAACAGCAATTTCGAAGGCCGCATCAGCCCGGACGTCAAGATGAACTATCTGGCATCCCCGCCGCTCGTCATCGCCTATGCGCTCGCAGGCACCATGGATTTTGATTTTGAAACCCAGTCGCTTGGCAAGGATTCGGACGGCAATGATGTGTATCTGAAGGATATCTGGCCCACCAATAGCGAAGTCGCCTCCGTGGTGGATGGTACCGTCAGCCGTGAGATGTTCCTGAAGGATTACGCTTCCGTATTCGAAGGCGACCGTCGTTGGAAAGGACTTGACGTTCCTGAAGGCGAACTGTTCGCATGGAATGAGGATTCCACCTACGTGCGTAAGCAGACGTTCTTCGATGGCATGAAGGCCACTCCGGATCCCGTCGAAGACATTCATGGCGCCCGCGTGCTCGCGCTGCTCGGTGATTCCGTGACCACCGACCATATTTCTCCGGCCGGCGCGTTCAAAGCTTCCAGTCCTGCTGGCAAATACCTGACCGACCGCGGCGTCGAACCGAAGAACTTCAACTCCTATGGTTCCCGTCGAGGCAACCATGAGGTCATGGTACGTGGCACGTTCGGCAATATCCGACTGCGCAACCAGTTGCTCGCGTCCGTGGGAGAAGAGGTCACTCCGGGCGGTTTCACCTACGATTTCCTCGACCAGAAGCCGACCACCATTTTCGAGGCGTCCCGAGACTACATCGAACACGATGTGCCTCTGGTGGTACTTGCCGGTAAGGAATATGGCACCGGCTCCTCACGTGATTGGGCCGCCAAGGGAACCGTCATGCTGGGCGTCAAAGCCGTTATCACCGAAAGCTTCGAACGTATCCACCGTTCGAACCTGATCGGCATGGGCGTGCTGCCGTTACAGTTCCCCGCAGGCGAATCCTATGAGAGCCTCGGCCTTGACGGTACTGAAACATACGATATTGCCGGCGTTGAAGAACTCAACAATGGCATTATTCCGAAGACAGTGCATGTCACTGCCACCCACGAAGACGGTTCCGCAACCGAATTCGACGCGGTCGTGCGCATCGACACCCCAGGTGAGGCCGACTACTACCGCAACGGAGGCATCCTCCAGTATGTGCTGCGCAATCTCATGAAATAAATAATCACATGATTGAGATCAGCAAATAACAAAGCCCGTGTCACACTATGCAATGCAGTATGACACGGGCTTTGTTGATACCGGTTTTTCATGCGTTTGATACTACGGCGGAATTGGTCTGTCTCGTCACATTATTGACCCAACGATACTTTCGATAATGCAGCAAAGCAGGAATCATCTTGATGCATTCGTCGGTATTCAGCAAAGCATAGACCGCCAATATCGGCAGCTTCCACACGAAAGCCGCCAACAGACCGACCGGTACGACAATCAGCCACATAACGATCGCATCGCAGACAAGTCCGAACCGGGAATCGCCTCCGGCAGGGAAAATACCGGCGATAGTCAGATTGGTCATGCACCCGCATGCCGCATAATAGGCGCAGATAAACAGCATAATTGACAGATAATGCGTGGCCTGCGGCGTCAATCCCGCCCATTGCAATGCCAAAGGACGTACCGCGATAATCAACAGGCCGGTTCCAACGCCAACTGCCGCCACCAGTACACAGAGCCTATCGCCCATAACCTTCGCCTGATTGAAAGCATTGCGGCCAAGCAGATTACCGACAAGAATGCCGCCCGCATTGCCAAGGCCAAGACTCAAACAGACCAACAGATCCTTGACGATATTCGCAATGGAATTGGCCGCCACCGCATCCGTACCAAGATGACCCATAATCACGGTGTACATGGTGAAACCGCAACCCCAAACCAGCTCATTGCCAAGCACGGGCAGACTATACTTCCAAAAATCCTTCTGCAACACCACATCCGGATGCAGCATCATCGACAACCGCAAACGTGGGCGACCATTGCGGCTGGCTACAAGCACAGACCACACCAGTTCGATGGCTCGGGAAATCACCGTGGAAATTGCCGCACCGAAAATACCTAATGCAGGTAAACCGAACCAACCATAGATCAGCACCGCGTTCAGCGCAACATGCACGATCACGCCAACCGTGCTTATCGTCATTCCGGTGACCGCCGCACCCACATTCTTCATCAGACACAAATACATCTGCGACAAACCGATGAACAGGTACGAAACCGACGAAACCCGCAAATACTGTGAGCCGATGGCAATCAGCGTTATGTCGTTCGTCATAATCGACATCAACGTTTCCGGAATGAGTAGCGTCAATGCGAAAAACACCAGCGACAATCCGCCGGCATACAGCATGATGAACGCCAATACACGTTCGACGGCATTCGTGTTGCCCGCACCCCAATACTGGGCCACCAGAATACTCATGCCAAGCGTGAGCGCGGCAAGACACAAACTGAAAATGAACTGGAACTGCGTGGCAAGAGACACTGCCGACAGCTCGTTTTGACCAACGTTCGTCAGCATAAGAGTGTCGGCGCACGATGACAGCGCCAGCATGAGTTGTTGAAACGCGATGGGCAGGGCGAGCGTCAACGTCTGTCGAAGAAACTCGCGCAAAGTGATGGAAGATTGCATGATGATGTGAGGATGGTTGGTGCGTGTAGGAAATGTACGAGAAATACATTGATGGGGTGTGGGCGATGATAGCCAATGCCCGTACCCGAGTGAAATTGTGGTGCGTGAACTAACGATTTACTGAATCGAATCCTTCCAAGCGTGATATTCCGCTGCCTTGCCTTCCCAATATTCGCGGTCGGCATCGGTGATCTCACGGATCACGTGGCATGGATTGCCGACTGCCACCGAATGTGAAGGGATATCCTTGACCACTACCGATCCCGCGCCGATCACTACATCATCACCGATGGTAATGCCGGGACCGACCACCACATTGCCGCCGAACCAGACATCATTGCCGATGGTGATCGGGCGTGCACCTTCCGGCCCAGAGGAACGTACGGCCGCATCAATCGGATGATACGGCGTGTACAGGCTCACGCGAGGTCCGAAAAAAACGCGGTCGCCGATGGTGATGCGTGCCACATCAAGGAAAATGCAATCCATATTGGCATAGAAATTCTTGCCGATGAACGTGTTGCATCCATAATCGCAATTGAACGGTGGCTCTACGAATCCGCCTTCTCCAAAGGCACCGAACAATTCGTGAAACAGCTCGTCACGTTCCTTGAACGCGTCGTACTTGGATGTGTTGATGGCCTGCACCAAGCGACGTTTGCGCATATTCGCATGCTGTTGTGGACTATCGGCCACATACAGTTCACCGGAGAGCATGCGCTCCCACTCATCTGCCGCTGGCTGCTTTGCAGTATCTGCCATGGTAATGCTCCTGTGTTATGAGTCGTGCGACAGCATGCCGCACGCCCCTTCTGGTCAATAATGGTCTTACGCATATCATTCAATGGCACGATTGCCCGGCAACACAGTATCTGCCTGTATTATCGTTCCCAGAATTTGCATTATTTACCGAAATGGTGGAATACAGTGGTGAATGATATGGCATGCGACATGACCGTGACGCAAGCAGAAAGCGCGGCAACAGGCGGTTTGAACGTTTCTTGTGTATGCATGCCGATCACTGGATGGGGACGTTTGCCCAATGGTGCGGAAATGGTGCAATACGACGCTCCGATGTTCTTCTCATTCACCGAGCATTCGTTATTGAGCCAATATCCGAACATGCGTGCGGAATGCCATTGGCATATCGATTTCGAATTCACTTACATTATGCGCGGCCATATGTGGTATTTCGTGAATGGCGAAACAATCCGCCTCGATGAAGGGCAAGGCATATTCGTTAACTCGCGACAACTGCATTACGGTTTCACCAAAGACAATGCGGAATGCGAATTCTCATGCACATTGCTCAATCCCACGCGAATGGGCGCGCCCAATGCGGTATACGAACGATTCATAGCGCCGATTCTGACGGATTCATCAATGCCATATATCGTGTTCGATGCCGACAGTGAATATGGTAATGCGCTGGTTGACGGCATCAGACGAATCCATCGCGCGAAATTCGGCTGTTCGACATGCAACGAACATCCGGCGTTGTCTGGTCCGGTTTCTTCTGAATTCGTTTCATCCGAACCGGTTGACATGCTGTATAGAAAGCTGTGGTCCGATAGTGAATCGTTGACTGTACTGAGTTGTTTCTATGCCATGGTACGAGCATTGACGGCGTTTGCGGAGGAACGAGAAGGGGATGGTTCTCATGTTGGTGGCGTTGATGAGGCGAAAATTGCCGCGTTGCGCAGCATGATTGATTATGTGCAACAGCATTATCATCAACGGGTTACGTTGGCGCAGATTGCTGCTGCGGGGTGTGTGGGACGCACGCAATGCGCGGTGTTGTTTCACAACATGGTTGGGCAGTCGCCGATTGAGTTTGTGAATGATGTGCGCGTTCGCGCTGGCGCTGAATTGCTGGCGACCACGCAATTGCCGGTTGCGGAGATTGCGGTGCGGGTGGGATTCTCACGTTCGTCGTTTTTTGCGCGAGTGTTTCAACGATATATGCATGTTACGCCATCGGCCTACCGCAGAAGCATGCGCAGATAAACGCGTTTTTGCGGTAGGCCGACGGGGTACGTGATCAGCGCAATGCTGAAGACATATGTGATTGCCTATGTTATTTGGCGAGTTGTGTGGTAGCGGGGGAGGCGAGTGTTGGCCTTGTGCGTCGAATGCGTCCAAAAGTGAGGCCAAGACAGATAAAAGTCACTTCGAACAGTGCCACCAAGCCAATGGATGATGCCCATAGTCCGATATTCACGCCGGTGGATGCTGCGGTGCCAATGCCGAACACCTGATCGATTGACGTGCAGAACCACCATCCAGGCAACAGCTTACCGATGGTGATCATGGGATCCGGCATCATGTCCACAGGAAATGCCATGCCGGAGGTGAACATGACCAGCAGAGCGAACACGTTGACGAAGCCATTCGTCGCCATTTCGTTGAAGCCTGCCGATCCCAGCAGAAAGCCGCATGCGATCGCCATGAACGTGTAAGTCAGCAGCGACACGAATGACAGTCCGACATTCATGATGGTGAGCCCGTCAAGGGAGACTCTGGCCAACATCATCAGCAGGAACGTCACCGCAGTGTAGGCCACGCATACCAGCAGGCCGAACGCTCCGCATGTCAACATTTGCTGCGCTTCCAACGATACCGTGCGTGCGGGCGACGAGTAGAGTCTGCGCCTGATCTCACTGTCGTTGAACGTGCTGACCACCAAGAACGTGCATACCGGCATGACCAGCAGCAGCGGATACAGGCCGGTTTTGATCGTGCTCGCGAATACCGGCGAACCCAGCGTGGCTGTGTTTTCATCTTTGGAAGACGAAGGCACCACGGCGATATGCGATTGTTTCGTATCGTCGTTGGCAACATTCAACACCGTTGTCATGGCGGTGCCGAGTTCACGTTGCGATTGCGGCAGACCAAGATAGGAGGTACGCGTCAAAGAAAGGAATTCGTTGACTTCCAGCTGAGCCAGGGATCCAGCCCCGGAAGCATAGCTGACCACAGTATCGATGGTTGGCTGCGTATCCGTGCAGCCGTCCGCGTACTGTAAATACTGTTCGGCGAAACCTTCTGGTACGATCGCGATCAAATCAACATAATTCGATGCGACAGCCTGCTGCAATGATACGGAATCGTCGTCAATGTCGACTATCTCACCATCCAAGGCAAGATAGGAACGCAACGATTCCGTCACATGCTCAGCGTTATTATCACGGTCGATCACTGCGATGCGGGCTGGTTTCGGCTCATACGTCGATGCTCCGGCAGCTGAGGAGCCTCGCATGATCTGCCAGCTGAGGGAGAACATCATTGTGCCGATCAGCACCAAGTAGATGATCACATACAATTTGCGCGCCTTGAGAATGCGCATCGCGGCTTTACAGGTGTTCATAACGCTGCCTCCTCAGCAGAACGGTCGTCACAGCAAGCCAGACCAAGCTCATTGCAGCCAGCACGCCCACCGTGGTGAGGAACGGCTGGAAACTGTCGTAATACAGAATGTCGTAGAACAGGTTCGTTACCTGCTGTGCCGGATTTAATGTGCTTAATATGGGCGCGTGCTGCGCTATCTGATCGCTCAGATCCATGGCGAACGAACCATACAAACCGGAAAACAGTGAAAGGATGCAAGCCAGGGCCGTACACAATCCCTGCTTGGCACCTGTGGGAATACCCGGCAATGCGCCGATTAACGTGCCAAACGCGCTCGTGGCGAACGATGCCATCAAACATGCGCACAAACCTGCCC
The DNA here is from genome assembly GCF_001025195.1 of Bifidobacterium catenulatum DSM 16992 = JCM 1194 = LMG 11043. Lineage (NCBI taxonomy): Bacteria > Bacillati > Actinomycetota > Actinomycetes > Bifidobacteriales > Bifidobacteriaceae > Bifidobacterium > Bifidobacterium catenulatum. The sequence goes on along the minus strand of NZ_AP012325.1, from coordinate 1,366,295 downwards.
ATTCACGGCCGCCAAGGGAGATCTGACAGCCGAAACGGATGTACAGCATGGCCATAGTCAGACTCAGGAACGAGCAGATCCAACTGGAAAGGAAACCGGCGAGCAACTGCTGCAATTTCGGCAGGGGAGCGACGGAACGTCGGATGCCAAGCGCCGAAAGATTCGCCTGCGCCATCGACACCGCATTCACGGCGAAACTCATGGCCATCATCGCAGCCATGCCAAGCAGCGCGTAATAGTAGCGTGCGGTGCTGCTCGGTTTGAAATTCGTCAACTGGATTTCTTTCGTGAACCCGCTTGACGATCCGATACTGCCGGTGAATGCGTCGTCCAGCAAAGCCGACGGATTATGCTGCGCGGTATTGACCACCACGTTGGTGTTGCGATTGTACAAGTCCACGATATTGCCCAATACTGTCAGGGAAATGTCCAAACTGCCGCTTGATGCCATCACATCCGTGACGGACGATTGCATGGCCTGCGAAATGGCCAACTGCAGTTTCCCTTCGCCGTCGACTGATAGCGCGCCTTGCGCCTTCCCATCGGAAAGCAGCTGATTCGCGGCCTGCACTGAGCTGGTTTTCGTGGCCGTGATGAGCTTCGGCATGGCACCATCATCACTATCGGCCTTTTCATAATCGCCGTTGGCGTCGGACGAAATGCCGTCAACTAACGTTTGCGCGCCAGGGGAGGCACGCCAATCGTCATTATCGACCACGACGACATCGATCGTGCGCAATTCGTAACTTTCTGCGATATTGCCGAACATGCCGTTGAACATGGTCGCCAGAATGATGGGAAAAGCGAACAGCCAGAATAGTTGCGACTTTTCCCTGAAATGAAGTTTCAGATTGACCAGCAGTGTCTGCAGCATAATGACAGACCTTTCAGATTATGGTTTCCATTAGTCGCGCAACGCGGTGCCGGTCAGCTCGAGGAACACGTCGTTCAGCGTCGGTTGCCGGGAGGAAAGATGTCCGATATTCGTGCCGTTGGTTTTCAGCAACGTCAGTACGTCAAGAAGATTGTGATCGCCTCTGCGGCAACGCACCGTCAATTCGTGACCGTCATAATCGGCGCCGACCACACATGGCAGCGCTCTCAGCTCTTCCAACGTCTTCCTTGTGCCGGGCTCATCGTGAGTACCGCCCAAGTCATCGGTTTCCACGTTGATACGTTCGCCGGTGTCAATCATCGTCTTCAACTCGTCGGCAGTGCCTAATGCCAGATGCCTGCCGTGGTCCATGATGAGGATGCGGTCGCAGATCTGTTCGACCTCCTCCATGTAGTGGCTCGTGTAAATCACCGTCGCGCCTTCGCGGTTAAGCCGCTGAATGCCTTCCAGAATCGCATTGCGGCTTTGCGGGTCGACGGCAACGGTCGGCTCGTCGAAGAAAATCAGATCCGGCTTATGCGCCACACCGCATGCGATGTTCAATCGGCGAAGCAAACCTCCCGACAGTTTCGACGGACGGAACTTGCGGTAATCGCGCAAGCCCACGAAATCCAGCGCATCCTCAACCATCGCATGGCGACGAGCCCTGTCGGGAACATACAATGAGCAGAAATAATCGATATTCTCCTCAACAGTCAGCTCGTTGAACACGGCAACATTCTGAGGCACAATGCCAATGCGACGTTTCAGCGCATAACTGGTCGGGCCTATCGGTTCGCCGAACACGCGCACCGTGCCCTCATCGAACGTGAGCAACGCGAGAATGCAATTGATCGCAGTGGTCTTGCCTGAACCATTCGGGCCAAGCAAACCGAAAATCTCATCTTCACGCACGTCAAGGTCGAAATAGTCAAGCGCAAGCATATCTCCATACCGTTTGACCAGCTTCGACACCTTGACCGCGCTGCCGAAACGCTCATCAGTGACGCGTTCCATATGCCCGTTCATAGCAACTCCTTACCTCACATGTTCCACCGACGATGGCGGTCGTTGTTCGATGATGATTCCATTCTCTCCGATGGCCAATGGCAAACCCACGCAAGCGGCCAACGGACACCGGCCTCAGCGTGTGCGCAGACGATAGGTCTTCCACACGTCGCTGAGCTTTTGGCCGTTCGACGTGCGTTTCCATACGGTCAATCCCGCCGAACTGCCGCCGACGGCGCGTGCGGCCGCGGTCGGCGTGGAATATTCGTTGCCGTCATCCATGCGCAGCTTGCCTTCCGCGGTGACGGTCGCCACCCAACGTTCGCCCTTGCGAGGCCGATCCCACACCAGCGTCTCGCCGGGAATAAGCAGACCTGCCTCAAGCACCTGCGCGATGGACACACGTTTGGACGTCGGCGAGGTGGACGTATCCTTAACGCTCAACGATTCCTCGCTGAGCGTGGACAGATCATTGCGTTCGGCATCATAGCGGATATTCCAATAGTCGGCGATCAGACGAACGGTCTCATCCTGTCGATACTGCAAGGTTTGGGGCGTGCAGTCCGCGATGTCGGCCAGCTCCGCGGTGAGTGGGAATCGTTTGGAACTCGGAGACAGCAGCATGCGGTCACGACGGTCCTCATAAGAGACCAATTCTGCAATCTGCTTGTCGTTGGCTTGGCTGAGCGCAAGATTGCCGATGCGGTTGGCCCAATGGTCGCGCGTCGCTTCAGGCCATGTGGCGAACGATGAATCGGAAACTACCTGCTCCGGCATGATCGGCAAAGCATTGAGGCTACGTGGACGGATGATACGATGCCCGGCCCGCTGCTCGTTGGCACGTACCAGCAGCAGTTTCCTCATGGCGGGACTGGTCTGCAACTCGCCACGCAGGTGGGCGAGCGCGCTGCGACGGTCTTCGTCGGTGATGAGCAGTCCTCGGATTTGTTGGATGGTGTGGTTTTTGTCGAGGTCGCGGATGGTGCTGGCTGAGCGTGTGCGGCGGCTGAGTGGGGTTTGTCTGTTGAGACTATCTACGCCGGTTGCGCGTTCCAGGGCCACGAGTACGTCGTGGAGTCGTTCGAGGTCGTGCAGCTGTGGTTCTTCGAGGTCTTTTTTCGAGGTGCGTGTGGCTGTTGGCGCGTGTGTGCCTGGAGTGGAGAATATGCGTGTGCCGGGGTTGCCGAGGTTGCGGATGGAGTTGACGAGCGCCCACATGGCCACCGGTTTCCAGTCGGTGGTCTGATAGTCGTTGAGTGCGACGAGTTGGCCGATGATGTCATCTGGCAGGTTGGCGTCGGTCGGGTGGTCGATGATGCGCCAGGCGTTAGCGTAGGGGGCTAGCAGATCGTCGATGAAGGAGATGACGTTCTGTTTCTTGGCGTATGGTTTGAGCACGTCTTTGTGGAATTCCTCAAGCAGTTGCGTGCAGACGGCTTTATGCGAGATGATGAGGTGGATGTCGCTGAAGAACGCTTCAAGTGTTTGTGCGTCATCGCCGAGCGGGTCCATGATGTCGTCCCAGCGGGAGGCGTAGGCGTTGCGTGCGGCTGGGGAGATTTCCGCGATGGTTCTTGCTTTGAATACGTCGGATGCGGTGAGGGGTACTCCGCGCATGTTCATGACGTCGAAGATGCGGTGCGCGCCGGCGAGGTCATCGGTGGTTACGATGACGAGGGTGACTTCGTTGACGAGATATGAGGCAAATGCGCGGCGGTCTTGGGTTGGCATTTTCGCGAGTTCGTCGAATACTTGTCTGGTGTTGATGGCGATGTTGCGTTGCGCGTGCGATTCGATGTCGTTGTCGCGCAGGTCGAACAGTCCCTCCAGATCACCTTCCTGTACGTACATGCGGAAGAAATTGGTGTCGCGTTCGCGTAATTTGAGGCGTGGCTCGGCTTTGATGCCGCGTAGTTTGTCTCCTGGTTCGACGATGAGGTCGTTGAGGCTTTCGATGAGTTCGGGGTCGTCTTCCAGTTCGCGCAGTACGGAAATGATGATGGAAAGTGAGATGAGGCGTTGTTGTCCGTCGATGACCTGGTATTTGGTTTGCCCATCACAGACGAGGATTAGCGATCCGAGGAAATACGGTGTGCCTGGATTGTGACATGCATCCTGCAGATCGGTGACCAGTTGCGCGATGTTTTCCGTTTGCCAGGTGTACGCGCGTTGGAATGATGGGATGACGAATCGGTAATCCGAAGTGAAAATCTTGCCTAATGGTTTTTCCGTTGCGTTGATTGACATGGCGTTCCCCTCGTTGCGTTGCTCTGTGTTCAAGTGTACGAGTGTGTGATGTCATAGTCGTGGCGGCAGGTCGGCGCGCTCGGTTTGGTGCTGAGCTTCATTTCGATCCCAGTCTTTCGCGTTCGGCGCACTCCCCGTGTCGAATGCGAAACCTATGCAGGCTTTGAAGAAAATACGAGATTAAGCCAATATTCATGAAATCGTCAGGAAAATGCCGTATCGTGATGCGCAATCGAGCAAAAAAGGAGCGATTATGGCATTCGGTCAGCAGCCCCAGGGCAACAACGCCCAGAATAACGGCTTCAACAATCAATACCAGTACAACCAACAGTACAACCAGTACAATGCGCAGCCGCAATATGCCTACGCGCCCAACGGTACCGCCGCAGTCAACGTGCAGGCCAGCTATTCCTACGAGCAGGCCGAACGCAGTTCCGTCAACAGCGCATACACGCACATGACTCTCGGTTTGATCGTCACCGCCGTGGTCGCCATTATCACCCAAATGAGCGGCGCGTACCTGGCACTCATCCAAACCACGGGCATCATCGGCATCTTCGCCCCCGCCATCATTGAAATCGTGCTTGCCATATACCTTGGCGCGCGCATCCATAAGATGAAGGTCTCCACCGCATACGTCATGTTCTACGTGTATGCGGCGCTCATGGGCTTCACCCTTAGCACCATCTTCATGGCCTACGATCTTGGTACCATCGGCATTTCCCTCGCATTGTGTGCCGGCTTCTTCTTCGCGCTTACCATGCTCGGACGCACCACCAAGATCAATATGCTCAAGGCCGGCCCCATCCTTTTCGTCGGCCTCATCATGCTTATCTTCGCCGAAGTGATTCTCATGATCTTCGCTCCCGGCAACACCACCCTCATGATCGTCTCCGCCATCGGCCTCCTGCTTTTCGCTGGTATGACCGTCTACGACGCCCAAGCCACCCGCGCCATGCTTGAACAGTATTCCGCCCAAGGACCCGAAATGATCAAGAAGGTTTCCATCCTTTGCGCGCTGAATCTGTATTTGGATTTCGTGAACATGTTCATGTATATTCTCCAGCTCCTTGGCAATCGCGACTGAAATCCAAATGACGGAGCGTTCCCGGCATTGCTCCTCAGTCGACGTAACGGATAAAGCCTGACCAGAATGTGGTCAGGCTTTATCCGTTGGTAAAAGACATGCTTTACGGTGGGTGATCATGCAAAGAAAAGAGATTGGCGGAATGGCGTGCCTCGTACTGGCGGCCCTCATTTGGGGATTCGCATTCGTGTCGCAAGTGCAAGGCATGGACTCCACAACACCGCTGTTCTTCGGAGCTACCCGATTCACCCTTGGGTCCATCTCGTTGATACCGTTGCTTTGGTTTCGCCGCAACACCATAGCGGAACAAGAGCGTAAACGCCGTGAAACCCAAGGAAAACCGTCCATCACCCTCGGCAACGGCGCAATCGTTGCCATGCCGAAATGGACCGGCAATCCCATCGTGGTCAGCATCACCTGCGGAATCGTGCTTTTCACCGCAAGTACCGTCCAACAATACGGCATTCTTTACTCTGGGTCGGCGGGACGATCCGGCTTCATCACCGCGCTATACATCGTTATGACTCCGCTGCTTGCCTTCGTCATACTGCGTCGACGAGTGCACCTCAGCGTCATCATCAGCGTCGCCATCTCCGTTATCGGCTTCTACCTACTGTGCGTCACCGATGGATTCGGATCTATCACCCTGGCGGACATGGTGCTGCTGTTCACCGCGGTCCTCTTCGCAGGGCATATCCTCGTCATAGACACCTTCGGGCGAGGCATGGACCCCATCCTGCTTTCATTCGGGCAGATCACCACCACCGCGATTCTCAGCTGGATTGGCTCTATCATCGAAGGATCCATCGACTGGGCCGGTGCCGCGCAAAGCTGGATCGCCATCGTCTATACGGGCGTCTGCTCCGCTGGCGTAGCCTATACGCTTCAGGTTATAGGGCAACGACTTGTGCCTCCGACCAGAGCGTCCGTGATCATGTCGCTCGAATCGTTCTTCTCCGCGGTCGGCGGCGCACTCCTGCTTGGCGAGATCATGACCACCCGAGCCTACATCGGCTGCGCGCTCATCTTCGCGGGCACCATACTCGCCCAGCTGCCCATCGATCAGCTTCTGCACGCGGTCAAATGCAGGCAGGTGGACGTCAATCGGCCTTAGGAGCCTCGCCAACCTGAGGCGCGCCATTAATGTCGCGGTGGATGTTTTGCATCTGCGTTTCGATATTCTGCAGACTCCTCGCGCAATCAAGCAGCGTTTGCGAATGCTCCGACAGCTTTGTGTCAGGCAGATCCGTCTTATAGCGCAGCGCGTGCTCCAAACTCGCCCAATAATCCATGGCGATAGTGCGGAACTGCACTTCCACAGGCGTGTAATGCGGTCCGGAAGACAGAAAAACAGGTACCGCGTAAATCACATGCAGCGAACGGTAACCATTCTGCTTCGGATTCTTGATGTAATCCTTCACGCGCAACACCTGAATATCGTTCTGGGCAGACAGATAATTCGATACTGAATACACGTCATCGCGATAATTGCAGATCACACGAATGCCGGCCACGTCAAACAGATTGTCTTTGACCGACTCCACCGTCAGCGGCAGCTCCTTACGTTTCAACTTGCCGAGAATGGAATTGACGGACTTCAACCTGCGTTCCATATGATGGATGGGGTTATGGGAGAAACGCACTTGGAATTCGGAATCAAGAATCTCCAACTTGGTGCTAATCTCATACATCGCACCTTCGTACACCTGCATTTGATCGATGAATTCGGTGATCTGATCGGATGGCAACGGACCGTCGTCGAAACTTACCGATTTCAATCGCGCCTGCAGTTCACTGGTATTGATGCGGCTTTGTCTATCAAGTATCACGGTTCCATAGTGTACCCAAAAGGGGCATGGAAAACTGAAAAAGCGCTGAAAAAACGTTATCCCTTCAATCTTTCAACATGCCACGCATAGTACGGCGCGTGCTGGGAATCCCTGCCGATAGCATGGAACATTATGAACGAAGACATGATGACCGAGGCGGAGCGCGCCTCGAAACTTGCGGAACCCACCACGGGAGACACCGCCACGCGAGGCAAAGGCGTGTTCTATGTGCACACCCTCGGATGCCAGATGAACGTGCACGATTCCGAACGTATCTCAGGCGTGCTTGAAGCGGACGGCTACGTGCCCGCCACCGAAGAGCAATACCTTGACCATGACGTGGATCTCATCGTCATGAACACGTGCGCGGTGCGAGAAAACGCGGCGGAGCGCATGTACGGCACCATCGGCCTGTGGGCCGAAAGGAAGCGCCAGCGCCCGAACCTGCAGATCGCCGTCGGCGGCTGTATGGCGCAGCTCGACCGTGAGAAAATCGCAAAAAAAGCGCCATGGGTCGACGCCGTGTTCGGCACGAAGAACATCGGTTCACTGCCGCAGCTGCTCGATCAGGCACGTATCGAAGGTCACGCCCAGGTCAAGGTCAAAGAGGAACTCAATTACTTCCCAAGCCAGCTTCCCACCGACCGTGCGTCGAAGGTTTCAAGCTGGGTGGCCATCTCCGTCGGATGCAACAACACCTGCACATTCTGCATCGTGCCTACCACCCGAGGCAAGGAACATGATCGTCGCCCGGGAGACATTCTTGCCGAAATCCGCCAGTGCGTGGACGAAGGAGCCAAGGAAGTCACGCTGCTCGGCCAGAACGTGAACTCGTTCGGTTACGGCATCGGCGACCGTTTCGCCTTCTCCAAGCTACTACGCGCATGCGGTGAGATCGAAGGATTGGAGCGCGTGCGATTCACTTCGCCGCATCCCGCCGCCTTCACCGACGACGTGATCGCAGCCATGGCCGAAACGCCCAATGTCATGCACCAGCTGCACTTCCCGCTGCAGTCCGGATCCGACCGAATCCTGCGCGCCATGCGCCGTTCGTATCGTTCCGCGAAGTTCCTTGACATTCTGCGCAAAATACGTGAGGCCATGCCGGATGCGCAGATCTCCACCGACATCATCGTCGGTTTCCCGGGTGAAACCGAAGAGGACTTCCAAGAAACCCTGCGCGTGGTGGAGGAGGCGAGATTCGCGTCCGCATTCACCTTCATCTATTCGCCGCGCCCAGGCACTCCGGCCGCTGAAATGGAGCAGGTGCCGCACGATGTGGTCCAAGACCGGTTCGAACGACTCGTGGCATTGCAGGAACGCATCACCGAAGAAAATCTCAAAACCTTCGAAGGCCGTGACGTCGAAGTGATGGTCACCGGCGCATCCGGCAAGAAGGACGCCGCGACCCATCGCGTCACCGGGCGCGAGAAAACCGGCGTGCTCGTGCACGTCGGTGTGCCCGAAGGCGAGCCGATGCCGCAGGTAGGCGATTTCGTGACCGCCACCATCACCCATGCGGGGCGCCACAACCTCATTGCCGATCCCGATCTGAAGGCGGGGCAGACCTATGCCGTTCGACACTGAGCAGACCTCTGAGAAAACAGGCGAAACAGGGGACGCCTATTCTGCCATGCAGCGTAAGGTCGTATCCATTGTCGGACCAACCGCATCCGGCAAAACCGGGTTGGGCATTGCCGTCGCCAAAGCGTTGGCGTGCAAAGGCGAACAGGCGGAAATCATCAACGCCGACGCATACCAGATGTATCGGGGCATGGATATCGGCACGGCCAAAGCGAGCCCGGAGGAGCAGGCGCAGGTCAGGCATCATCTCATCGATATAATCGAACCGGACGATGCCATGTCCGTGGCGCGGTTCCAAGAGCTCGCCCGCGAGAAAATAGCCGAACTACAGGCCAGGGGAGTGCGTCCGATCCTTGTTGGAGGTTCCGGCCTGTACGCACGGGCGGCCATCGACGACATCTCCTTCCCCGGCACCGACCCGCAAGTGCGCAAGGCGCTTGAGGAACGGGAGAAAGCCGAAGGCGCGGGCGCGCTGTTCGACGAGCTGAAGGTTAAGGATCCCGAAGCGGCGGCGCGCATGGATCCGCACAATCCGAGACGAACCATCCGCGCGCTGGAAGTCATCGAAGTGACGGGACGCCCCTATTCGGCAAGCCTTCCGCACTATCGGTACGTCATTCCCACCGTGCAAATCGGTCTCGATCTGTCCCGTGAGGAACTGGACCGTCGTATCGACATTCGCACCAAGCAGATGCTTGAAGGCGGATTCATCGAAGAAGTGGAGCACATACGCCCCAAACTGGGCATCACCGCGGCCAAAGCGCTCGGTTACCAGCAGGTCGTCGACTATTTGGACGGGTTGCGTGACCTGAACGACACGTTCATGGACATCGCGCAGAAAACGAAGCGTCTGGCACGTAAACAGATGGGATGGTTCGGTCGCGATCCGCGCATCCACTGGCTCCAAGCGCTCAATCCGGCGCTGCTGGACAATGCGATGGCCATCATCGAACATGCCGATGCAGGTGCCTATGACGCCATAGACGCGCAGGCGGACGCCTACACCCAGCATCATCTCGGAGACCTCGCCTGAAATGAAAACCCCGCTGCCGTATTCGTCGAAACTTTCCGCCTTATCCACGGTCTTCTCCGGCTTGGCACCCAGCTTGACGGTGACGATCTTGGCGGAATCCAATCAGTGAAATTGCGTGTTCACCTAAGTTAGAAGATGTGTGCGATTCGAGGAAATGTCATGTCATGGCGCATCCCATGGGTAAAATCATGACCGTTATGGCACGAACAGCATCTTCCAACACGAAATCCAGCGGCAAAAGGTCCGCGGGCAAAGCCCGTTCCGGCGAGACCAAGGTCATGGACACGGTCGAACCATCGCCAGTGATGGGCGTCTTGACCAAGTACAGGCGTGACATCGCATGTTTTGTTCTGGTGATTCTCGCGGTACTGTTCTGTGCTTCGGAATGGTTCCGGGTGCAAGGTGCGTTCGGTCAGGTGCTCCATGCCATGGCCTCCGGACTGTTTGGCCTGATGAGCGTCATTCTGCCGGTTTTCCTAATGCTAGTGGTGTTCAGCCTTATGCATAAGACCCAGCGCAAAAGCGACAATGCGCGTATGGCTACGGGATGGTTCATGATCTTGTGGTCCATCTGTTCCATACTTGACGCGGCGCTTGCGTCTGACATCCAAGGTTTCGATATGGCGTTGCTGCAGAAAGCGGGAGGATTGCTCGGCTACGTGCTTGGTTGCCCGTTGGCATGGGGGCTTTCCAAAGCGTTCGCCATCGTTATTTTCGTGGTCGTCATTCTGTTTTCGCTGTTGATGATCACCCATACGCGGGTTGATGAGATTCCCGACAAGGTATGCTCGTTGATGTCCCGTTTTGGTTTCAGTGCAAATAAGGCGGACGATGACGAGACCGAGCAATTCCCGAATGAGGTGCGCATCGGAGATGCCACGCTGTCCTTTGCCGAGGGAGTGCCGGCGCATGATGGGACCGACAATGCGGCAGCCGAAGAGAAGAAGCCGATGCTGCTTTCTCGCTTAAGGCAGTTGATATCATCAAAAACCAAGAAGCAGGGCGCTCAAGACGGACTCGAATACTATGACGGCGATGAGGCGTTTCGCAATGCCGCCGAACGACATGGCGAAACGGCGGAAACCATGCTTGACGAACCATATCAGAGCGTTTCGCAGCCGCGCAGCATTTCATCCAGTGAACATTCCGCTCAGGATTCTGGCGGAACCGTCGTCATGCCTCAGATGCCTGTGGCGCGTTCCCTTTCGTCAGACCCGATCGGAACGGCAAGCGGCACCATGCCGCAAATTCCAGAAACCGTCCCCGCGATGGTTGGAGCGGTACCATCTAGTGAAATCAAGTCAGTCGGCGTGGCCGCGGACGATCCGTGGGCGGTCATCGATGAGAACGGCACATCCAACGGAACGCAGGTTATGGTCGATGCGGCGACCAACGAGGTCGTAAACGATCTGAATGGCGGCTTGAGCGAAGAAGGCGTTTCCGATGAATCCGACGGGATTCCGGAAGGTCCATACCATCTACCTGACCTCGGCATGCTGAAGCAAGGTGCGCCGCACGCCGTGCACACGCCGGAGAACGATCGTGTGATTCGCGCGCTTACGGTCACCTTCCAGCAATTCAATGTCGATGCCAAAGTCATCGGCTTTCTGCGAGGCCCATCCGTGACCATGTACGAGGTGGAGCTTGGTCCTGGCGTGAAAGTGGAGAAGGTTACCAATCTGCAGAAAAACATTGCCTACGCGGTGGCCAGCTCCGACGTGCGCATCCTGTCGGTGATCGAAGGCAAGTCCGCCATCGGCATCGAAATACCGAACGCCGACCGTGAAACCGTGGTGCTTGGCGACGTGCTTCGCTCGGACAAGGCAAGGAATGATCCGAACCCGATGCTCACAGGCGTGGGTAAGGATGTGGAAGGCCATTTTGTAACGGCTGACCTTACCAAGATGCCGCATCTTTTGGTGGCAGGCGCCACCGGTTCCGGCAAGTCCAGTTTCATCAACTCCATGCTGACATCTGTGATCATGAGGGCGACGCCTGACCAAGTACGCATGATCATGGTTGATCCGAAACGAGTGGAACTGTCGGCATACGCGGGTATCCCGCATCTACTCACGCCGATCATCACCGATCCGAAGAAGGCCGCGCAGGCGCTTGAATGGGTGGTCAAGGAGATGGATGCTCGCTACGGCGATCTTGAATTCTTCGGATTCCGCCACATCAAGGATTTCAATGCGGCCGTGCGTGCGGGCAAAGTGCATGCGCCGGCCGGGTCGAAAAGGAAGGTTGCCCCATATCCGTACATCCTGGTGGTCGTCGACGAGATGGCCGATCTTATGATGGTGGCCAAGAATGATGTGGAAAGCTCCATTCAGCGCATCACGCAGCTGGCGCGAGCGGCAGGTGTGCATCTGGTGCTTGCCACCCAGCGTCCGTCGGTTGATGTGGTCACCGGTCTGATCAAGGCGAATATTCCTTCACGACTTGCTTTTGCGACCTCGTCCGCCACGGATTCTCGAGTCATCCTCGACTCCACCGGAGCGGAAACCCTGATCGGGCAGGGCGATGCGCTGTTCCTGCCGATGGGACAGGCCAAACCGTTGCGTGTGCAGGGTGCATGGGTCGACGAATCGGAAATTCGTCGTGCGGTGGAGTTCGTGCGCACCCAACGTAAGCCGCATTACCGTGAGGATATCGAGGAAATGGCTAAGGAAGCCGACAAGAAGGCCATCGAACCGGATGAAGATATCGGCGGCGATATGGACGTGCTGTTGCAGGCGGCGGAACTGGTGGTCACATCGCAGTTCGGCTCGACGTCCATGTTGCAGCGCAAGCTGCGCGTCGGGTTCGCCAAGGCGGGACGTCTCATGGATCTGCTGGAGTCGCGTGGCGTCGTGGGGCCGTCCGAAGGGTCCAAGGCGCGCGAGGTGTTGGTGCAGCCCCAGGACCTTCCGCAGGTGCTCGCCTTCATCAAGGGCGAGACCTCGTCGCTGAATTCGGGAGCTTCTTCGACAGCGGATTCCGAAGTGGCGATGTGACTGGGGAACGCTCCGTATGAAACACAAATTGGTCAGCAAGTAGAAGTGTCAGGGTAACGTGAACGGTATGGAAAAGCAAGAAGAACGCAAATCATCGTTGCTTGACGGTTGGAACGCGCCGCCGAACCTTGTCACCTTCTCTCGTATCATCTTGGTCATCGTGTTTTTGGCGCTGTACGCCAAAGCCGGCGCGTGGGGCATGGACAACGTCACCATGCGTTGGGTTGCCGCGGTCATTTTCATCATCGCGGCCTGCACCGATAAGCTTGACGGTTGGATGGCCCGCAAATACAACCAGGTCACGGAACTTGGCAAGCTGATGGACCCGATTGCCGACAAACTGCTCACCTGCGGCACACTGATGGTTGCCGCCATCTTCAACGAATTCGTCAATCCGGTGCTGGGCTGGGTCGTAACCGCCCTGTTCCTGATTCGTGAGATCGGCATCACCGTCATGCGCTTCTTTGTGATCGACACGGGCGGCAAGGTCATCGCCGCGTCCCAGGCGGGCAAGTACAAGACGCTCTGCCAGTGCATCGGTCTGGCCATGTTGATGCTGCCTATGTGGAGCTTGACTCCGGAAGGGTTAGGCGACACCCCGATGTGGATGACCGTCTACTACATCATCACGTATGCGCTGATTTATCTTGCGCTGATTCTCTGCCTGTATTCCGGCGGCGAGTATCTGGTTAATACTTTCGGCGGTCGTAAGAAGCCCGCGGGCAAGACTGGAAAAGAAACCAAGTAGGGTATTCATGATTGAATCCTTGAACCAGACGGCTGCCGCCAACCAATCGCAATGCGATGAATTGGCTGCGGCCGTTCTTGCATATTGCGAGACCAATCGTTTCAAAATCGCGGCGGCCGAGTCGTTGACGGGAGGCTTGCTGGCCGATGCTTTCGTGCGTGTGCCGGGGGCATCGAAAGTGTTTCTTGGCTCCGCTGTGACATACGACATTCGTGCCAAGGCGTCGATTCTTGGTGTGGATGCCGAGCTGTTGCGCCGAGAGGGGGCTGTTCATCCCGAAGTGGCGCGCCAGATGGCTTTCGGAACGGCGAGGCTGTACCGGCAGCAGGAGGACGGCGATCGTGTCGTCGGATTGTCGACCACCGGTGTGGCAGGTCCTAGACCTGACGGAGACAAGCCTGCGGGACTTGCCTACGTCGGCTGTTCCCTACCAAGCGGGTTTGGATCTGTTCGCTCTAGGCGAACGGAGGCTTTCGAACTTCGCCTGCAGGGAGATAGGGAAAGCATACGGCGTGGCGTCGTGTATTGTATTCTGCAAAAACTGAGGGAGCTTTCAGCGGATTCACAGGAATAATCCACAAAGATGAGTGTTGACCATAGTGGACAGATACGCACGAAAAAGGGGCTGATGAATGGAAATGATGACACTCACCAAAGAACAGCGGGAACTCAAGGCTATGGCCCCTGCGACCGCGCAGGCTACCGGGGCTCGTGTCAGGGAGCTCACGCCGGCTCAGAGGCGCGCGGTGATGTTCGCGCAGCAGCAGGTGCTCCGTGCGCGTGCGGCCAAGAAAGCCAAGGACGAGCGTCAGGCCGCGTTGACGCGAATGTGGCAGGAAGAGGACTCCGAGCGTGTGCGCGCGCATGCCGTGCAGCATGCTCCAGAGCAGTCTGATGAGGCCAAGGAGGTTTCGTTGCGCGAAGCCATCGGCCATGTGCTGCGTGACCTGCGCACGCGAGACCACAAGACGCTTCGCGAGGTCAGCGAAAAGGCCGGTGTGTCGCTGGGATACCTTTCCGAAGTGGAACGCGGGCAGAAGGAAGCCAGTTCCGAACTGCTGTCGTCCATCGCGCAGTCTTTGGGGCTGTCCACAGCCCAGATGCTTCGCATGGTGGCTGACTATCTTGATTCCGTGACTGCCTGATTCGTGAAATATGGCATGATGACGCCCGGCGATTGTTCGCCGGGCGTTTCTCTTTTCTCATATAAATCAAGTCTGTGTACACTGGGGCGCGTGCAGGAACGTGAATTTTGGCAGCTGCTTGAGGAAGTGCTCGGACGCAGCTACGGTCGATCGTTGGCGCGTGATCAGGTGCTTGATCGCCTTGGCGGTATGACGGTGGTCGACGCGCTTAGTGCAGGTGAGGAGCCTCGAGTGGTGTGGAATGTGCTCTGCGACCAGATGGGTATCCCGGATTCCCAACGTTGGGGCAAAGATCATAACGCGCCTCCCATGCCGGTTCGTTGAGCCTTTTTCGAACACAACACACCTCTTCGAACAGATGTTCGCATATTGGGATATAGTTATCCACAGACAACAACCTAAACGGGCTGTCTCCAAATTCTTCAGGTCGCGTGAGAACGTTGATTTTCCAAGGAATGTTGGTTTATGGCTCGTTGGATCGCACGTCTTCCGACCACAGCGGTCGTTGGATTTGCAAGAACGAATGCTGTGGCCTTACGGTGAAGCCACCATTCGTCATAGTCGGCAAAAGGAGTAGTCATGGCACAGACGAGCACGGTAAAGGGAGCCGCACAGAACAAGTCCGCGAACGGCATCGACCCGCGTCGTCAGGCCGCGCTCGATACGGCGCTTGCGCAGGTCGAGAAGAGTTTCGGCAAAGGGTCGGCCATGCGATTAGGCGATCGTCCCGAGCAGGATGTCGAGGTGATTCCAACCGGATCACTAGCGTTGGATATGGCATTGGGCATCGGAGGTTTGCCGAAGGGCCGTATTGTGGAGATCTATGGCCCGGAATCCTCCGGCAAGACCACGCTGGCGCTGCATGTGGTGGCCAATGCCCAGAAAAGCGGTGGGGTCGCCGCGTTCATCGATGCGGAGCATGCGCTTGATCCTGTCTATGCGCGCAAGCTTGGCGTCGACACGGATTCGCTGATCGTCTCCCAGCCCGATAACGGCGAACAGGCGCTGGAGATCGCGGATATGCTGATTCGTTCCGGTGCGCTTGACGTGATTGTCATCGATTCCGTGGCGGCATTGGTGCCGAAGGCCGAAATCGAAGGTGAAATGGGCGACAGCCACGTCGGTTTGCAGGCGCGACTGATGAGCCAGGCATTGCGTAAGATGACTGGCGCTTTGGCTCAGGCAGGCACCACGGCCATCTTCATCAACCAGCTCCGTGAGAAGATCGGCGTATTCTTTGGCAATCCGGAAACGACCACCGGTGGCAAGGCGTTGAAGTTCTACTCGTCCGTCCGCATGGATATTCGTCGCATCCAGACCATCAAGAACGGCGATGAGGCTGTGGGCAACCGTACCAAGGTCAAGGTCGTCAAGAACAAGATGGCTCCACCGTTCAAGACTGCTGAGTTCGACGTGCTGTACGGCGAGGGGATTTCCAAAGAAGGATCTGTGCTTGACATGGCGTTGCAGGTCAATGTCGTGAAGAAGTCCGGATCGTGGTTCACGTATGATGGCGACCAACTGGGGCAGGGGCGTGAGAACGTGCGTCAGTTCCTCAAAGACAACCCGGAGCTCACTGAAGAGATCGAGAATAAGGTGAAAGCCGAATTTGGACTCATTGAACCTACCGACCAATTCGCCGAGGATGGTGACGATGTGTCGGCGAAGGATGTGAAAGGCGAGGAAAAGGCGAAAGCTGGTACTGCCAAGCCGGAAACGGCCAAGGGTGCGGCAAAGTCTTCCAAGCCTGCCGACAAGGCATGACATATGATCAGTGTCGAGCGATTTCTTGAACAGCAAGGCCTCCAGCCGGTATTGTCCGAGGCTGGGGGCTCTGCCCTTTCCTCTGGCAGGCGACTGCAGGACGGCCGAATCGAATCCGGCTGCGGACAGGTTTTGTGCAATGATGAGGAAGACACGCCGAAGCGTACGCGACACGCGCGACACGCAGGGCGTGTCGTGGCTGGCGTGTCGCGAACCCCTGACGATCCGAATGATCTGGATGCGTGCAGGGAGGCCGCCCTCCGGTTGCTTGATGCGGCACCGCGTCCGTCAGGTGCGATGAGAGAGCGACTCGTTGGCAAAGGGTACGCTCCTGAAGTAGTGGACGATGTGATTGCCAGGCTGATTAGGGTTCGTCTCATCGACGACGAGGCGTACGCTCAGTCCGCGGTGCGGTACTGCGCATCACGGCTGATGGGGTATAGGGGAGCGGTTATGGAGCTTAAACGAAAAGGTGTGAACCGCCAACTTGCGCGACATGTGTGCGATGAGGCCGAATCCCAAGGCGTGTTCGCCGAAGCTGCATGGGAGCTAGGACGTCGGACAGCAAGAAAAACTGCTGGGTTGGATGTCGAAGTGCGTAAAAGACGGTTCTGGAGTGCTGGTGGGCGGAAAGGCCATGATCCTGAAGTTCTGCGAGAAATCGCACAGGAATTGTTCGTCTGAAACGGCTGATTCGCGTAGTGGCTATGCGGTTTTCGGACACTGTTTCGCCACAGGGGTTGGTCGGTGTGGTAAGAGAGTGAGACCTCTTATACCCCGGGTTCTGTCGTGCCTCAGGCACGGATGGCCATCCATCTCGACCTGACGTTGCCGCCAGGCTCTAGCAGCCTACCCGAAGGCTTCGGGCGAGCAGCCCTCAAACGCCTTCTGCTTGGCCTTGCTCCCGATGAGGCTTGCCATGCGGCCGACTGTTACCAGCGGCCCGGTGGTCTCTTACACCGCCGTTTCACCCTTACCTATCGGTCGAAACCGATAGGCGGTCTGTTCTCTGCTGCGCTATCTCTCAGGTCGCCCTGGGCGGACGTTATCCGCCATCGTGCTCTATGGAGCCCGGAAGTTCCTCAACCGACGGATCGGTCGCGGCCATCAAGAGGTCTCAAACTCACTATGATAGCAAGAAAACGGACGAAAGGAAAATCAAAAAAACTTTATTTTTCTTGCATCAACTTTTCAGTGAAATCACAATGTTGCGGCTACAATGATGACTACCGAACAGCGAAGCAGCTGTTTGGTCCGTATATAGCGGGTAACACCGCTTGAGTCTAGGGAGGTCCACATGGAAATCGTCGTTACCGGACGTCATACGCAGATCAAGCAAAGGTTCCGTGACGTTGTCGAAAGCAAGATGAATCGTGTGACCGCTATCGCCCCGGATGCGCAGCGTGTTCAGATTGTGCTGTCGCATGAGGGCAATCCGCGTCAGGCCGATACTGCCAAGCGCGTTGAGATCACTGTCATCGCAGGTCGTACCGTGGTGCGTGCCGAGGCTTCGAGCGCCGACGAGTTCAGCGCCTTGGACATGGCTCTCGACAAGCTGACCCTCCGTCTGCGTCGCACCCGTGATCGTCGCAAGGATCATCGTCGTGGCTACAGCGATCCGGTCCCGGTCGATCTTGGCGTCGTCGAGCCGACTCCGGAAGTCGAGGAGCCGGTCGAAGAGCCGAATAACAGCCCGGCCGATGCTGTCGCCGCTGAGCTGGGTCCGGGCGAGTCCGTCGAGGTCCAGGTAGGCGACACTCCGATTGTCATCCGTCGCAAGCTGCATATCGCGGAGCCGATGACCATCGATGAGGCGCTGTATGAGATGGAGCTGATCGGACATGACTTCTTCCTGTTCGTGAACAAGGAGACCGGTCGTCCGTCCGTCGTCTACCATCGTCACGGTTGGAGCTATGGCGTCTTCGAGATCGACACCCCGGAGAATGTGGCGAAGTAAGACATGCAACGTGGTTGGATAGGGAGATAATCTGACCGAATGGGGCCCGCACAGTGTATGTGCGGGCCTCTTTTTCATGACTGCAGACGGTATGCCGAATGGTAGAAAGCCGCAACACGCTGAAAGTTACGTAAAATGGACGGTGTTTTTCAGAAATCGTTAAACAGCGACTAATCTCGGACGAGGTAACTCGCATACACAAAGGGAGTGATTGTGGTAGATATCGTTGACAAAGCTCTGCGAATGGGCGAAGGCCGACAGATCAAGAAGCTTGAGCTTGTCGCTCAGGCAACCAATGCGCTGGAAGACGAGATTGCAGCGCTCAATGACGAGGAGCTCAAGGGCCAGACCGCCAAGTTCAAGCAGCGTCTCGACAATGGCGAGTCCCTCGACAAGCTGATGCCGGAAGCCTTCGCCACCGTGCGCGAGGCCTCCAAGCGCACGCTGGGCCTGCGTCACTTCGACGTGCAGCTCATGGGCGGCGCGGCGCTGCACTGGGGCAACATCGCCGAAATGAAGACCGGTGAAGGCAAGACCCTCGTGGCGACTCTGCCGGCATACCTGAACGCGCTCGATGGCCAGGGCGTGCACGTCGTCACCGTCAACGACTATCTGGCAAGCTATCAGGCCGAACTCATGGGTCGTGTTTACCGCTTCCTCGGCATGAGCACCGGCTGCATCATCACCAACCAGAAGCCGCCGGAGCGTCGTAAGCAGTACAACGCCGATATCACCTATGGCACTAATAACGAGTTCGGTTTCGACTACCTGCGCGACAATATGGCATGGGAGAAGTCCGATCTGGTACAGCGCGGCCACCACTTCGCCATCGTCGATGAGGTCGACTCCATCCTCATCGACGAGGCTCGTACCCCGTTGATCATCTCCGGTCCGGCCGAAGGCGACGTGACCCGTTGGTACCGCCAGTTCGCTCGTTTGGTGCTCAAGCTCACCCGTGACGAGGACTATGAGGTCGATGAGAAGAAGAAGGTTGTCGGCATTCTCGATCCAGGCATCAACAAGATCGAGGATTATCTCGGCATCGACAACCTGTACGAGCCGAACAACACTGCACTGATCGGCTACCTGAACAACGCCATCAAGGCCAAGGAACTGTTCCTGCGCGACCGCGACTACGTGGTGACCGGCGGCGAGGTGCTCATCGTCGATGAACACACCGGTCGTATCCTGCCGGGTCGTCGTTACAACGAAGGTCTGCACCAGGCAATCGAAGCCAAGGAAAACGTGGAAGTCAAGGCTGAGAATCAGACCTTTGCCACCATCACCTTGCAGAACTACTTCCGCATGTATGACAAGCTGTCGGGCATGACCGGTACCGCAGAAACCGAGGCCGCGGAGTTCATGGGCACCTACAAGCTGGGTGTGCTCCCGATTCCGACCAACAAGCCGATGATTCGTGAAGACAAGGACGATCTGATCTTCCGTACCAAGAAGGAGAAGCTTGCCGCCATCGTGCGCGATGTTGCCAAGCGTCACAAGAAGGGCCAGCCGGTGCTGCTGGGTACCGCTTCCGTGGAATCCTCCGAAATCGTGTCTTCCCTGCTTGACGTTGCCAACATTCCCCACCAGGTGCTGAACGCGAAGCAGCATGACAAGGAAGCCGCCGTCGTGGCCGTCGCAGGCCGTAAGGGCGCCGTCACCGTGGCTACCAACATGGCAGGCCGTGGTACCGATATCATGCTCGGCGGCAACGTCGAATTCCTCGCCGATGCGAAGCTTAAGTCCGAAGGCTACTCTCCGGATGACACTCCGGACGAGTACGAAAAGCGTTGGCCGGGCACCTTGGCCGAAATCAAGGAGCAGGTCAAGGACGAGCATGAAGAGGTCGTCGAGCTCGGTGGTCTGTACGTGCTCGGTACCGAGCGTCACGAGTCCCGCCGTATCGACAATCAGCTGCGTGGACGTTCCGGACGTCAAGGCGATCCGGGCGAGTCCCGTTTCTACCTGTCGCTCGAAGACGATCTGATGCGTCTGTTCAACACCCAGCTCGTGGCCCGCGTTATGGCCAAGGGTATGCCGGAAGGCGAGCCGATCGAGGCGAAGAGCGTTTCCAAGGGCGTACGCACCGCACAGAAGGCTGTGGAGTCACGCAACTTCGAAATCCGTAAGAACGTGCTCAAGTACGACGATGTGATGAACAAGCAGCGTACCGTCATCTATGCCGAGCGTCAGGCCGTACTGAAGGGCGAGGACATCCACGAGGATATCCTCAAGTTCATCGACGAGACGGTATTGAGCTACATCAAGGGTGCCAACAAGGGCTCTGACAAGCCGAAGGATTGGGATTGGGAAGGCTTGTTCAAGGCTCTGAACGCCGTGTACCCGATTGCCGTTGATTCAGAAGCAGCCAAGGATGCTGTCTCCAAGCTCAAGGGAGACAAGGCCGTCGTGGCCCTGCAGGAGCTTATCGTTTCCGACGCCAAGGACCAGTATGCCGACTTCGAAGGCAAGCTTGGTGAAGAGGGTCTGCGTCAGCTGGAACGTCGTGTCGTGCTCGCGGTTCTTGACCGCAAGTGGCGCGAACACCTGTATGAGATGGACTATCTCAAGGATGGCATCGGGCTGCGTGGCATGGGTCAGCGCGATCCGTTGGTCGAATACCAGCGCGAGGGCTATCAGATGTACAACTCCATGATCGAAGCGATCAAGGAGGAGACCATCCAGTTGCTATTCCATGTCGATATCGATCGTGTCGCCACTACCGAAGACACCGACACCGAATCTGACGAGGATGAGGCCGTGAACGCGGCTGAAGCGGTGATGGGACTGGAAGGCGAGACCGAACCTACCGGCGAAATTGCTCCTGCCGAGCCGGAAACCGATGATGAGTCCGAAAAGACCGTCATCGACGAACTGGCCGACGAGCAGAAGAACGAACCTGGCATCGTTGGCATGCAGCCGATCAGCCACGCCGAAGGCAAAGTTCCGGCCAACAAGCGTCCGAAGAGCGCGGAATTGCACTCCCCATGGGCGGATGGCCGTACCTTCCCGGGAACTGGCAAGAACGCCCAGTGCCCGTGTGGCTCCGGTCGCAAGTACAAGATGTGCCACGGCCAGAATGAGGCGTGACGCTTCGCATAAGCCAAGGCGATGGCCCCGTCGGTGTGTTTCATACTGTCTGGGCCATCGCCATATCAGGGGTTCACACAGCGGATGTCATTCCCCAAAATCGATGTCGTCCATGGCCTCTGTGGCTGGAATGCGCACCTCCGGTCCGCAAATCCAGTTGAAAACAGGTCTTTTTACAAAGGGACCGAGGTCTCCATCTCCATAGCCAATACGTCCACGGCAACGACCCACTGCCCACTGTCTTATTTGCTGTCATATCGTCTGTTTTTTCGGGTGACGCTTCGGCATCCGCCGAAACGATTTCCCGAGTATGGAGAATGCTGAAACGAATACCACGTTGCCTGCCTCCAGATTATTTCGATGCAGTCAAGTCAGAGTCACCTTGAAGCGATCGTACTTTCACAGATACGTCGCAGACTCGCCGCAGTTTCTTGATAGCAGCATTGATTTGTTTGGAAACGGCTGCACGTGAAATCCCACTACTGCGAGCTACATCGGATTGGGATAGGTTGCGGAAGTACACATTTTCCACAGCTTTCCGCTGTCCATCGGGAAGCGTCCGCAAAGCTTCAAGAACCCGGCGAACGGCTTGCTTCCGTTCTTGTGCCGTCTCGTATTCGATGAGCAGCTCTTCCGGAGATAACGAATGCTCTTGCGGTTCACGGTTGATGCCGGCTATTTCCTCATACGACCATGCGCTTCCACCAACGCGATCGGAACGGTGACAGGAGTGCGCCACACGCTCTTCGGCATTCCAGAGTTCCTGCAAAATGCATTGCGGCGCACGGAATTCCAGCTCTTCTTCGTCGCGGTGTTCAGCCGCAGCACGCAGCGCACGATCGCGTCTAATCATCGGAAGCAGTTCCTCCTGGGTAAGTTCATATGTTTCAGTAACGGATGCATTGCCCGCAATAGGGGCCTCATGCTTAAAAACAAGCTTCATGTTCTTGGGCCTTGCTCATATAAAGTTGCTCAAGACCTGCTGACGCAATATGAGACCAGCCTTGAAAACAATGAAGCGAGATGTGTCTGCCAGTTATATGCACACTGACAGACGGCATCTCGCCCGATATCGATAAGCAGGTCTCAAAACGGATTGTGAACCACAGCCAGCTTCGCCGTGGAGTAAAAATGCAGACAGCGATTACGCCATACATAAGTCACTGATATTCGAACGGCCGTTTCCGAATACGAGCCTTAGCAATAAGAATTCACGGTCGTAACTGATTTACATGTCCATCTCCTTTCGCCATTCGGCAGAGTTCCGAAACGAATGCGGCTGATTCGTCGTATACTGGCCGTAATTCCAGTAATGACAAGGCTTCATCCGCATCTGTTTTCATCGTAGGAAATTGACCTATCAGAACCGAAGACGAAATAAGACGACGTAAGGCGAGGAGGAGACGAACGATGGATAAGCCCAACGGCACATATGCTTTAGGAGTGTTCTGCACATTCGTTCGGCCCTACGTCAGTGGGGAAAGCCGCGGAATCAGCACACAGAAAAAAGGGTTCATGAAAGATTTCTTCGATGTCATCCTTGAATCAAGCGCAACAGACACATCAGACGTAAACAAAAGGCACTATTCAAAGGCGAAGACGGCAATCAATGAAGGCGTATGGGCGGGTATCAACCAAACGGATTTGGTGAAGTTCTTCAACGGATGCAGAAAACTACCGCAATGGAAGGCCTCTGAATTCTTTCAGCATCTGGATAAGGCCCGAGTGGAAAGCCTGTTTGACGATATTGGTATTGACGCGCTATCGCAGTTTCAGCGTTGTCTCGGTCAGGTGAACATCAAAGCCCCGTCAATTGACAAACTCCCATCCGCAGTGAGCACTTGGCTGTTCGAGATCTTGGAAGCGAATGCCGACAATCGTGATCTTCTGGTGGACGGCACCGCATTTCAGCCGGAATTTGAATTGCTGGATGATCTGCCGCTGGCCGAAGGACACATCTCATCAGGGAAGCTCCATCTTGGTCGTTCAGCCGTGGCATGGCGGAAATCTCCATCCCCACCAGAATCACCGGATTTCAATGTGGAAAGAACGTATCTTGCACAAATGGAATCGGCCTACGCCGAACACTTGCACAGGCAAATCCGGTCCCGAGATGATTTGCCCGACCGACAGCGCAAGGAATATGACCGGCAGCGTGGGTATTT
Source organism: Bifidobacterium catenulatum DSM 16992 = JCM 1194 = LMG 11043 (assembly GCF_001025195.1). Classification (NCBI taxonomy): domain Bacteria; kingdom Bacillati; phylum Actinomycetota; class Actinomycetes; order Bifidobacteriales; family Bifidobacteriaceae; genus Bifidobacterium; species Bifidobacterium catenulatum. The sequence continues at coordinate 1,342,768 of NZ_AP012325.1, read as the reverse complement.
TTACAATGCAGAAGGACTGCGGCGGAACATGAGAGATGTCATCGATGATGGTGAAACCGAGTTCCATGCGATGAAAGACGACCTCTACGATGGAGTCTGCGACGTATGCAACGAAGAATATGACGATGGGCTGGCCAGAATGCTGGCAACCTTGAACCAAGCTGCGATTCTTCCCCTTTCCGGTTCCGTCATCACCCGTTTTTCAACCATCGTCAAAGCCGCGGAGAAGAAAGGCATATGCCACATGCTGGTCAATGACACTCGACTGGAATGGGTGAGCGCCGATGAGTGATTCCCTGTTCAACACCCCGAGCGAAACCGCAACCCGTCTTACGCTATGCCTGTCCTTATTGCCACACCCTGCAACATTGGATGAAATCACGGTCATGGATTTTGCCGCAACTTACATGAAGGTCATGGGCTTTGGCAATAGTAACCTTCACGGGGATAACCCTTATGCCACAGCAGAGTATGATGCCAGGCGCAAACGTGTACGAAGAGGGCTGAACAGGCTGGTAATCATAGGCTTCGCCATCACCGAAGATGCCGGATCCAGTTATTCCGCAAGCCCGACGTGCATGCAATTCGCCAACGAATTACATGGAGAATATGTCATGGCTTATCGTCATGCCATCGAAACATTGGCGACGCTGAATTACGATTCGATAATAGAACAAATACTGGAAAGCCGGTAACCAAGATGGGGAAAATGTGGATTCGTCAAGTCAAGGCGATTCGGAACGATGGCAATGCCTCAACCATTGATTTGCAGCAGGGATTGAATTGCATCATCGGCCCGTCGAATACCGGCAAAACCGGGATTGCGAAAACGATCAGCTTCGTATGCGGCGGAAACGTCATACCATTCACGGATGTCACCGGATATGCAGGAGCATCCGTCACCTTCAGTACCGAACACGGAGAAGTGACATTACAACGCTCGTTGGCTTCGCAAACGATTCAGGTCTCTTCGACTGACTCAGATGTGGAACCGGGAGATTATACGGTTGCACGCAGAGGCAAAAACAAACGACCAATCAACTCGGTACTGCTAACAATGCTGGACGTTGATGAGGCACGAAGAATCGCAGTCAATGAGGCCTACAGAACCGTGGCCTTTACTTGGAATGCCATCCGACATTTGCTGCTTGTTCCCGAAGATCAGATCGTTCGCCCCGAACCATCGATTCTATTGCCCAAAACCACCAGCAACACAACGATGACGCAGAACCTGTCCGCTTTGCTGGTCCTCGCTCAAGATGAAACATTCAATGATGAGGCAAGACAGGAAAGTTCCGCCGAGCGCCATGCACGCAGGCAAGCGGTGGAACGATTCATCTTCAGCCAACTCGATATCATCGAGCCCCGCATCAAACAGCTTGAGCAACTTGAACGGGACGCGGCTACCGAAGGCAAAACCGTCGATAGTTATATTGAGAAACTGCGCAACACGTTACAGCAATTGGAACAACAGCGTCGAAAAACCATTGATGAAGATGCGGAACTCGTTGAACACATCAGCGCACTGCATCAGGAAAACGAGCGTCTGGACGTATTGCTCGCCCAGCGTGAAACCCTACTGGGGCAATACGATTCCGATTTGGCACGCCTTGATCTGCAGTTGCAGGCAATGCGCCATAACCGGGAACAACCTTATCCCGATGTTTGTCAGTTCTGCCACAGCACCGTCCATATCGATCCACCGAGTGAAGAAGACATTCGTGCTCGGGAAAATGAAATGTCCCGCATTCGCGAACTTCGTAATGGTGTGGCCAAGGATCAGGAATCCTTACGCCAAGCAAGAATCCAAGTGACACAGAGCATCGACGAAGCGCAAAACGCCCATCAGTCCAATATGGAACAGCTGCACCGGAATCTTGAGCCGGAGGCCCGAACAATACGACAACGACTTGATGGGCTTGCCCAGTCAGAAAGAATTCGTGCAGAATATGCCGAGCTGACTGCTTTGCGTAAAAGATTTCAAGCTACTCTTGATGGTGCCGACGAGGAAAAGGTCGATTACAAGAAATATCGGCCAAGAGAATGGTTCCACGAGGATTTCTATTATTCGATGGGTGCCACCATACGCGGAATCCTCAAGGATTCCGGCTTTTCCGGCACCGATAACGTCGGTTTCAGCCGGGAAACATTCGACATCGAAATCGGCGGATACAGCAAGGCTGAAGAGCAGGGAAAAGGATATTGTGCATTCTTCAATACGGTTATGATGCTGGCATTCCATGATTACTTGAACCGCCGTTCGGTTCATGCTCCAGGATGGTTGCTCATCGATACCCCGTTGCTGGGCTTCGACGAAGGCGCGTACACAGCGAACGGTTCTCTAAGAAGCGGCCTGTTCGAGCATCTTAAACTGCAGGCGGCAAACCAGCAGATCATCATATTGGAAAACACCGATCATATCGGCGAACTGGATTTCAGCGGAAACGTCAACGTCATCACCTTCACCAAAGACCAGACTGACGGGCGTTACGGATATCTGGACGGCGTGGTCGACGTAGCGGAAAGGCCCGGCGTTGGGCGACGGTAAACATCAGGCCATGCACAGACACATCACAAAACAGCCGGATTGTTCACACGGGAAGAACATCATGCCAGAACCCAGTAAGAGCGACAGCGAGTGTATAGCCGGACTCGAACTACCGAAACAGGACAACGCACATGCACCACACCCGGTGTCGGCAGCCATTATATATGCAGGCGTGTTTACCATGACATGCGCACTGTATAGCAGCATCTTATCCGCCTGTTGGGGATTTTTACTGATAATACTTCCCGGCTATGCAATCGTTCCCTTCATAGCCCTGCTACTGACACGAAAAATCAACGCCTCATGGAATCTCTTGTGGCTTGCCGGCACCACCGCGCTCACCTACGCGATGACACTAGTAAGCATGGCAGCCTTGCTAATGCTCATACCTCCCAAAGCCACCCTATGGTTTAGCATAGTAAAAATACTGACCAACTCATTTGCAGACATACTATCGTTCCAGCTTTTCATGGGCGGGTATACAATTCCGACTATCTTCTACATCCTTGGCTTGATCTGCCGCGCATACCACAACAGCCGCAATCGGTAACAAAGAACCGGCGCCGGGCAACGGTAAAGGCGAAATTCATGCACAGACATTGCGGAACAGATACATTGAAAACATACAAGGGGCATCATGGCAGGGAACGACGGGAATGACAGCAAGAACAGCGGCTGCATGGCCACAGACAAACACGATTCGGCCGGGCGCGACCCGGATGTACAGGTGACGTTCGCGCAGAACTCACCGGACCAGAAGAACCCACTCATGCGGAATCCAGTGATAGCGGCCGTGATATACGCGATTGTGTTTGCTGCAATATGCGTGCTGTATACCGCTATTGGTTTATTTACCTATTTTGCGTATGTGATACTCGCCATCCCCGGTTGCATACTCATCCCCTTCGCGGCCCTGCTGTTGACGCGCAAAATCCGAACTCTGTGGAATCCTCTGTGGCTCGCCGGCACCGCTATACTTACCTACGCAACAACACTGGTCAGCATAGCGGAGGCAATAACGCTCATATCATCAAGGCTTACCTTGTGGACCGCCATCATAGAGCTACTGACTGGCTCATTTACGAATGGAATATTGTTCATAGTCTCCATGGGCGGATACAGCATCCCGACCATCTTCTACATTTTATACCTGATCTGCCGCGCATACGACAATAGACACAATCGGTAACAAAGGACCGGCGTGGGGCTGGCTTTATCGCACACATTGTCGCAAACCAGCCCCACATCGGAACCGTATCGATTAGAAGATGAACTCCGCCAATGCCGAACATGCCGCATCAATCACGGAATCAGGGGTATCGTATGAATGGGTCAAGAGCCAACATGTAAACATTTGCTGCCAATCGACACCGCGGAATGCACTTACTGCCGCCGCCTTATCACTGGCACCCATGCTCCATGCGATTCGCTTGAAACGGTCAGACAACTGGTTCGGCGCGTTATAGTAGCTGCGCATGGTCTGGGACAACAGGTGAGAGTCGCTGCCGTTACCGTTCTTAAGCGTGTCGGCGAAGTAAATGGCATCGCCATCACAGCACAGGTCGTCACGATTGCAGGTATTGCTGACGGTCTGCCATGTTCCATCCACCTGTTTGTCAAGCGTAAGCCCCTGAAGAGCGCCCTGCTGCCGATAGTTGTCGTCCGCACCTACCAAGGCTTCGGCGATGACATCAATGCTGGCCTGCGGGTTCCAATCCTTAGCTTTCTGAATGTTACTCATGGCCGAACCCAAGTCGCCTGCCCAGCCGGTCCACGTATCCGGAACGACCAGTCCATTGAGATATCCCAGCGTCGTGACGCACATATGCGGCAAATCCACGCTTTCCCCATTGACATCGATCATGGACTGCCGCCACGAACCGATATAGCGATCCAACGACTTGATGATTGCAGACGCCGTAGCATCCTGTTCGAGGATTGCGGCATCCGCCTTGCGGAAACTTTCGGCTGATACCGACCATTCGATAGTTGAACCATTTCCTCCGTCGCGCAGGTAATCCTTGGACAGGTAGTTCAGCATGCATCGCCATGTCGGGACCGTCACCCAAGTTCCAGTGGTTCCACTGGCCACATAGTCCTGCCCCACCTTTCCTTGAGCGCGCAGTTCATCGAACCGTTTCTCAAGATGCCAGATCAGGTCAATCGGCCCCATCTGATCGTAGTTAGTTCCCTGATCGATGGTCGTTCCACCAGCCGACGTCTGCTTCACATAGGATACAGCAGGCATTTTGCCGGAATAGGCAACGCGGTCAAGATCCCAGCCTTGTCCCTGATAACCACTGATTTCAGTGAACTGGTCATATACCCAATTATCTGGGATCGGGAACCCCAGATTGCCGGAGAACCCGGTGGACATGTCGGACACGAACGCATAACCCGCATAACCGGCCTCGATAACGCGAGTGCAGATGTTACGGGATGCGTAAATACCGACCTTATATCCACCTCCGAGATTAGCCAAAACCGCCCTGAAATACGGCAGGATGTTACTGGTGACTTGGTCGTCAGTGGCGTCGAAGTCCACGGCAAAATAGATATGCGTCGGCGGGATGCCCAACCGCTGCGCCGCTTCACGTGCCGACTTGGCATGAGCAGCACCGTTCGCGGGCGTAAAGTGTGCCAGCTTGGTGGAGTATTCCTGAAAGATCGGGAAGAACTTCATGCCGCCCTTGGTGATGCGTTCCAGCTCGCCCGGACGAATCGCCTTGAAATAATCGGCAGGTGCCAAGCTGCTTTGCCCAGGCTCGGTCAGATACCGTCCCACGATCTGGTATCCGTTGGCCTTCAACGTTGCGAGTCGCGCATCGGTGATTTCAAAACGGGTATCGCACGCCACACAAGGCCGGTTCGGATCACCCTTGGAGGTAAGCAGGCTCATCCACGTGGTCGGATCGACGGTACCGTTCTGTGGCAACCCATATTGCCGCTGAAAGTCCGTGACCTGATCGGACAGACCGGTGTGCCAGCTGGTTCTGATGACCGCCGCGATGCGGTTACACACCAAAGTCACAGTCGCCAACCAGACCCACTGCGGGTTATCGCCGGTACCATTGCTGGCGCTGATGGTTTTGAGACGAGACTTAGTCCCACTACCAAAATTGCCGGTGGCCTCGCTGGGCGTAAAACCTTCGATGGCCTGAAGCACCTGGATGAGCGCTGTGTTCATTTCGCGCCCGTACAGGCCATCGGTCGGAATGATGCCCGTGTAATCACGGTAATTGCCATTGATCTGCTGCTGCGCTTGCCGAATGGCGTTGAGGCCGCCATACGATTCGAGCAGCACGAACTGTTTCATGGATAACAGGGCACCCATGATGTCCACGTCAACGCTGGAATCGCCGCCAATGCCCATATCGGTTTTGAGGTTCTTGATTGCCTTGCCGGTGCCGCCGTAGAAATGCTGGGTGATTTCGTCACTTCCGGCAGAGTATCCCTTACACCAGAGTGCTCCCTGGATGATGGAATACACGTTGGACGTGGCGGTATCGCCGGATTTCTGCTCCTGCACACCATTCGGATACCGCTGGACGAACAGACGTTGCGTGGACGGGCCGAAATTATCCGCCGTGTTCTGGATACCCAGTTCGATCTGCAATGCACGGGTCAACCCGTAAATCGTCGACCAGCCGGTCTGCCCATCCTCGGCGACCTTGTTGAAACGCGAATCACCACCGTAGGTTTGATTCAGCCATTGCTGCGTTCGTAGTACCATTTTGTCCGTCATAATTTTCTCCTTGTAGGAAAACGATGATTTTGTTCGGGCGGGCGGTTGCTCGCCTTCACTGGTACTGCCGCGACATCGCAGAATGTTAACTTCCCATCGCCATATCAGAGGTTTATGACGGAGGGAGGCCATTACTTGGATATAGGTGCATCGGCCACGGCGGCGAACGACGGAAAATGCCGGTTAACGGATGGCTGATCTTCAGCTGCATGCGTGCGAACCCGGCCAACGCCGCCACGCAGACGACCAGCAAGGCCCATACGAGCCAGTCGCCGTTCCATTCGGAGAAGAAACTCACCGCCATGATGAGCGATGCCAGGCCGATCGCCACCAACAGCAGCATGTAGCCGGTGGTGAGCCACTGCACGGTCGCCGCGTCGATGCCGAATTCCGGCGGCGTATGTTCGTGCGCTCGAATGTGGTGGATGATGCGGCCATGATGTTCCTTTCTTCCTGCTCGTGTGATGCTCCCCATCGCCACCGATACGGGCGACGATGGAATCCTGGTCGTCCGGCACGGCGTTTCGGCGGAGCGGAAAGTCGTGCGGTGGGACATGTCTAAAAGATGGGACGGTTTCCCGCCGTGCTCGCGCCAGGACATTGGTCCTTGGTGCCGGCGACCGCGGCAGCAAGGCTTCCGTGATTCGTTTGGCGGTCTGGCAGGCGTCGAGCAGGATGCCAATCGTGTTGGAGGTCGGTGTGCCGTGGCCGTCGTTCGGCACACTGAAGTCCGGTGTGTCGGCGTTGTGGACGTTGCGCTCCGCGGGTTTGCTCATGATGCCTCGATATTGGTTATCTTGGATAATTACCTCGCATAACTAATGGGAAGCGCTCTGGACAACCACAGGATGGTGGGCGGAAGTTATGAATCATTCCGTCATGCGGACGGGAACGGTTTACGCAATATCCGGCGGTTAGAATATGCGGCGGAAACACAATCGAAGCGCTTGGCGTGAAGCCAGGGGGAGGATACTATGGCCGAGATCACATGGAAGTCGATTCTCACCAAACTGGTTGGGGGAGACCATTTGAGCGCGGAAGAATCGGAATGGTTCGTCGATGATCTGATGCAGGGTAACGCCAATCCCGCCGCCGTGGGCGCGGTGCTCGCCACGCAGCAACAGCTCGGCCTGACCGCCGATGAGGTACGCGGCGCGGCCAAGGCGATGGTGGGGCACGCCATCCCATTGAATGTCTCCGGCGAAACTACTGACATTGTCGGCACTGGCGGTGACGGTGCTGCAACGGTGAACCTATCTTCCATGGGTGCGGTGGTGGCCGCCGCCTCCGGAGTGAAGGTCGTGAAGCACGGCAATCGCGCAGCCTCTTCCAAGTGCGGCACTGCCGATTGCTTCGAGGCACTGGGACTGCCTCTTGATCTGGAGCCGGAGCAGGTTGCCCAAGTTGGCAATGAGTGTGGCATCGCTTTTGCTTTCGCACGTACCTTCCATCCGGCGATGCGCTTCGTTGGTCCGATTCGTGCCGCTCTGGGAGTGCCCTGCGTGTTCAACGTGCTGGGCCCGCTGACTAATCCTGCCGCTCCGAAGCATATGGCGGTCGGTTGCGCCAATCGCAAGATGAGCCCGATTATGGCCGAAGTATATGCGGCGAACGGTCAGACCGGTATGGTCTACACCTCCAACGAAGACTTGGATGAGATGGCTCCGACTGGCCCGGTATCCATCTGGGAGTTCAAGGACGGTAAGGTCACGGAAAACGAATTTGATCCAACCGTTGAACTCGGTCTCTCCAAAGTGACCGTCGCCGACCTCAAGGGTGGTGAACCGGAGCTTAATGTCCAACTATTCCGTGACTTCCTCGCAGGCAAGGACGTACCGTTCCGTACCACCGCTCTGCTCAATGCGGCATCCGCGATTGTCGCCGATGGACATTTGGTGCCAACGGAAGCCAGCCTCGCCGATCGTTTCAAAGCGGCCTACGCCATCGCCGAAGAGACCGTCGACTCCGGTAAGGCATCCGCGTTGCTTGATCAGTGGATCGCCACCGCTCAGTCGAAGAAAAATGCCTGATTCAAGACTTTCTGATCGATATTTGCCAATAACTGAATAATAATGCGTGTGCGGCATCGAAATATCCGGTGCTGCACACGCATTTTTTGATGCGAGGCTTTCGATATGGAAAACTCGTTGCCAGGATTCTTATGATGTTCTGAAAATATGCTCGATGAAGAAAAGGTCGAAATCAGACCCTCGCGCCATCATCAAACTCATCAAAGCGAGTCTGCGAGTGTCCCTTGTGCTGCACAATAAGCCCTGCGGCGCCAACCAATGCACACAAGCCGAAAATCGATCCCAGAATCGCCGCCAACGCAGGCATGAATGCGGAAGCGATGATGCCGATGACTCCGGCGACCAGCAACGCCCAGAACACGAGTTTCGAAAGCTTGACATGTCCGATTTCGGGACTCGGAGGCACGAAATCATCTCCATAACGGTCCATCACGCTATCGGTGTCCAACCAGCTGGAACCCGTGAAATCGCGTGGTCCACGACCTTGCGGCATATCGTCGGTGAATGTACCCTGATCCAGATCCTGAATCGATAGCAGCGCCTCTTTTTCACGTCGCTGCGCATGCTTCTCGAAACGCTTCGCATTCCGTGAGTGTTCCACGGCCTTCAAATCGTCGGCATGGGAACTGGCGAACTCTGCCCAAGCGGCATCCAGATCGTTCGCATCAGAGGAGGGAACATTCCCTCCACCATGCGACTCGGCATTTGGGCGTTCTTCGTCGGCATTGCTATTGTTGAGGTCAGTCATACTGATAACTTTAATCAAGCGGATGCCCATCCGCTGGGAGGACCGTGAAGAATGCTCTACTGGTTTTTCGTTAAAGGCCTAGGACCGATCGCCATCCACCGTTTGGGACCGACCACAAAAGGGCTTGAAAACATTCCTCGCGAAGGCGGTGCCATTATTGCGGCCAACCATCTTGCCGTCATCGACGACGCGCTGTTGCCGCTGACCAGCCCACGCATGATTCACTTCATGGGCAAAGCCGAATATTTCGAAGGTAAAGGCATCAAAGGCAAGTTCAAGAAATGGTGGTTCACATCCGTTGGCGTGTTCCCCGTGGATCGTTCCGGTGGCTCCAAGTCGTTGGGCGCGCTGAACCATGCCCGTGAAATCATTGAGGACGGCCACCTGTTCGGCATCCACATCGAAGGCACCCGCAGTCCTGACGGGCGTCTCTATAAAGGCCACACCGGTGCGGCGCGTCTGGCATTCGAAACCGGATGCCCGATTGTTCCGACCGCTATCATCGGCTCCCGAGAATTGCAGAAGCCAGGGCAGGTCATTCCCGACAAAGGCAAGACCATGGTGATTTACGGCAAGCCGATCGAGGTTGAAAAAAAACCGTTGGACCAGATCACGCATGACGACCTGCGTTCGCTTACCGACCGTGTGACCATGGAGATTCAGAAGATGAGTGGTCAGGAATATGTGAACGAATACGCACAAAAAGTCAAGGAACAGCTTAAGGCGGCCAAGGAAGCGGAAGAGCAGTCGAAGCAGGGCTGAATTTCGTCGTTGTCACGCAGCTGCAAAGATGGTTTGAAAGCGGAGACGGAACGTCATCAGTGAGCCCATCCGGGAAATCGGACGGGCTCACTCTGTTGTGGGGAAACGCGTTGTCGGATCCGGCGATTCCCCCACGTTTTAGAACAGTGAGGAATACATTTTCAATGTGATGGTGGTCGGGGTTCCATTTTCGTCTCGGATACGTACTTCGGTGCCACCTACCGGATCCTGCGAAGCGACCTTCTTATCTTGGCTGGCGTTCAATGTGAGCTGCGAACTCACTTTGACCGTGAATCCAAGCTTCTCCAACGCAGCTTTGGCGTCAGAGGCTTTCTGACCCACATAATTCGGTAAGGTTATGGTTTCCGGTCCCTTGGAGACCACTACGTCGACGCTATCTCCCCAATGCAGCGTATTGCCGCTGCTGACGGAAGTGGAAATCACCTGGCCTTGCGGAATCTTATCGTCGAAGGATTCCGTCCAATTGGCGGTGAGTTTGAGGTCATCCATCGTCTGCTGCGCCTCATCCTTCGTCTTGCCGACAATATTAGGCATGGTTACTGGCTTTGGTCCCTGCGACACGGTGACGGTGATCGTCGTATTATGCGGCAATGTGGCACCGGGATCCACGCTTAACGACAGCAATGCCCCCTGCGGCACCTCCATGGAATACGTGTCATCGGAAGCAGTGGTCTGCTCGACATTATCGAATCCGGCCTTCTTCAACGCATTGATCGGATCCTTGCCGGATGCGCTGGTCGCGTCGAGAATGTCGGCGGGAACCGTCGCCTGCCTGACTCCCTTGGAAACCACGACCTTGACCTTTTGACCGCGACGCTTGCTGCCACGATCGCCGACATTCGCCGGATCGGTAGAGATGATATCGCCTTCCGTTATGGAATCGCTATACTTTTCCGACACTTCGTATTCGATATCAGAAACCTTTAGCAGACTCTCGTAGTCGCTCCATTTCACACCAGTGATGGGGCAGGCTACGGAATCGCTGCACGACATGCCATCCGGCTGAGGCATGGTCCAATAACTGCCAGGCCCCTGGTAACACCACCATGCCCAGCCGCCTGCGCCACACGTCAGAAGAAACGCAGCCACACCTGCGACGATCAGCGGCGTACGATGCCTTTTCGAAGATTCGTCCTTTCCCGCATTGCCGTAATCGCCGTTCTGCATGGCAGGGGATTGCGGCCTCGTACTGCCGTCTGCGGTATTGACGTCTCCATCCAGCGGCAGCGAGAAGCGCGTTGTCGCCTCGGGATCAACGTTCTGTTGTTGCACTGGCATGACGGTCGTCATGTTCGGTTTGACTCTGTCCAGCTTGCGTGTACGATCGTCGAATTGTTGCGTTGGCGGGGCCGGGGGAGTGGGTGGAGCCGGATTACCCTCATTCATCGGGGCAGCGGCATCTTCCGCTTGTGTGGTATTGGGCGATATGTTGACGTTTGCCGCGGGAAGCTGATACTGCCAATCGCTGACCGCGAGTATGGATTGCAGTCGCTGCAACTCGGCCAGTGCAGCGGAAGCGTCTGCGGGTCGTGCTTCGACCGCGCGCGCCGTGAGGTGAGCGATGAATGCAGCCACATTGGCATTGATGCCCTCACAGACGGTAACGATGCTTGGCACATCCTCGTGAACATGCTTAAATACCAATGTCACCGGATTGTTCGAAGTGAACGGCACCTTGCCTGCGAGCATTTCCCAAGCCATGATGCCTACGGAGTACAAGTCGCCTTGAGGCGTGGCCTGGTTCCTCTCAATCATTTCCGGCGCCAGATATGCGGCCGTTCCAAGCAGGATGCCAGTGGAAGAAAGCGTCGCCTGCGAAACCGTTTTGGCCAAACCGAAATCGGTAATCTGTACGTGGCCGCGGTCGTTGAGCAGAATGTTCTCCGGCTTGATGTCGCGATGCACCACGCCCGCACGGTGTGCGGAAGCAAGGCCATCCAACGTTTCACCGATGATGCGCAACGTTTCACGAACGCTGAACGTGCCTTGCTGGTTCATTTCGTAGCGCAGATTCACGCCGTGAACATACTCCATGACGAGGTAGTCAAGACCGTCGAATTCGCCGGTATCATACACTTGCACGATATGCGGGTTGGCGATGGCGGCCGCGGAGCGTGCCTCGCGGTGGAAACGCTCCACGAATTGGTCACGGTGCGGTCCCTGAGCCAGCTGCGTATGCATGATTTTGATGGCGACTGTGCGCCCCAAGCGCTCGTCTACCGCCTGGTACACCGTGGCCATGCCACCATCGGCGATTCTGCTGACGACCCGATACCGGCCTTCGATGACCTGACCTTCGGGGGCGTGTGGAGCTTCACTCATGGTTAATTGCTGCGGTTCCTTCTTCAAAACGCTTCACGCTGAATGTTCTCATTTGTAGTCTACAAGCAGAGGTTTGCGGATTATGCAACGAACGCGCGTCCTGTCTGGATACCAGTCAGAAGACACGCGGATCTCGTCACGCATTTGCACGTACGTCAGGTACAAAACGTGCGCAAGCCTTGACGAGCGGCGATTTGCGATACTCAGAAAGATCAAGCGCATTGATAGCCGATTTCGACGCATGCCACAGATCTGCGATTCTGTTGCGGGATTGCGCGATGGCTCCCGTCTGTCTGAACAGTTCAATGGCGCGTTGCACTTGAGTCTCGGAACGCGAATCGGCTTCCCACATGTCGATAAGCTCACGTCGCTGCCCATCATCCGCAGCGTTGATGGCATCGGCGAGAAGCACGGTACGCTTGCCTTCGCGAATATCTCCGCCAACAGGTTTTCCGGTATTCCTGCTTGATCCGACAACGTCCAAAAGGTCATCCGCAAGCTGGAATGCCAAACCGAGCGGCAACCCGACCGCCAATGCGTGCCTTCGAGCATCATCCTTGCTTAAACCAGCGGCAAGCATGCCGAATTCCAGAGGGGCGATGGTAGTGTAGCTGGCGGTCTTCCAACGGAATACGTTCAACGAAGCCTCCACCAGCTCGTTCGGATCGTTCAACGGGTTGAGCTCCACCGCTAAATCAAGTACCTGGCCAACCTCGACCTCGCGGTGCATATTAAGCAACGCCGCAACCACATTGGAACCATAAGTAAGCTTGGATGCGGCCTTATCCGCGATATCCACGCTCGCCGTGGCCAACATATCGCCAAGCATGATGCCCAAACCATGGCCGATAGTCTCGCTATGCGTATCGGTGGAAAACGCACGATGCGCGGATGGCTTGCCGCGACGCAGATCGGAATCATCGATGATGTCATCATGCACCAGGGCGCCGGTCTGAAAAACCTCTACGGCACACGCCAAATCAAGTAGCGCATCGAAATCGCGTTCCAGCACATCCTCCGAAGCGAACGCGCGGAACGAATCCAACGTCAGCAAGGCGCGAAGTCGCTTGCCGCCCTCACTTGAAGTGACCGCTTGCATGGCGACCATGTCTGCGATGGGCTTGCAGGAAGAGGCAACCGAATCGTCCACATGAAGGAACGCAAAATCCTTCACTAACGAAACAATGCGCGATTCAATCTGTTCCAAATCGGAAGAGCTAGTCATACCAACAGTTATCCACAGGCGTTCGACAAGACCAAAGCTCAATGATTGCAATAGTTGCGGTACCGAAACCATTTTGCGAAACGCCGAAAGACCCATCCTCCGACCACAAGCCCCGAAAAACAGCGCATCGCCTCAGCACATCAGACATAGTGCCATACAAGCGGCGCGCAGAGAAGCCGATCAACCATGCCAAGGAGGACAGAACAATGACAGTCGACAGGACCGTACGCATCACCGGAACGGAAATGAAAGAAACCATCAACCAATTCGAACAAGATCGCCGATCGAATGGCACGCGCAAAGCGGTGCGCTCCCTCATATCAGAGGCGTTTCTCATATGGATGGACGCTCTCGAACAGGCGTCGGCGGAAAATGACGAGTCATGCCGAGTAAGCGTGACACGTACCGAATGCAGCCTCGATAGGGACACGGTCATACGAATTACAGTGGGCATGGACGAAATGCTGTCCATACGCGATGCGTTCCTCATCTCCGCCATAGTCGATGAGCAACGCGCCAGTCGGGAGTTCCTTATGGATTTCGCCGAACGACCCAAGCAGCCAAGCAATGCGCAACGTTTGGAACAGCTGCTCAGCGATGCATTCCGCGACCCATCAGCCAGGCCCGATATGAAACGTTGCGACCAAGCGATCAACATGCTGTTTGACATCATCGATATGATTCCCAAACCATATCGGGCGCAGCCGTTCGCCGTAATCAGCTACATCATGTGGTGGATGGGTCAGGAAGGCGCCATAGCGGCAGCCATCAGCGCGCTCGCGATAGATGATCGGTGTTCGCTAGCGGCGATCGTATGTTCGGCGGTCGAACGGCATATCGGGCCTGCCTGGACATCGGAAACCTAAAACAACACGCCGTAAAGTGGCGTGACTTGCGCGTGAAGGCCTCATTATGCGGGAATAATCGTCCTTGCAAGATGGTTTACTCACATAGTTGACGATTTGCCCTTGCCAGAAGTGGGTCCTTGTGGTATGCGCTTCTGGCAGGATCAATAGGAGGATAAGTTTGGCCACCAAGGAAACGACGGCAAGCATGGAACAGGCTGATCTGACCGAAAAGACCACCTCCACGAAGAAAGCCGCCACGCGTAAAGCCTCCACCAAGAAAAGCGCAGCGAAGAAAACCCCTGCCACGAAGACCCCTCGCAAGACCACCGCCAAGAAGAGCGCCCCCGCCAAGAAGGAAGAGGAGCAGATTGAGGATGACGTCCTTGACGATGAGGACGCTCAGGTGGATGACCCCGATCTCGATGATTTCGATGACGATCTCGATGACGTCGATTCGGATGATGATGACGATCTCGATGATGACGAGGAATCCGAGCCGGAGGATGATGACGACGAGGAAGAACGCAAGAAGCCGGAAGAGCCCAAGGAAAAGGGCGCTTTCGTGGTTCGAGACGATGACGATGATGAGAATCTGACTCCGTCCGGCAACCCGAAGCGTCGTGTGATCGCAGCAGGAGCGACCGCCGATCCTGTCAAGGATTACCTGAAGCAGATCGGTCGAGTGAGCCTGCTGAACGCGGAGCAGGAAGTCGACCTGTCCGAGCGTATTGAGGCTGGTCTGTATGCCCAGCACCTGCTGGACACCGAATCCGACCAGATGGACTTCAAGCGCAAGCGCGAGCTTAAGTGGGCCGCAAACGATGGCAGGCGTGCCAAGGACCACCTGTTGGAGGCTAACCTGCGACTCGTGGTGTCGCTGGCTAAGCGCTACACCGGACGCGGCATGCTGTTCTTGGATTTGATTCAGGAAGGCAACCTTGGTTTGATTCGCGCTGTTGAGAAGTTCGATTGGAAGAAGGGCTTCAAGTTCTCCACCTACGCCACGTGGTGGATTCGCCAGGCCATTACCCGAGCCATGGCCGATCAGGCGCGTACCATTCGTGTGCCTGTGCACATGGTCGAAGTGATCAACAAGCTATCCCGTGTGCAGCGCCAGATGCTTCAGGATCTTGGCCGCGAACCTACGCCGGATGAGCTTGCGCGCGAGCTTGACATGCCAGTCGAGAAGGTGCAGGAAGTGCAGAAGTACGGTCGTGAGCCTATCTCCCTGCATACCCCGCTGGGCGAAGACGGCGATTCCGAGTTCGGTGATCTGATCGAAGACACCGACGCCATCGCACCGTCCGATGCGGTTGCTTTCTCGCTGTTGCAGGAACAGTTCAGGCAGGTGCTTGAGACGCTGTCTCCGCGCGAGGCCGGTGTGATCAAAATGCGCTATGGCTTGGAAGATGGTCAGCCGAAAACGCTCGACGACATTGGCCGCGTGTATGGCGTAACCCGTGAACGTATTCGCCAGATTGAGTCGAAGACCATGTCGAAGCTGCGTCACCCGTCTCGTTCGCAGACGTTGCGTGACTTCCTTGATCAGTGATCAGACGATACGTGTGTGAATGAAGTCGAGAAATCCGGCGGGAATGTCGAATTTCTCGACTTCTTACATCTACAAGACGTTTTTATGTTTTTGAAAAACCGAAGCGAATAAGCAAGTCGGAATGAGGGAAATGGCGAAGGACAAGGACAACTACGGCGCAGGCAGTCTTACTGTGCTCGAAGGTCTTGACGCGGTGCGCAAGCGTCCAGGCATGTATATCGGCACCACCGATAGCCAAGGTTTGATGCACTGTTTATGGGAGATCATCGATAATTCCGTCGATGAGGCCCTTGCTGGTGTCTGCAACCATATCATCGTGACGCTGCATTCTGACGGTTCCGTGGAAGTCGCCGACAACGGACGAGGTATTCCTGTCGACATTGAGCCGAAGACCAAGCTTACCGGCGTGGAAGTGGTGTTGACCAAGCTGCACGCCGGCGCGAAGTTCGGCAACTCTTCGTACGGCGCCTCTGGCGGCCTGCATGGTGTAGGCTCGTCCGTGGTGAACGCGTTGAGCTCTAGGCTTGATGTGGAAGTGGATCGTGATGGCAAAACCCATCACATGTCATTCCATCAGGGTCATCCGGGGGTATATACCGACGTCGATTCGGAGCATCCGTCGCCGGACGCGCCGTTTAAGCGCACGCGCAAGAACCGTCCGACCGAACTCGAGATCATTGGCAAGGTCAGTCCGAAGACCACCGGTACCCGCATCCGTTACTGGGCTGATCCGGAGATTTTCAACGATACCGCAGAATTCAGCTACGAGCAGCTGATCGACCGTGTCAGGCAAACCAGTTTCCTGGTGCCGGGATTGAAAATCACCGTCATCGACGAGAATATTCCGGAAACCGGCGATGAATCCATCGATGAAATGCTGGAAGTCGACGATATTACGAATACTGCGGACGACAAATCTCAGGATTTTGAAGGAACGCAGGAAGTTGCGCAATCTCAGGAACCGGTAGCGGATAACGATGCGCAAACGCAGAAAAGCGACGAAAGCGGCGATGCTGGAAATGCCGTCGCAGGTCAGACGGTGGAAACCGATGCCGTGGCACAACCTCAGGAATCGAAATACACGCATGCCCGTATCGAGGAATTCTGCCATACCGGTGGTGTGAGGGATTTCGTGGACTACCTGTCCAAGGGTGAAGCCGTTTCCGACATTTGGCGCGTTACTGGCGAAGACACGTACGTTGAAGAAACCCAGGCCGTTGGCGACGGCGGCGAGTTGCATGCGCAGAAGGTTACAAGAAAGTGCGCCGTTGACATCGCCATGCGGTGGACCAACGGTTACGACACCACCATGCGCAGTTTCGTCAATGTGGTGGAGACCCCCGGCGGCGGCACGCATGTGGACGGCTACTTGTTGGGAATGACCAAGCAGATTCGTAAGGCCATTGAAGACAATGCGCGCAAGCTCAAGGTGAATCTCAAAGATTCCAACATGAAGGTCGAACGTGATGATATTCTGTCCGGTCTTGTGGCCGTTATCACCGTGCGTATCGCCGAACCGCAGTTCCAAGGCCAGACCAAGGATGTGCTTGGCACCGCGCAGGTCAAGCCGATCGTCAGCAAAATGACCGACAAGCAGTTCGGCGAGATGATCACCGGATCCAAGCGCGGCTATAAGGAACAGTCCGGTCGCGTGCTTGAGAAGATTGTCGGCGAAATGCATGCCCGCATTCAGGCACGTAAGACCAAAGAGGTGACCCGTCGCAAGAATGCGCTCGAATCGGCGTCCATGCCTCCGAAGCTGTCTGACTGCCAGCCGGGTAATGACGATGTAGCTGAACTGTTCATCGTGGAGGGTGATTCCGCACTCGGTACCGCTAAGGCCGCACGTAACTCCGGCTTCCAAGCGTTGTTGCCGATTCGCGGCAAAATCCTTAACGTGCAGAAGGCATCGCTGTCGCAGATGTTGTCGAACAAGGAATGCGCGGCGATTATTCAGGTGGTCGGTGCTGGCTCCGGTGCAAGCTTCGACATTGAGCAGGCAAGATATAACAAAGTCATTATGATGACCGATGCAGATGTTGACGGTGCGCATATCCGCATTCTGCTGCTCACCTTGTTCTACCGTTACATGCGGCCGCTTATCGAGCATGGCCATGTGTATGCGGCTGTGCCTCCGTTGCACCGCATCGCCTTGACCGGAGCTCGCAAGGGGGAGTACATCTACACGTATTCCGACGATGAGCTTGCCGGAAAATTGGCGGAGCTTGACAAGAAGCGCATCGGCTATAACGAAGACATCCAGCGTTACAAGGGTCTTGGTGAGATGGACGCCGATCAGTTGGCTGACACCACCATGGATCCACGTACGCGCATGTTGCGCCGTATTCGTATGGAAGATGCCGAACAGGCCAGTCGGATCTTCAGCTTGCTGATGGGTGACGATGTGCCTCCTCGAAAGGCATTCATTGTTGAGAATGCCGATGACTTCGACCGTTCCAAGATCGATACCTGATCGGTGTTTTCGATGGTTCGCCTTCCGTTGCGTCAAAGACGTTGCGGAGGGCGTTTTCTTAGCGAAGACGGTATATGGTTTCGCGAGATAGGGATTGAAGATTCTGCGGTAAGTAGTGCAATTGAGCAGTTACCGATCGGTAGATAGATATGTTTACAATGACGACTGATATTGTCTTCTGCAGCTATCAGTCAAGAGGGAGTGGGGCGTGGTCAATCTTTTGCTTGCCGTAATCTATGTGGCGTTCATCAGTCTTGGTTTGCCGGATGCTGTGTTGGGTGCCGCATGGCCGACGATGAGTGTCGATTTGGGTGCACCCATCTCTTGGGCTGGCGGCATTTCCATGACGATTTCTGCTGGAACCATTGTCTCTGCGCTGCTTTCCGACCGTATGACCTTGCATTTTGGAGCGGGCAAAGTCACCGCGGTTTCCGTGGCATTGACGGCGTTGGCGTTGTTTGGCTTTTCGGTGGCTCCGAACTATTGGGTGCTGATTCTGCTTGCCATCCCGTACGGTTTGGGAGCGGGCGGAGTTGACGCGGCCCTCAACAATTATGTGGCCATTCACTACGAGAGCCGTCATATGAGCTGGCTGCACGCCATGTGGGGCATCGGCGCATTGACTGGCCCATACGTCATGGGATTTGCCTTGGGTGCGGGTCAAGGCTGGCCGTGGGGCTACCGTTACATCTCCATACTGCAGGTTGCGCTCACCGCCATTCTTATTTTCAGCCTGCCACTGTGGAAGAAGCGCTCCGAGGCAAAGACGGGCGAAGTTTCCGGCGAATCCGACGGAACGGCCAATGATGAAACTCGCAAACCGCTTGGTGTACGAGGCGTGCTTGCCATTCGCGGTGCCAAAGAAATCCTGGTGATGTTCTTCTGCTACTGTGCGTTGGAATCCACGGCCATGCTGTGGGGTAGTAGCTACATGGTGCTAGGCAAAGGTATTGACAAGACCACAGCCGCCATGTGGGCCAGTCTGTTCTGCATCGGCATCACCGTAGGCCGCTTGGCGAGTGGATTTCTGACCATGAAGTTCAACGATCCGACTATGATTCGCCTAGGCCAGGCGCTCGTGCTGACTGGTATCGTTAGCATGTTGTTGCCGTTGCCGCACAATATCGGCACTATTGTGGGGCTGATGATCATCGGTCTCGGCTGCGCTCCGATTTATCCGTGCGTCATTCATTCCACGCCGGCATATTTCGGCGAAGACAAATCGCAGGCGATCGTCGGCATGCAGATGGCATGCGCATACGTCGGCTCGATGTGCATGCCGCCGGTATTCGGCTTGATCGCACAGCATATCAGTGTACTGTGGTTCCCTCTGTACATGTTGGTTTTCCTGGTGCTTATGGTGATCATGCACGAGAGCCTGCGTAAAAAGTGCGGTGGTCAGACCATCGGCTGGTAGGGCGTTGCCGCCACTGCGTCTGCGATGCCGTGAGCAGCATTGTAGATTTCGCATATACGGTTAGGGTTACTAAAACCGAGTGCAACATACCATGCGATAAGCAGTACGGCCACGGCAATACGATGAACATGATGTGAAGAGTGAGCGCCATCGGATTGAAATCACGAAAAGCGTTCAACACCTCATATTGAACTACTTGACGTGATGCTCGCCAAAAGAAAAATGAGCGTCAGTGAACTGGCGGAGGCTATAGGCATAACGCCGGTCAATGTTTCGGTGTTGAAGAACGGACGGGCCAAGGCGATATGGTTTTCCACGCTTGATGCCATATGCGTGACATTGCATTGTCAATCGGGAGAAGTGCTCGAATGGGTTGACGGCGAAGACGAGTGACGTCTTACGGTGATGCGATAATCGAACGTATGTGCGAATGTTTGAACTTGTTTTCGGAGCCGACCAAAGCATGGTTCAAACATGCGTTCAACCGGCCCACCGAAGCCCAGCAGCAGGCGTGGCCGGCCATCCATTCCGGCGAGAACGTGCTCGTTGTGGCGCCCACTGGGTCGGGTAAAACCCTCTGTGCGTTCCTTTCGGCTCTTGACCGGCTTATGGCGGGCGGAGTGCGTTCCGCAGGAGTGAACGTTCATGGCGAAACCGCGGCAACCGAGAGCCATGCGGAACGAAGGACTGTGAAGAAAGGTTCCCGCAAGAAAACGAAGCGTAACGTCAAAGTGCTGTATATTTCGCCGTTGAAGGCGCTCGGCGTCGATGTGACGAAGAATCTTGAATTGCCATTGCGGGGAATTGCTCAACAGTGCGAGGCGATGGGACTGCCCGTCCCCGATGTTGAAGTGGCTATGCGCAGCGGTGATTCCACACCTGAACAACGTCGAAAAATCGTCAGCCATCCGCCGGATATTCTCGTCACCACGCCGGAATCATTATTCCTGCTGCTTACTTCCAAGGCGAGCAGCATATTGGCGGGTGTGGAGACGGTGATCGTCGATGAGGTGCATGCGGTCGCGGGTTCGAAGCGAGGCGCGCATCTCGCATTAAGTCTTGAACGCCTTGACGATATGATCGGACATCCAGTGCAGCGCATAGGGTTATCGGCAACTGTTAATCCCGTTGAGGAAGTAGCGCGGTTCCTTGGAGGTTCGCAACCGGTAACGGTGGTGAACCCCGGCGCTGTTCCGGCTATGGACTTGAGAGCCGTGGAACCATTGCGCAATATGCTTGACACTAGCGCTACAGGTGGTTCGGTATGGCCGGCTCTTGAACGGTCCATTCTCGATGAGGTGTTGCGGCACCGAACCACATTGGTGTTCGTCAACTCGCGTGGATTGGCAGAGAAGCTTACTGCACGGCTCAACGACATGTATGCGGAGTCGAAACAGGGCTCGGAGGCGACCGATTTGAGTGAGCACCGTGATTTGGGCTCGCCGGAAGGCCGTGAGCAATTTGCCGGGCATTACGATTCGGTGGTGGGGGCCACCACCATGTTGGTTGAATCGCATGACGATGTTGATGTGATTGCCATGGCACATCACGGGTCCGTGTCAAAAGATCGGCGCAAACGGATCGAAGAGCAGTTGAAACGCGGCCAGTTGCGTTGTGTGGTGGCCACCTCCAGCTTGGAACTCGGCATCGATATGGGCTCTGTGGATCTAGTGATTCAGGTGGCCGCCCCATTGTCGATCGCATCGGGATTGCAGCGAGTGGGCCGTGCCGACCACAATGTCGGGGGAGTCTCTCATGCGTTGTTCTTCCCCATAACCCGACAGCAGATCATTGGCATAACAGCCAGCATGGAATGTATGCGGGAAGGGGTTATAGAACCATTACGAATGCCCCGCAATCCTCTGGATGTGCTCGCACAGCAGACCGTTGCGGCCGCGGCCATGGGAGATCTTTCTACGAATGATTGGTACGACCGCGTGCGTCGTTCCGCGCCTTTCCGAGATCTCGATCGGTCCATGTTCGATGCGGTTATCGGCATGATGACAGGCGCATACAACAGTGAGGACTTTTCCGCATTCCGCCCGCCGCTGCAATATAACGAAGAAGCGGGGCTGATTTCCGCACGTCCAGGAGCGCAACGTTTGGCAGTGACCAGCGGCGGTACCATACCTGACCGTGGCATGTACACGGTGGTGCTTCCGGAGGAAGGCTCCGGTCCGGGCCCTCGACGGGTAGGTGAGCTGGATGAGGAAATGGTATACGAATCCCGTGTGGGAGACATCATCACCTTGGGGACTTCGACTTGGCAGATCCAAGAGATCACACGGGACAGGGTAGTGGTGGTTCCCGCACCAGGCCGTACTGCACGCCTGCCATTCTGGCATGGGGACCAGGACGGGCGCGATTATGGTTTCGGATTGGCACAAGGACGTTTGACACGCGAACTCAGCCAAAGATTGCACAGACATGAACCAGCAAAGAATGGTGATCAGAATACGGTCCAAACTGTATCGGAAGTGCGATTCGACCGTGAGGCCACACAACGTTTGAAGCGGGATGGTCTTGATCGCAATGCCATAAGCAATCTTGCCAAACTGCTTGACGAACAACGTGAGGCGACCGGTGTGATTCCTTCGGATCGTGATTTCGTGGTGGAACGTTGTCAGGATGAAGGTGGGGATTGGCGCATTATCATCCACTCGCCATACGGTAGGCGCGTGCATGAGCCTTGGGCGTTGGCTATTACCACTCGAATCAAACAGCGGTTTGGTTTCGATGGTCAAGTGTATGCGGCCGACGATGGCATTGTTCTACGATTGCCGGACGGTTATGGCGATTTGCCGATGCATGAGCTGCTGCTGTTCGACGTGGATGAATTGCAACGTATCGTTGAGACACAGGTCGGTGAAAGCGTGCTCTACATGGCCCGATTCCGCGAATGCGCGTCCAGATCACTTTTTCTGCCGCGCACTCGTCCAGGTAAGCGTGTGCCGCTATGGCAGCAGAGGTTGAAGGCCGCACAACTATTGAATGCGGCCCGTACCCGTAAGAATTTTCCCCTACTGCTGGAAACCGCGCGCGAATGCCTGCAGGATGTGTATGATCTTCCCGCATTGCACACGATTATGAACGGGTTGAATACTGGGACGATACTGTTGTCGGAAGTGGTTACCGAAACGCCGTCTCCGTTCGCGGAGAATATGCTGTTTGGTTTCGTTGGCTCGGTGATGTACCAGTATGACGTGCCGCAGGCCGAACGAAGCACACAATTGCTGTCCATGGATCCGGAAGTGCTGGAACGGCTCTTAGGGAGTACGAACATGGCATCATTGTTGGATTCCGAAGCCGTTACACAGGTGGAAGACGAGCTTGCCAAACGAACATTCTGGAATGATCTTGCCGAAGAAGACATCAACGGGCGCGTAGCGAGATACGCCAAGACGCATGGCCCATTCACCTCCGACAAGATGATTGCCGAACTTGATGTTGACGCGGCACAAGCGGTGCATGCGCTTGATGAGCTGGATGCTCGAGGTGAACTCATCAAAGGAAGGTTCACTGATTTAGGTGAGACTTCCGAAAAGAGTGCTATTCAGCAATGGCTCCACAAAGATGTTTTCCGGCGTATTCGATCGTTGTCTCTTGCCAGGGCCCGAAAAGCCGTCAAACCGGTCGATCCGAGCGTCTATCAGGCTTTTCTGCTTGATCGTCAAGGAGTCGGTCCTGTTGGAGGTGAACGCTACGAAGGCGTCGATGGTCTGATGCGTGTCATCGAACAGTTGGAAGGCGTGTTCCTGAACGCTTCGGTATGGGAATCCACGGTATTCCCGGCACGTGTGCGTGAGTATCAGCCCAGCATGCTCGACGAGCTCATTTCGTCATCGGATGTGGTGTGGGTCGGCTCGAAAGCGAGTGGATCCAACGCCAAAGAAGCTGGTGATATCGCCTTCTATCCAGCGGGTTCTTTGCTGCTCAACCCATCTGAACCGACATTAGAAGAACTAAAAAATAATGAAACATTGACTATGCCGGAAGCCGTGCTAGCAGCATTGAGCGGTGGTGGAGCGTTCCCCATTCAACAGCTTTCAGCCGCAGCCAAAACCATCTGGCAGCAGCATGCCGAAGTGCAGGTGAACCCTGAAACAGGCCAAATCATATTCCCCGCATGGGGCGAGCAACAGTTCGAGGAAGCCCTATGGTCACTGGTATGGCAAGGAAAAGTGACGAACGGCTCGTTCACGCCAGTGCGAACGCTCCTACACGGAGGCAAAACTGTTCGCACACCTCGTCGTGTCGCACGTAGGCGCGTCACCATGCGTCCTCCAACACCATTGAGCTTGAGTGGATTATGGTCCGCTGTAGCTTGTGGTGATGGGCGAACCGTTCTATCAAATAAAACGCTAGACAGTGTCATCGAGCCTGCCATGTCTAAAAACAGAGATACCGGCATTGATGATGCGGCGCATGCAGCAAGTGTGGAGGAGCGTAAGTTGGCGCTCATCGACTCGCTGCTGGATCGATATGGGGTGATTGCCGCTCCTTTGGTTGATAAGGAACGGATTGCCGGAGGATTTTCATCACTCTATCCAGTACTCAAACGAATGGAAGAACATGGCACACTGGTCCGAGGCATGTTCGTGAAAGGTTTCGGCGCGGCACAATTCGCGGAGCGAGAAACCATCGACGCACTTCGTAGCGATACGCAATGGCATAGTCAGTCCTGCGCGGCACTCGATGTGACTGATCCCGCCAATCTTATTGGCTCCGCAATCGCCTGGCCAGAACAGGATTACCTCAAACCGGCACGTAGATCTGGCTCCGTCATCGTACTCAGACAAGGCGAACCCGTGTTGTTTGCCGTGCCAAAGAGTCATAAAATCGTCAGCTTCGTAACTGACGAGACAATATTGAAACCAGCTTGCGCCGAATTTGCCTACGCATTGCAACGACAGCCCAGTGGCAGCATCAGTTTCAGCGAAATGAACGGTATGTCGTTAAAGGAACGGAATGCGAATCGGCAGATCCTTCATGCGGCCGGCTTCGTCGACAGCCCGCAAGGCATGAAGCTCTACTGCTAGCTTGGTGTTACATTGCCTGAGCCAAAGCGAACGAAACGGACGCACTGGCAGAACCGTGCCGACAACAACAATGCCCGCATCTTGCAAGCACAGGCGAAACCAAAACGATCCCAGCCATCGCAAGATACGGGCATTGTCAATGAAAAACAAGTTAGCCGATGATGGCGATTGGTGCGGAAAGCTCCGTGCCAGAGCCATCTCGACGCATATCCGGCTTCGGCAATTCCACGCCGGCACCGCCCTGCGTGGAGGCGTGTACTGGGTATGCGCCCACAAATGCGAGAACCAACGTATCCTGTCCCTTGAGGAAGCGCTGCGAACGAACGCCACCGGTACCGCGGCCCTTCGTCGGATACATTTCCAACGGGGTTACCTTCGCAGAACCATTCTCCGTACCCGGCAACGCTTCGGAATCGCCCGCAACCGTCAACACCACAGCTCCAGACGCGGAGAACAGGCCATTCTCGCCTTCTTCATAATTCCACGCCACCTTGCTGGCGGGAACTACCGCGAACGCAGCCGCTGAGCAGCCTTCAGCCAGGCGAATGCCTGCCATGCCTCCGGCAGTGCGTCCCTGCGGGCGTACGTTCTTCGCCTCGAACGTCAGCAGGGAGGAGTCGGTGGATACAAACACCAGCCGATCCTCGTCACGCGCTTCAGCGGCAGCCAGAACTTCATCATCATCCTTCAAATCGATGACACTCCATGAATCCATGGTGGTGGGCGATTCGCGATTCCAACGCTTGACTACACCATTGCGCGTACCCAATGCAAGAGGAGTGGGCTCTACGGCATTATCACCGGAATCGTCGGCGGATGGCATGGCGATCGCAGCGATCACACGTTCACCACGAATTGGATCGGTGTTTTCCGTCGTGCCGATTAACTCTTCGGCGTGAACGCCGCCAGTCACGTGGAGCGGCCCATCCGCAGACACAACCGGCAATTCCACGACATGCGCCACAATCAGACGGCCGGCAGATGTGATCAAACCATATGAGGAACGCGTAGTCGTGCGGAAGATCGAAATAATCTGATCATCCTTTACACGCTGGTCGGCAGAAGAGCGATTCTCCCAACGCTCCAACGCGTCTTCGGAGGTGCGTGCAATCAGACCAGTGGCCGACAACATCACCGCGCACGGCTCGTCGTCGATCTGCAAAGCCATGGCTGCGGCATTGTCTTCACCGGCTTTTTTCGCGGCCTTCGCGGCGGCGGCGACATCGGCGGCGGCGGACGACACTGTGGCTGCAGCGCGTGCCGCAGCCACAGCGGAGGCGGATACGCCATCATCGCCATGCGCTGCAACAGGCACAAGCCTGCCGTCAGCGTCTTCATCCAACAGCACAGTGCGACGTGGCGTGCCATACGTGGCAACAGCCTCGTCCATTTCGGCAATCACCACGTCGTCAAGCGCCTCAGCGGAGGCGAGAATGCGATCCAATTCCTCGATACGTTGCTTCAAATCGTCGCGTTCTGCTTCAAGCTCGATGCGGCTCATTTTCGTCAGGCGACGCAAGCGCAGGTCAAGAATGTACTGTGCCTGAATCTCATCCAGATCAAACACCTTGATGAGCTTCGTCTTTGCGGCTTCGGCATCGTCAGACGAGCGAATCACCTGAATCACTTCGTCAATGTCGACCATCGCAAGCAGAAGGCCTTCAACCAAATGCAGACGTTCCAGCGCCTTCTTTTTGCGGAATTCGCTACGACGGCGAATCACCACACGGCGATGATTTACCCACACCTGAAGCATTTCCTTCAAACCCATGGTGTGTGGGCGACCGTTGACCAACGCCACGTTATTGATGGTGAAATTGTCTTGCAGCGGTGTGTGCTTGAACAGTTGCGCCAGTACTGCGTTCGGGTCGAAACCGGTTTTGATTTCAATGACAAGGCGAGTGCCGTTATGGCGGTCCGTCAGATCGATCGCGCCGGAAATACCCTCCAGCTTGCGATTTTTCACACCCTCGGAAATACGTTCCAACACACGTTCCGGGCCGACCATGAACGGCAGTTCCGTTACGACAATTGCCTTCTTACGAGCGGTTACGTTTTCGATATGCGTTACCGAACGCGTGGTCAACGCGCCACGACCGGTTTCGTAGGCCTCGCGAATGCCCTTGCGTCCCACAATCACGCCACCGCTCGGCCAATCAGGGCCGGGAACATAGCGCATAAGCTCTTCCAACGTGGCATCAGGATGATGCATCAAATATTTGGCTGCGGCAACCACTTCGCCCAGATTGTGCGTCGCCATATTCGTGGCCATGCCGACGGCGATGCCGGAACCGCCATTGACGAGCAGATTTGGAATCGCGGCAGGTAAAACGGTTGGCTCCTGCAGCTTGTTGTCGTAGTTCGGTGTGAAATCCACTGTATCTTCGGCGATATTCGCGTTCATACCAAGCGCAGCCTGGGCCATGCGAGCCTCGGTGTAACGCGATGCTGCCGGACCATCATCAAGGGATCCGAAATTACCATGGCCGTCTACCAGGGGCAGACGCATGGCAAACGGTTGCGCAAGACGGACCATCGCCTCATAAATCGCGGAATCGCCATGCGGGTGAAGCTTACCCATCACCTCGCCGACCACACGGGCCGACTTCATGTACGGACGATCCGGATTGAGGTTCATTTGACCCATCTGGTAGATGATGCGGCGCTGCACCGGCTTCAAACCGTCTCTGGCATCGGGCAACGCGCGGGCATAGATCACCGAATACGCGTATTCGAGGAAGGACTTGCTCATCTCCTCGTTCAACGGTGTTTCGACGATGTTCTCTTTGACCGTACGCGGGTCAAAGGCTGGTTTTACCGATTTGCGGTGCGACACCATGCGGTGAATCTCCTCACGGAAAAGTAATGGTAATCAACCTAGCAATGTTACCAGCCGGTACCACCGCGGTGCTTGAATAGGAGTCATGAGTGTTGAAGTGCCAAGCGACGAAGAGCTGCTTACCATGACCGAACCGGCATGCTACGGAGATGGCATGCCATCTGAAGGGATCCGTGGGGGAGCGTTGCACCTGTCGTCGGTACTTCCTGCGGTTTCCAACGCCATTGGCTGCCCCATGCCAACGGACATTCATTCTGACCCGAAAGGTCTGCAGGAAGCGCTTGGGCTGCCGGACGCGGCGTCCGCGGTCGTAGTGCTCGTGGACGGTCTCGGCTACTGGAACCTCAACATGAGACTGGGGCATGCGCCCTACTTGCGGTCCCTCATGAACGAGTCAGCCAATCAGCGTCCCATCGCCACATGCATGCCGAGCACTACCGTCGCAGCCATGTCTACATTTGGTACGGGAACATGCCCCGGTATGACGGGTATGACCGGCTATACGCAGCTCAATCCGAAAACCGGCGAAATATGTCAGCTGATTTCCTTCAGGAATGCGGTTCCTCCGCTTGAGTTGCAGCAGCAGCCGACCATGTTCGAACGGCTAAGCGCACAAGGCGTTCGTGTGACCAGTTCTGGATTGCCGAAATTCGCGTTTTCCGCGTTGACGCAGGCTGCCTTACGTGGCAGTGACTACATTTCCAACGATGATCCGCGCAAGCGTGTCGCAGTCGCGGCCCAAGCGGCGAAAAATCCCGGACTGACATACCTGTATCTGCGTGATACCGATAAGGTCGGGCATAACTACGGCTGGGATTCCGATAAATGGATTGGCACGTACGAGCGTGTTGACGGTCAGCTTGGCCTTCTTCGCCGCAGCGTGCCCAAAGGCACATTGATTGTGATTGTAGCGGATCACGGTATGATCACCACTGATCCCGAATCCGTGATTGATATTGCGCAGGATCAGCGGCTCATGCAGGGTGTCGTCCATGTCGGTGGTGAACCGCGTTGCGTCATGCTCTATGCGGAACAGGGCGAGGCACCGGAAAACATCGCCGCGCGGTGGCGTGATGTGCTGGGAGACCGGGCACAAGTGCGTACGCGATCGCAGGCGATTGCGGAGGGTGTGTACGGACCTGTGGTCTCGCGCGTCGAACCGATGATTGGTGATGTGATTGTATCGGCCACGAAGGCCGTCACCATCGTGGATTCCCGCACTCAGGCGGAAAAGGCGATGCATCTGCCGAGCGTGCATGGCTCGCTCACCATGCTCGAGTCCGATATCCCCTGTCTGATCGACGTGGCCTAACATGCAGGGTTTGGTTCAGTCGCCGAACAGAATCTCATCCCAACTTGGCACGGCGGAGCGTCCTGCGCGCCGCTTCGATTTGGTGGTGTTTTGGCTGTGCGGATCAGGTGTTTGATTCGTGTTTGCGGTGTTCGAGGCGGTATCCGATGCGGGCGCGATGGTGTTCTGAGCATCGCCTGTTGCATTGACGTCGGTTTTCGTTACGGCGTCTTCCGACCGGTTTGGCAGAGAGATGTCGGCGGCCATACTCGATGTGTTCGGCGTGCCGAATTCGTTAGACACGCCGATTGGCGCGATTGGAACGGAAGGTGCCGTTGAGGGGCGCGCCACCGGCATGGACGGTTCAGGCGTGTTCCATGCCGATACGGTCTGTTCGATTCGCGCCGATCGGGCGGAATTTCCCGGAAGATTCAGCGAAGCGAGGAAATTCTCGTCGGCGTGTTTCTCGGCGTGTCCTTCCTTTGGCGCGTCTTGTTCCCCGATGAGCTTGCGTGCAGCGGAATTCAAACAGCTTACGGCGTTGTCATGCATGTTCCACGACCATTCCGCGCAGATGGTATGGCCGGAGGAAACGAACTGAGCGCTGATTTTCCAAGGTTCCAAGCCAAGCCTGGTAGCCTTCCAAGTCACGTCTTCCAAACGCACCCGTGCCGCCGCGAATGTGCGTTCAATCAGTTCGGAAAGCGTACGTACACGGCTTTCTTTCGGTGCTGGAACGGCGAGGAATTGCTCAATCGCATATTGCTTCTCCGTTTCGACCGACGCCGAGAAACGCCGAACGAGCGCTTCGCTCAACGAATATCTTTCCGCAACACGCGCGGGATCGGCGCCGGCGCGAATCAACGACTGAATTTGCGAAATCGGCAGGGTGATAGGAATGTGCGTCTGCTGTTTTTCCTGCACTTCGGAACGAATCTGCTTGGCCTCCAAAATGGCTCTTTCAAGCGCTTCATCGACCTTTACAGAGAACTTTCCGGCACCTGAAACAAAGACGAGTTCACCGGTATCACTGACATGATCGAACCGCGCTTCCTCGAGTGAATTCTCAGGCACAACACACCACTTTCCTTCAAGAATTACTGTTTATTCTATTGTGCCCCACGTGTCGGATTTTACGAGTATTTCGAATCGTGTATCCTATGCGGGGTAAAAGTCATGTATCCTATGGCGCATAAGCACCATAGATGACGAAAGGAATCTCGATGGCACAGGATTATGATTCCCCGCGTAACAAGGACGAGGACGAGGAGTCGCTCCAGGCTTTGGGAAAGAGCTCCCAGAACACTTCCAACGACATGGACGATGACGAGAACGCCATCGCCGAGGATTACGAGCTGCCGGGCGCGGATCTCAGCAACGAGGACGCTTCGGTGACTGTCATTCCTATGCAGGGGGATGAGTTCATCTGTTCCGAATGCTTCTTGGTGAAGCATCGCAGCCAGCTCGCTTACACTACTGACGATGGTCAGCCGGTGTGTCAGGAGTGCGCTGCCTGATGGCGTTTGATGAAACATATAACGAGCCGGAAAACGTCGAGGTTCTGGTAAAGTCGCTGAATCCCGACCAGCCGGCGGAACTGTACTATGCCCATGCCGGGGATGCGGGTGCCGATTTGCGTACCACTGAGGAAGTCACGTTGAAGCCGTTCCAGAGGGCGCTGGTGCCTACGGGAGTGGCGATCGCGCTTCCAGCGGGTTATGTGGCCTTGGTGCATCCACGGTCTGGTCTTGCCGTCAAACAGGGCGTTACCGTGTTGAATGCGCCTGGAACCATTGACGCGGGCTACCGTGGCGAAATCAAAGTACCGCTGATCAATCTTGATTCGGAACACACCGTGACGTTCCACCCGGGAGACCGCATCGCGCAGCTGGTCATCCAGCGTTATGTCGAGGCGAAGTTCATCGAAGCGGAGACGCTGCCCGGATCTGACCGTGCTGAGCGTGGCTTCGGATCCACCGGTGTGGCCTCCTGAACCGAGCATGCGGAGGCATAAGCGCCAAGAATCAGCAAACGTTGGCGGCACAATGTTTTTCGGGGGTATCTGGCTGTGCAACACGCGGTCGGATACCTCGAACATACCGTGATGCGCGGGTAGTATAGGGAGCATTGCGAGCGAGGAGGTGGACGATGGGAGACGTTGAGCACGAGGTTCATTCTGCCCGAATGTTGGGCTGTGAGATTAGCACGAATCCGCTTGATCCGCTTGAGCCGATTCTGAAGATGTGCGAATACCATCATCCTGATGAGGATATGAGCATTCTTGAACGTGCTTATGAGCGTGCGGTCAAGCAGCATTCTTCACAACGGCGCAAATCGGGTGAGCCGTACATCATCCATCCGCTGGCTGTGGCGCAGATTCTTGCGGACCTTGGCATGGGGCCGCTGGTCGTGGCCGCCGGCTTGCTGCACGATACAGTTGAAGACACCGACTACACGCTTGACGAGTGTCGTTCTGAATTCGGAGACACCGTGACCGGTCTGGTTGATGGTGTCACCAAGCTTTCCAAGATGGAATATGGTGATTCCGCACAAGCCGAAACCATTCGCAAGATGGTGGTCGCGATGAGTCGTGACGTGCGCGTGCTGGTCGTCAAACTTGCCGATCGCGTGCATAATGCGCGTACGTGGCGTTACGTCAAAACACCGAGCGCACAGAAGAAAGCGCATGAAACGCTCGACGTGTATGCGCCGCTCGCCAATCGTCTTGGTATGAACGCCATCAAAACCGAATTGGAAGAGCTCAGCTTCAAAGTGCTCTATCCGAAGATCTATAACGAAATCGTGGTGCTTGTCGCACGTCGTGCGGGCCAGCGAGACGTGTATTTGAAGCAGATTCTTGCTGAGATCAACGAAGATCTTGACGAGCAGAACATTTCGGCGTATGTGACGGGGCGTCCGAAGGATTATTTCTCGATTTATCAGAAGATGATCGTACGCGGACATGATTTTGCGAATATCTACGATTTGGTGGGTGTGCGCATTATCGTCGATACGATTCAGGATTGTTATGCCGCGTTGGGTGCGGTGCATGCGCGTTGGAACCCTGTTCCAGGTCGTTTCAAGGATTACATTGCCATGCCGAAGCTCAACATGTATCAGAGCCTGCACACCACGGTGGTTGGTCCTGGCGGCAAGCCTGTCGAGATTCAGATTCGTACGTGGGACATGCACCGTCGTGCTGAGTTTGGCATCGCCGCGCATTGGAAGTACAAGGAGAATGGTCAGGCCGGTCGCGCGTTGAGCTCGCCTGATAAGTCCGATCGTAAGCGTGGCGAGAATCAGGAGTTGAGCGAGGCCGATAATCTCAAGTGGATTCAGCAGCTTGCCGACTGGACGAGTGAAACTCCGGATTCCAACGAATTCCTGGGCTCTCTGAAGGAAGACTTGGGCGCCGCCGAAGTCTACGTGTTCACGCCGAAAGGCAAGATTGTGTCGCTTCCCGCCGAGGCGACGCCGATTGATTTCGCCTATGCGGTGCATACCGAGGTCGGTCATCGCACTATGGGCGCTCGTGTGAACGGCCGTCTGGTGCCGCTCGACACCAAGCTTGGAAACGGCGATACCGTTGAAGTGCTTACATCGAAGTCTGAATCTGCTGGTCCATCTCGTGACTGGCTGAGCTTTGCGAAAAGCCCGAAAGCCCGTAACAAGATTCGCCAATGGTTCAGCAAGGAACGCCGAACCGAAGCCATTGAAGAAGGTCGCGATGAGCTGACGCGAGCCATGCGCAAGCGCAACCTTCCGATCGCAACATTGTTGACTCCCGAAGCGTTGGTCGGTATTGCTGATGAGTTGAATCTCGCCAATGCCGAGGCTGTGTTCGTGGCAATCGGTGAGGGTCAGATTTCCACACAGAACGTCATCTCGCATCTGGTTCGAGATGCGGGCAGTGACGAAGTGAACGAAGAAGTGGAACAGGAGGCGTTACCGCTCAAGCAGGTGGAACGCACCAAGAAGACCACTAGTTCGCTGGGCATTTCCGTTAAAGGCGTGGGAGACATTTGGGTTAAGCTTGCCCGATGCTGCATGCCGGTGCCAGGAGATCAGATTATTGGCTTCATCACCCGCAATCAGGGCGTGTCCGTGCATCGTGTTGACTGTCAGAACATGCTGGACTTGCAGAAACGCCAGCCGGAACGTGTGGTCGACGTGCAGTGGACCAGCACCAAGGGCGTGTTCATGGTCAAGATTCAGGTGGAGGCGCTCGATCGCCCGCACTTGTTGAGTGATGTGACTCGCGTGCTTTCCGACCATGGTGTGAACATCATCTCCGGTTCCATTTCCACGGGAACCGATCGTGTGGCCACCAGCCAGTTCAGCTTCGAAATGGCCGACCCCCAGCATTTGAACACTTTGCTTGCCGCAGTGCGCAAGATTGAAGGCGTGTTCGATGTGTACCGTATCACCGGTGCCAAGGATTCCGCCGAACCTCGCTTACGCAAAATCTGACACGATTAGTGAGGCCGTGAGACTCATCTGAACTGCTGTAGATTCTCTCGGAGATAATGAAAAGCCCCTCGAGTGAGGGGCTTTTCATTGTTTTGCCATGAAGCTTGTTGATGCGGAACTTACTTCAGCACTTCGATGGAAGTGATGCCGACCGGCTCGAGCGGAGCATCGGAACGGTCGGTTGCCACGGAGTCGAGCTTGTCGACAACGGCCTTGGACTCGTCATCCGCGACTTCGCCGAAGATGGTGTGATGGCCGTTGAGCCATTCGGTCGGCACGGTGGTGATGAAGAACTGGGAGCCGTTGGTGCCGTGGATCTTGCCGTCCGCGCCGCGACGCAGGCCGGCGTTTGCCATAGCCAGCAGGTACGGGCGATCGAAGGTCAGGCCTGGAACGATTTCATCATCGAAGTTGTAGCCCGGGCCGCCGGTGCCAGTACCCAGCGGGCAGCCGCCCTGGATCATGAAATCCTTGATGATGCGGTGGAAGGTCAGACCATCGTAGAACGGTTCATGGGAAGGCTGGCCGGTGAACGGGTCGGCCCATTCCTTCTCGCCAGTGGCGAGGCCAAGGAAGTTAGCCACGGTTTCCGGGGTCTTGTCGTCGAACAGGTTGATCTTGATGTCACCTTCAGAGGTGCGCATGATGATGGTAGTCATGGCTCCAAGTGTCTCATGGGCTTGAGACCGGGCGGCAGCCTATCGACGTGTTCGGGACTAAGCTCGACGGTTACATGAAGTACTACTGTGAAGGCGGATTCGGGAATCCCCAGGGGTTGGATGGGCTTGAATGGGTATCGCAAGGAGCTTGGACTATGCTTCATGAGCGGTTCGGAAATTATCCGCCCCTCTACCTTTATGTGGACAACCGGCGAAAACCTTCAACGACATTCTCAATAGCGCAAAACAGGCATAGTCAAAATCTGAGCAATCAACGGCGATGGTGAAACACGTGACCTTACACTGCACATACAGTTCCCAACACGCCAGACGCTTACGATTATGACCACATCAACTTCGCAGAATACTCACGAAACAGATACCGCAAACAACGCATCATGCACCACCATCAGCACCATTCTCACACTGGCCATACCAACGTTCGGGCAACTTATCGCCGAACCAGCATTCGTGCTCATCGACACCGCCATCGTCGGACATATTGGCGGGCAAGCGCTCGCCGGTCTGTCGGTCGGGTCAACCATTGTGCTCACTGTTGTGGGGCTATGTGTGTTTCTTGCGTATAGCACCACAACGCAGGTGGGACGTCTTTTGGGCGCCGGCAAACGGAGTGAAGGTTTGGAAGCAGGCATTGATGGCCTGTGGTTGGCTGGAATCATTGGCGTGGTGGTATCTGTGGCGCTGTTCGTTATTGCACGCCCGTTGTGCACGGCCATGGGAGCCCAGGGGGGTGTACTGCATAACGCGGTTGACTATGTTCGCGCAGTGGTGTTCGGCATTCCCGGTATGTTGCTGGTGTATGCGGCCAACGGTATTTTCCGCGGACTGCAGAAGGTTCGCATCACGTTGATAGCTGCTATGGTGGGTGCGATACTCAATACGTTGCTGGACCTGCTGTTTATTCTCGGATTCGGTTGGGGTGTGTTTGGTTCTGGAGTGGCCACGCTGATTTCGCAATGGTTCATGGCAGTGGTGCTTATTGTTCCTTCGGTGTTGTGGACTCGTGCGGAAGGTGCCCGTTTGCGGCCGCGTTTGTCAGGAGTGTTGAACAGTGCTGGCGATGGTGCGGTGTTGTTTTTGCGTACGCTTGCGTTGCGTGCATGCCTGGTGGCGAATGTGGTGCTGGCCACGCATATGGGTGTGGAAGTGTTGGCTGCATATCAGGTGGTGAATTCCAGTTGGAATTTTGTGTTGAACATGCTTGATGCCATTGGTATTGCCGGTCAGACGTTGGTTGCCGCGCAGATTGGTGCCCGCAAAGAGGACGAGGCCATGCGTTTGACAAGAATTGCTGGCAAGGCAGGATTATGCGGAGGAACGGTAATCGGTATTGGTTTGATGATTGCCGGATGGTGTGCGTCCCCGCTGTTTGCGCAGTCTACTGAGATTCAGCATTTGCTCACCGTCGGCATGATGGTTGTTGGCGTGACATTGCCGTTGGCTGGTTGGATGTGGGCTGTTGATGGCATTCTGATTGGGGCAGGGGATTACCGGTATCTTGCATTGACGTGTGCGGCGACGGCTGCAATATATGTGCCCTGTCTTGCTGCGATTGGTTGGATATGCGACGCGATGCAGGCTTCTTCTGCGCTGCGTATGGCGTTGCTGTGGCTTGCCGTGAATCTGTTATTTGTAGGATTGCGTGCCATTTTCAATGGTTTCCGTATCGGAACTTCCACATGGTTGCATATCGCACGTTGAAATCAGCTTGTGATAGCAGTTTGACATGACGTGAGATAGGTAATTCCTGCAAAATAAAAAATCCCGCATGATTCCGACGAACCGGATCACACGGGATTGTCATATGCGGACGAACTTAGGAATGAATCCTAAGAACAGATGGCAATTCAGGAACGCTTGCGCTTGAACACGAACAATGCCCCTGCTGCGACAACCAGAACAGCGACCACCACAACAACGCCGATTACGTTGGAACCGGTGTTGGCAGTGTTTGCCTTCTTGTGTGCGGCAGGCTTCGTATTCTGCTTGTCATCATCCTTCTTCGGTGCGTTCGGCGTGCTGTCCTTGATGGCCACAGTGAAACGCACGCGTGCACCCTGGTTGTAGAACACCACCACAGAACCGGTGCTGCCGGTTTCGCGACCATTGAGGAATGCGCTGCTCAACACGATGGAACCGTCATCAGCCACGGTGTAATCCGTGCCGGCGGTCAGCGACTGGTAGTCGTACTGCACGTCTTCCACGGTATTGCCATTGGGGTTGATGCCAACGGTCAGACCGTTGGCGTTGGCGCTCTTCTTATCGCTATCATACTTGTCGTAGTCGAATGCATCGCCATTCGTTAGTTCAGCATTCTTGATTTCACCATCGTTCAGCAGCCACACCTGAGTGCCATGGTACGGGTTTGCGGTGCCAATTGCCAGACCGGAATCGGTGACGGCGAACACGCGTAGACCGTGGTTGTTGTTATCTCCGAAACCGTTACGGCTGATGGTCTGGAAGTTCGTGCCATCGGAGGAGACGATCAGGTCAAAGCCACGAGTCTCATCGTTGGAGTAATGCAGGTAGCTGAGCACGCCCACGAAGTCGATGAAGTTCTCCAGATTCTCTTCGGTAAGCCACTTGTCGAGCTCGTTGGTAATGAATTCCGGCAGATACTGCTTGTTCTTGTTGTACAGGTCGAGCAGCCGCTGCAGGGATGTGAGGAACTGGTAACGATCGTCGAGCGTGTAGGTTTCAGCGGCCTGCGGAGCGACACCGTCAGGGGAGACCACGTCGGTCTGCTTGGAGTTGAGATCAGCGCCCATGTCCTCCAGCAGCTGCTGCATGGTAGCCACGTCAGCGGCCACTTCGTCGGTCTTGCCGGCTTCTTCAACTGCCTGTGCAGCTTGATCGCTCTCAGATGCTTCGCCTTCGTTCAACGGCATGATGTCATCATCGCTCGGCTTGGTGGTTTCCTGAGATTCGGACTCGGAAGGCTTGGAGGCTTCCTGAGAGTCCGTGCCGATAGTACCGGAAGTGCCGTTCTGGTCATTCTTCTTCAGAGAGTCGAAGAAGATCTTGATGTATTCGATCTGCTTCTTCCACTCTTCCGGAGTACGCTTCAGAATGTCGCCGTTGGCGAACTGGGTTGCCGGGTATGCAAGATCACTGATGTCGAAGGTGCCGACGTACAGCTTGCCGTTGTAGGACTGCATACGCCACACATACTGGTTCAGGTGACGGCTCTGCTCGTCGCTGTCGCCCAAGCCGGACAGCATGGTATTGCCATCGATGGTGCCTTTGGAATCGCCGAAGTACTTGTTGTTGGCTTCGCCGGCGAGCATTTCGAAGTTTTCATTGCCGTCTTCGTCAACGTCCATACGCCACAGGTTGACCGGGCTCTCCAGATCCTTGTACAGGTCGGAGAAATCCATCTGCATGGCCTTCTCCAAAGCGTTCATCGGATCGTTGTAGCCGCCGATGTACAGGTGGCCCTTGTATACCACCATGTTGGCTGCGCCGGAACGACTCGCTCCGAAACCCCACTCGTACTTGGCGCCGTCTGCCGGATCGCCGACCAGCGGCTTGAAGGTCCACTTGCCGGTTTCCTTATCTTGCGTGCCGCGCACGAGTGCGAAGGATTGCTTGTTGTTCTTCGCGGTTCCAGTCACCATAGTGACATATAGATTGCCCTTGAAGCCGACCATATCCCACACACATCCACCGAACACTCCATCAGTTACAGCGCATGCCGGATAGTTGTACAGGCCCTCGGTCTGGGTAGCGATAGTGGCGAAAGAATCCTGGCCTGCTGACGGGTTGGAAGAAGCCACAATAGTGGCACCGTTATCGGTGATCATGCTGGCGATAAGCTGATTGTTGACCACGGTCAAACCACGGATACCAGCAGTGTAGCCCTTCTTCAGACCAGTGGTCATGGCAGCGGAACGATACACGATTTCAGTGGCATCACCACTGTTCGGATCAACTTCCAGCAGGTACGGCTGACCCTTTGCGGCGGCAGCAAAGTACAGCTTGTCATGGAATTCAACGGCTGCACGATAGCCGTTGACCGCATGCTCTCCGCCAATCGCATTGACGATGATCTTCACTTCACCGGTCTTGACGTTGATCTTGAGCAGCAAGCTGTGATTCTCGCCATTGTCGAGGAACAGCTCGCCGTTGAACGCAACATCCAAAGCGGCCTTGATGCTGGCATACTTGGTGCCCATGGTGTTGGCCATGTACTTCAGTGTGGAACCCATTGCGGAATAGCAAGTGCCCACATACATCCAATCGCCATAACCGACCGAAGACCATGAATAGTTCTGGCCACGCTCGGCCGAACCCTGCGTGAGATCATCAGTGGATTCGCCGTTCAAAACGTTTACGATACCGTCATCTTCGCCCAGCCCTGCATTGGGGTGCGAAATCTTGGTGGCCGTATAGCCGGCACCAAGTACGGCGGTATTTGAGGATTCATTAGCATTGGCGCTGCCCGCTACCGGCAGCAACATGGCGCAAGTCGCAAGCGTTGCGATTGCAGCATTAATCATTTTATGGTGGTTGACCATATTTTCCCTAATCTCATATACTCCGAAAAGATATTCCCTTGTGTGGCATATCCAACAGAAAAAAATACCAAAAAGGGGTGACCTAAGGTACTATACGGAAAACATCGGGAACAAATCCCACCAAATAGTGTTGCGCTAACTAGTATTTGCGTGACTTTGCGGATGTGCGCATGCGAAATCAGGCTTTAGAAGCGCGTGCGACAAGCCGCTTCTGCACGTAAAGTCCAATGGACATTGTGCAATGGCGGAATCAGATCGTTAACCGTCAACATGCATAACGAAATCAGCGGCGTAGCCAATGAAGCAATGTAAAAATGTTTGACAAGTGCGAAAAAACAGGAATACGAAACCCGCAAATCCCAGAATATCGGACGCAAAAATATCGTATCCAAACGTGTCGAGAATACTGGGGTGGCCAGTCAATGCAACGACTACATCGGGAATCCCATCGCGCACGATATTCAACAGAAGAAAAGCGATGAGCGTGGTGCAGCCTCGTTTTACAATCTTGCGAGGGTTGGCGTCGGAGAAGACCAGATTCGACCCGAGACTGATCATGAACACGGATGGTCCAAGAATGCACAGATACAGAAACACTTGCCCCCACTAGCTGATTTCACCTTGGAAGAAATTACCGTCAAGCACTTCGTAGAGATGCGCCGAGGGAAGACCGAGAGGGGCGGAACGCGCAAGATCGAAGCTGCCGTAGTTATTTTGTCTGCTCTCTCATGATTACGTTATGCTCACTCCAGTGCCCGAACACTCCCTCCATACCCGAAAGGGAGGAACATGCAATCTGCCAAGTGGGCTTCCATCGACAACGAATGCCAGAGAAAGCCCGTATCGTCTACCTTAATCAGCAAGCAGAATCGGCGTGGTTTCACCTTAAAACCACTGGCGTCATGCTTCGAGTGTGGCGTTTGCGGGCTGTGTTTTCTCTGTGCATATGAAACGTGCCACCAGGCGGTCGGATGACGCTTGCGGAGGAATGTCTTGTGCACAAAAATGTGTCGTACGAGCGCTTAAGCTTGGTTATCCCGCTTACGTATGGCAGATTCCGTGCTTTATCCTGAGACATCTCGCTTATATATGGCAGGTCAGGTTGTCATAACAGCTGTTCTCATACCCCCTAAATACGCTTTTCTGAGGTGTATCTGCCATACATAAGCGAGATAGGGATAAGAGGGGGTATCGATGTCCGAGAGAACGCGTCTTCATTATCCAACGGTGTATGTGGTTCATACGGAAGATAAGAACAGGTATAAAAGCGTTCCTGACTATACGGTATACGTGGGGAGACGAAGGTCGCCGCGGCGTGCGACCACGTCGAGAACGGTCTGACCAAGGCGGAGGTCATGGCCATGCACGGGATCGCGAGCGTCGCACCCCTGGAACACTGGTGCCGCGAGTACCGGGCCGGAGGTCCGGAGGCGCTCGGGCCGAGGCCCAAGGGCAGGCCCAGAGGCTCGAAATCCAAACCGAAGCCCGAACCGACGCGCGAGCAGGAGCTCGCCGAACGGGTGCGGCCACCGGCAGGTGCGCATGTGCCTGGTCCACGAGTTCGGGCAACGAGTGTCGGCCAAGAGCGTGCCCGGGGTCATGCGGCGCATGGGACTGAGATGCGCCATCCGCTCCAGGAACCCGTGGAGGAGGTACGACTCGTACAGGGGCGAGACGGGCGATCACGTGCATAACCTGCTCAAACGCGACTTCGACTCGGCCCGTCCGTTCTCCAAGCTCGGCACCGACGTCACCGAGTTCAAGGTCGCCGGCTCCAAGGCGTACCTCGCGCCCGTGTACGACATGGCCAGCAAGGAGATCGTCGCCTGGGACGTGAGCCGCAGTCCGGACCTCGGGCAGCAGAAGCGCCTGCTCGTCATGCTCGCGGAGCGCCTGCCCGCCGGCGTGGAGCCGATCCTGCACTCGGACATGGGATGGCAGTACCAGCACCAATGGTGGCGGGGCGAGCTCGAACGCCTCGGCATCCGCCAGTCCATGAGCCGCAAGGGCAACTGCCTGGACAACGCCGCCGCCGAGCAGGTGTTCGGCCACTTGAAGGACGAGTTCTACCGAGGCCGGGAGAGTTCGACTCGTACGAACAGTTCAAACGCGAACTGGACGCCTACATCATCCATTGGAACACCAGACGGTGCCAGATACGACTCGAGGGACATACCCCGGAGGAGTTCCGGAGCATGTCCCTCGCGGTCTAGGGCTGTATCCTAATTAACAACGTCCAACAAACGGGGCGCAATTCAGTCTCGTGGAGGCGTGCGTCGTCTCTTTTTGGAGGCGTTTGGGTTTTTCTGGTGGTGGCCTTGATAGATCGGCGTGTGCCTTTGGAATAATGATATGGAGGTTTCATCTCATTCGACGTCCGGCTGGGTTGCATTCGCGAGGATCGGCGCTATTCTGTAACAGCGAAATAAGCTGGACTTCGTTCGGTTCGCTGAGGCCATCCCGTGGATGCGGGGTGGCCTCAGTGCTTTCATCGCCGGATTGGGGGAGGTCGAATTCATGTCGTTGCGCAAGCCCTACAGGAGTGTGGACGAACAGCTGCGCATTTTGCGCTCCCGTGGCATGGCTGTCGATGCCGGTGCGGGTCATGTGCTCAGGCGCGAGGGCTATTATCCGATCGTCAATGGTTACAAGGATTTGTTCCTCGACCGAAAGGCATGTCTGACCGCTGGTGATGACCGGTACGGGACGGGCGCGCGTTTCGATGATCTGTACGCCCTGTTCCTGTTCGACCGTGAGTTGCGTGAACTGTTGTTTTCCGCCATCACACGGGCGGAGGCCGCGCTCAAGGCAGTATGCGCGCATGAGTTCACCAGGCTGCACCCCGACGAGGTCAACCCGTATCTCAATCCCGACTATTATGATTCCAGGCGCCGTCCGAGCGCCGTGGCGTTGATCGACAAGGTCTTCAAGCGGATACCTGAGTTGGACGGCAGCCCGCGCAACAGGGGCGACTATGGCGGCAAGGCGTATATCCGCCATTGCATGGAAGACCACAACGGCCAGGTCCCGTTGTGAGTGCTGGCCAACGATCTTTCTTTCGGCCAGACGGTATGGTTCTTCCAAGTCCAGTCCCCGGCCGTCCGATTGGCGGTCGCCGAAAGTTTCACCGGTTTGTATGCGGACACGCACGACGGGCCGCGACGCATCACCATCAAGCGGTTGGACAGCATCTTCAGCAGACTGGTGTTCTACCGCAACCTGTGCGCGCATGACGAGCGCTGCTATTGTGTCCGGTACGATGGGCGCGCTAACGAGAACGTGTACCAGGCCATCGGTGATCTTGGCTATTTGCTTGACAAGGACGATTACTTGGAATTGTTCGGTCGCTTCTCCGCATTGGTCGCACGGGCGACCTCCGCCATGCCATTCTGGGCTGTCTGCAATAGGCCTGTGGGATTCGGGATGGATTTGGGATGCCATTGGCGGCTGGGACGGTTGTATGGGCCGCGTATCGTTCTGTCTATTGTCCGCCATGGAGACGTGCTGCCGGGCGAATGCTTCTGCACCACCCATGCGGAACATCATGAAACCACAGGGGGTATTGCACTTTTCCGTGCCGGTCGGCGAAGACGCTGAGCGCCGGCAGGGTGGTGGAACGTTCCCGGATTATTTTTGGGTGCCTGTAGGTACCTCGTGGAAGACGAGACTGATCGGCAGGTTTCCCAAAAATTGAAAACCTTGGAACAAAGCCAAAAACGACCACACGCGATTATCATCAGAGGTGCGCATGATGATGGTAGTCATGATTTTCATGCTTATGCCCCTGTGGGATCTGCTCGGCCGTGAGGACTATTCTCGGAGAGACGTGATGTTCGGGGTGGTTATTTCCAGTTAAACGTGTAGCTCTGGTCCGATTGTTCCTCGCCGTGGGTGGTGACGGTCGGGATGTTGCCGTGCCAGGTTACGGTGAAGTTGTCCGAGTCCAATGATTTGCCGTCGTTGTGAAGGTCCGTCTTGATTTCCGTGACGTTCTCGGCTCCGATGACATTGGGATCGGTGTTCCAGGAGACTTTGATCGTGATGGTGCTTGGGCCGAAGAACATGGGCGAGCCTAGTTCGCCGATGGCCACTTCGCAGGTGCTGTCAGAGGATGTCGTGTTCACGATGCTGTGGGGCATGTCTATTTGCGTCCATATGAGGGTACAGCCGCCGGCCCAGACCAGTGCGAGTACAAGGACGATATGCTCGATGATGCGCGCCGCTTTATGCTGTTTTGGTAGTGTTCCTGTCATCAATGCCCCTGCAATCGTGCCGCGCCTCTTTTGTCTTTGAAGTAGTTTATCGATGTTCTGGATGGTTCGGGGTTATATCATAGCTTGGGTTGTTGAACTCAACAAGTAAGCGCAACACGTAGCAGTGTCTTCGCATACAAGAATCGGGTCCGAACACAATTATTCAGACCCGATTCTTGTATATAGGAGCATGAAAGCGTCGGTTTAGCGCTCGTGATGGTCGATGTGGTTGGATATCACGTCGCCGATAGTCTGCACGATTTGCACGAGGATGACGCACAGGATCACGGCCACGGTCATCACGTCGTACTGGTAACGCTGGTAGCCGTAGCGGATGGCGATATCGCCCAAACCGCCTGCGCCGACGGTGCCGGCCATGGCGGAGAAGCCGAACAGGGTGATGAACGTCAGTGCTGCGCCGCGCACCAGCGACGGCAGGCTTTCGAACAGCAGCACTTTGAACACGATCTGCAGATTGCTGGCGCCGAAGCTTTGCGCGGCCTCCACCAGACTTCCGTCCACTTCGGCGAGCGACTGCTCCACCACGCGTGCCACGAACGGCGCCGCGGTGATGACCAGCGGCACGATGGCTCCCGGCACGCCGAGCGAAGTGCCGACGATCAGTCGGGTCAATGGGATGATGGCCACCAGAAGAATGATGAATGGTACGGAACGCACGATGTTCACGATCCAGCCGAGCACGGTGTTGAGTGTCGCGTTCGGACGGATGCCCTTCTTTGCCGAGGTGATGAGCAGTACGCCCACAGGTAGGCCGATCACATACGCGAGTAGCGTCGCTACCGCGGTCATGATGATCGTGTCACGTACTCCCTCGACCAGCAGTTCGCCATAATCGGCGATGAATTGCGAGATAATCTGTCCCATTTCACTTCACCTCTTCCTTGGTCGGCGCGTCCGTCTGCTCATCGGACGAAGCGGAATCATGCTTATGGCGATGGTTCTCCACTTTCGCATCGGTGATCAGTGTTTTCAGAATGTCGCTTTGCGGATTGGAGAACAATTCTTCCGTGTCGCCCATCTCCACGATGCGTCCGCCATCAATCATGGCCACACGGTCGCAGATGTTGCGTGCCACGGACAACGAATGCGTGATGATGACCAGCGTCACATTGAGCTCGCGGTTGATGCGGCGCAGCAGGTCAAGGATCTGCGCAGTTGTGGTGGAGTCGAGTGCGCTGGTGGCCTCGTCGCACAGCATGATGGACGGATTGTTGGCCAACGCGCGTGCGATGGCCACGCGCTGCTGTTGGCCGCCGGACAGCTGGCTCGGATAGCGGTCGGCCAGATCAGCCAATCCAACCAGGTCAAGCAGATAGCGGGCACGCTCCTCGCGCTTGTTTTTCGGCGTATGGTTGAGCTCCAGTGGGAACGTGACGTTGCGCAGCACTGTGCGCTGCTGGAACAGGCTGAAATTCTGGAAGATCATGCCGATTCCGGCACGCA
Source organism: Bifidobacterium catenulatum DSM 16992 = JCM 1194 = LMG 11043 (assembly GCF_001025195.1). Lineage (NCBI taxonomy): Bacteria > Bacillati > Actinomycetota > Actinomycetes > Bifidobacteriales > Bifidobacteriaceae > Bifidobacterium > Bifidobacterium catenulatum. Next base: position 1,298,524 of record NZ_AP012325.1, on the reverse strand, counting down.
CGTCCGCCAGCTCCTTGCCTTTCGCGTCGGTGATGTCCTCACCATCGACGCGCACTTTGCCGGAAGTGGGACGTTCCAGCAGATTGATGCAGCGCACCAACGTGGACTTGCCCGCACCGGAGGAGCCGAGGATGCCGAAGACTTCACCCGAATCGATGGTCAGGTTGATGTCGTGCAGCACCTCATGCGCCTCGGCGCCACTGCCATAGCTTTTGTGCAGATGGTCGATCTGAATCGTCATAATGTCCTGTTCCTATTGATGTTCCATAACAAGAATGCCGCAGGGTAGTATACCTGCGGCATTGAATTCTTGCAGCCGAAGCGGGTCTTAGAAGACCGGCACCACAGCGCCCTTGTAGTTCTTGTTGATGTAGTCGCGCACCTCGTCGGACTTCAAAGCCTTCTTGAGCTCCTTGGTCTTGGCGGTGTTCTCGTTGCCTTCCTTCACCACGAGGATGTTCTGGTAGGTTTTCGCGGCCAGGCCGTCGGCCTTTTCGGTGACCAGTGTGTCCTTGGTCGGGTCGAAGCCGGCTTGAATGGCGTAGTTTCCGTTCAGTGCCGCGATGTCGATATCCTTGATGACGGTCGGGACCACGGCGGCCTCAAGCTCCTTGAACTTCAGGTTCTTCGGATTGGAGGTGATGTCCTTCGGAGTGGCGTTGATGTCCTTCGGATTCTTCAGCTCGATCAGACCGGCATCCTGCAGCAGCAGAAGAGCACGGGCCTCGTTGGTGGCGTCGTTCGGCACGGCCACGGTGGCGCCGTCCTGCAGATTCTGCAAATCCTTGGTCTTGCCAGGGTATAGACCGAATGGCTCGAAGTGGACACCTTCCACGGACACCAGATGCGTGCCCTTCTCCTTGTTGAAGTTGTCGAGGTACGGCTTGTGCTGGAAGTAGTTGGCGTCCACTTCACCGTCCTCGGTGGCGGTGTTCGGCTGAACGTAATCGGTGAACTCCTTGACTTCGAGCTTATAACCATCTTTCTCGACGAGCGGCTTGACGGCCTTGTTTAGGATTTCCGCGTGCGGGGTCGGGGAGGCCGCCACGGTGATGGTCTTGTCATCCTCCTTGGAGGCGGCGCCGGTGGAGCCAGAGTCGCCGCAGCCGGCCAAGCCGAAGGTCGCGAGCGTGGTGACGGCGAGCAGTGCGCCGAGAAGCTTCTTGTTACGCATGGTTGAATTCCTCTCTCAATTCGCTATACGAGCCGCCTGTTTGCCGCGCGGCGGACCCAACGATTGACCAATATAGAGGAACCATCGACGGCAACACGGCGTTTGCTTATTGAAAATACTTATAAAGGGCATGAAAAACGCAGAAATTCGCGAAAACCGTCTTAAAAATCGCAAGAAAACTCTTAAAAACCTTTTCTACAGAATTTCAAAATGATGCAACGCATTCGAGATTCCGGCATCGTCGACACTGTCGGTGACGTAATCGGCCACGGTCTTCGGTTCGTCAGTGGCGTTGCCCATAGCCACGCCTATGCCGGCGAAACGTAGCATATCCACGTCGTTGCCGCCATCGCCGAACGCGATCGCATTGTCCTTCGACCAACCAAAATGCTCAAGCACGACCTGCATGCCGACCGCCTTGCCGCCATCCGCAGGAATCAGGTCGGTGAAGTCGGGATGCCACCTCACACCGCGCACGTTGTCGCACATGCCGGCGATTTCCGCTTCCGTTGCCTTATCCACATATGGGCTGATCTGGAATGTGCAATGGTTTCCTATACGTTGCCGCGGATTGCATATGTCGATTTTCGGCGCGGTTTTGCCAAGGCTGTTCCACGTACGTTCCAAAGCGGCGTTGATGCGATTGAAATACCCGTAGTCGCTTTCCGCGTAATTGGCGACGACATCGGTATGCGATTGCAGCCAGTCGGTGATGATCTCCACATCGTGCAGGTCGATTGGATGACGGTAATCGAGGCCGTCGCGTGTTGTACAGAACTGGCCGTTAAGGCCAACAATGCCATCAAATTCGACGGGAATGGTGTCAAGCACCACACCCATATAGGAGGGTGCGCGCCCCGAGCAGATGAACACCTTCACGTCTTTTTTCTGCAACGCATGCAATGCGTCGATGGTGGATCGCGGCACCACATGCGTGACGAAACTCGTCAAAGTGCCGTCGATATCGAAAAACGCAGCCTTGATGTCCGATGACATGCCGATCTCCCCGTGAATCCGTTCAAAACGTCATCCAGCTTACGGGGAAACTCTGCGGAAAACGCCATTGTCGGCACGAAAAACGAACACGAAAATAGGAAAAACGTCCGGTTGCGCCTACAATCGTCAACCATGAGCGAACATATTGAGATCACGCCGGAGATCATCGAGATCCGTCATTATCTGCACGCACATCCCGAGCGCAGTTTCAAGGAATACGAGACAAGTGCCTATATCGAGAAACTGCTACGCGCGCACGACATCGAAGTGCTCAACAACCCGCTTGAAACCGGCGTGGTCGGCCTGATCCGCGGCGAGCAACCAGGCCCACGTATCGCATTGCGCGCCGATATCGACGGTCTGCCCATCCAAGAGGATACTGGCCTGCCGTTCTCGTCCGTCAACGACGGTGTGATGCACGGTTGCGGCCACGACCTGCACATGTCTTACATGCTCGGAGCCGCATTCTGGCTCGCAAAACGCCGCAAGCGCATCAAAGGCTCCATCAAACTGCTGTTCCAGCCTGCCGAGGAGCTCGGTCTCGGCGCGAAAGCTATGGTCGATGCGGGGTTGCTCGCCGACGTATCCGCCGCCATCGGCGCCCACAACAATCCGAATTACGCGCCCGGACAGATCGCCGTAGGCCCCGACCCGATGATGGCCGGTTGCGTGAAATTCCACGTCACGCTGCATGCCACCGGCTCACATGCCGGATATCCACACAAGGGCACTGGTCCTATCGAGGCGCTCGCCACAATGATTCTCGCCTTGCAGACCATCGTCAGCCGCAATGTCTCACCATTCCATCCGCTCGTGCTGTCCATCACCGAACTGCACGGTGGCCACGTGTGGAATGTCGTGCCGGACAAGGCCAGCTTCCAAGGAACCGTACGCTACTTCCATAAGTCCGACGGCGAACTGGTCGAGAAACGTTTCAAGCAGCAGGTCCAATCCATCGCCGCGGGCTACGGCATTACCACAGACATCGACTGGGATGACTTTCAGAATCCGCTCGTCTCCGACATGGAACTATCCAAAATCGTCGCTGACAACGTGCGCGACTACGCGCAGCTCGAGCCAATCCATCCTTCGATGGCGGGGGAGGATTTCTGCGATTTCATGCCCGTCACCATGCCGGTGTTCGCCTTCATCGGTTCCAATGGCGAGAAAGGCTGCCCCGATTGGCATAGCCCGCATTTCGTCGGTCTAGATGAATCACTGCAGGCCGGCGTGGAATTCTACGCCAACGCGGCGCTGACGGTGCTCAACGAACTTTCGTGACACGCGTGCGGTCCACTTTCAATTCGCGATCGTAAGAAAATAAAACGTTCAACAAATCAACGGTAGGTTAGGCAGCTATGACAGACATTCGCTTCGCACTCGCTCAAATCGATACTTGTGTGGGAGATCTTGACTCCAACGCAGACAAGGTCATGCGTTACGCGCACCTTGCAGCCAACAACAATGCGCAAGTCGTGGTTTTTCCTGAAATGACGCTTACTGGCTATCCGATTGAAGACCTCGCCCTGCGGGCCACCTTCCGCAAAGCCGCATGGAACAAAGCCAACTGGCTTGCTACTGAACTGGCTGCCGATGGGCTTGGTGACCTGTTTGTGGTGGTTGGCACGGTCGGTACTGATCGTGAAACGTCTAAGCCGCGTAATCGACTTGTTGTGTTGCATGACGGTGTGGTTTGGGCTGGCTATGACAAGCACTTCTTGCCCAACTACGGTGTGTTTGACGAATTCCGCATTTTCAGTCCTGGCAATAAGTCCATGGTGCTTGATGTGGATGGCGCACGTATTGGTGTGGCTATTTGCGAGGATATCTGGCAGGATGGCGGTCCTGTGGCAGAACTTGCCGAGCAGCATATTGATTTGCTGCTTACCATGAACGGTTCTCCGTATGAGGAGGGTAAGACTGATACTCGACTCGATCTTGCGGTACGCCGTGCGGCTGAAGTGAACGCGCCGATGATCTACCTCAATCAGGTGGGTGGTCAGGACGATCTGGTGTTCGATGGCGGCAGTTTCGTGGTTGACGCTGACGGTACACTGCTGGAACGTTCTCCGATGTTCATGGAGGATTTGAGCTTCTTTGATTTGGATACTGCCGCCGAACATCAGCAGGTCGGTGTTATCGCGGCCAAGCCTGATCCGGATGAGGAAGTGTACACCGCCTGCGTGCTCGGCTTGAAAGATTACATGGCCAAGAACCATTTCAAGGGCGTGTGCTTGGGCTTGTCTGGAGGTATCGACTCCGCATTGGTGGCAGCCATGGCTGCTGATGCCGTGGGTGGATCCAACGTGTATGGCATTTCCATGCCGAGCATGTATTCGTCTGACGGTTCGAAGGATGATGCTGCCGATTTGGCGAAGAACATTGGTGCGCATTATGATGTTCAGCCTATTGAGCCGCTGTTCGTCTCCTTCCAAAAGCAGCTTGATCTTGAAGGTGTGGCTGCTGAGAATTTGCAGGCGCGTATTCGTGGCGTGATCGTTATGGCGTATTCGAATTCCAAGGGACTTCTGGCTGTCGCCACCGGCAACAAGTCGGAGCTTGCCTGCGGTTATTCCACCATTTATGGTGATGCGGTCGGCGGATACGCTCCGATCAAGGATTTGTTGAAGACTCGCGTGTGGGAGATTTCCCGCTGGCGTAATAAGGCTGCCGCCGAGGGCATGGGCATCGGCGGACTGCATGTTGTGGGCAACGAACAGGGCTCTAAAGGAACGCCATTGCCGGATGGCGTGATGATTCCCGTCAATTCGATCGAGAAAGCCCCGTCCGCCGAGCTTCGCCCAGGGCAGAAGGATTCCGATTCTCTGCCGGAGTACGAGCTGCTCGACCAGGTGCTGGCCATGTACATTGAACATGCGCATGGTCGTGAGGATCTTTTGGCTGACGGTTTCGATGAAACCACCGTCGACACGGTTATGCGACTGGTCGATCGTGCCGAATGGAAGCGTCGTCAATACCCACTTGGGCCAAAGGTGACGGCATTGGCGTTCGGACGTGACCGCCGCTTGCCGATCACCAACGCATTCCGCGAGTAAAACAGCGGCGAACTATTGTTTCGTTACACGCTTCGTAGGGAATGATATGGAAAAGCAATGGTATTTCAATACGGTCACCGAACAGCCTGAACTGGGTATGATCTCACCGGCGAGCCATCGTATGGGACCATACAAAACCAGGGAAGACGCGCTCGATGCATGGAAGATTGTGCAGGAACGCAACATCAAATGGGAAGAACAGGATCGTGAATGGAAACGCTGGTCTTCCGATGAAAAGTAGTTGATTCGATATATGAAATCGCGGTGTCTGGATTACGACACCGCGATTTTTCTTATACTTCGCAATTGTGACATATGTCACTTTTATTTCCTCTCAAACTCAGGTTCTTTACAGGTTCGTGCAGCTAGAATCGGTAACTAGCGACGACGTAACGATGCGTCGCCAAACCAACACCCAGAAGGAGTGGAAATGGCAGCAGTTGATGCGACGGCAGTCTCCCCGGAAGAGCTTCAGGCTAAGGCTTGGGAAGGCTTCGCTGAGGGCAACTGGCAGAAGGACATTGATGTCCGTGACTTCATTCAAAAGAACTACACGCCTTATGAGGGCGACGAGTCCTTCTTGGCTGACGCCACCGAGAAGACCAAGCACCTGTGGCAGTATCTCGATGACAAGTATCTGGCAGTAGAGCGCAAGCAGCGCGTCTACGACGTCGACACCCACACCCCGGCTGGTATTGACGCATTCGGCGCCGGCTACATCGATTCTCCGGAAGTTGACAATGTGGTTGTCGGTCTGCAGACCGACGTTCCTTGCAAGCGTGCCATGATGCCGAATGGCGGTTGGCGTATGGTCGAGCAGGCCATCAAGGAAGCCGGCAAGGAGCCGGATCCGGAAATCAAGAAGATCTTCACCAAGTACCGCAAGACCCACAATGACGGCGTCTTCGGCGTGTACACCAAGCAGATCAAGGTTGCCCGCCACAACAAGATCCTCACCGGCCTGCCGGATGCTTACGGCCGTGGCCGCATCATCGGCGATTATCGTCGTGTGGCACTGTACGGTGTGAACGCCCTGATCAAGTTCAAGCAGCGTGACAAGGACTCCGTGCCGTATCGCAACGACTTCACCGAGCCGGAGATCGAGCACTGGATCCGCTTCCGCGAAGAGCATGACGAGCAGATCAAGGCCCTGAAGCAGCTGATCAACCTCGGTAACGAGTATGGTCTTGACTTGTCCCGCCCGGCACAGACCGCTCAGGAAGCAGTGCAGTGGACCTACATGGGCTACCTCGCTTCCGTCAAGAGCCAGGATGGCGCCGCAATGTCGTTCGGCCGCGTCTCCACCTTCTTCGACGTGTACTTCGAGCGTGACTTGAAGTCCGGTAAGATCACCGAGACCGACGCTCAGGAGATCATCGACAACCTGGTCATGAAGTTGCGTATCGTGCGCTTCCTGCGTACCAAGGATTACGACGCGATCTTCTCCGGCGATCCGTACTGGGCGACTTGGTCCGACGCAGGCTTCGGCGATGACGGCCGTACTCTGGTCACCAAGACCTCGTTCCGTCTGCTCAACACCCTGACTCTCGAGCACCTTGGACCTGGCCCGGAGCCGAACATCACCATCTTCTGGGATCCGAAGTTGCCGGAAGCCTACAAGCGCTTCTGCGCCAAGATCTCCATCGACACCTCGGCAATCCAGTACGAGTCCGACAAGGAAATCCGCTCCCACTGGGGCGATGACGCTGCAATCGCATGCTGCGTTTCCCCAATGCGTGTGGGCAAGCAGATGCAGTTCTTCGCAGCTCGTGTGAACTCCGCCAAGGCTCTGTTGTACGCCATCAACGGCGGCCGCGACGAGATGACCGGCATGCAGGTTATCGATAAGGGCATTATCGAGCCGATTCAGCCGGAAGCCGATGGCTCCTTGGATTACGAGAAGGTTAAGGCCAATTACGAGAAGGCTCTCGAATGGCTGTCCGAGACCTACGTCATGGCCCTGAACATCATCCACTACATGCACGATAAGTATGCATACGAGTCCATCGAGATGGCTCTGCACGACAAGGAAGTGTACCGTACCCTCGGTTGCGGTATGTCCGGCCTGTCCATCGCAGCCGACTCCCTGTCCGCATGCAAGTACGCCAAGGTTTACCCGATCTACAACAAAGACGCCAAGACCACCCCGGGCCACGAGGAGGAGTACGTTGAAGGTGCCGATGACGATCTGATCGTCGGCTACCGCACCGAAGGCGAGTTCCCGCTGTACGGCAACGACGATGATCGTGCCGACGAGATTGCCAAGTGGGTCGTCTCCACCGTTATGGGCCAGGTCAAGCGCCTGCCGGTGTACCGCGGAGCAGTCCCGACCCAGTCCATCCTGACCATCACCTCCAACGTGGAATATGGCAAGGCCACCGGTGCCTTCCCGTCCGGCCACAAGAAGGGCACCCCGTACGCTCCGGGCGCAAATCCGGAGAATGGCATGGACTCCCACGGTATGCTGCCGTCCATGTTCTCCGTCGGCAAGATCGACTACAACGACGCTCTTGACGGCATTTCGCTGACCAACACCATCACCCCTGACGGTCTGGGCCGCGATGAGGACGAGCGCATCGGCAACCTTGTGGGCATTCTGGACGCCGGCAATGGCCATGGTCTGTACCACGCCAACATCAACGTGCTGCGCAAGGAACAGCTCGAGGATGCCGTCGATCACCCGGAGAAGTACCCGCACCTGACCGTGCGTGTCTCCGGCTACGCGGTGAACTTCGTCAAGCTCACCAAGGAACAGCAGCTCGACGTGATTTCCCGTACGTTCCACCAGGGCGCCGTCGTTGACTGAGACTGAACGGCACCGCGTGAAACGGTAGACGACAATGGGGCGGAGCGTGAAAGCTCCGCCCCTTGTTTTCCCCGTACAATATGGGAAACCCATTGGAGAGATACAACGAAAGGACACGGATGTCTGAGAACGTACATTTTCGCTCCACAACCAGGCACATGCTCAGAGAATCGCAAAGCTACGTCAACCAGACGCTTATGGGAGGATTGTCAGGCTTTGAATCGCCGATCGGATTAGATCGTCGCGATCGCATCAACGCGCTGAAAAGCGGTGATATCGGTTTCGTGCATTCTTGGGACATTAACACGTCCGTCGACGGTCCGGGAACACGTATGACCGTTTTCATGAGCGGCTGCCCATTGCGCTGCCAGTACTGCCAGAATCCAGACACGTGGAAAATGCGTGATGGCAAACCCGTCTACTACGAAGCCATGGTCAAAAAGATCGAACGTTATGCTGACCTTTTCAAGGCGACGCATGGCGGCATTACCTTCTCAGGCGGCGAATCCATGATGCAACCAGCATTCGTCTCCCGTGTGTTCCATGCGGCCAAGGAGATGGGTGTGCACACATGCCTCGATACTTCCGGATTCCTTGGCGCAAGCTATACCGACGACATGGTGGACGATATCGACCTGTGTCTGCTTGATGTCAAGTCCGGTGACGAGGAAACTTACAAGAAGGTTACCGGAGGCATTTTGCAGCCGACAATCGATTTCGGACAACGACTGGCCAAAGCAGGCAAGAAGATCTGGGTGCGTTTCGTACTCGTACCAGGGCTCACCTCGTCCGAGGAAAACGTTGAGAACGTGGCGAAGATCTGCGAATCGTTCGGCGACGCCGTGGAACATATCGACGTGCTCGGATTCCATCAGCTGGGCCGCCCAAAATGGCATATGCTCGACATTCCCTACCCGCTGGAAGATCAGAAAGGGCCGTCCGCGGCAATGAAACAGCGTGTAGTGGAACAATTCCAATCGCACGGCTTTACCGTCTACTAAACGGAAAGTCTCGCATATTCCAGCCAACGATCCCAGGCAAATCAATCGTTTGAAAGTGCCTCAGCGATCGAAAAAAGGAATATTCGCGCAACTGTTGAACCAGCGTTCGCCACGCGGAAAAATCTTCACATTCGACGCGTGGCGAAATGCTGTGAAATACCATGGAAACGGTGTCGCTGCCGTAGTCTTGAATCATGGTGGACATCTATGCTTTTCCTCAAGGTGCACCCAACGAAGCGCGCACCACAGGTAGGGGATCGTGCGCCTGCGCAGCCCCTCCTGAATCAATGTTGACTCGACCCTCTGGCGTGCCAGACGAAGTGTGGGATGCCGTGCTTTCCGTGGAACGCATGCCACGATTATCAGGTGTGTCATATCGTGAGATTCCAGTACCATGCGCCATGGCGAGTTTCGGCATCGGCGTCGAAATGGACTGCGATGAGACGCGTTCCACCGGTTGGATCATGGTGTTGTATTCGCATAAATACCGAAACGACTGGCATTCGCATTGGCGTTGCGCCGCATTCGCCGCGTTGCCATTGCCTGGCAACGAAAGGGACTGCCTGACGCCATCCATGTATTGGGATGCGATGGTGGACCAGATCGGCGCATACGGTGTCGAACATGTTTCAGGAACCGTCACCGTTACGAGAAGCACGGTATTTGGCGGGCAATCCGACGCTCCAGAAACCGGATGTGAGATTCGTGTGTCTTGGACGCCATTAGACTATGCCGATGGAGGTCTTGACGCAGGCGCTCAGGTGGGTGCATGGGCGGAATTCCTCCGGTCCATGACGCAATCCGAGGAGGATTATTCCGTTGACTGACGAGCCAAGGTTGCAGGCCGAGCCGCGTGAGGGCGTGCCCGATGTGATCGACACCCTACCGGCATTTCGCGAGTACTGCAGCGCTTTGGCGTCCTCACACGGGTCTCTTGCTGCCGATGCGGAGCGAGCATCCGGTTTCCGATACGGTCATGACGATTGGTTGGTGCAGTTCAAAAGGGACGGTGCCGGCATAGGATTGCTTGATCCGCAGGCATTGACTGCTGAAGGTGTTGATTGGAACGATTTCAATGCTGCCGTAGGCGACGCGGTATGGATTCTGCATGATTCTCTGCAGGATCTGCCGGGATTCAATGACCTTGGATTGAAGCCGCAGCGGTTGTTCGACACCGAGATCGCCGCGAGACTGCTCGGCATGAAACGGTTCGGTTTGGCCGCCGTCACCGAGCATTACTTGGGATTGACACTTGCCAAAGAGCATTCCGCAGCCGATTGGTCATACCGTCCGTTGCCGCGTGACTGGCGCAATTATGCGGCGTTGGATGTTGAATTGCTGATCGAGCTGGAAACGATCATGCGCGCCGAACTGCGCCGTCAAGGCAAAATCGAATGGGCCGAGGAGGAATTCGATTACGCGCTGCGCGAAGGAACCGCGCCACGCAAAGAGCATCCCGTTCCATGGCTGCGCATCTCGCATATCACCGAAATCATGAAGGACCGTCAGGCCTTGGCTGTGGCGAAAGCACTATGGACCAAGCGAGACGAGCTGGCGCGCCAATACGATATTTCGCCAACGCTGCTGCTTGCCGACAGAACCATCATCGAAGTGGCGGAGCGCAAGCCGCACAATGCCGCACAATTCAGGGCGGTGCGTTCCATCAACGAACGTGTGCGCATCCAAGCCGACGCCGAACAGGAGAAAATGTTCGAACGCTACGCGCCCATCCAACGCAAAATCAAGCCAAGCATGTGGAAGAAAATAATCCAGCAGGCGCTTGATCTACCGGAAAGCGAGTGGCCGGTCATAGACAACGGCAATCCTCAGAATCAAGAAGCGCAAGCCACATCCGCCCCACGTGCGACACGAGTCTGGAGGGAACGCTATCCGGAACGCCTCGCCACACTTGCCAAGGCACGCAAGGTGGTGGCGCAGATAGCGGAAGATACGCGCACACCCGCGGAAGTCATCATCAAACCGCAGTATTTGCGTAATCTCTGCTGGACGGATGAGCCGCAGGAACGTGATGTCGCGCAATTCCTCACCGAACAGGGCGCGAGGGCGTGGCAGGTCGCGCTGGTTGCAGAGTCCGTGAGTCGCGCTATTATGTAGAGGTTGCCTAACGGCAGAAATGTGAAGAACCGTATTTTTCAGGAGCGCAAGCGTGAAAATCAGCGTCAGGAATCTTGAGCCGACCAAGGTGAGGCTCACCGTCACCGTTGATCCGGAAGAGTTCAACCCGTATCTCGACAATGCTCGCAAGGAAATCGCCAAGCAGGTGAACGTGCCTGGCTTCCGTAAGGGCCACGTGCCCGGCAAGATCATCGACCAGCGCATCGGTTTCGGTGCTGTTGCTGGCGAAGCCGTGAACAACGGCGTGCCGGAGCTGTACTCCAAGGCTCTCGAAGAAAAGGGCATCCACCCGATGGCCCAGCCGGAAATCGACGTTCAGGAAGTGCCGGAATCCGCTAAGGACGAGACCAAGCTGAAGTTCGTGGCCACCGTTGAGCGCCGTCCGGACATCGAACTGCCGGCAATCGACGGTATGGAGATCGAGGTCGCCAAGGCTGAAATCACCGACGAAGACATCAACAACCGTCTGGAAGCCCTGCGTCAGCGTTTCGGCACCCTCGTGGGTGTGGACCGCCCGGCCGCCAAGGGCGACTACGCCAACATCGACCTGACCGCCGAAATCGACGGTGAAGTGGTCGACTCCCAGGAAGGCGTGAGCTACGAGCTCGGCTCCGAAACCATGCTTGACGGTCTGGATGAGGCCCTCGAAGGCCTGTCCTCCGGTGAAGAGACCACCTTCGAAGGCACGCTGGAAGCTGGCGAGCACGAGGGCGAAAAGGCCCAGGTCAAGGTCAAGGTCAACTCCGTCAAGGCTGAAGAGCTGCCGGAACTCGACGATGACTTCGCTTCCGAAGCTTCCGAGTTCGACACCCTCGACGAGCTGAAGGAAGACCTCAAGAAGGCCGCTTCCCAGGATGCCGAAGGCCGTCAGGCCACCGCAGCCCGCGACGCTTTCATCGCCAAGCTCGAAGAAGGCCTGGAGATTCCGGTGCCGAAGGGCGTCAAGGCTGAAATGGTTGAGCAGCAGCTCAAGGGTGTGACCGCTGATCCGGCCAACGCCACCAAGGAGCAGAAGGCAGAAGCCGAAGAAACCGTTGAGAAGGAACTGCGCGACCAGATGGTGCTCGACGTGCTCGCCGAGAAGCTGGACATCAAGGTCTCCCAGGCCGACGTGTTCAACTTCCTCGCTTCCATCGCCCAGCAGTACGGCATGGATCCGAACGCCTTCATTCAGGCCATCATGCGCAACGGCCAGCTCGGCTCCGCAGTGCAGGAAGTCGGCCGTTCCAAGGGCCTGCTTGCCGGCATGCGTGCCGTGACTTTCAAGTCCGAGGGTGAAACCCTGGACCTGAGCGCCTTCCTCGGCGAAGCCGCTGAAGATGAAGAAGCCGAGAGCGTTGAAGCTGCTTCCGCAGCCGCCGCTGTGGCTGACGAACTCGCTTCCGAAGAGTGAGCTTCTCTTAATGCCTGACTCGTTAGAGTCATCTTTCTAGGGCGCTGAGGGGTGGAATCCAGTATGGACTCCACCCCTCAATTTATTCCGTATTCGGATCCTTAACCAGAGCAAAGAGATTGCCGAAACGTGAGTTACAGCAGGAATTTGATTTCGGCGAAAAACTCACGAACCATATTGTTGACGAGCATATCCGGGGGAGAGCCAGCCGCAATGCCTTGGGCGTTGTCTAAGCCATATTTGTCGGCAATCTGCAACGCGCGAAACATGTGGAAATTATTGGTGATCACGCCTATGGAAGCATTATCGTCGTTGATCATCTTCTTGCTGTTGACGATGTTTTCCTCAGTGGTTTTTGAATCCGACTCTTCAAGAATGCGTTGTTCGGCAATACCATGTTCCTTAAGATAGTCAGCCATGCCTTGGGCTTCGGGGAACGGTTCATTCGGTCCTTTTCCGCCGGAAACGATGCAGATGGTATTCGGATTCTCATCTAAATATTCGATGGCCTTGTCGAGACGGTAGCGAAGTACAAGGCTTGGGCCGGACTTACGCACCTGGGCGCCGAGCACCACCACATAATCAAGATCCGGTTTGCCTTGCGCATGCATCTTACTGACGATGCAACTTTCCACTGTGCCGAACGCGACCAGACCAATGCACGCGACCGCAATCAATATGCCTCTGACCAGTCTTGGCAATATCGTCCACCACCGGAAGAGCAGACCGAATCCGAGTATCGCGAACAAAGCTGCGAACGCTAGCCAAACAATCCAGAAACTCGTGCCGGAATGCGTATTGCGCACGGCGAAAGCGTAACATGCGCATGCCACGGCAAGTACTAAGCATAGAGTGCCTGTGATTCGTCTAATCAACGTTGCCATGATGAACCTCTCATTCATTGCGTGTCGCACGCAATCCTGTCTCATCCTAAGCGCGTGGCCCCTAGACTCCCAAGCGTCGCACGCCAATGCCAACAAATCCTGCGCATTCTTGCTATTGCAATACTATGTGCATTATGCCATCCATGAACGGAGCTTTGGCATGGCTGCGGCTAGGATGGGGGAGCATGACTTCAGAAACGATTATGCTTCGGACGATGCGTCGCACGGATTTTCCTGCGCTTGAAGAGCTTGTTCGACAGGCTTGGTATGCGGATGATGAGTCGGATAATAACGGGAATGTTCCGAACGATGAGCGCGAGTTGCGTGAGTACAAGCTGCGCAAGGCGATTCGTCTGCGCAATATGCACCGACTTGCGGCAATCGACATGCATGATTTTCTTTCTCGCACCACCGAGGCTACGGTCGCTGAACGTGATGGTCGGGTGCTTGGCGTGGTATTGGGATCGTTGAGGTCCCGTGTTACCACAGCGCAGAGGATACGTCATGCTATTACGCGAAATTGCTTGGCGTTGCCCTTGTTGGCAAGCAAGGATGGTCGTCGAGGACTTGCCGATCAGATTGCGATTTTGCAGGCCGATGAAGTGTTGAAGCGAGATACTGGCAAAAGCTATCAGGCTGAGGTAACGCTGTTCGTGGTTTCTCCGGAAGCGCGGGGCATGGGTGTTGGCCGTAAGCTGTTCAATCACATGCTTGACGTGTTTCGTGATGCTGGAATGAACGAGTATTTCCTCTTCACTGACACTACCTGCGATTACGGTTTTTATGATTACCGTGGTTTGACGCGTAAAGCGGAACGTACCATACGCAGGGATTCCTTTACTCAAGGTGGTTTGGAAGACGGTTCGCTTTCCTTCTTCCTGTACGAGGGGCGCTGCTGAACGTTTCTGCCCATCACTGTGAAAGGTGAGTGATCGAATCACTGAGTTCATTGGCTATCCGATATGGAAGTCTGGTGAGGCTTTGCCGAAGTTCATGCCGCCAAGGCATACTTTGGACACTTCGATGCCAGACCAGCCTGGTGACACGTACTTCATGTCTGTCATGATTGAATGGAGCTCCTTTGCCCGTTGCATGTATGAAATGTTGCTTTCCGCAGTACCGCTTGGTTGTGAATGAACCTAATGATAATATGTGTCTGTTGTATGAAGAAGCATGTTCGATGCTCATTAGACATTGCATTTTCGGCGAGGTTCAATGAACGCGTATTACAACGAAAGGACCATTATGGAAAATCCAAGCGCATTTCCCATGGGAGAGCCGAACGACGGCTTTGCCCAGTATTTCGTAGGTCAAAGCTATCTCGCGTCGGTGCTCGACACTCCTGAATTTTCCATCCACAACGTCACCTTCGAGCCGGGATGCCGCAACAACTGGCATATACATCACGGCGGAGCCCAGGTGCTCATCGCAGTGGGTGGTCGAGGCTACTACCAGATCGAAGGCCAGGAACCCAAGGAACTCAAAGCTGGCGAAGCCGTGTGCATTCCTGCAGACACCAAGCACTGGCATGGTGCGGCTCCTGGCGAATCCTTCTCCCACCTGGCGTTCATGGTTCCGGCAGGAGACCTTGGCGCGATGAGCAACGAATGGCTTGAACCGGTCGATGCGCAAGCGTACGAGTCCCTTGCCTGAACAGACGGGCGCATACATGTGATTCAGCCGGGTCAAGTCAGACCCGGCTGAATCTATTCGCCCCTCACATGTGAAAGGCTTATCTCATATCTGTCCTAAGGTGGGATAGGCGGGAATCGAGAATAATCGCAAACTTATCGTCAATTGCCTGCCGTTGACGCCATCCGAACAAGCGCAGTTTATGCGTGTAGCCAAAGGTGTGCCGCAAGAATTCGTAGGCGATCCGGCGCAGCGTGGCAACATGGCATGGATGGCCATCATCCCCGAAGAACTCAAAGCTCAAGTCACCGCCATCATCGGCAATGTTGATCCGGGAACATGCCGACAGTGTCCCAAACTCGAATGGTTGCAAACCTGGAGCGCCGGCGTCGACAAATACCAGCGACCCGGCATCCTACAGCCCGGATCCATGCTCAGGGTGGAATTCACTTTGATTGGTCGGCACACCGGGATACAAGCCAGGCGAGGATCTGCTGTTCGCTGACGGGCTTGAAATCCCATGCGTCGAGTCCCACGTTCACACTTCGCGGATCGGTGCCGTCGGGAACGTCCTGATGCGTATGGCCGTAGAGCAGCCAGCCTTCGGTGGTAGGCGCCATATCGGCGAACTCGTTCCAGTTGCTCGGCCAATCGCCGTGTTCTTCGGCCAATGTCGAGAGTCTGGGGAAGTGGCTCATGGCGATGCTTTGCTGCGTGGTCGCCACCGTTATTTTGCCGGATTCATCGAGAACGGGAAGTTCCATGTCGATTTCGCAGTAGTCATCGATGGTCTCGAACACGTCTTCGTATAGCATGTCATTGAATCGGAGACGGAAGTTGCGGTCGTGGTTGCCGATGATCAGATGCAGATGTTGGCAGTTGATTCGGCGCAGACATTCAAGCGTGTGCTCGACGGTGCAACGGTAGGAGAGGTCGCCGAGAATCCACAGTTCGTCGTCGTGCCCGACGATCTCGTTGATATTGTCGATGATGGTGTTCTCATGACGTGCGATGTCGCAGATCGCTTTGAACGATGTCTGATTGTCGTGCACATATTGTTTGATCCACGCGTGTGCGGCGGCGCGGGTCTGCGTCTGCCAGATGTCGAGGTACTCAGCACGTAGCCTGCCATTGTTCAGGAACCCGCGCAGCGCGGTGACCAGTGGATGGCCGAAATGCGTGTCCGAAGTGAAATAGCGCATATGATTCCTTACGATATGCGGTTGCTGGATGCTTTTATCAATGATAGAGCGCAACATCGCACGAATAGCCCTCCCCAAAATGCTTGTTGGCTTGTTTGTGGCACGTGTTGATGATGATCAGATGGAAGAGTCCCGCGAAACGACAAAAGAAGCTCGGTGCTTACGGCGTGACTCTCCGGCTTATTTCTTGCCCCACCCGAACTTGGGCAGTTTGATCTCCGGGAGCTGTTTCAATCCGTCTGCTATTCCTTTGCCAAACTGCTGCACTCCGTCGGCGATTCCGGCGCCTGCGTCCTGAGCGCCTTTCGCGATGGCGTCGCCCGCATCCTGCGCGATGTGCGCGGCCTGGTTTCCGGCGTCCTGCATTCCCTTGGCAACGGCGGCACCGGTGCCTTGAGCGCCCTTCGCTATCGCATTGCCGGCATCTTGGACGGCGTGTGCGGTCTTCTGCCCGGCATTCTGCAGCACCTTGCCGGTATCATCTACGGCTTTGCCTGCGGCCTCGATCCAAGTAGGCCCGTCTTCGACGTGCAGATGAATGTGCTCAAGTTGCAATGTGCTGGCGAATGCATTGAGATCGCTGGTGATGCTTTCGATGTTGGCAATGGCATGAGGTGAACTGTATGGGTTCAGCAGCACCTTCCCACCTACGATTCCAGCCTTCGTTTCCAGTTGCCTGCCCAATGCGTTGAGTGACTGCTCGATTTCCGCAAGACGCTTGTTCCTGGCAAGTACGATGCCCTTCTTGTGTGCTTCGAGCTGTTCCGGCTCCTCCTGGCATACGCGTGCGAGCTCGATGCAGGAGACTTGATCCTGCATCCTGACTGCGGATGCGAGCATGCCCAACCACTGGTGGATCTCCTGTCGAATCTGCTGGGTCAGCGGACGAACCTGCTTGGGATCCTGCTCGCGTTCCACCTTCTCGGTGAGGCCCTTGATTTTGGCGATTGCATACGCTTGGAGGGTGGCGATGTCTTGTGGGCAGCCTGACATCTTGGACCATGTGGTCTCGCTGATTGAACCGACTTGCTGGTAGATGAGCATGGTTTCGTCAATCATGTGGGAGATTCCGGCGAGCTTGCTGACGGTCTGGTCTTTCTGATCGCGCAGCAGGTCGTCGAGCTTCGCATCGATTTCCTTCAGGTAGTCGGTGATTTCGGAGACGGCCTGTTCCAGTGCCATCTGTGCCATGACGCCGCTGACACCGGTGAGTAGAGCGGGGCTGAGCTGCCCTGGCTGGGTGAATTTCAAATGTTTGATGATGCGCCCGTTCGGTTGCCGTACAACACCGGCTTGGAACGGTCCTTTCTTGCAGTTCTTGCCGTATTTGGCGACCAGCTCAGCTGATTCCTTGGTGAGTTTTACCCATCGCCCGCTTTCGGCCATGGCGTTGCCGACTGTTTGTGCGCCTTTGCTGGCCGAGGAGACGGTCTGTATGGCTTTGGCTTTGAATGCTTTGGAATCGAAGCCTTCATCCTTGAGCCAGAGATCTATGGTACCGGCGTCGCCGAGGAAGACGATGCCTTGTTCGTCTTGGATGATGGTGACGCTTTGCGCGTCGTCTGGATTGTTGTTCCCGGTGCTGGCATCGGCATCACCGTCTCCGCCTTCGAATGGGATGAGTTCGTTGGAATCGTCGTCGATCATGGTTATTCCCTTCAAATCCACTTGGTAGCAGTATACGACCGGCAGACGTGTCGGTGCGCTTGGGAGTGGCGGGGAGCAGGTATGAAAGCGGTGGGGAAGTGGTCAGTCTTCGATCTGGGCATCGCCCGAGTCAAGGGACTGGAAAATCTCGTTGAACAGGGCCTCGGTTTGTGCCTGGAGCTTTTCCAAGCGGATCTTATGCTCGCTGCCGCTTGTGGATCTGTTCATGGTGTCCATAAGACGAAGGCTTTGCAGGGTGCTTTTCCATCGTTCGACTGGTGCGTTTACGGGAAATTGGTCGGCGTATTGCTCCAGTGTCTCCTCGATGGTGTCAAGTTGCTTGGTGACTCTTGCGGATGGGCTAAGCGCGGCCGGCAGATGCATGCTCGCGGCGGCCTGCTTGAGTTTGCTGCCTACCTGTTGTTCGCTGACAAGCTGCGCCACCTTCTGCATGTTCTCCGGGTTGACCGCGATATCGACCGCCGTTTTGACGGCATAGGTCGCCGCCGATGTGACGATCCCCTTCAGAAATCCACCTTTGCGCGCCATTGGTTACCCCTTTCAATGCTGAAACTTTTCTAGGAACAGTGTAGTTCAGAGAAGGCGGAATGTTGATTTATACATGCCTATGTGGCTTGGTAGAAGGAAGAGACCCTGGATTTGAGCATTGCTAAGAGGCTTGGAAGCTGTTGCTGCTACTCGTAGCAGCAATGAGATAGAAAAGGAGGCCCACCGTATTTCAGGACGTAACGTAGCCTTGGATGGGCGCTGATATAAAAGGCTGTACATTCTTTGGTGATTGAACATGCCGCATGAGCGACAAAGTATGTAATTGAGATGTAGATGCATGAGAGTGCTGAGAGTGCGTAAAAGCGCGCGGACGCATTCTGACGAATTGCTGACTTGGAAGCAGATCCTATCTGTTGAAAGCCCGTCGCGCTCGCGAAGAAAACATGGCTCATGGTGAATGCGGATCGTCCGCATGTTATCCATCGAGCAAACAAAGGAGCGAATACCATGGGCATTAAGCACAATGCGTCTTATCAGAGTGGAGAGAACATGGCTAAGAAAACCGACGAAGAGCTTTACGATGTGGCGATAAATATGATCGGAAGCGTTGCGAAGCTTCCGGTTATCAGGGTTGATAGGGAAGCGTTTCTGCGGCAGCAATTCGCCGATTCGGAATATCTCGATGAAATTCTGCAGCATGGCCCGCAACATGTATATACGGTGGAGTCGTTGCGGAAAAAGGCGGATGGGGTGATCAAGAAATCAACGAATCAGACCACTCTTGCCGCCTTTGTGGCAGGAATTCCCGGCGGACCTGCCGCCGTTGCCGCTGGAAGTGCCGATGTGGCCCAATACTTTGGTTTCGCGATCAATCTGGCGCAGAAAATCGCCTATCTTTTTGGTGAGGATGATTTGTTCACCGACGAGTCGGAACTGAATGAAGGTGCCAAAGTCCGAGTCCTTGCGTATTTGGGTGTGATGCTCGGCGCGTCAGGTTCGGCGATGTTGGTGGGAAAGCTTGCCAGGGAAGTCGGCAAGAACATGGGCAAGAAGATCACGCAACAGGCTTTGACGAAAACGACCTGGTATCCATTGCTCAAGAAGATCGGTGCATTGGTCGGCAAACAGGTGGTGAAGGAGTCGGTTGGGAAAGCCGTTGCTAAGGTTGTGCCCGTTGTCGGCGGCGCCATTTCCGGGGCGATAACCTATGCGACGTTCAAACCCATGGGTGGCCGATTGGCCGATGTGCTGGTACGCAATCTAAACGGTGAGTTCGATGAGACCGGTATGGAACTTCGACCGGAATTCAAGAAAGCCAATACCGCAGATGCTGACACGGAAGTCACGATTCATGAGATCGAGATAGACGACTGAAAAACGGTGGGTTGGGTGGCTAGCAGAGTAGTTGTCTGTTAGCCACCCAACCCATCAGCTTTGTCATCGACTCAAAGTGCTTCGCTATTCTTCAAACGCTTTGTCCACGAACTCAGCAAGTTTGCCTTCTTTCGCGAGCTGGGCGGAGTCAGACATTGCGAAGTGCGTGTGCAGCCCCTTACCCAATTCGTTGTCATATCCGAGGATGTAGTGGGTCGCGATTTGATAGATAATCTCGGTAGGCGCGATGCCATACACCTGGTGTTCGAGGATATGCGCCAGACGGATATGGTCATCCGGGAAGTAGCGGCGCATTGCCTTGCTGTTGTACAGGCGCTTGATTATTTCGGTGATATACATGCCCGATTTCATGTACAGGTCGGCGAACGTGTGCGTCGGATCGTCGAAGCAGCCGGGGTTCTCCTGCTCGAGCATGTCGATCATCTTCACCACGACTTTGCGCGGGGTGAAAATCTGGTTGGTCTTCTGGGGCGGCACATAGTCGAAAATGTCTTCCTTGTGGGACTCATCGAAATAGTCGGCGAGTCTGCTGCGCAGATGAATGAACTCCACAATCGAATCGTTGAAGACAACAGAGTCGAACAGGTGACCGTCGAAATGCTCCTTTTCTCCGGTTTCAGGGTCCGTCACATCTCCGCCGTCGCGCAGGAGTCTGAACTGATCTACGGTGATGCTGGTGACATCCTTGAACACGTAGTCCGGGATGATGCTGTCGAACGATTCAAGGGTGGTGTTCTCATCTCCGTAGGCCATCAGGAATGAAGGAATCGTGCGGGAGAAACCACGCAGATGGTCGCGGATGCCGTTTTCGATGCTGTTTTTCTGAGCTTCTTTCTTCGCGGTCTCGATCTCACGTACCACGGTTTCGCCGGCAGATTGGACCATTTCGCTGCGCGACTGCTTGAGATTATCGATAAGAGTCAGACGAGCGGTTTCAATCCGTTCGTCGTGTGCCTGATTGATTTGCTCTTCCTCAGCTTGGCTCTTGGCGTTTTCGAGTGCTTGCGCACGGTCACGTTCGATGCGGTTCTTCTCGATGTTGTAGTCGCCGTACTCGCGGTTGATACGGTTATTCACATCGGCCTTGATCTTACGTTCGACCTTCTTCTGTTGGGAAGCCTTCATATCGGAGCCGTAGTTCTGCTTGGCGGCTTCGACCAACGGTTCGGCGACGCTGACGCCAACAGCTTTCTGGAGATCGGCAAGGAAATCCTCTTCGGGATTCTCCGGTTTCTCGGAGACAAGGGAGTCGATCACGGAATTAAGTTCGTTGTTGATATTGCCATACACTTTGTCCCCGAACAGATCCTTGGACTTGCCGATGACCTGTTCATCTGGGATGGACACTTCGCCGTTTTCGCCGAGATTGAGTTCATCGGCGGTTCCTGCTTTGACTCCGAGGTCTTCTCTCGGAGCCTTGTATGGTTCCAGCTGTTGCAGGGTCTCAATCACTTCGGCCGGAGCATGGAAGATGTTGCTGATGTTCTGGAACAGGAAATCGCACATGAAGCCGCGGCGCACAACCTCGCGTGAATGAATCTTGCGTGGGATGGAGAGCACTTGCTCAGCATCCAGCTCCACCATTTCGCCGTTTTCATCCTCACCGATCACAGGGAAGAAGTTCAGCAACCGGCGCACGTTTTGCTTACGCGAGTCGGTGTCACCACCGCCACACGTGGTGCCGGAATACAGGTCGTTCGCGTATTCCTCGAACACGGTTAGCGAACGTGCCGGATCGAAATCGAACACGTACGCGTTTTCCTTGCGCTGGTATTTGCCGTTCCTACTGAACAAGCAAGGGTTTTGCGCGCGGAATGCGGCCTGCCCATACAGTGCCGGGCTCTTCATGTTCGACAGCATGAGCACGCCCGTCCATTCAGGAACCGTCACGCCTGTGGTCAGCTGGCCGACTGACAAGGTGATGGTCTTCGTCTTGGCGTTTTCTCCGCCCTTCTCTGCCTTGGCGATAGCGTCGCGAACTTTGTCGAACGACTTCTCGTTTTCTTCGTCATCGTCGATCTTGCCGTCGCCGGCCGCAAGAATGATCTCGTAGTACTTGAACACTTCGTGCTGCCGGAGCATTTTGGCAAGGGCACGGGCGGAATCCACACGGTTGAGCATCCAGAACGTGTGGCGTAGCTCATCGCGCAACTCTGGCGTGGAGAACGGGTATTTCTTCTGTGTGGTCAGAGCGTCGAGGAAACGCTTCACATCGTCATAGTGAACGAATCGCCCATCCTTTGTCTCGAAGAATTCGTTCAGATCGAATGCGTATTCGGTCTGTTCACCATCGATCTGCATGCCCTGCGCTACTTCGTTCTCGATGATGTCGGACATCTGGTAGGTGAACATGTTGAGTTTCGGCAGGTTCTCGTATGGGTTGCGCAGTTCCGGATCGTTCCAGTCCCTTTTGGCCTGCTGCTCGTCCGCATATGTCCAGTTGTAGATCGCGTTCTCGGGGAACTTGTCGTTCGCGATGGCCTTGAATGGCGTTCCCGACAGGTGCAGTGTGTTCCTGCGCTTGATATGGTCAAATGCCACGTCCGTCTTGTACGTGTCCACGCCTTCGTGCGCTTCATCGATGACGAGCAGGTCATATTCGTATTCCGCCACATACTTTAGCTTGTCGTAATGGCCGCCGAACTCGATGGAGCCCTTCAGATCCTGCAGACTGATGAACTCGACGGAGTTCGGAAGCTTGCCCTTGCTCGCAAGATGCAGGTATTCATCGTGGCTGATGCAATATGGTTTGCCAGCCAAAGCGTCCACACTGCTGATGAACCGCCAGCCGGAATCGGTGCCGACGAACTTGACATAGTCGTCATACCAGGAATTCGCAATCGCGGGACGATTCGTCACGACGAGAATGCGTTTCGCCTTACCGTCCTTTCCCGGCGTGGGAAGGAGCTTGCAGAGGTCATAGGTGGCAAGGGTCTTGCCGAAACGCGGCTTCGCGTTCCATAGGAATTCGCCTTGCTCGTGCAGCTGGAAATAGTCCAGGGTTTTGCTGACCGCAGCTTCCTGTTCTGCACGCAACTCATAATCGGAGGCTCCGAGGCCGTCAAGAATTCCATGATTCTCACGAAACTCATGGAATCTATCCTTCGCGTTAGGGGGATTAATCTCGAACCATTCGGTGCCGGGCTGATCATTGATGCCGAGATTGCGCAGATAGGTATGGAAATCGGTGTCATGAAACACTTCGCCAGTGTCCTCATAAGTGGCATTGCCATGCCATTCGAGTTTCGCGATGACATCTGCCGTATGAGTTTGTTGCGCAATACGGACGTTTACATCCTGCTCGGTATAACCGATTTTCGTCCAGCCGTCATGACGGCGGATTTCTGGAGTAGTGTATGCATAAATCTGGGGGAGTGCCGGTCGAGTGCTCTTGACCTTGCCTGTGATATCGGAAACGCTCATCAGTTCATCTCCTTGATCATATTGTTAATGAAGGCTATTTCTTCGGAGGTCAATTTATATTTCTTGAACAGCTCCTCGTCAGTCCATTGCTTGGTGAAATCTTGAGCGGGAACAAACACAAATGATGCCTTGCTGATATGCTGGGTCACCACCACTTGGGCAAGAAGAAACCGAACGAATTTTGTTTTCAAATATGCCATGTAATTGTCAGCTTCGGCTTCTGTGTCAAAGGCTCCAGCTACGAGATAAGTCTCAGTGCAAATTGACTTTGGTGGCAATTTCTCCGTAGTAGAGAGGATTCTGAATTGTCCGTTTTTATCGGGTTGCCCAGCGTGTTCGGCAGATAAATAGGAAATAATGATCTTCCACTTATCAATCATGTCAAACCCAGCGGTAACGTCTTCTTTACGGAATGGGCCAACGCCTTTGTTGTATCGTAATAGTAGTTCACCTTCTGTTGAAGGTTTTACATAGGTGCGCAAGCCAAAAGGTTTTTGCGTTGAGACAAAATCTGTAAGTGTTATTTCTTTTAGTGCAGTGGTTTTTTCAATAATGGATTCGGCTAGAGGATATCGAATGAAAGTGTCGAACATGTCCAATTTTCGCTGACATTTCGTAGTAATTCCGTTATGCGTGTTGGAATAGTGGCAGCCCCCCCCCTCATAGCTTTTATCGCGTACAAAAATGCACACTCCACCTGCGATATCTGCGTCGGGGAATACGTCGAGCGAATTGGTGTAGTCGGCCAAGCGACGAATATGCGAGTCATTGAGCATTTCCTGACGGAATTGATCTAGGCCCTTTCCGCCTGAATACCACTTGGCCGGAATGATTAAGCTCAGCACAGAGGGGTCAAGCTCTTTGACAGCATCGATAAACTTGTTATAGACGGGAGTTGCACTGGCTCCCGCTCCGCCGTCCTCCATCTGATATGGAGGATTGCCGATTATATAGTCAAACTTCATTGTTCTGCTCCCTTCAACAGTTGGCTATATGATAACGAAGTTTTTGCTCTCCAGTCATACAACCGGACAAATGCCGGTACGTCTTGCGAATTGGGTTCATCAAGCATGGTCAGCATGTCGAGCATGTCGAATTCGACCTTCTGCTCAGGCGGCTTACGGAATGGTATCGTCTCGGTCAGTCCATCCATCTGCCAGAGGTTCCAGACGATTACATTCGCAATCTGCTTGAGATGCTTCTTGTCCGGGTCGGTGCCGAATCTGTTGCGGTAATGATCTACGAAGGTAAGCAACAGGTTTGCGCGTGCGATCAGCAGGCTGTCGCCTTGGAATTCGTAGCCGTATACGCTTTGGAATGCCCGCAATGTCCACTTCCACCACATCAGGTCATTTTCCGTGTGCTCATCTACGATACGTAGTTTGCGATCGAGCAGGCCAATGCGTTGACTGATAGGCAGTATTGCTCCTGTAGCGGCGTCGTAGCGCGATACCAGGAACGGGGCTTCACCGCAGGTGATTTCCAATCGGCGGCTGTCCACATAGTCATGCCAGCCGTGTTTTTTCGTAGAGGGGAACGTGATTTTTCCCTCCGTAGGAATCCAGGAATGGTCTTCCTGCTCCGTATTGAACACGTGCTTTCTTCCGAACCATTCCTCATCAAGGTTATTGACCATCTGGTTCACCATCCATGATGGTGTGAATACCTCGGCTTTTGCCTTGGTACGGCCTGTCTGCTCATCTAGGGTTTTCTGTACGCGCGGCACAATGCATACGGTGGAGGTCTCGCCTGAAATCTGCTGGGCAAGTATCGGTGCTGCTTCCGTGGCGGTCGGTTCGGCGTCCACGTACGCATCAGTTGCGTAGATGATGTTCTGCTTTGTGCTTTTGTCTTGCAGAAGAATACCCAGTACGTCTTTCACCGGGTATGCATTGAAGTCAATGAGCGTTGTGCACTGGATTTTATCGGTATCGGTCATATTCATCCTCAAAAGGGTAGGTCACTCATTGATTGGTTAAGTATAGTGCAAAAAGTATGTTGCTTATCTATAATCGGGATAAGCAACATATAGTTACGTAATGTGAGGACCATAGATGGATGATCTTGAAGAGCTGAATGTGAGTGATAATGAAAATGTGCTGACTCAAGAAGAAAGAGAAGATTTGGAAGCCGCTGATGAAACGGTTATTCCGATTACATACTCTGGGCAAGATTTTGATGTTGATGGACTTGTCAGGCGCCTCGATAATGGAGATATGATTATTCCTCGATTTGGTCTTTCAGATAGAACTGTTGAGGTTGATGGATTCCAAAGGGAGTTTGTCTGGTCAAAAAGACAAATGGATAGGTTCATTGAGACCTTACTGCTTGAGTATCCTGTGCCTGGTATCTTTCTTGTGAAGCAGCAAAGCGATAAACGTCTTTTAGTCTTAGATGGTCAGCAGCGATTACTGACTCTGCAAAGTTTCAAGAAGGGCGTCTATAACAAGAGGGTGTTTGAGCTAAAGAATGTCTGTGAACAATTTAGAGGGCTTTCGTATGAGAAATTATCCGATGCCCAGAGAAGAGCATTTGATAACGCTTTCATACAGGCAACTGTTGTCAACATGGACGAGAATCCTGAATCACGAGAGGCTGTTTATCAGATTTTTGAAAGGTTGAATTCGGGTGGGACTCAGTTGACTGCGCATGAAATTCGTGTTGCTATTTTCACTGGTTCACTTGTGCAAGAATTGTCAATATTGAATGATAATGAGCATTGGCGTTCGATTTATGGCCCAAAGAATCGAAGGCTAAGGGATCATGAGCTTATATTGCGAATCATTGCTTTGTATTTGAATGCTCAAAATTATGCTGCTCCGTTAAAGAGTTTCTTAAATCGATTTATGTCGGAGAATCGAGGATCGGGAGAGAATATTCGAGCTGCGGAGAAGATGTTCGAATGGTCTGTTGAACGAATGGACAATGATTGTCTCATTAGGGTACTTAAAAGTAATAACCCAAGGGTAAGCACTGCGGTTATGGAGTCTTTCATTGTTTCAGTAATGCATCTCCGTAAGGCGGGGAGAGACTGTTCTGTTGATACGTTGTTTCCTGCTGCTGAAAAACTAATGTCTTCCGAAACATACGTTAATTCATGCGCAGAAAGTACAACGAATGAAGGAAAAGTTCGTGCAAGACTCCAAGAAGCTTGGAATGTGATTAATGATTACTCTTCTCAAAGCTGAGCAGTAATGGTGAATAAAATGGAATCTGTTGTTGAAAGCGATGTGAAGAGGGAACTGGAGGATAAAAGAAGGTCTCTTAATGAGTTAATTGAAACAGTTGATAATTTCAAAAATTATGGTGAATCTGACGATGCTGTTGAGAATTGTCTCACTCGTTTTCTTATGCTTAGAGCGTGTGGCTATGTAGAGCATGTTTTCAGACGGTCAGTTTGTTTTTACGTGGAAAGAAAAGCTGGAGTCGGGGTTCGTGAACTGGTTGACAACGCTCGATTTGCAAGGGGACTTAATCCAAAGCGTGAGAAGGTAAAAGAAATTTTAAAGACGTTAGATTCTAAATTGTGTGATGATTTTTTAGAATTGTTGGGAGATGGTGACGATTTAGATAGCTTGGTGAAGAGTCGGAATAAAATTGCCCACGGGGGTAGTGATAATTGCACTAAAAGACGGTCGATTGAGCAAGGGAAATTGGCTATAAAAATAGGTGATTGGTTTTTAAATAATTTTTTTTAATTAATTAAATTCTGTGTTTCGTATATTGATAAAATATCGAAATTATTTGGTGCTATTATTCCTTATTGATTTAGAGTGAATGCGGGGTGAAAATCAGCCACATCATCACGATGGCTACACATCGGCTTGCATGACTTCCAATATTTATTATCTACTCCAAGTTGGAAACTAAGAGCTGTTCTGTTCAATTCGCTAGACCGTTCTTGCCGTCCTTTAACGGTGCAGGCTTGAGTAGGTGCGGTCACCTATAGAATGAACGTAGTCATCCGAAAAGAGGCCGCCATGAAATACGGAATGAGAAAACCCAGCTGGAAGAAGAGCCTGTCCGCGCGCACGAAGGGGCGTGCCACCCGTGCGGTCAAGAAAGCGTTGATCCCTGGCTACGGGAAGAAGGGCATGGGTTGGCTGCGCCCCAAGCGCAAGCTGTACAACACCATCTACAAGAAGACCACGTTCAGCCTGTTCGACCTGTTCAAGTAACTAGGGCTAAAGGGGGAAATCACATGTGTTCCAATCCAGGCACGTACGAGTTCCGACTTTCATTAGACCTTCCTCAACAGAGCGCCGTTCCTACTGATACGTTTTCTGCCTTGCGGGAAGTCCATGAATATTCAGCGGAGAACGGCCCGCGTTTCCATACGGCTGCTGAGATGTTTGATTCTCTGGGAATATGACAGGTCCCGCCATGAGAACATTACGTATGGCGGGATCTGGTTTTGTCGCTGTTGAGCTGTCGGACACTCAGGCGAGCATGGCCTCAATGTTGTTGCCTTCCGGATCGTGCACGAAAGCGGCGTAATAGGTCGGTCCGTAGTTCGGCAACCAATGCGTGGTGAACTGACGGAAACGATTGTAGCCGGCGCCGCCTAGCATGCAATATGGGAAACGACGCCGGCCACAACGACCGGCCAAGACGGACGGAACACACGAAAAGGCGAATCAAACACAGCATGGGCAAGAACGGCACGCAACCAACAACGAAAAACGTCACACCAGCAGTCACACCATGGGGTAAGAACCGTGTGAAGAACACCGAAACCGGCAAGCACGTGCTCATCATGCCGGGCATTGGATACACCGTAGACCGACCGCTGCTGTACTGGGCCGCGCAAGCGCTCGCCACCAATGGCTGGTTCGTGGACCGTCTCGACCTGAAACTGACGGAAAGCGTCGAGTTTCCGGAAATGATCGCCTGCATGGAACGCGTGGTCGACGAATGGCACAAGGCGGCGCTCGAACATGCTGCCGAATCGGGTGAGGAGCCGCAGTTGCTGGTCGTCACCAAATCGCTCTCCACACTCTCATATCCGCATTCCGCAAAACTAGGATTGCGCGTGGTGCTGCTCACCCCGGTACTCAACCCGCCGCCATTCGACAAGCACAAGTCGGTCATTCCCGCGCCGCTGCCGGGAACCGCCGGCAGCCCGATGCCGCTAATCTGCGCAGGTGACGCCGACCCATACTACGATGACGCCAAAGCGCATCTGCTCACCGACCATGTGCGCACGTACGCTGGTGCCAACCATTCCATCGAAGTGCCGGACGATTGGCAGACGTCACTCGACTACCTGAAACAGGTCACGCAGGCCATCGTCGACTACGCCGGCTGAAAAGAACGGGACGGAATATGCGCATCGTATTGCAGAAGGTCAGCGAAGGATCCGTCGACGTGGTCGACGAGACAAGCGGAGAAGTCGACACCACATTCGAACCACAGCATATAGGCATCGGCTATGTGCTGCTTGTCGGAGTGGAAGACACGGACGGAGCGAAACAAATCGACTGGCTCGCCCGCAAAATCGCCAACCTGCGCGTCTTCGAAGACGAGAACGGCAAAATGAACCGTTCCATCCACGACGTGAACGGCAGTGTGCTGTCCATCTCCCAATTCACGCTATACGCGGACGTGCGCAAAGGCAACCGCCCAAGCTTCGTGAAAGCCGGAGCGCCCGCGCACGCCGAACAAGCATGGCACGGATTCAACGACGCCCTGCGCGCGCAAGGACTCGAAGTAAAAGAAGGACGATTCGGCTCCCACATGCGCGTGCGGCTCGCCAACGACGGTCCGGTCACCATCATCCTTGACACCGACGAACTCGGCGTCTGACCCAAAACCCAACGTGAAACCCTATATCCGACGATTGCCATAGGGTAAAACGCATGGGAATATGGAACGACCGCAAACTGATCGTCAACTGCCTGCCGTTGACCGAATCCGAACGTGCACAATTCATACGTGCCGCAAAAGACATACCACAGAAATTCGTCGGCGATTCGACCCAACGGGGAAGCATGAGCTGGACCGCCGCAGTACCGGAGGAACTCAAAGCCAAAGCCACCGCGGTCATCGGCAACATCGCGCCCGAGGAATGCGCGCAATGCCCTAAACTCGAATGGCTTCAAACTTGGAGTGCCGGCGTCGACAAATACCAGCGACCCGGCATTCTACAGCCCGGATCCATGCTCACCAATGCCACCGGAGCCTACGGACAAAGCGTCTCCGAACACATGTTCGCCATGATGTGGGCCATCATGAAGAACCTGCACATCTACGCGGCAAGCAATCCGAACGCCATGTGGCAGGACGCGGGCCGCGCCATCAGCCCCAACGGAAAAACGGCGCTTGTCATCGGAACCGGCGACATCGGATCACACTTCGCACGACTCTGCAAAAACGTCGGAATGACAACCATCGGTATTCGCCGTAATCCCGCCGTCGAAGCGCCGGGCGTCGATCATATGGTCGGTTTCGATTCCCTCGACGACGTGCTGCAATATGCCGATGTGATCGCCATGAGCGTGCCATCCACTCCGGCAACACGCCACCTGCTCAATGCGGAACGCATTGCATCTCTCAAACCTGACTCCATCATCATCAACGCTGGCCGCGGCAACGCCATCAACAGCCAGGCACTTGCCGACGCGCTCGCGGAAGGACGAATCCGTGGCGCCGCGCTCGACGTGACCGAACCGGAGCCGTTGCCGGCCGACTCGCCGCTGTGGCGCGAGCCGAAATGCCTCATCACACCACATGTGGCGGGAGGCAATCATCTTGAGATCACCGAGCGCCGCATCATTTCCATCGCATTGGGCAATGTCCGCTGCTACGCCAACGGTCAGTCGCTTGACAATCGCATGCCTCTTAAAGGCTGACGGCCACGCGTGCGGGGAGATCCGCATGATGGCAGTCGATGGCAGTCGGAAAGAAAGGAAAGGGTATGACATTGAACAAATGGCGTCGTGCGACGGAATGGTTCATGACGGCATTGGCATTGATGTTCCTGTTCGCGTATTCGTGGGAAGTGCTGGCGAGGACGCATATCCTGCTGTGTGAAATGGTGATCAACATCATCTGGATGGCGTTCATCGTCGACTACGTCGTTTCGATCCTGCTGGCGGAAGACAAGAAAACCTGGTTCAAAGACAATCTGCTGATGCTGGTGTCCATCGCATTGCCCGTCTTCAGGCCATTGAGACTGCTGCGTCTGGTGGCAGTGCTCAACGTGCTCAATCGTACCGGTGGCATGGCGGTGCGTGGGCGCATCACACTGTACACATGCTGCAGCGTGACACTACTGATGTATATCGGCGCCCTTGCCGAATTGGATGTGGAACGTGGGGTTCCAGGCGCTTCCATCACCGATTTCGGTGAAGCGATATGGTGGTCGTTCGTGACCGTCACCACAGTCGGCTATGGCGATTTGTCCCCGGTGACATGGCAGGGAAGATGCATCGCCATCGGACTGATGATAACCGGCGTTGCCCTGATTGGCATCGTCACCGCGACGCTGGCTTCATGGATCGTCGACCGTGTTCGTGACGAGACCGACAAGCGTGCGGATGAGGCGGAATCGGAAACGGAACAGTTGCGTCACAATGTGCGGGAACTGACAGACACCGTCAACCAGCTGCGCGATGATATCGCGCAGCTGCGCAGGATATAGCGGTTCTCATGCCTGCACTGCGGAAATACGGAAAATGCTGAGGCATAGGAAAAGCGCCAGATGAATAATCCGGCGCTTTTCCTATGCCTCAGCACCATACGTCTCGCAACCGGAAGGTGGAGACACTGTATTGGATTTATTCGCAGGCGACTCCGTCATGGTCGCGATCCAGTTGTGAACGGTAGCCCGGCTGTCCCTGATAGATAGGCGCGACGCCAGCGGCTCGTGCCGCGGCACAGTTCTGGTAGTAGACGTCCTGCTGTGGCGCTGGCTGGGGCGCGGGAGCTGGAGCCGGAGCGGGTTCGGGTGCAGGTGCCTGTGTCGTTTGCTGATTCTGCTGGGCCTGCTCAGCTGATTGTTCGGTCTGCTGTTCGGTCTGCGTCTGTTCTGTCTGCTCGGATTCGGTGGTCTTCTCGACTGTAGAATCCTTGACTCCCGTGTAATCGGGCACGGTCTGCGTCGGGCAGGAGGACAATACCTTGGATATGGCCTCTTTCTCGGCCTGCGTGATCCACAGCGAATATTTGTGCTTCACACCAATCTGACGTGCCACATATTCGCAACGGAAACTTTTGTTGGACGGCAACCACGTGGCCGCATCGCCATCCGACTTCTTCTGGTTGGCCTTTCCCTGTACTGCCAGCAGATTATACGGATCATTCGCCAGTTCGGTACGCTTCGTCTGGCTGAGTTTCTGCGCGCCCTTCTGCCATGCGTCGCTCAACGCCACCACATGGTCGATCTGTACCGCTGTGGAAGTCTTCCATCCCTTCTTGAACGCGATGTCCTTGCCGGTATACGGATCATGCAGTTGGCCGGATTCCACCACGCAATCGTGCGTACGCACCTTATGCTTCACGTCAGTCAGATCACGGTTGAGGATGTCGTTGCGCGTATCGCAACCGTTGCGATCCACATCGGCCCATGCCTTGCCGAATTGCGTGCGCTTATACCCCGTCTTCGGGGCGCGGCCTTTGACCTCCAATGAATCCAGCATTTGAGTGGCACTCTGGCCGGCACCGGTATTATCGGTCGGTTCCACGGCCAACGCGGATCCAACCGATAAGCCGACAACCAACCCCACGGCCAGCAATCCGGACAATACGGACATCATCGAATTGTGACGACGCATGATATCTCCTCATCTCCAAACTCTCACACGCTATCAGCGTACCCGCAAATCGAAGT
The DNA here is from genome assembly GCF_001025195.1 of Bifidobacterium catenulatum DSM 16992 = JCM 1194 = LMG 11043. Classification (NCBI taxonomy): domain Bacteria; kingdom Bacillati; phylum Actinomycetota; class Actinomycetes; order Bifidobacteriales; family Bifidobacteriaceae; genus Bifidobacterium; species Bifidobacterium catenulatum. The sequence continues at coordinate 1,266,439 of NZ_AP012325.1, read as the reverse complement.
CAAATCACTTATATGTGGCAGATTTCCCATTCCGCCTGATGTCATTTCGCTTATATGTGGCAGATGCTTTTGGGAAAAACCGTACAAGGGGGTATTTTTCCGAGGTTATGGAGGTGCTGGCGTGAAAGAAAGTGCCACATATAAGCGAAATGGAATTGGGACAGGACGAAATGGGGGCTGAAACGTGCCTTTCTGTCAAGGCATACGGCGAATATCGGCGATATGACAAACAGTAACAAGGCAATCAAATCGGAACGTCTCATGCAATACGCCAAGGACTTCAACGCAGACCGCGCCAATCTCGTGGCGGCCAACGCGGCGATATCTGCGGGCGTGCTCGAAGCTGCCACTGATTACAAGGGTCAGCGCTCGCTGCCGCGCGACTTCTCCATAGAACTGAAGCAGGGCTCCATCACCAACCAACGTAGATCGGGCCGCTGCTGGATGTTCGCGTCCCTCAACACCCTGCGTTATGAGCTCATGCACAAATGGGGACTTGACGATTTCGAATTCTCCGAAACCTACCTGTTTTTCTGGGATGCGATGGAGAAATCCAACGCATATCTTGAGAACGTGCTTTCCACGCTCGACGAGCCGACCGACAGCCGCCTGTTCCAGGAGATCAACTATGGTCCGGCCGACGATGGCGGTTGGTGGCAGATGTTCGCCGCCCTTGTTGACAAGTACGGTCTTGTGCCGAAGAACGCATATCCGGAATCCGCCAATTCCAAGGATTCCGACGCATTCAAACAGTATCTCAACAGCAGGCTGCGTCAGTTCGCGGCGGATTTGCGCGAACGCCATGCCGCTGGAGCTTCGATTGAAGAGTTGCGGTCTGTCAAGGAAGACGACATGTCCACCGTGTACCGCATGTGCGCCATCTCGCTTGGTGAGCCGCCGGAGAGGTTCGACTTCTTGGCCCGCGTGAGCGACGATGACAAGAAAAACGACAAGAAAGCCGACGAAGGCAAGTCCGACAATCCAAAGACCGGCAAGGACGAGCGCAGGCAGATCCGTGAGACCGGCATCACGCCGATGGAATTCTACAGGAAATACGTGCCGGTGGACGTCGATGATCTGGTGACGCTGTGCAACGTGCCGATGAAATCCCGTCCGTTCAACAAACGCTACCGCATCCGCTACACTGCCAATGTCGCCGAAGCGGAGGATATGGAATTCATCAACGTGCCGCTCGACGTGTTCAAGAAGGCCGCCGTCGACCAGATCAGCGCCGGCCATCCGATCTGGTTCGCCTGCGACTGCACCCAATTCTCGCTACGCGCGGCCGGCTATTTCGACTGCGACAGCGTGCGCGTGGACCAGCTGTTCGGCACCGATTTCGATTTCGACAAGGTGCACGGCCTCGAATACGGTGACAGCCCGAGCAACCATGCCATGACCATTACCGGCGTAAACCTTGATGAACAAGGCAAGCCGAACCGCTGGAAGGTGGAGAACAGCTGGGGCAAGGACAACGGCGAGGACGGCTACTACGTGGCCTCCGACGCATGGTTCGACCGCTATGTGACCGAGATTATCATCCGCAGGGAATACCTCGACGACGCCACCCTCGCGCTGCTGGAATCCGAACCGGTGGAACTCGATCCATGGCAGCCGCTCACCAAGCGTTGCCGCTGATATAACCTGTATGGAGCGAAGCCGTGGCTAGGATTGCAGCCACGGCTTTCCTGTTCCGCTGTGCTGATACTCTTTCATAAGAACAAATGTGCGAACGATTGGGGTTCAGTTGGCGGATACTTTGTCATGGCTTTCTGACGAACTACGCAGCGAATGCAGTCAGCCTGTATTGCAGCGTGCCCGTGGAATCGCCAACCAGTGGCGTGCGAAAATGTCGGATCTGCATTGCCTGAACGACTCCGATTCCGATCGCATCACCCTGCATGCCAATATGCGGGGCACCACCTCACCGTCCAGCCGATACGAAGTGCAGGCCACGCTCGATTTGCATGATGAGCTTTTCTTGGCCAGGTATTGTTCCTGCCCGGCGTTCAACGGTTCGCAGCATGGTTATGGCACGTATTCGTCGGCATATTCGCCTAGTTACCGCAACAATCCAAATTATCGCAGTTTCGACGATGATGACGATGAATACGATTATGTCGACGATTATGATGATTTCGGTTCAGGATCGACGTTCGGTCATGTGCAGGACGATGACGAGTTCGATTCGGAGCCGGCTGGGGGACGCCGCTATACGGGCATGTGCAAGCATGTCGCCGCAATGCTGCTGCTGTTTCTTGACCAGCCCGAACGGTTCCGCGGATTCAAGCGAAGTGGCGTGACCTCGCATATCCTATCCGACTACATGCGTGCGCTGGATGCGAAGAATGACAATACCGGTCAAAGCGCGCAGCTTGACGTGCTCAAGCGCATCGTCGACGCGAAAAGCCGTCTCGCCGACGAACAACGAGGCGTCATTACGCAAGGGGCCACGAAAACAAAACGCAAGAGCGGTTCCATCATGGTGAAACCGGGAAGCGTATGTCTGAAGCCCACGCTGATCATGAACCGTGAGCTGTGGAGCCTGACGTTGAAAATCGGCTGCGGCGACGCAAGTTATATCATCAAAAGCATTTCCAAATTCGTAGCCGACATGCACAATGGGGCATGCGTGTCATACGGGCAGAAACTCTCGTTCACCCACACTCCGGACATGCTCGAACCGTTCTCGCTGCAGCTGTTCCGATTCCTGCAAGGTGTTGTTGGATCACGTGTCGCTGCACAGCTGCAGAACAACTACTATTACGCGCCAGACGTGCGTATCGAACGTGAAATCATGCTTACCGATGGGGAATTGTGCGATCTGCTGAACCTGTTCGAAGCGGAACCGCAACAGGACTACATCGAAGACGTGCTGATAGCACGTGGGCCGCTGGCAGCTCCCAAGCATGAGGGGCGTGAGAGGGCGCGGCAGCTCACTCCGGATGATTTCGTCCATACGGATGACGCCGCTCCGGGCTATGTCGAAGTGGCCACGCCAGGGGAGTCCAGATCGCATACTATCGCCATATTCGATGGCAATCCGCAATTTCGGTTCATCGCCGAATATGTGAAGGAAGGCGCTTCGTCGGGCGTGCGTATCACGTCGAACCGTACCATCACGGATCGGATTGTTGGGCAGCGGGGCGTGTACCTCATGAGTGCCGAACATAACGGCACTCCGACGGATTCCCATATGATGCCAGTGAGCGGACTCTTCCGTTGCGCCGACAGCATCCTTCCCGCAGTGGACGCGTTGATGACATTGTGCGCGTCGAACGTTAGCGATGGTGTGTTCATCGCGGAAAACGACTGGCCCATGTTCGCACGAACAATACTGCCAAAACTTACCGAAGCGGGCATTGGTTTCGATATTCCGCAGGAAGTCGCCGAACGGATGGGAGTCGACTGCCAGATCGAATTCTACTTGGACCGTGATCTGCAGGGCATCACCTGTGAGGCTGTGGCACGATACGGCGATTTCGTGTTTCAGTTGGTGCCGACCGCTAAAGCACTACGAGGCGTGATTAATCCGGATTCGCGGTCGAAAGCGGCGCTCATCAAACGAGATACGGCTCGCGAATCATTCGCGGTGCAGGTGGTTCGCCAGCTTTTCCCGACATGGAGTTCCATTGACGTGGCGCGGGTTCGTGAGGAAGACGAACAGACGATTCTGCTCTTGCTCACCGAAGGCGTGGATATCTTGCGTTCGGTCGGGCAGGTGTTCTCCACGGCCGCGTTCGACGGCATGATGATGCCAAGCAGTCCTACCGTGAAGGTCGGACTGTCCATCGACTCGAATCTGGTTGAGATTTCGCCGATAGCCAACGAAGTGCCGATGAACGAGGTCGGTGCGTTGCTGAATTCCTACCGCAGGAACCGCCGCTACCATCGCTTCAGGGACGGTACGTTCGTTGATCTGAAGAAAGCTGATCTGCATGAACTTGATCAGATTGCCACAGATCTTGACCTTGATGAGCAACAGCTTGATTCCGGAAGAATCACCATTCCCGGATATCAGGCGTTCCTCTTGGATGCTCAAGTTGATGACGATGGCAAAAGCGAATCGTTCGTCGACTATGTCAACGATGTGAAAATCATCGACCCGAAACGATACGAAGTGCCCAGCAAGCTCAAAAACGTACTGCGCCCATACCAAGTGGAAGGCTTCCAATGGCTTTCCACCTTGTGGGACAAAGGCTTCGGTGGCATTCTCGCCGACGAAATGGGTTTGGGTAAATCCGTGCAATTGCTGTCACTGGTGGAAGCTCGCAAGGGGAGCGGCCCAGCGTTGATTGTCTGCCCGGCATCCCTGGTATACAACTGGGCCGCCGAATGCGAGAAGTTCACGCAGGATCTCACCATCGAAGTCGTGGCAGGCACGAAAGCACAACGTCGCAAACTCATCGCAACCGTGGCGCAGCAATGGAACAATTCGCCTGCAACCAACGAAACGCAGCAAACCGATGTGGTGATCACCTCTTATGATTTGCTGCGTCGAGATGTGGATGATTATGCCGACTGCCGATTCGCATTAATGGCACTTGACGAAGCTCAATACATCAAAAACCATGCCACCAAACTAGCCAAAGCCGTTAAGCAAATCACCGCCGAACACCGGTTCGCGTTAACCGGAACGCCCATCGAAAACCGGTTGAGCGAACTGTGGAGCATATTCGACTTCCTCATGCCCGGATTGCTCGGAACCTACACGAAGTTCCGAGAAAAATACGAACAGCCGATCATGGCACCCGGTCCGGAACATTCCGTCATGGCTGACAAACTGCAGGCTTTGGTTGGACTGTTCATTAAACGACGTCTGAAAAAAGACGTGCTTACCGATTTGCCTGACAAGTTCGAAAACGTGCTCACCGTCAAATTGGAAGGCGAACAGCGCAAACTCTATGCGGCACACGAACAACGGTTGCGCGCCACCCTTACCAAAACCAAGGATGCCGACTTCAATACCAAGAAAATCCGCATTCTTGCCGAATTCACGTTGCTACGCGAAATCTGCTGCGATCCGAGACTCGTCTATGCGGATGCGAAAAACGCTTCCGCCAAACTTGACGCCATTTGCGAACTCGTATCCACGTGCATGGACGAAGGCAAGAAAGTGCTCGTATTCTCGCAGTTCACTTCATTCCTTGACCTGATTGGTACACGTTTGGCTGAACATGGCGTGGACTTCTACACCATCACCGGCGAGACACCGAAGAAACGTCGTGTGGAACTGGTGGACGAATTCAACGGCAACGATATTCCCGTATTTCTCATCTCGCTCAAGGCGGGCAACACAGGACTGAACCTTGTGGGCGCATCCGTAGTGGTACACGCCGACCCTTGGTGGAACGCCGCCGCACAGAACCAGGCCACCGACCGTGCACATCGTATCGGCCAGACGCAGGATGTGAACGTGTACCAAATCGTAGCCAAAGACACCATCGAGGAACGCATTCTCAAACTTCAGGAAAAGAAAAGCGAACTCGCCCAGCAGTTCACCGACGGCACCGCATCCGGAGGCGTCGGCACACTCAGCAAGGACGACCTGCTCGGCCTGTTGTCGTGACGTGCGGTCGGAGGAATCTTGCGTTCCAAAGCGCAAGATAAAAACGGAACACAGGTTTGCGAATATCGCATGGTGGGCGTATATATTGTCTTGCAAGTTTCAGGGAAGGTGAAAATCCTTACTGGCGGTAACGGTACGACTGACGTTCATAACAGTCCCATGCCGAAGCCCGCGACCCGCGAAAGCGGCTGATCCGGTGAGAATCCGGAGCCAACGGTCAAAGTCCGGATGGAAGAAACGGGGCTCAACATGAGTGTATCCTCACCGAACAATACCCAAAACAACGACGCCGAAATCGCCAGCGAAAGCGTGACGCGCCCTGACAACGCGCATTCCACAGGCGTGGCTGACTCTGGACGCTGGTCCACCAAACGCATCGCCATGTATGCGCTGTTCGTGGCGCTGTCGATGGCCGTCAGCTTTGTGGAATTTCCCATTGTGCCAGGCGTGGAATGGCTGAAATATGATCCATCCGGCATTGTCAGCCTGGTGGCAGGTTTCGCCTACGGGCCAGCGGCGGCGGTAATCGTCAGCGTGCTTGGTTTCCTGCCGCACCTGTTTACCAACCCATGGGGCACGCTTATGGCCGTGCTCGTGGCTTTGGCATTATCCGTGCCGGCAGCACTGATCTATCGCAGGAACAAGACCCGCAAAGGCGCGGTCATCGGCATCATCGTCGGTGCGATCGCAGCCTTGGCGATGGCGATTGTGGGCAATATAATCGTCACACCGTTCTACGCGCACATGACCACCGCACAGGTCGTGGCATTAATCGTGCCGGCGCTTCTGCCGTTCAACGCGTTGAAATTCACCATCCATGGCGTGGTCACCTTCCTGATCTACAAGCCGATCTCCAACCTGTTGAACCGCTGAGCCTCGTTCACCATATCGATTCCGCATATTGATGAATAGGAAGGAACCTTTCGACGTATGGAAGGTTCCTTCCGTTTATGAAAGACGATTCCATGAACCCTGACAGCGACACGAACACCATTGCGGTCGAATTACGTGATATTCGTTTCACATATGACTCCGGCGCGACCTGGGCGCTCGACGGCGTGAACCTGACCATCCGCCAAGGCGAACGTGTATGCTTGGCAGGACCAAACGGATCGGGCAAATCCACACTTTCACGCATCATCGCAGGACTTGCCGCACCCGATGCCGGACATGCCACGCTGTTGGGAAACAACGTATTCGATGACGCCGGCGCGCACGCTGATGCTTACCGCAGCGCCCGGCATGGTATCGGGGCGGTTTTCCAACATCCGGAAGATCAGATCGTCACCACCATCACCGAGGATGATGTTGCCTTCGGTCCGGAAAACCTCGCCATTGCGCATGATGATATCGATATGCGCATCGCCATGTCACTTGACGCAGTCGACATGAGCGGACAACGAGAAGCCGATCCCACGCGAATGAGCGGAGGCCAACAGCAGCGCGTCGCCATCGCCGGCATGCTTGCCATGAGTCCCGAAATCCTCGTGCTCGACGAGCCTACCGCCATGCTCGATCCGCAAGGCCGTGCCGACATCATGCATATTCTTGACGAATTGCAGCAGTACGGCACAACCATCATTCTCGTCACCCACCATCGTGACGAATTCGTCAATGCCGACCGCATCATTCGCCTGGATAACGGGCGTATCGTGCAAAGCGCTCGCGGTAATACTGCAAGTATTCCGGAAATGGACGAATCAGACACAGCGCAAGAAGACAATCCAATTGCCAAATCCAATATTGCAAATGGTGCATCGAAGCCAACATCAGCTGTACCAATCATTGAAATCCGTAATCTGATATACCAATATCCAAACAGTAGCAAGCCTGTGCTTGATAAGCTTTCCATAACCATCAATAAGGGTGAAACCGTGGCCATCACAGGGCATAACGGTGCAGGCAAAACCACCCTCGCGCGTCTTCTCTGCGCGCTGGACCAGCCGCAATCCGGCAACATTACCATCAATACCATTCCCGTCGCACGTCAACGCGCCAACGGCAATATGCAGTCGCTCAAGCGTGCGGACCGCGAGAAACTGCGCGCCACCGTCGGCTATGTCATGCAACATCCCGAACGTCAGCTTTTCGCTGAAACCGTAGCCGAGGATATCGCCTACGGACCACGCAACCAACATCTTGACGAAACGCAAGTATCCGAACGCGTCAATCAAGCCATGACGCTGCTGCATATCGAACATCTTGCCGATCGTTCGCCATTCGATCTTTCCGGCGGACAACAACGACTTGCCGCCATAGCGGGCATTATCGCATGCCAACCGCAGATCCTTATTATGGACGAGCCGACCGCGGGGCTTGACGAGGCAGCCACAACCTGCGTGCACAATCTCATTCAAACCCTCCACGCACAAGGCATCACCATACTCATCATTTCCCATTCGCAAACGGAAATCGATGTGCTCGCCGATCGGGTGATCGCACTTGATCGTAGACAAAACGGTAATGACGTCACTCGAGATATCGGAACCAATGTCACTTCCGAAACGGCAGGTTCGAAGAATCTGCACACGCTTGGCTCCGGACATGCAAAGGGAGACGTCCGTGAAAACCGCAGTTTTATGGAACGGCTTGACCCGCGCGTGAAGATGGTGAGCGCGTTGGCGGTCATGTTCTCCGCATTCGCCATCCGCTCCTTCTGGCAGTTACTGGTGGCCGCACTGTTGACCGGCATGATCGTTGCGACATCAGGCATCGGCGTGAAACAACTGTTCAAATCGATTCGCATGTTCCTTGCATTGTTCGTGTTCTGCGGACTGCTCAATGTGTTCTTCGTACGATCCGGCAATGTTCTTACGAACATCGGACCGATTCCAATCACCGACGACGGTGTGCGTATCGCTATACTGTACGCCTGCAGATTCGTTGCGGTCATTATCGTCGGAGCGGTATTCCTTGCCACGACCACTCCCACGGCCATTACCGACGCATTCGAAGCGTTGCTCAAACCTTTCGCAAAATTCGGCATCCATGCGCAGGAGATCGCGTTGGTGATGAGCCTCGCATTGCGGTTCCTGCCCACGTTAGGAAGCGAAGCGAAAGCCATTGTGGATGCGCAATCAGCCCGAGGCGGCAGCATTGAAACAGGAACATTCGTACAGCGGATCAAAGCGATAACCGCCATTATCATTCCGGTATTCGCAGGAGCGATACGTCATGCCGATAATCTCAGCCTCGCACTCGACGCACGATGTTACGAGGAAGGCATCATGCGCACGCACTGGCGAATCATGCGGATCGCCAAACATGACATCGCCGTAGTCGGTGTGAGTGTGTCGTACATTGCCGCATTGACCCTGATCGCTGGACTATGCTGAGCATTTCGGATGGGCATGGCGCTCCACTGATCGCATTGGAAAGCGAAACCGCCGAAGAAGCACGTCTGAACACGCGCAAGAACATCGAAGACGGTGTGAACGCCATCAAAGGCGCGGGGGAGTGATATGCAAGATTTTACTGCCCTCACGCTACTCTTGAGCAAGCATCATAAATAGGAATGGAACAAGTTATGGCATTAACCAAGAAGCAGGTCAAGCAGCTGCGTGGCCTGGCTACCAAGCTCAATCCGCTCATCCAGGTCGGCAAGAACGATTTGAGCGAAACCGCTATCAAGCAGGCGGACGAGACCATTGAAAAGCGTGAGCTTATCAAATGCTCCGTGCTCGACGGATCCGGACTGACTGCCAAGGAAGCGGGCGAGGGGCTGGCCGAAGAACTGAACGCGGAACTCGTACAGGTTATCGGCAACCGTTTCGTGCTCTATCGCCGCTCCTATCGCGATGACGTGGAGCATATTCGTCTCGTACGCGAATAAAGCGGGAAACTGACGCGACCAAACATAACAGGGCGGGTGCTTTCTGAAAACCAATCAGAAGGCACCCGCCCTATTGCAATGAGAATAAACAATCGGAAGTCAGGAAAACATGCGATGGAGCGGTGTCAGCGCTCCTGATTCCATTCGGGCTTCCACGTGTACTGCATGTCGTACGCGCTGGCCCAGAACATGTACTCGTTCTCCACGCCGGTCACGAAAATGTCAATCAGCTCGCGCTTGCGCTCCTCGCTCGCGTCGGCTACCAGTTTCTCGATATGTTCGAGCAGCCACACGGAATCCTGCCAGAATTCGTCGGTCTTATACATGTCGACCCAACTTTTGTACGGATTGTCGTCAAGCGTGTCGGCAAACTCGGCGGCAAGACGGTAACCATAATCCGCATACACCCAGGCGCACGGCAGCACGGCCACAAGAATGTCGAGAATATCCTTGCCATAGGCGATGGAAAGGATATTCGACGTGTAGGCACGCGCGAAGGCCGACTGGCGCACATTGTTCATCTGCTCTTCGGTGATGCCATAGCTGGCCAAGTAGGAGCGGTGTACTTCGGTCTCGACCTGCAGGGCGCCGTTCTGCACCTTGAGCATGAACGCCATGATTTCAGGGTCGGTGGCCTTGGCTAATCCCAAAGCGTGCACTCTGGCGTAATCGTTCACATAACGAAAATCCTGCAGCAGATAGAAGGCGAAACGCTCGCGTTGCAGTGTGCCTTCACCAAGCTCGCGGATGAACGGCTGCTGGTAGCCTTCCTCCCAAACCAGGTCAGCAGCCTTGCGCATGCGCTGCGCGAACGGAGGAAGATTGTTGCGTTGGATGCCTTTGGCGGCGTCGAACTCATAATCGAAATTGGTTGTTGATGTCACAGCAGTCATTAGACATGCCTCCCTACGCTGGTATTAACCATCAGGTTCAAAGGGTTCAGGCCTCACTTGGCCTATCTCAACCCGACAAACACGGGTTCCCCTGCATTACGCCGTATATTATGGCAAAGCCGTCCGAAATGTGCAAGAGCCTGTCCGCCGAATGGAATCGTGCCGCATGATGCGAACACAGGCGATGTTCGGTTGAGGGCGAGTGCAAGAATAGAACGTATGACTGAAAAGCAAGTTGCGAAGAACACCATCGAAAAGCTGGCTATCGTCGTGGTGACATACAAGCGTCAGCAGCTGCTCGCCACCCTGTTCGAATCCATCGAAAAACTCACTGTGGCACCATGGCGTATCGTCGTCGTTGACAACGAGCACAGCGATGCGACCCAAGGCATGGTCGACGATTTCCGTGAAGCGGTCACCGCGCAGTGGGGCAATACCATCGCCGACCAATCGGGCAACGAAAGTCGCGTGGTGTATGCGCCTCAATCCGACAACCTCGGCGGCGCAGGCGGATTCTCCGCAGGTGTGAAGAAGGCATATGAGCTGGGATCCGAATGGTTCTGGGTGATGGACGACGATGTGGCCGTGATGCCCGAAGCCATCGAACGACTTGCCAAGTGGACCGGCAGCCATGATGTGATCCAAGGCAGCCGATACGACTATGACGGCGGCCCGTTCTACTGGCAATACGATTTCATCATTTCCCTCGGCATCCCCAATCCGATCGCTCCGGCCGCATTCGGACGCCCCGGCTACCGCGTGATGGACACCCTGTGCTTCGAGGGGGGTCTGTTCCGCCGCAACATCGTCGAACAGATCGGCTTGCCGGATCCGCGTTTCTTCATCTACTGGGACGACACGATGTACGGCTACCGCGCCAGCAAAGTCACCAACCCGATTGTGGTGCCCGACGTGATCCTGCGCCGCACTCGTGAAATCGGCAATTGGGATATCGCCGGCGTGCGCCAGCTCAACTCCACCTCTGACATGAACCGTTACCACATCATGCGTAACCGAGGCTACATGGCGCGCTATTTCATGGCGTTCGGCGATTACCGTCCGCTGATGTTCGGTCTGGGTACGCTGCTGACCGCCGCCAAGGAAGTCATCCGTCTGGTGATGGTGGACCGAGAGCATGTGAAGACCGGCTTGGTGCAGATAGCCAAGGGTTGGTGGGATTCACGCAAGCTGCTGCATGATCCGGATTGGAAGCCGATGCCGCCGCTCAAGTGATGCGGTTGCGCCGTCTTCAGACGGTCATCTTCTTACGATTCGCCCCATGCCGATGCGTTGAGTTGACATGGGGCGAATCGTTTGCAGAAAAAAGTTGCAGAATGAATCATTTCATTGCGAAAAATTATGCAATCGTATTCACCATTTATGCTTTTTCGGCGCGTTTTGGGGCATGGGGCGAGTTACTATGGCGCTTACCGGTTCGATAACACCCACTATGTACCTTGATAGGAGAGGTCGAAGATGATTGAAACTGCACAGGCGTTTGGCGTTGACATTGGAGGCTCCGGCATTAAGGCAGCCCCGGTTAACCTCGAAAAGGGCGAGTTTGCCGAACCGCGTCTGAAGATTCTTACTCCGGAAGTTTCCACTCCGAAGGCCGTCGGTGAAATCGTTCGCCAGCAGCTCGAGCATTTCGAGGTTCCCGAATCCGCTCCGGTTGGCATCGCTTTCCCGGCGCCGATCCACGTGGGCGAGAAGCTCGGCTACATGGCCAACCTAGACCAGTCTTGGGTTGGCGTGGACGTCACAGAAGTGTTCTCCGAAGCCTGCGGACGTCCAGTCACCGTGGTGAACGACGCTGACGCGGCAGGCCTTGCCGAGCAGCAGTTCGGCGCGGCCAAGGGCCAGGATGGTCTGGTCGTGGCAACCACGCTGGGTACCGGTATCGGCACGGCGCTGATTTTCAACGGCGAACTCATCCCGAACACCGAGCTTGGCCACCTGGAACTGCTCAAAGGCAAGGGCGACGCCGAAAAGTACGCGGCATCCTCTATCCGTGAAAAGCTTGATATGGGCTACAAGAAGTGGGCCAAGCGACTGACCAAGTACTATTCCCTGATGGAGTTCTACTTGGATCCGCAGCTGTTCGTCGTCGGCGGCGGCGTGTCTCGTGTGTCTGAGAAGTTCCTGCCGTACATCGACATCAAGACCCCGATCGTTGCAGCCAAGTTGCACAATGAGGCTGGCATCATCGGTGCCGCGTACTACGCAAGCACCAAGCAGAAGTGATGCCGTGAACCATTAAGGTTCCCAACTTTCGTATAAGCGAGAGCCGTCCGATTCGTCGGGCGGCTCTCGCTTATACCGTCAACATTTGTGAAGCGAAGGCATACCATCTTGCTTGACGTAACGACTTGCGCAACCCAAGGAGTATGGTGGAGACCATGCGTTTTTCCTCCAGAGTCGATATCAGCGAGCCCAATCCCATCGCCAAAGCGGAAGCGGAAGCCAAAACAAGCGGCATCACGCTCGGCAAACTCAACGACTCCAATCCAACCAAGCATGCGCTCGCGCCGGAACTTCTGCCAGACATATATGGCGCTGAGCCACACGGCCAACGGTATGCGCGCGAAGCGTTGGCCGCATTCCTTCAAGGGCGAGGCAATGATGTTGCCGTCGAAGACCTGTACATACTGAGCTCAACGTCCGAAGCATACTCGTGGCTGATCAAACTCCTGTGCGACGCCGGCGATGCTGTGCTCGCGCCGAAACCCGGCTATCCTCTCATCGAATCGATCGCACGACTCGAATGTGTCGACATGATCGAATACCAGCAGCGATTCGACGGATCTTGGTACATCGATGTGGCCGAACTGCGCGAAGCACTTGAAAGTGAAGAAGGCGAATGTATCCGCGCACTGGTACTCATTAACCCCAATAATCCGACTGGTTCATATGTCAAACCGTCGGAACGTGAAGCCATCGTGCGGCTTTGCCACGACCATGAGGTGGCCATCATCGCCGACGAGGTGTTCTACGACTACGATCTGGAACCATTCGACGGCAACGCGCGTCTTGCGGGAGAGAAAGGTGCATTGACCTTCGCGTTGGACGGGTTTTCGAAAACGTTGGCCGCGCCGCACGCCAAAGTCGGTTGGATCCAAGTATCCGGCCCGGCAGGAGAGGTGGAAGAAGCCAGGCGCAGGCTCGACGTGATCGCCGACGACTATCTGCCGATGAGCGAAATCATCGCCAAACAGATTCCCCTCATGCTGCAGGAGGCTCCAGCTCAGACTACGCGCGTAAAAAACCGCGTGCAAGCCAATCTCACCGCATTGCATGCCATGCTGAACGCCGACAAAAACGGTATGGTCAGCGTATTGCGTGCCGAGGGTGGATGGAACGTGCTGTTACGCGTGCCGAGCGTACTCGACGAGAACGAGCTGGTATTGGCCATGATCGAACGCCATGGAATTTCAGGCCAACCCGGCTACTTCTTTGATATGACTTCGAACGGCTATCTTGCGATTTCGCTGCTGCCGGAATCCGACGAATTTCGGCATAATGTGCAAGTGGTGCTTGACACCGTCAACACAATGATCGCTTGAATCGTGCCGCTGTGCCGCAATTAACGCCAATGACGGTACAGCGGCCAATACGAATCGATCGGAATATGAATCAGGCTTTGGCTGCCTCGTATTTGGCTCGGATGAGATCTGTGTAAAAGGCGACGGCCTCATGCGGGCCACCGTCGAACACCACCTGATGGTCGTCGACCACCAGTGTGCGGTCGATCGCATATTCCGCGCGTGTGATCAGTTCCGTGTCATGCGTGGCGAACACCACTTGCTTGTCGTAACTGAACAAGGCTTTCGCCACATGCGCGGACGCCACCTCATCCAAACCCTTAGTCGGCTCGTCGGCAACGATCGCTGCGGGAGAGAAGCTCAATGCGGAAGCAATCGCCAGCAGATGGCGCTTCTCGCTGTCCAACGCGGAAGCAGACTCGCGCGCGACCGCAGCCAAATCGAAATGCGCAAACAGATTGCCGATAATCGCCTGACGTTCGCTTTCCGGCACCTTATGCTTCTTCAACGGCTCATCAATCGCCTCACGAATGGAATCCGCCTTGTAATAACTGTTCGGAATCTCCTCGCGGCGAACACGACCAATCATCGATTCGATACGTTTCAGATCACGCTTCGCCGACGGGTCGTATGCAACGCCATCCGCGTCGACGCGTACCGAACCGGACGTCGCGGCCAACGCGCCATCCAACAACTGCAATAACGTGGTCTTACCGGAACCATTCAGCCCAATCACGGCCACACGCTTGCTTTCCGGAGTGATCGTCAACGACGTCGGCTTCAAACCGATATTGCCATCCTCATACGTGTGGCCGGCCTGGTCAAGCGTGAACGTGACATCACGCGCCCCCTCGGGACGCTTGGATGAAAACAACGAATCGAAAAAACCCATGCTGCCCATTGTACGGGCGCGCCGAACCCGCCGCATACGAAACGAGGCCGGAAACCCAAACCCCCGAAAGGAGTTCAGATTCCAGCCCCATCAAGATTCGCGAACGCTTACGCGTCAGTCGAAATAGAATCCCGAGAAATCGTACTTGTACACGCGATAGATGTACGCGCTGTTCAACGTCATCTTGAACTGCACCAACAGATCGCCATCCTCGTTGTACTGGCCGAACAGGCCCTTCATGCCCGAATCGATGAGAATCTGTCCGTTGTCCAATTCCTGTGCGGAACTGACATACGGCGAATACGGCACGTCGAACGACGACACTTCCGTATACGTGCCTGCATTCTCGTCGACCAGATATTTGCGATACTGCGACTTCGCCGTGTCAGAAGACAGTTCGGTCGAGATACCGTCGATCACCGTCCAGTCGAAATCAGGACGCGTCAGCGAAGTGCCGAAATTATTGTCGAACATGTACAGGTAATACTGGCCGTCAGGCAGCGAATCATCGGCGACGTATGTGATGGAATGCTGTCCGCCGGTATCGGAAAAATCTCCGTCTTTCGCTAGGAAACTGCTGACCTCATCGGTGCCTGCCCACACGGACGGCTCGCCGATCATGTAGTCGACCGTCGGATCTGATTCCAGATCATCCACTTTGATGATGGTGGACGTTTCGCGTGCGGAGAATAACGCGGAACCATCATCCAACAGTTGGATGGTGTTGCAATGCAGCCAATCCCAACGATTCTGGGCGCTCGAATCCGACTCGTCGGTTCCCGCATGCGTGGTGGAGGCCTTATAGTCGGCGAACAGTTCGCCGAAATCCACCAAGCGGGTCACACTGCCGGTGGAAGTGCTGAGCTTGATGACCTGATCTTGCACGGCATTGTCGTCGCGGCCCATTTCGGTGGCCAACAGCACGATGTCTCCATTGGCGTCCATCGCGTAATCGTGGTGCAGAATATAGTCGGATCCAAGATCATAGATCTTCTCCAACTTGCCGAGACGGTTCATCGCCGCCATGTGGTGCGTGGAAGCGGAGAACCACATGAGCCCGTCATCGTCGAACAGCAGACGATGCGAACGATAGTAGAGCACGGGAATCTCACCGCGCAGCACGCCGTTCGTATCATAATAGAACATGAAGTCCTGCTCGTCGGAATCGTTGCCGAGTATGGCATACAGGCCATCGCCCAAGTCTTCTCCGGAATCAGCTACGACGGTCTGCTCCAGCTGTACTTCCTCATTGCCAAGCAGGGAAGTGCCCCTGTGTTCGAAGGTATGCGTACGGGATTTGCCATCGGCGTTGGTCAACGTGATGGTGATGGTGTTCTTTTCCCGGGGAATAAGGCCGAGTATCTGGAATTCATGGGTTTTGCTGTATTGCGATTGCTGGTAGGCGTCACGGGTGAAATCCGCGTAGCCGTCCGCATGCACGGTATAGGATACGGATACCGAGTCGTCGGTGGTGAAATACACATACAGCGACGTGGTGTTGGTGCCGTACGGATCCTCAGTGACGAACATGTCATCTTCCGTGGCGGCAGACTTGCTTTTTTCCTGCTCGAGCTTGTCGTCGGCCATATTCTGATAGTCGGCTGTGTACACATTCTCGATACGTGCGTTCAGCCGTTCGATCCTGTTTTGTCTGATGGCCGCATCGACGTTGTCATAGCTGGCGAGACAGACGCCCAATGCGATGACCGATGCTACCACGGCCGCGGTCCAGCGTCTAACACGAGGATGGTTAGACAGAAGTGGAAGCGATTTCATAGCTGATGTCTCCAACAAGGGTTCATCTCATAGCGAACAGTTACGACACCACTATTATTCGCAAAACTCGGAACAAACCGGAGATTTTATTGGACAAACCGTAATAAAACCCTGAAATAACCCTGAAAACGCCGTGCCTCATATCAGGGTGAACCACGACTGCACGTCATGGAACAAACCGGAATTATTGCGTATCAGCTCGTCGTCGCGACCATATAGGAACAACGACAACACCGTCACCGCCAACATGAACAGCAGCAGCGCCAACACCAGTACGCGCAACAGCCAGCACAGCCGCGGACGGTCGCAATCCAACGCAATGAGCAGCAGAGGCAACGAAGCCAAGGCGAACAGCCAACCGAAATCGGCGATGTAGCGCCACCCAAGACCACCCAAGCGCGCGTCAAGCGCCACAATCAGCAAACTCAACAGCAGGAACGTCGTCAGTGTACGCCACATACCGGTATGACCACGAGCGCGCATATGCCGGCGTAGGAATGGGCATGCCAGCGAAGCCAATGCGAGAGGCGCCATGGCGAACAGGCCTCCAGGCATCGCCTCCGTGAACCCCCAATCTTTCAATGGGGTGGGGTCGACGGCAAGGAACGGGAACATATTCGTCCAACGCAACGGCAAAAACAGATAGTATGCGACCGTCCAAATGAAATTCGACCACGACTGATGGTAGCTCGTCATATCCGTGACCGTTATCTGATATGACGAACCGAAATCGAATGGCGAGGAGAAACGCACCATGTTATAGGCGAACAACGGCACCACTACAACCAATGCGGGCACCAGCACGGCCAAAGGCGCGCGCAACGCATGCAACATGGCGCAGGCGCGCCCATGCGCGCCAGAAGCGAACACGCCATCACGCAACTGTTTGGCAATCGCACGAATCTGCGGCCAGAACAACGGAAACGCGGCGAACGCCACCACCACAAACGACGGACGACAACCCACATTCGCAGCAATGCACACCGAGCCGGCAGCCAAACGAGGCAGCGACAACGAGCCGACCGCATTCACCTTGCCATCCTCGCCAGCGTTGGCCGCGGACGGACGTTCGGCCCCCAACCACAGCCACAAGCCCAACGTGCTCAACAACAAAGACGCTGCGATCGGCACCGAATAGAAATTCGTCCGATACCACAAATACGAAGCATTCGACGCCAACAATACAAACACGCACAACATGCTGACCGCAGCCACCGAAACATGCGGACGCACACGCTTGATCACACGAATCGTCAACAGGCATGCGAACACCAAAAAACCAAACATCAGCAACGGCACCGCGGCACCCGACGGCATCATCAGACCACCATCAACCCACAACGACGTCACCGCACGATACGGCACAAACAACAGCAACGCCGGCACCACACCAAAATACGAATACCAACGCCCATTGAAAAACGCATAATCCCAATACACAGGGCTCACGCCATCGGCAAGCAACTGCTGACGGGTCGCCACATCATACGGATTATCCGCATCACGCAACCCCTGGGGCACATCCAAATCAAGCCACGCATGACCATCAAGCAACGCCCGAGCCACATGATCATATTGATCGTAATCATACGTATACATGCCATCAGTATGAAAGCTCAACGGTACGGCAGACACCAACTGCCACACCACCACCGCGGCGGTCGCCACCCCCGGAATCGCCAGCAACACACCCAACGCCACGCGCTGGCGCACACTCGACGTATCCAACGGCACCTTCCACAAACGCGAACCAGGGCGCCACAACGCCACCAACACCAGCGCCAACACCAACAACGCCACACGCAGCGGACTCACCGAAAAAGGCACACGCACATTCGCACGCACCGCCTCAAACGGAATCAAAGACCCCTTCGGTTCCACCACCTGCACACGCACCGTACGACCAGCCGCAGCCCTCACATACAACGAACGAGACGAATCCAACGACACCGAAGTAAGCTCACACGCCCTACGATCAGCATCAGGACGCACACGCACCGTACGCAACACGCGCTCACCCTGCTGCTCAGCCCCCTGCAGCACCTCATCAGGAACAGGAACAACACGCACATAATCCGATGAACCATCCGCCGCCACCTGCAAATACGCCTGCGTCGGATCAATAACCTCCAACAACCCATCATCACGACGCTCAAGCCCTGGCCCCAACGTGTTATACGCAGCCGCCGAATCACCCGACGCCGCCAACGACCGGAAAAAAGGCACATTACACAACACGCACTCAACCAACACCACCACAACAAAAGCGGCTACAATAGCTGCGCGCACACGATGACGCGCCTGAAAACGCTGTTTCGAAAAAACCACAAATATTATTCTAAAGGCTGCATGTCGCATTGAATTGAAAGAATGGCCCACATGTCACACCTCACACCAGCATCGCCATCAGCACACCATCCGCATCAAGGACGGACCATGCTCAACCACGCCATGCAAGGGGTACGACAACTCATCAACCACAACAAACACCCCCACAACGCCACCGATACCAACCCCTTCGGCAAAGCCCTTGACACGCCAGATGACATCGTCGGCGAACTCACCCGCAACGCCATCAAACTCAACCCGCTCATCAAACGACGCATCATCAAAGGTTTCGAAGGCGTGCCAAACACACTCCAACTCGGCTGGGCACAACTACCGCAAACCCAAGGCAAAGCCTTCTCCATCGGCCTATTCACCGACACCAACCACTTCGCACAAATCGCGCTCGCCGACAACAAAGCGCGCGTCTTCGCAGGCACCGATCCTGAAATGGACGTGCAGGAACTGGACCCACGCTTCATCTTCGTCAAAGAGGAGACCCTCACTCTGCCGGACGGCCCACGATTCGGTCATGCTGCGAACGGCACGCCAAAAATGGTACGCGCATCACAAGGCGGTGTCGTAGGGCGCATGCCCGGAGGACGCATGATGTGGCTCGCGTCCTGGCTCAAGGTCGGCAACCGCTACACGCTTGAACAGATGCGCGCCAACCTGCCGGAAGCCATGCGATTCGACCTAGAATACCGTGACGCCATCGCCATCGCGTTCTTCGCGGCCTACATGCTGCCGCAAATGAACGGACTACTCGTAGGATTCGGCACGGGCAACATCTTCCGCAGGCTCAACAGAGAAGCGCCGATGGGCGCGATCCGCCGATCCATCAGAGACACGATGAGTGCCCGCTCGCACGGCATGCGTGCCTCCGGACTCGAGGATTATTTCGCCGACCTCATGCGCGAGGCCGGTGCCCTCGACAAAGACCAAGGCCTTGAGGCCGTACATGGTGCGGAACCGCTACATCTGTACACGTCCAGTTATTCCGGCTGCTACTTCTTCGCATGGGATTCCACGTTGCCGTTCTCGGCATCGTTGCGTGCGCTGAACATCGAAGGCAATCTCAACCGTTTCGCCGCAGTCAGCTCATGGTTGGAACGCAACGCCCGTATCGGCAGGCTCCCCACGGAAGACACCGTGACACGAGCCGAAGCGGCGCAGATCGACATGGCGTTGCTGGAAAATCCGGCGTTGATCGCATTGAAACCGGATGACGAATTCGGCGCAATCCTCGACTCCCGGCAGGATGATGGCGTGCAGGCCGTCATGCGTCTGGTGGACATCGCCTCGGAAACCAGGCGTTC
This sequence comes from Bifidobacterium catenulatum DSM 16992 = JCM 1194 = LMG 11043, assembly GCF_001025195.1. Classification (NCBI taxonomy): domain Bacteria; kingdom Bacillati; phylum Actinomycetota; class Actinomycetes; order Bifidobacteriales; family Bifidobacteriaceae; genus Bifidobacterium; species Bifidobacterium catenulatum. Next base: position 1,246,291 of record NZ_AP012325.1, on the reverse strand, counting down.
CATTGCCGAAAACACGAAGGGCGGCACGGATGGCGTCGCCTTAGGCCGCGAAGGCGGTTCGGAATGGGTGTACCGCCAGACAATGTCTCGGCTGCTGCGCAGCATGCGCCTTCCATACCGTTTCGACGTGGATTTCCGATGCAGCCTCAAGGACGGCAATATGGCGATCGGCTTTACTTCCGCAGGCGTTTCCATGATGCCGTCCACCAGATACGATGCGACACGCCATGCATGGGCGGACATGACGGACGCCGAACGCGCTCGCATGAGCGCGGACTACAATCTGCGTGTCGGACTGATGATGGCCGCGTTGAGTTTTGGTGCCGATCCAGGCATCCAGCGCGTATCGATGCACATTGATTCGATTGGTTTGGAGGAGGCCGTGGCCGAGCAGGATTCCGCCATCAGCGAGCTGATGAGCGAGGCATTGGCCGCGTTCGAACGAATCCGTACCGGAGATATGGGCGTTTCCGGATCCAAAGCCGATCCGAAGGACGGCGATTTCCATGGGGATCCGTCTCGGCCAGTGACGCCGAAAACCGCTGACTTGGGTGCCGATGACGGTGACGGCGATGATGCGGACGATTCGCTGAACAGCCAGTTCGAGGCTCTGATGAAAGATATCGACTTCGACGAGATGGCGTTTGCGGTTCCTGACGAAGCCTCAAACGAGTCCACCGGCGAGGAGGGCGATTCCGAGCATTCCACGCATGATGGTCTTGATGCTGGTCTGATCGGCTATAACGATTTCGACGGGGATGGCGACGATCCGTTGAGCCAGCTTCGCAAGAATCCAACCGTGCGCAATCTGGTGACGGTCACCTTTACCAGAAGCGAGTTCATGGAACGGTTGGGTGAGTGCGGACTGTCTGATCCGACAGGCACGTACCGCATGTTCGGCGCGGAAATGGATGTGGATGGTCTTGGAGCGTTGAAGCCGGTGGATGCTGCACTCGACCTGCGTGACAGCCGTTTCTCTCCGGCGGGGAGCCAGGAGGAGCCCGAGCTTTCTGACGCCGCGTTCGACCATGATACGGCGCAACTGTTTGGCTGCCGCGACATGTCAGGGCTGTCCATCCAACGTGTGGATCTGCTGCAGCGCGCGGTTGGCGAATTCCATAGGATCGCGCAGGACCCCCATCTGGAATCGGTGGCCAAAGCGAAGCAGGCCATGGACGTCATCAATGCCATCTCCGACCCTGAGTTAACGGCCCTGGCTCCGCAAGTGACGAGCGCTCTTATTGATGGTAAGGACACGCCGGATTTCTCATTCCGCGTGGCTGACGAGCTCGATGCGGAGCGCATCAAGGCGAGGGATCTGCTGTTTTCCGGGCAGATCGATCAGAGCGTGGAATTGGCCGAAGCGGCGCTGGAACGAATGGATCAGCTGTTCGTTTCGAATCCGGGCGTGCCACGGTATTTCAACTCGTATGCGGAACGTGTCATCTATAACCGTATGTTTGCTACGGAAGGCGAACGTACCGTGCTTATCCCTGACAACCTGTTCTATGCGCATATGGAACTAGCTGACGTGCTCGCACAGGTCAAAGGAGTCAAGGCCGCGCTGCCGCATCTCAACGCGATGGTGCGATACGCGCCTGCTTATCCGCTCTCACACCTTAAACTGGCGGTGCAGTTGGCACGCTCCGAGGATTGGGATCCGGCTAGAGCCGCATGTCTCAACGCGTTGCATGTCGCACTCGACCGTGAGGATGCATCGTTCGCTTACTATAGGCTCGCCTACGCGGAATGGATGTGCGATCATTTCGACATTGCGGCCGCCTCATATATCATGAGCGAAGAGATCGCTCCGGGGCGTATCGCCATGTTGGAAGGTGAGCTTCAGGAATTAATCGGACGCGCGCAATCGCAGTGCATTCCAGTGCCTACCAATGTTCCGGAAGCCATGCATGTGCTTGCGCAGGCTGGACTGCCGGTATGGCCCAACACGCGGGTTGCGTCCTTGGTGCGCAAGGCCGCGCGAGTCTGCGTGGACGAGGGCATGTTCGTGCCGGCAAGAACGCTTTCGGTGGCCGCATCCAGAATGGATGACGAGGAACGAGACGGGGCCGACGTGGTGCAGATGCAGTTCCTGAGATCGTTGAACAACTGACTGACGCCATCCGGAGCGAATAATTCAGCGTCGACGGCACGTTAATCGAACATTTGTGCGATACTGTTTGAAGTGTCGCCGACCGACAGTACTGAAAGCACATCGAAAAACGTTGACAAGGTAGTGACAATGACAAGGCATGACGATTCCGAACAGCTCGCATGGGATTTTGACGCTTCCGAAACGGATGGCGGTGCCGCGGGCACGTCGACGCCCGTGGCGGCAGATGGGGGAGTCGCCTCATATGCGCCGGGAAGCGAACGGTGGATCGCCGCATTGCAGGCGACTGATGCGGACGCCATGCGACTGGACAGGCTTGACGTTTCGTCGATGAGTGCTGAAGCCGCGGCGCGATTGTGGGCGCGAGTGGCAGCATGGGTGGAATCCGATCAGATTGCATACTATATCGATGATGCGCCGGTTTCGTCTGATGCGGCCTACGATGCGAGAATGCGCTGCCTACAGGCTTTGGAGGCGCAGTTTCCATCCCTCGACTCTACGCAATCGCCGACGCATCGTGTTGGGGGCACCTTCTCCAACGATTTCGCATCGGTGCGTCACCCGTCACGCATGATGAGTCTTGACGATGTCTTTTCGCTTGAGGAATTACGCGAATGGTATGACAGTGTCATCCGAGGCCTTGATTGGTCGGATACGAAGCCGCTGCCAATGACCTGCGAAGTGAAGATTGATGGGCTTGCGCTCAATCTCATCTATCGTAATGGCGTGCTTGAACAGGGTCTGACCAGAGGCGACGGTGTGACTGGCGAAGATATCACACTCAATGTGCGCACCATCTCCACCATTCCGCAGAATCTTGCCGGACCAGAGGAGGATATTCCTGAATTTGTGGAGATCCGCGGTGAGGTTTTCATGCGATGGGATGATTTCAACACGCTCAACAGGGAAAGCGAGGATGCGGGACGCGCGCCTTTCGCTAATCCGCGCAACGCGGCCGCAGGAAGCCTGCGTCAGAAAGACCCGCGCATCACCTCCACCAGAAGGCTTAGTTTCTACGCGCACGGTATCGGCACGCTCCAATGGGGTGCCAAACGCGGCGACGGACACGATATCGTCAACAACCAATCCGAGGCGTACGAGCTATACAAGAAGTGGGGCATACCGGTCTCTCCGCACAACCGTGAAGTCACCACATTCAGCCAAATCCTCGACATGATCGACTACTACGGCGAGCATCGCGGTGACATCGAGCATGCGCTCGACGGCATCGTCGTGAAAGTGGACGATCTGGGGTTGCAGCGGTCGCTGGGCGCGACCTCGCGTGCGCCACGTTGGGCCATCGCCTACAAGTATCCGCCCGAGGAAGTCAACACGGAGTTGCTCGACATCACCGTGCAAGTGGGGCGTACCGGCCGCGTGACGCCGGTAGCCATTCTGAAGCCCGTATATGTTGCGGGTTCAACGGTATCGAGAACCACTTTGCACAATCCGTTCGAGGTGGAACGTAAGGGCGTGCTTATCGGCGACACCGTTGTGGTGCGCAAGGCAGGCGATGTGATTCCCGAACTTGTAGGTCCAGTATTGGAACGTAGGGAAGGACGTGAGGACCAGCTGCGCCGTTTCGTGATGCCTTCGCAGTGCCCGAGCTGTGGGGCACAACTCGCTCCAGCCAAAGAGGGGGACAAGGACATCCGCTGCCCGAACGTGGAGTCCTGCCCGGCACAGTTAACCGAACGCATCATCAACCTGGCGTCCAGAAAGGCGTTCGATATCGAACATCTGGGTGACCAATCGGCCATCGCGTTGACGAATCCGGAAGAGGATCGCCCCGATTCGGTGGCGATCTACGCGCCGAACATCACGGAAATCGTGGTGGCACCGGGGCAGGAGCCAGAACCGTACGAGCCGATGGAAGGGCTGGAACTGCCGGCCCGGCAAACGCCGGTGTTGTCCAGCGAGGCCGGTCTGTTCTCGCTGACATCCTCCGATTTGCAGGATGTTCGCGTATGGCGAGAAGCGCCAATCATCGAAATCCACGAAACCGTCGGCAAGAACGGTAAACCGAAAAAAACACGCAAACGTATCGGCGGATCAGGCCTGTGGCATCAGGTTCCGGCGTTTTGGACGACTCCGACAGTGGCGAGAAAGCGTAAGGACGAAGTCGATGAATCCGCGGAATATCCCGGATATGATGTGCCTGAGGATGCCATGGTGGTCCGAGAGGAAACCAAGGTGTCGCGTTCCGGAGCATCCAGCGTGCAGCCGGTATATATACGTCCCGCGGAAAACACAAGGAAAATGCTTGACGAAATTGACAAGGCACGCCACGCCGACTTATGGCGTGTGCTTGTGGCCCTGTCCATCAGGCGACTCGGTCCTCCTACGGCACGTGTTATCGCCAATACGCTCGGATCGCTTGACGCCATCGAACGCGCCAGTGTGGACGAACTGTCACAGATAGACGGCATCGGTCCGGAAATCGCGGAATCGGTAGTCACGTGGTTCGCATCGGCCAAGGAACCAGGCGATTGGCGCGGCACGGTGTTGGAAGCATGGAAGGCTGCTGGAGTCGGTGCGGAGCAGGTTGAAATCAGTACACTACCGCAGACGCTTGAAGGCAAAACAGTGGTTGTCACCGGTTCGTTGATTGACTTCTCGCGTGACTCCGCCAAAGAAGCGATTATCTCCCGCGGTGGAAGAGCCTCAGGATCCGTCAGCAAGAAAACCGATTGGGTGGTCATTGGCGAAAACGCCGGTGCCAAAGCCGCCAAAGCAGAGGAATTAGGCGTTCCCATGCTAAACGAGGACCAGTTCAAAATACTGCTGGAAAATGGAACGGTGTGATACCGGCACGTCAAACTGGCAACGTAATCGCAAGAAAGCTCTGGCATGCCGCGCCTCCAGACGCTAGTCTGGTACGCGGCTAAAGGAGGAACCATGACCGACGAGCGCACCATCGAAGCGCGCATCTATGAGCGACTCAGCAAAGTAATCGACCCGGAACTGGGTCGATCTGTGACTGATCTGGGCATGATCGCAGCCATCGACGCGATACCGGTGGAAGGTAAGGCGAACACCTATGAGGTTCGTGTGGAGGTCGAACTGACGGTAGAAGGCTGTCCATTATCGCAGACCATCACCAACCAGATCAACGGAGCGGTGGCATCCTACCCGGATGCAACGCTGCTGCCGCGCATCGAAGTCGGATCTATGAGCCAAGACAAGCTCACCCAACTCGTTGCCGGTCTCAAAGCCGAGCGCAAGCAGAATCCCTTCAACAAGCCGGGCATCAAAACCCGTATTTTCGCCATAGCATCCGGCAAGGGCGGTGTCGGCAAATCGTCCGTCACCGCGAATCTTGCCGCCACTTTCGCGGCGCTCGGTTACGATACGGCCGCCATTGATGCCGACATCTATGGATTCTCGCTGCCGCGACTGTTCGGCGTGCACGCGCAACCCACCAATCTGAATGGCATGCTCATGCCCGTCACCGCTTGGGGAACGAAATTGATTTCCATCGGCATGTTTGCGGGCGCCGATCGCGCGATTCTTTGGAGAGGGCCGAGACTGCAGCGTTCGCTCGAACAGTTCCTTTCAGACGTGTGGTGGGGTGAGCCCGACGTGCTTCTGCTTGACTTGGCTCCAGGCACCGGCGATATGGCGATTTCCGTGGCCCAGGCCTTGCCGAACGCGGAACTGGTGGTGGTCACCACGCCGCAGCCATCCGCATCCGACATCGCGGTCCGCTCCGGCCTGGTGGCGCTGCAGGTGCCGATGAAAGTACGTGGTGTTGTGGAAAACATGAGCTATTACGAGCACAAGGGTGAACGTCTGCGGATTTTCGGCGAAGGCGGCGGCGCGCGCGTGTCGGAACAGCTGACCGAAAGCCTCGGCTATGACGTTCCTTTGCTAGCTCAGCTTCCGTTGGAACCGGAATTGAGGGAGACTGGTGAGGCCGGACGTCCGGCCGTGCTGAATGAGGATGGCTCATTACGTGCCGACGATATTGGCGAGACATTCAGGAACCTAGCTGGATCGTTGATGCGCAGGCCCCTGTAAAACTCTATGGAACCGTGTCCCCGTACTGCATTCAGTATGGGAGGGAAACCAGCGAAGACAGGCCATTGCAAAAAACCGAGCGTATTCCATACCGGAAACGAAGCGAAAATGAAACGGCCCTTGTGAAAATCTTGTGCCTTGTGTAGTATCAAGCGCAGACACGGGGGCCGTATGGCTGAGAGGAAGCAAACGCTTCGACCGTATGAACGTATACCGGGTAATGCCGGCGCGCGGACGTCTCTCCATTCCCGTGCCTTGTCAAAGAGAGAAAGGCACATATCCTATGATTGAAGAAAAGCAGTCTTCCGTAGTGCGCAAGCACAACAACAAGTGGCGTGTAGTCGATATTGTCGTGGCTGCCATCATTGCCGTTGCGTCCGGTGTGATCTTCTGGGGCTGGGACATTGTCTGTACCGCACCACTGGCTCTCTTCGGAGCGGTGACCCCTGGTTTTGAAGGATTGCTTAACGCCTTTTGGCTGTTCGCAGGTCCTTTGGCGGCCATTATCGTGCGCAAACCTGGTGCCGCGTTGTTCGCGGAAACCCTTGCCGCCGCGCTTGAGCTCACCATGGGCAACCAGTGGGGTGTCGGCGGCTCGCTGATCGTCGGCATCATGCAGGGCTTTGGTGCGGAAATCGGCTTCGCAGTCTTCGCCTACAGGAAGTGGGACCTGCTGTCCACCACCATTGCCGGCGCCCTCGCAGGTATTGGCTGCGGTCTGTACTACTGGATCACCAACCCGGCCTGGAGCACGGTGCGTGCCAGCATCTACCTAGGCACCTCCATCATTTCCGGTGCAGTGCTCGCCGGGATGGTGATGTATTTCCTACAGCAGGCCATCGCCAAAACAGGCGTGCTTGACCGTTTCGAATCCGGTCGTGCGCAGGTTCTGGTCTGACGATTCGTTTGTGAAGTCCCGTATCACATTCATGGTGAGTGGATACGGGACTTCTTTGATGCGTGTTCGCCTTGCGAATGTCAAATGCAAAAGGAATGAAAGAACGATTCATGGGTACTGATGCAGAAAAAGCGTTTTCCGCAGCCGGGGTGGTCGCACGCGATTGGGGATGGCGGCATGCCTCACGTAAGGATTTTGCGTTAAGGCATGTGGATTTCACCATACAGCCGGGGGAGCGCGTGTTGCTGTTGGGCGCTTCCGGTGCCGGAAAATCGACGTTGATGGCCGGTCTTGCCGGCGTGCTCGGCGGTGATGATGAAGGCGAACTCGAGGGTGAGCTGCTGATTGACGGAACGGATGCCCGCCATTCGCGCGGGCGCTCAGGATTGGTATTGCAGGATCCCGATGCGCAGACGATTCTGGAACGTGTGGGAGATGATACTGCTTTTGGTTGTGAAAATCTGAATCTGCCAAAAAATGAGATTTGGAGCAGGGTCCGTTCATCACTCGACATTGTTGGACTTGGCTATATGAAACTCGATCGCTCCACGCGCAGGCTTTCTGGCGGGCAGCGTCAACGTCTGGCTTTGGCCGGCGTACTCGCCATGCATCCCGGGCTGCTGTTGCTTGACGAGCCGACCGCCAACCTTGATCCGGAAGGCGTCAAGGAAGTGCATGATGCGGTACGTGATGTGCTTGACCGAACCCATGAAACCTTGGTGGTGGTGGAGCATCACATCGACGTATGGCTTGATTTGGTGGACCGTGTCATTGTGCTTGGCAAGCCGGAATCCGATTCGCATGTCAGCGGAGTCATCGCCGACGGCACTCCGGAAGAAGTGTTTGGCAGCATGGCGCCGGTATTGACAAAAGGTGGTGCCTGGGTTCCGGGGCGCACCGTCGAAAGCCATATTCCCGAATCCAATCAGTCGTCGGGAAATGTTGTTCTGCGAACCGAGGATCTCAGCTTCGGACGTGAATTCGCGCTTGGCGAGCATGTGAACCTCGCGTTCCATGCCGGCGAGATTACCGCCCTGACCGGCAAAAACGGCGTGGGAAAATCCACGCTCGCTTTGACTTTGGCTGGCTTGCTCAAGCCGATTTCCGGTCGGGTAAGTATGGATGAAAGCATGGTTCCCGCACATAGGGAGAACAACGTCTTCACATGGAAAAGCAGGGATCTTCTTGGGCGAATCGGCATGGTGTTCCAAGAGCCGGAACACCAGTTCGTCACGTCCAGCGTGCGCGACGAAGTGGCAGTCGGCCCTAAATCCATGGGGAAAACCGATGACGAGGCCTACGCCATCGCCGATATGATGCTAGAACGGCTGAACCTCAAACGGTTCGCCCCAGCCAATCCATTCACGTTATCCGGCGGCGAGAAGCGTCGCCTTTCCGTGGCGTCCATGCTTGCCGCGGCGCCGAAGGTGTTGGTGATGGACGAGCCGACATTCGGTCAGGATTTCACCACATGGACGGAAATGGTCAGGCTGATAGCGGGCGCGCGCGACGCGGGCTGTTCCGTCATCATGGTCACTCATGACGAGCCGTTGATCGAAGCGCTGGGTGCGCGTCGCATTCTCGTAAGCGAGGGGGAGTGAGATGGAACAGTTGAAAACCATCAGCGTGGTGCCGCATAAGGAACGTCATGATGACGCCAAGCCGGCGTCGCCGTCATGGTTTGTAGCGAAAATTAATCCGGTCAGTCGTTTCGTCGGTGCGCTGATATTGTGCATTCCCATGTTCGTGACGTTGGACGTGGTTTCCGCATCGGTGGCGTTCGCGTTGGAGATGCTGCTGCTCTGGATTGGAGGCGTCGCTCCATGGACGGTGCTTCGTAAAACCTGGCCGGTATGGGTCGCAGCTTCGGGAAGCTTCATTTCCGTGTCATTGTATGGCAAAACATCCGGTGCCGTGCTAGTCAATCTTGGTAATGTCATTGTGATCTCGCAGGGATCGTTGTATTTGGCGTTGGCCACGTTCCTACGTGTGGCGGCCATTGCCGTTCCCGGCGTGATCCTCGCGCTTGGCCTTGACCCGACCGATCTGGCCGATGGTTTGGTGCAGATTCTGTATTTGCCGTCACGATTCGTATATGGCGGTTTGGCTGGCATGCGCATGTTCACGTTGCTGCAGGATGATTGGCGTGCGCTTGGGCAGTCCCGCCGCTCTCGTGGCCTAGGCGACGGTAGCGCCATCAAGCGCGTATTTTCCCAGGCGTTCAGCCTATTGGTTGTGTCGATTCGACGCGGCACGAAGCTGGCCACCGCCATGGAGGCGCGTGCTTTCGGATCGGATGCTCCACGTAGTCAGGCCCGGGAATCACGTTTGAACGCCGTCGACTGGCTGTTTTATGCGATTTGTGTGGCAGTGCCAGTGATTGCGTTGTCTTGCGCTTACTTCACGGGCTACTGGCATTGGGCTTTCACCGGTACCGGCAATTGATCGAACAGATGATCTCATAGCTCGAGATTGTTGGATTTGCGGCGATTGCAAAAAGGACGTTTCATTCATTACACAGAATGGAACGTCCTTTTTGTATGTTTTTTCTTAAAAAGCGTGGCATCCGCTACTTGGCGAGTTTGTCGAGCAGCAGCGCCTCGGTGATCACGTTGTTCTTCAGACTGGGCAGACTGATGGACTCGTTCGGGCTATGCGCGTTGGCCTTCGGATCCTCCGGCCCGGTAACCAAGACTTGGGCCTTCGGGAAAATACGCTGCAATTCCGGAATGAACGGAATCGAACCGCCTTCACCCTTGTTGACAGGAGCTACGCCAAAAGCCTCTTCCATGGCTTCCATGGCATCCTTGGTGGCTTCGGCATTCGGATCCATGGCCCAGCCCATGCCATTATCAAGCTTGTCGACCCACACCTCGGCACCGAACGGGGCATGCTCGACCATGAATGCGGCAAGCGCCTCCTGGGCCTCTTCCGGACGCTGGTTCGGGGCGGTGCGTAGGCTGAGGCGGAACGTTGTTTCAGGGGAGATCACATTGAAGGATCCTTCCACCGGATGCGCGTCAAAACCGATGACGGTCACGCTTGGTTTGGTCCACAGGCGTGCGGCCAAAGAACCGGTGCCGGCTAGACGGTAGGAATCGACGATGCCGGCGTCCGTACGCACGGTTGCCTCGTCCATGTCTCGCTGCAGTCCGCCGATTGGATCTTCTGAGGCGACGCCCGGTACCGCCAGATCGCCGTGTTCGTCGTACATGGAGGCGATCAGCATGGCTGCGAGCGTGTTCGCATCGAGGATCGGTCCGCCGTACTGGCCGGAGTGCACTGGGTGATGCAATGCCTTGACATGCACGTCGATGTCGGTGTTGCCGCGAAGTGATGTGGTGAGGGAGGGGATTTCCGCGGACCAGTTGCCCGAGTCGGCGACGATGATCACATCGGAGTCGAATTCGTCTTTGTGTTCTTCGATGAAGGGAATGAAGCTTGGTGAGCCCATTTCCTCTTCGCCTTCAACGAAGACTTTGATGTTGACTTTCAGATCGTCGCCGAGAGCCTGCAATGCGCCTGAATGGATGGCGATGCCGCCGCCATCGTCGGCCGAGCCGCGCCCGTACAGGCGGGTGTCGATTACAGTGCCGACGAACGGGTCGGTGTTCCATGCGCTGGCGTCGGGTACCGGCTGTACATCGTGATGCGCGTACAAAAGCACGGTCGGTGCATTCTCATCGACAATCTTCGAACCAATGACTTCCCAAGCGCCCGGGGTGCCATTAGGATTGTGGGACTGCACCACTTGGGCGTTTACGCCGACCTTGCTGAGCTCTTCGGCCACAAATTCGGCGGATCGTTTCATGTGATCCGCGGTGATGCCTTTTGCCGAAATGGACTGTAATGCGATTTTCTTGTTAAGCACGTTGACGATGCGGTCAAAATCCGCTTCGACTCGTGATCGAACTTCTTCGACAGGTAAAGCTGCCATATTGCTCCTTACAAAGACGCGCTGCCATACAACAACGCAGCGTGATCATATGCGTGTAACGAATGACCATTGTATCGGTCTCAATCGGCACGTCCAATTGTTGACAGGGCAGGGCCAAGGCGTCGATACGTCACTTTACGCTCTATAGGCATGAGTTTGTTTAACAAGAAGGAAGAGACGGCGCAGGAGCCTGTCGAGACCAAGGTTGCGGAAACCACTTCCGGCAAGGGTCGTCCGACGCCGAAGCGCAAGGATGCTCAGGCGCAGAATCTTCGCCCGTTGGTTCCCAAGGATCGCGAGGCGAGCCGTAAGGCCGCCAAGGCGCGTATGCGCGAGCGTGAGAACGCCGAGTACGATGCCATGCAGAAGGGCGACATCAACCACATGCCAAAGGCAGAGCGTCTGCCATGGCGCATTTACATCCGTGACTACGTCGACGCTCGTTTTAACCTCGGTGAGTTCTTCATTCCGGTTGCGTTCGTCATTCTGATCGGTTCGATTTTCGTGACATATCAGTGGCCTGCGTTGGCATTGCCGTTGATGGTACTCATGTATGTGTACCTGTTCGCGGTGATCATTGACGTGGTGATCATGTGGCGTAAGCTCAAGAAGAAACTCATTGAGAAGTTCGGCGAGCAATCCGTGGCCAAGGGCATGCGTTCTGGTTCCTATGCGTGGAGCCGTGCGATCCAGATGCGCCGTTGGCGTCTGCCGAAGCCGCGTTACGATAAGCGTGGACACTGGCCGGAGTGATCGGCTCCTGCCGGGAATCGCGGCCATCGTTTTTTCAAGCCGTCGGCGAAAACCGGCGGCTTTTCCATTACCATGTAACCAGTTGTAACGCACGAATCAACGAGGACAGACATGACTGAACAGCATTTCGACATCGTCATCATCGGAGCGGGACCAGGCGGATATTCCACGGCACTACGAGCTGCCCAACTTGGCAAAACGGTGGCATTGGTAGAACGCGACGACACGTTGGGCGGCACTTGCCTCAATCGCGGGTGCATTCCATCGAAGGCGTTGCTGACGGCCGCGCATAGTGTAGAGAACGTACGTCAGGCGGAGCGTATGGGCATCAATGTCGCATTGCAGAGCATTGACTTCGGCAGGTTACGTGACTTCCGTATGTCCACGGTGGAGACGATGACGAAGGGATTGGCGGGATTGCTGTCGCACCGTGGCGTCACCGTGTTCCGTGGCGAGGCACAGCTGAAAAATGGTCATGAGGTGCATGTTGCGCCGGCCTTGGGAGAGACGCAGGTTCTGCGTTCCATCAAGGCGGGAGTAGGGGAACCTGTAGGACCTGAACTTACGATCTCAGGCGGCGATATTGTTCTCGCGACCGGTTCGCGCCCGCTGCCGTTGCCTAACGATCCGTTTTCCGGAGCGTTGATTGATTCGACGCAGGCTCTGGAATTGGACACGTTCCCATCCAGCGCGGTGATTATCGGCGCTGGCGCGGTGGCGTTGGAATTCGCATCATTGTGGAATGCGTCGGGATGCAAGGTGACCTTGCTCATTCGCAAGGATCGCGTGCTGTCGTCTTGGGAGAGGCGGGCTTCGATGACGTTGACGCGTGAGCTCAAACGCCATGGCGTGAATGTGGTGGCGCGCACGTCGGTAAGTCATGTGGACACTGGAGCAAACTTGGGTGCTACCGTGCACTACAGGCAGGGTGATGACTGTGAGGAGCTCACCGCGTATGGCGAAGTGGTGCTTGCTGCCATTGGCCGCATGCCGAACACCGATGCCGACTGGTTCGCTTCCAACGGCATCGCATTGGATGAACGTGGCTATGTTCTGACCGATGCGTACGGGCGCACGAACGTGGAAGGCGTATGGGCTTTGGGAGATATCACGCCGGGGCATGCCTTGGCGCACCGTGCGTTCGAGCAGGGCATCACCATCGCCGAAACCATCGCGGGACTTGATCCCAAACCTGTCGTCGACGAAACCGTGCCGCAAGTCGTGTTTTCCTTCCCCGAGGCGGCAAGCGTCGGGCTTACGCTCAGCGAGGCGAAATCACGTGACACCATTGTCGATCCGCAGGAAACCGCATATCCGATGCTGTCTAACTCGCGTATGCTCATGAGCGGGGAGGGTGGATCCATGACCATCGTCAGCGGTGCGATGACTGACGCTCCTGACGTTCCTCTTGTGCTTGGAGTGCACATCGTCAGTCCGATAGCCAGCGATCTGATCGCGGAAGCCGAACAGCTGGTCGGTAACCATGTACCGCTTGCCGACGCGGCAAGGCTCATCCATCCGCATCCTACGTTCAGCGAATCGTTCGGAGAGGCGCTGCTCAAAGCGGATGGCAGGCCTTTGCACACCCGATAATCCTCGTCAATAAAGGGGAAACAGCGGAAATCATACGATATGGCATGGTTCCTGATAAACTACCGTTCCAGTGTGAGTAACCGCATAACCAAGTGAGGAAGTCGATGGCAGACAAAGAAGAGCCAAAGAAGAAGCAGAGCACCATCAAACAGATCATTCAGATCTTCAAGTACACCCATGCCGAAGACAAGGCTCTTCCGTGGCTGTGCGGAGGCGTGTTCGTGGCGCCTATCATCGTGTTCGTGGTACTTGGCATCGTATTCAAGTGGTCGGTGATTGGATGGATCACATCCATGATCCTGGCCGTCATGCTTGGCCTGCTATTCGCCACCATGATGCTCACCAACCGTGCCGACAAGGTTGGATACGCCAAGCTTGAAGGCCGTCAGGGCGCTGCCATCAGCGTTCTCGGCAACATCAACAAGGCTGGCTTCAACTTCCCGCAGGAACCGGTGTGGGTTGATCCGAAGACCAAGGATGCCATCTGGCGCGGTACCGGCTACAACGGTATTTATCTGTTGGGCGAAGGCGAATACGGCCGTGTCAAGCGTGCCATGGATCGTCAGGAACAGAACATCAAGGGCGTGACCGCCGGATCCGATATTCCCGTCTACCGTATTTACGTCGGCCAGGGTAAGAACCAGACGAGCCTGAAGAACCTGCGTAAGACCGTGCTCAAATGCAAGAGCTACCTGCCGACCCACCACAAGAACAAGTTGGTGGCCGCCATCCATCCGAAGAGCCGTTTCATACTCACCAAAACCGAGTTGAACGTTCTCAACGAGCGTCTGCGCACTCTGCAGATGAAGAACGGCATGGGCATTCCGAAGGGTGTCGACCCGATGCATCCGCAGCGTGTCAGCCGTCGTGCCATGCGTGGCCGCTGATGCCCGGGATTGACAATCCGGTATAACGTGCAGGAACCTCGATTGATATGCAATCGAGGTTTTTTTATTTCATCTTTCCATGAGCCTACGTAAGGTTTGGAAAAGAACTGGCGTTGCGGACGGTGCGACGACACGAATGTCCACAAATTGAACGGTTTTGCGCAAGCGAATATGAGCGTTCGTAACAATTGAATCCCAGTTTTCTGCGAAATCATCCTTCGAATATGTCATTACGAAACATTCTCGTAACCCAATTGGCGAGTGAGCGAAACGCACGTTCCTAGACTAAGAGCCTGTAAGTTACTTATTCGAAAGGAGCGGTCCCGTGACTGCACTTGAAACCAAGGCTGATGCTGAGGCCCTTATCAACCAGGAAGGCATCGAGTATGTCTCCGTTCGCTTCACTGATCTGATCGGTGTTCAGCAGCACTTCACCGTGCCGGCAAGCGAATTCCTGAAGGACGCCTTCACCGACGGCATGCCGTTCGATGGTTCCTCCATGGAAGGCTTCCAGGCCATCAACGAGTCCGATATGAAGTTGGTGCCGGACGTTTCCACCGCATTCGTCGATCCGTTCCGCAAGCACAAGACCCTCGACGTGGCCTTCTCCATCGTCGACCCGCTGACCGACGAACCGTACTCCCGCGATCCGCGTCAGGTTGCAGGCAAGGCCGAGGCCTACCTGAAGTCCACCGGCATCGCCGACACCGCTTCCTTCGCTCCGGAAGCCGAGTTCTTCATCTTCGACAAGGTGCGCTTCGAGAACAGCATGCAGCGCTCCTTCTACGAGGTCGACTCCATCGAAGCTTCGTGGAACTCCGGCGTCGACACCGAAGACGACGGCACCCCGAACATCGCATTCAAGAACCGCGTCAAGCGCGGCTACTTCCCGGTCCCGCCGATCGACCACACTCAGGATCTGCGCGACGACATGGTTGCCAACCTGCAGAAGGTCGGCCTGATCCTCGAGCGTTCCCACCACGAGGTCGCCGGCGCTGGCCAGCAGGAGATCAACTACCGCTTCAACTCCCTGCAGCACGCAGGCGATGACCTGATGAAGTACAAGTACGTCGTTCACGAGACCGCCGCTCTGGCAGGCAAGGCCGCAACCTTCATGCCGAAGCCGATCGCAGGCGACAACGGCACCGGCATGCACTGCCACCAGTCCCTGTGGAAGGACGGCAAGCCGCTGTTCTACGATGAGAAGAACTATGGTGGCCTGTCCGACCTCGCCCGCTGGTACATCGGCGGCCTGATCAAGCACTCCTCCTCCGTACTTGCCTTCACCAACCCGTCCCTGAACTCCTACCACCGTCTGGTTCCGGGCTTCGAAGCGCCGGTCAATCTGGTGTACTCCGCACGCAACCGTTCCGCCGCCATCCGTATTCCGCTGGCCGGCACCTCCCCGGCTGCAAAGCGCATCGAGTTCCGCGCTCCGGATCCGTCCTGCAACCCATTCCTCGCATTCTCCGCACAGCTGATGGCAGGTCTGGACGGCATCCTGAACCACATCGAACCGCCGGAGCCGGTCGACAAGGATCTGTACGAGCTGCCGCCGGAAGAGCACGCAGGCATCAAGCAGGTTCCGAGCTCCTTGGCCGAGGCCATGGACGCCCTTGAGGAAGATCACGACTTCCTCACCGCAGGCGACGTCTTCACCGACGACCTGATCGAAACCTGGATCGGCATCAAGCGTGGCGAAATCGACCAGGCTCGTCTGGCTCCGACCCCGCTGGAGTACGAGCTGTACTTCCACATCTGATAGGCGAAGCCCCTGAGCCCTACTGCCGACTGGAAAACAGCGGTTACAGAATAGCTCAGGTAACTTATAAGTCGCTTATGCGTGGCTTCAGACGCATGCCCCCACACAAACCATTTGGTTTTATGTGGGGGCATGCGCTTTTCACGTCGAGTTCTCCGGCATGGACTCTAGCCAGTTGTCCAGGTCGCGCCGCCAGACAAACTGACCTCGACAAGACCATCGGTATTTATCAGGAGAGTGAGAAGGTGCTCAGTGAGGATCTTCCGGTAATTCCGTATGTGGCATACGAACGTGGCCGCAGCCTGTGCGAAGGGTGTACATGCCGACTACTACTACATGGTAGTACCTGAATACTACTGTCACCAAATAATATGATGATCATCTGAAACATACGAAATCATACGTTTCGAAATACATCACCGACTGCAATTCATATCCGTGCGGTATGAGCATGCATAAGTATGTTTATGCCGCACGGTCATATTGTGTCAAGTCACCTACGACGCGCTGACAGCACTCCTATACTCGGCCGTATGTTGTTTCAAGCCGGATCTTTGCTCCTTGTCATCATCAGTGTCTATCTGCTCAAACGCATCCACATCTTCTCGGACAAATCCTACAAGGTGGTGCAGGGGCTGGTGTTCAATCTCACCCTGCCGTGCGCCATCGTGATGAGTTTCGCCACGAACAAGCATCCGATGAATCTGCTGTGGCTGGTGGTGTTCGGCCTGTTCGCCTGCATGATTCCGCTGTTTATCGTGTATTTCGGCTCACGAGGCGACGAGCCGAAATACCGTGCCTACCAGATGCTCAACGCATCAGGCCTGAACATCGGCGCGTTCTGTCTGCCGGTGGTACAGACCTTCATGGGGCCGAGCGCGGGACTGCCGGTCATCATGCTGGATATCGGCAACGCCATCATCGCCACAGCGGCATCCCTGACCATCACCCGTTCGCTGCTGCATCTGGGAAGCCCCACCAAAAACCTACCGATGAGTCTCAGAATCAAGAACATCGCGCGCGACTTCTACTCATCCATATCGTTCGACTGCTACATGCTCATGCTGGTATTCATGTTCGCCGGCTGGACCGTACCGCAATGGATCGTCACACTGATCACACCGTTCGCCAACGCCAACGCGTTCGCAGCAATGGCCATGATCGGCTTGATGATGGAAATTCCCGACAATCACAAAGACCGTTCGGAATTGGGCAAAGTCATCGCATGGCGGTTCCTGTTCAGCATCATCATCGCGCTGTCCGCATGGTTCCTTCTGCCGTTAGACGAACGCGTCCGAGAAATCGTGGTGCTGGCCGCGTTTGCGCCGGTGACGATCTTCTCCACGAAATTCACTGATTCACTGACCGGCAACGCGAAACTTGCGGGCTTCTCACTGACCGTCACGGCCATCATCGGACTGACGTTCATGACGATTCTGCATGCAGTCCTGCCGGTGACCTGAAGTTTCCGGATGACGGCCACGCAATCCCTATGCATTATGCGTTGCGATGATACGTTCGATTTCGGCCAGATCAGATGCAAAATAGATACCATGCTGACGTTCCGTGGTGGAGAAGCCCGCATCGACCGTGCGCTGTAGGAACGCTTTCATATCATCATAGAATCCGTTGAGATTATAGAAGATGCAAGGTTGGTCCAGCTGA
The DNA here is from genome assembly GCF_001025195.1 of Bifidobacterium catenulatum DSM 16992 = JCM 1194 = LMG 11043. Lineage (NCBI taxonomy): Bacteria > Bacillati > Actinomycetota > Actinomycetes > Bifidobacteriales > Bifidobacteriaceae > Bifidobacterium > Bifidobacterium catenulatum. The sequence continues at coordinate 1,228,663 of NZ_AP012325.1, read as the reverse complement.
TCAAGACAGATTTTCGACACCACCTCGCTGATTTCCTCCAACGTTCCCGTGCCGCCGGGGAAAGCGATGAACACGTCTCCAAGCTCGATCATACGGGTCCGTCGTTCCACAATATTCGGCACGACAACCAGTTGGGTCAGGTTATGGTGAGCAACGCCTTTGTCCACAAACATCTGTGCCTCGATACCGGTCACGTCGCCGCCGCGGGCGAGTACGGTATCGGCGATCACGGCCATCAATCCTTCGTCGGATCCGCCATACACCAGTCTGTTGCCATTGTCCGCAATCCATATGCCAAGTTCCTCAACGGCTTTCTTATATATGGGATCGTTCCCCTCATGCGCGCCGAGATACACGGTGATGTTCATACCCATCCTTCTTCGCCGGCGAACATGCCGGCATCACAAACCGTCAATCAAAACCACACTTTAACGCATCACCAACCCCCCGTCGACATGCAGGGTCTGACCAGTGATGAATGAGGCGTCATCGCTGGCCAGCATAGCCACGGCCCCGGCGATATCATCGGCGGTGGCGAGTCTGCCCAACGGTGTAGACGCGATGATGCGCTCGCGTACATCCTCAGTGGTGGCGCGGCTCGATTCGGTGCCAATGGTGAGCCCGGCCGCGATGGCATTCACGGTTACGCCCCATGCTCCAGCCTCCTGTGCCAATGATCTGGTGAAACCCACCAACGCACCTTTTGCCGCGGTGTAGTCATGATACGGCACGATCGGGGAGTCGACGAGATTGCTGGAGATGTTGATGACGCGTCCTCCGGCCTGACGCCGCATCTGCGGCAGCGCAGCTTTGCAGGTGTTGTATGCGCCCTTGAGGCATCCTTCGAGCTGTGTCGTGTAATCGGACCATCCGATGGTGTCGAATGTCTTGCGGTTGCGTGGGTCGAACGAATAGCGGGCGAATGCGTTATTGACGAGAATATCCAATCCACCGAATGTGGCGACGACAGTGGATATCATGTCGCGCACCTGCCCGTAGTCGGTGACATCGGCTTTGCAGGTGATCACGCGACCGGCCGCCCCGCAATCATTCATAATGCGTTGCGCGCACCGCTCCGCACGCTCGTCATCGCTGACGTAGTTGATGGCCACGCATGCGCCGGCGAGAGTCAGTCGCAACGCGATCGCCGCGCCGATGCCGCGACTCGAACCGGTCACCAACGCGACGCGTCCCTTCAATGGCAAGGAATCGGACTGCTGCATGGAAGTTCCTTTCGGTTTTGGACATATGGGTTTCGTGTGATTGCTTGAATGCGATTATTCGACATCCATATCGAAACCATCGCAGTACATATCGGTGTTGCGCTCGATATCGACCACATGCACCAAATCGAGCAGATTGAAACCGCCGTCATGGTGCCAGCCGGATTTCGCGCGGTTCATCTCCCCGAGCGGGCATATGCGGTCGATACCTGCCGACCCGACGCGTTGCGCCACGTCGAACAGACGATTCGGCCCAAGCGCTACGCCGCAAGTCTGCAGCCACTGAGCATAGGGACGCAACGAAGGCAGCGCGTCTTCGACATGGTCGACCGCCACGATATTGACGGTACGGTTCAACGGCGTGGACAGCGAATCGGCCATACCGACGGACGGATAATACAACACCGTCCAATCAGTGCCTGAACGCGACTGTATGACGAACGGATTGTCGGACGCGCCGTCCGCGGCCCCAGCCATTGATTCGGCCCCCAGCAGCAACGCTTTCATCTGCGCGGTGGAACGTAGCCGCTGAATCGCCATCGATTCCTCTTCGGATGGTGTGGAACAGGGATATTTACGTTGCTGGGACGATAACTCACATGCGAGCAATTCAGCGACCTGCGCGGGAGGAACGGCCCCGCCGCGCTCCACGAACATGGTCTGTGGAGCCAGACAGCTTTGCTGATCGTATGTGGCCACATCAACCGCCATGCGATGCACGGTATCGGTATACAGGTCGGTCCGCAGGGACTCACGGCCGATTAGCGAGAAACCGATTTTCGCGCCATAACTCAGGAACGGCTTCCCGGCACGCACCCGTGGACGGATTGCCTCAGTGGTATGCGATGAGCCATACGCGATCACCGCGTCAGCCTCGCCAATCGCGGCGTCCTCCAAATCCGTGGTGCCGCCATGCCACGGCATAATCGCCAAGGCATCCGCCATATCAGGATCGACGCTTCCCAAAGAACGGGCGAACAACACCGGCATCAGCGGCTCATCAAACGACGATTTGCCGAGAACCGCGCTTTTCACCAACAACGACATCGTCATGCTCCATACCGGAATACCCGGTACATTGCTGGAAAACACGTGGAACGACAATTCCGGTCCATACAGCCGCGTATATCCGCCCGAACGATTCGGACGATACTCATCAAGCATCTGCGGACAATCCAGTTCATCATCAACGAAACGCAGCAATTCCCGTCGCCGGAACATGCGCATATACCGTTTCAGCTCGAGACGTACCATGGAGGCATCGTAACCGGTAATCGCGGGAATAAGACGTTCTGCAAGCCGACGTTCCGGATATTGCGGATTCGTCCACAACTCGGCGGCCCGCGCGATGACATCGACGATTCTATCCGTGGAATACCGTGCTAGCGTCGCATCGCGATGCTGCCGTACGGAATCAGCCAGCGTATGCACCATACCGGCATCAAGCCGCGGGAAACGCAGCGTCACCGTATCGCCGCCGGGCAATGAAACATCATGCGTATCGAAATCGTCGAACGCGAATCCGCGCGGTGCGTAAAAAACGTCGACGACGCTCATGCGTTGGCCGCCATTACCTCATCAACGGTAATCGAACAGCCACGCGCCTCGGCGCCTTTCGCTCGGCCGTTGAGTGTGTAACCATAAGAAGATCTCACTCCCAGATCTTCCGTTAAAATCGCCAGGCAGGAATTCCAATTCGCCAAATCGTAATGCGCGATCACACCCTGCTCCTCGTCTGGCACCGGCGCAAGCGTGGCCGGATCAAGGAACACGGAACGTACCCACGACGGCGTCTCCTTCGAATAGTTCAATGAACCATCTGTGTAATAGGACAGGATGTTCTGATCGTAAATCTGCGAACTCAACTCCGTCATACCATACATATTCACGCAATGCGAACGGTCCACGCCAAGCGCACGAGCAAATGCCGCGTACAGATCATCAACCGTCATATCGGTGCGAGTGCTCTTGAACCCGCCCGTATCGAACACGCGCGAATCAGAGGCAAGACGATAGGTTTTATGCTGCTTGTCCAAATAATCCAACAAATACAGATAAGCCGAGGAAGCGCCCATCAGCATCACCGGCGCATTGTCGGACACTGCTACGTCAAGAAAACGCTCAACACCAGCGAAATCAAGACCATCCTTATGAAAGAAGAAGCTGCTGCCTTCCTCGCCACACTGTTCCACAGCACGGGTCAAATACCTTGACAGCGACGAATGCTCGTTCATATCCCACGCGGGGGAGAGAACGGCGATACGGATGCGTTCGCGGTCCGGCATGATGAAATGCCGAAACGGCACGATCATCGATTCGTCCCACACTTCCAGATCGGGGTGAAAATTACGGCCACGCTGACCGGGATGCGTGGTGCCGCTGGTGGTGAATACCGCTTCACAATCCCGTTCGGGCACGGAAGTGAGCGTCAGCATTTTGAAGCCGTCGACGGGCATGGGCGGAATCTGCATCCAGTCGGTGAGTGTCTGCGGGGTGACGCGTTTGGACATGCAGTAGGCCCGGTATGGCAGATTATGCTCGAATTGGAAGGCGAAGATGCGTTTCGCGAGCGTGTCGAACGCTTCGTCCGGTGCGCGGGAGCAACCGTATTGTGTGATGAAATCGAGCACTTTTTGCTTGATGATCGTCTTCTGTCCGTTGAGTTCCAGGGATTCCTGCGATGCTTGCATGTCCATTACCATATCCTCTCCGTCATATGTCGGATTGCCTCAATGATGTTGATTATTCTGCTTGTTTTGTATGTTCCGTGGGTTTGTCCGTATGCCGTGCGATTGCGTTTGGCAGATCGATGATAAGGGCCTTGAGTATCACTACGCTGAATGCGCCGACCAGAATCGAGTTTGAGAAGAACACGTGCATGCCGCCTTCAAGTCCGCTTAATGCGTTTGGCAATGCGATGCCAAGCAGGAGGGATAGGCCTATCACCACTTGGGTCTGATCGTTGTTCTCCGCCTTTCGTAACGTGTTGAGTCCGGTGCTGATGAGGCTGGCCGCCGCCGGCAGGAAGATGCCGCCGATTACCGGGGAGGGGATGAGCGACAGTACGGCGCCGGCTTTCGGTATGAAACCAAGCGTCACGAATACCACACCTGCGATAATCACCGGTACACGGGTGCGGGTCTTGCCTTCGTCTGTGACCTTGAGCAAGGCCACGTTCTGCGGATATGCGGTGGTGGTGAAACCGCCGATCAGTGAGGAGACCGCCGATCCGGCCGCTTCTCCGGCGAGGCCGTAACGCACCTGGCGGTCTTCAAGCTTTGTTCCTTGGATTTCTGTGGCGGCTTGGTACACGCCAAGCGCTTCCATGATGGCCACCATATAGGCTATGAAAAACGGTACGAAAATGGCGGCGTTGAAGTCGAAACCGCCGTATGGCATGAACTTCGGCAGACCGATCCATGGCTTGGACGCCACTTCGGAGAAGTCCGCCATGCCGAACGCCAAAGACAGTATGGTGCCTGCGGCCAGCGCGATCAGATATGACAGCGCCTTGAGCATGCCTTTGCCGAATTGGGAAAGCGCCACCACCAGCATGCAGGTGATGATGGAGACGGTCAGCGTCTTCGGATCGGCGAATCCCGGGTCTCCTGGCGCGCCGCCAAGGAATTCGCTTAGTGTGAAGCCGGAGAGTGACACGCCGACGAGGAGAATGATTACCCCCGACACGATTGGAGCGAATAGAAACCGCAGTTTTTCGATCACGCGGGTCAGGCACAATACCAGGAATATTAGCGAACTGACGAATATGGATGTGCCGGCGGCGGCCAATGATCCTGCAGCACCGGCGGAGATCATCAGCGCGTCGAATGCGGCGGACGGTCCTTGCACGATGGGAAGACGCACCAGTTTTGTGGCTTGGATGAGCGTGACCAGACCGGACACTATGAAGATGGCATTCACCATGTTTGATGACAACGCCAGAGGAAGGCCAATGGCTCCGGCCACGAACACGGGGTCGAGCCACACGTTTGACACGAGTACATGCTGCAGGCCGAGCAGTGTGTTTTTCATGGTGGCTTTTTTGACGGTCCGCTCTGTCGTGGTTTCCTTCGCGTTTCGCGGTGGTTCTGCGTTTTGCGATGGTGCCGCTTGCGTTGTTTCTGACGATGACGCTGTCCCGGCCATGGTTCCCTCTCTCCTTCGTCGGTTGCTTGCGCGCGCCGAAAATACAAAGGGCCTTGTCCCTTTAATGGGAGCCACACGTTTTCCCAGTACTCCCTACGCAAGCGTTATCTTGATCAGGTCGAAAGGTCCGGGCGATGACCACCGCCCATCTCAGCCGTATTCGGCACCCCTGTACTTCGGACGGAGACAATCATAACGTCACCGTCCAACCAAAAGCCCTGTGGCATGCGAGCGCTTTGAAAAACGCATGTCATAGGGCTTTTGCGGTAGTCGGTCCAGCTGGTTGCGCAATACGCGCGGGGTCGCTTGGCCGTGCGAGGTCTGTTAACGGCGTCGCTTGATTGGGGCCAGTTCGAATATCTCGTCGGAGGCCTTGGCCACTTCCGGACTATGCGTCACGATGATGACGCAATGCTGTTCGTCATGTGCCAAGGCTTGAAAGATGCCCATGATGTCGTCCTGCGTGGCGAGGTCGAGATTGCCGGTCGGTTCGTCCGCCACGATGATGGCTGGGTCGTGGCTGAGCGCGCGGGCGATCGCCACACGCTGCTGCTCACCTCCGGAAAGATGCAGAATGCGTTCGTTCGCATATTCCTGCGGCAGATGCACTTGTACAAGCAGATCGTTGACGATCTCTTTCTTCGAACGGTCGAAGGTCTTGCCGGAAGCGTCCATCGACAGGATGATGTTTTCCGCGACGGTCAGATTCGGCAACAGATTGAAACCTTGGAAAATAACGCCGATATCATGACTACGGTACCGGTATCGATCCTGCTTCGACAAATCGTTGCCGTTGTACAACACCTTTCCCTCTGTGGGATTGGCAAGCCCGGAAATCAGCGATAACATAGTGGTTTTGCCAGCGCCGGAAGGTCCGGTGATGGCGTGCACACTGCCCGACTGAAAATCATGACTGATATTTTTCAGCACGCGCTTGCCGCCCTTGGTATACGAGTAGCTCACATCGTCCAATCTCAGCACAGGCATATCGGATTGTTGCGAAGCTGTATTGGTGGTTTTGTCGGTTGATACGGTAGTTTGATCAAGACGTGTCTCGTCTGTTTTGGCCATGTCAAATCCTTTCAACGAATGATGATTGATGGTTCAGGAACGGTCGGCAAGAATCTGCAAAGGCTCGTATCGCAATACGAATACGACTGCGACTAATGCAGCGATGAGCGTCAGCCCAAGACCTACCAGCAGCAGTTGGCCCACCACGGTGAGGTTGACGGTTGCGTTGACAGAGGAAGCGTAATTCACCGCGCGGTCCATCATGCCTTCAGGACCGTTGCCGCCCTTGCCCGGCATGGCCGAATTCTGGTTGGATGCACTATCGGAATTCTGCGAATCCGTGGAATTCGAGGAGTCGTTGGCATTTCCGGAATCCTGCGCACCAGTGCCGGAACCATCAGCCGACCCCTGCATGTCGCGACCGAACTGTTCGCGTTGGTTGGTCTGTTGCGACTGCTGTTGTTCGATTTGGCTTGCCAGCAACTGGTTGGACACCGGCACTGAAGCCACCGCACCGGCGCAGGCGCCCAATGCGAGGCCGATCATGGTGACGATCAGCAATTCCAAGGTGAACTGCGCCGCAACCTTGACTTTGTTCACACCAATCGCGGCAAGCACGCCGATCTCATACTTACGTTCGCGTACGTTCAGCAATGTGATGACCACCAGCACCACGCCACCGACAGCCAGCACCACGATGAGCAGTGTCAACGCGAACTTCGACAGGTTGTTGAGCGGCACCAGGCTGGATTCGTAATTCTCCACATCGGCGGAGGAGACGGCATAGTCGTCGTCGAGCCCGGCGTTGATTGCATCCTCGCAGAATGCTTCGTAATCCGATTTGCTGGAGAACACGTACGTGTAATTCAGCCGTGCGGCGGAATCGGTGTCCGCGTCGGCATCAAGTCCTAACGATCTCAGTGTGGAGACCGACGTATATATGGCATTGGCCGGATCGGAGGCATTGGAGGCCATCGGCCCGCCCATCTGCTGGGTGGAATCGGTGGAATTCTTGTAAATACCGACGATGGTGAGCTGGTAAGTGGTGTCCGTGTCATTCGGATCGGCCACGCTGATGGTGTCTCCTACGGAGAGGGCATTGAAATCGGCGAGTGACTTGGAAATAATTGCGTCACCGTCACTGGATTTATCGTAGCCGAACACTTTGCCGTCAACCATGGTGAAGCTACCGTTCGATGTATTGGAAACCGCTTCGTCCGAAGAGAAGCCGACGAGCGAGAAATCGCCGCTGACCATGGACGCACCGCCGAAATCCTTGCCGCCGCCCATACCGCCGACATTGGGCCTGCCTTCACTAGACTGGTCTGAAGCGTCGGATTCGCTGGAATTGGACTGGTTTCGTGATTCACTGATGAGTTTTCGCGGTCAAGACTGATTTGTGCGGTCACAGTAGTGTTTTCCAAGCCAGTGTTTCGCGCGGTTGTGGCCGCTTGCCTAATGGACAGGCCGATGGTGGCGGCAGTGGCGATGATGGTCACGATGATGATGACCAGTATGTTGCGTCCTTTGTTTCTCGTGACGCTTTTCCATGCGTTTTTCACAACGAACATGATGTTTCCTTGATGAAAGAAGGGGTGAGGGGCCGCTGTCGCGATCGGCGTTGAGACCGATGATAAAAAATCGCTCTTAGCGAATTCCTCAGGGATTGCTCGACTGAAGCTGGAATGAATCTGAAAGTCTTCTGAATTAAAAACTCGACATGGGCGGGGCGTTCATTGCGGCAATGGTGTTAGGCTAACGCGTATGCCTATAAAATCCGAAGTCATTGCGAACCCCAAGTCGGAGCGCGTCCGCCGCGTGTCCGAACTCGCCGATCGAAAAGGGCGGAAACGGTCTGGCCGTTTCATGGTGGAAGGCCCCCAGTCGGTGCGTGAGCTGCTGACATACCATCCAGGACTTGTCGAGGACCTCTACGTTGAGGTCGAGTCGGCACAGCCCGATGCCTCATTTGCGACACCTGTTGTCGCGCAGATGGCGGGCAAGGCCATGCAATCCGGCGTGTATGTGCACAAGGTCACTCATGCGGTGATGCACCGTATGAGCGCCGACGCGCAAGGCGTGCTTGCCGTCGCGGATATGCAGGCTTTCCTTGATTCGTCCGCCGTTCTGGACGATTTCGACGGGCATGCGATGGTCGCCGCGTTTTGGCAGGTTCGCGATCCCGGTAACGCCGGAACCGTGATTCGTTCCGCCGATGCGGCCGGCTGCTCCGCCGTGGTATTGGTCGACGACTGCGTGGACATGTTCAATCCGAAAGTGGTCCGCTCCACCGCGGGATCACTGTTCCACCTTCCGATTCTGACCATGGGAACGGACGACTTCTTCGCATGGTGCGATACTCACGAGCTGGCAGTGTATGCGGCCGATGTATATGGCACGGATTCCCGACAACCGGAATCTCTGACGGATGTAATTGCCATGCCGGAAACGCTTGCCGGGGCCAAAGCGGTGTTGTTCGGCAATGAGGCGCGTGGATTGACCAAGGAAGTTTTGGAACGAACCGATAGGATCGTGTCCATACCGCTTTATGGCAAAGCGGAATCCTTGAACCTTGGCACTAGTTCGTCGGTAATGCTGCTGAGCTTGGCTATGTCGAGTCATGTTGAAAGAATGTAGAGTCGGAAAACGTTGAAATTGCGCGTTTTTCGCGTAAAACAAACGGGAAATGAGAAAGGTATCTCGTGGCAGAAGGTGCGGTATTCGACGCCCAAGCGGTAACCAATGCGGTTGCCGAGGGCATCGCGAAAATCGAAAACGCCTCCAGCATGGAGGAATTGAAAGCCATCAAGACGCAGTACGCCGGAGCGGAATCCGCGATGACGCAGGCCAGCAAGGCCATCGGCATGCTGCCGAAGGACCAGAAGAAAGACGCCGGCAAGATTATGGGCAAGCTGCGCGCCGACTTCGGTCGTGCGTATGGCACCAAGGAACAGCAGGTCAAGGCTGAGGAAGAGGCCCGTGCGCTTGCCGCCGAAACCGTGGACATGACCCTTCCGGTCAACCGCAAGCCGCTTGGCGCGCGCCATCCGTTGCCGAAGCTGATGGAGGATGTCGAAGACTTTTTCATCTCCATGGGCTGGCAGATTTCCGACGGTCCTGAAGTGGAAACCGAATGGTACGACTTCGACGCGCTGAACTTCGGCCCCGACCATCCGGCACGTCAGATGCAGGATACCTTCTACGTTAAGGGCAATCAGGCCAAGGACGCCGCAGGCTTCGTCGGGTCCAACATGGTGCTGCGCACCCAGACCTCCTCCGATCAGGTGCGTGGTCTGCTCACTCGTGGTGTGCCGCTGTACATCGCCTGCCCGGGTCGTGTGTTCCGCACTGATGAGCTCGACGCCACCCACACCCCGGTGTTCCACCAGGTGGAGGCTCTTGCGGTCGACAAGCATCTGACCATGGCCGACCTGAAGGGCGTGCTCGACAAGCTTGCCGTGGCCATGTTCGGTCCGGAAGCAAAGACGCGTCTGCGTCCGAGCTATTTCCCGTTCACCGAGCCGAGCGCCGAACTCGACCTGTGGTTCCCCGATAAGAAGGGCGGCGCAGGCTGGCTCGAATGGGGCGGCTGCGGTATGGTCAACCCGAATGTGCTGAAGTCCGCTGGCCTCGATCCCGAGGTCTACACCGGCTTCGCCTTCGGCGTGGGCGTGGAGCGTACCCTGCTGCTGCGCCACGACATCAACGACATGCACGACCTAGTCGAAGGCGACGTGCGATTCAGCGAACAGTTTGTGATGGGGGAGTGATTGACCCATGCCAATGGTTGACATTGATTGGCTCAAGGACCATGTCGAGGTTCCGGAAGGCCTTACATACGAACAGCTTGCCAAAGATCTGGTGAAGGTCGGTCTCGAAGAGGAAGAGATCCACACCTCCCAGCTGGTCGGTCCGATCGTCGTCGGCTATGTGGTCGATGCCACTCCGGAACCGCAGAAGAACGGCAAGATCATTAACTGGTGCCATGTTGACGTCGGCGACGAATACAACGAGACCGATGAGAACGGCAACAAGGTGCCGCGCGGCATCATCTGCGGCGCGCCGAACATGGCTGCCGGCGAAAAGGTCGTCGTGACGCTTCCTGGCGCTGTGCTGCCGGGTGATTTCAAGATCGAACCACGCAAGACCTACGGCCATATTTCCAACGGCATGTGCGCTTCCGAACGTGAGCTTGGATTGGGTGATAACCATGACGGCATCATCCTGCTGCGCAAGTACGGCTTCACCCCGGAAGAGTATGAGAAGCTCCAGCCGGGCGACGACGCAATGCACCTGCTGCACTTGGATGAACCGCTGCTGGAGATCAACATCACTCCGGACCGCGGCTACGCGTTCTCATACCGTGGTGTGTCTCGCGAATACCATCATTCCACCGGTGCGGCCTACACCGATCCGGCTGTCGCTCTGAACGAGAAGGCGCCGATTACCAAGGGCCTGCCGGAAGGCACTAAGACCGACATCGAAGTGATCGTCGATGACAATAATCCGATTCACGGTGTGGTTGGATGCGATCGCTATTACGCTCGTGCGGTCAAGGGATTCGATCCGGCCAGCCATACGCCGAACTGGATGCGTCGCCGCCTGGCCCGCGCTGGCATGCGCTCCATCTCCTTGGCTGTGGATGTCACCAACTATGTGATGCTCGACTTGGGACAGCCGATGCATGCCTACGATCTGGATAAGATCGAAGGGCCGATTGTGGTGCGTCGCGCCAACGAAGGTGAGAAGCTCACCACGTTGGACGGCAAGGATCACGATTTGAGCGTCGAAGATCTGCTGATCACCGATTCCCCGAACGGCGCACGCGGCTCCCGTGTGCTTGGCATCGCAGGTGTGATGGGCGGCATGTATGGCGAGGTTACTGCTGAAACCAAGAACATCCTGCTGGAATCCGCGCACTTCGATCAGGTGTCGATCGCGCGTTCCGCACGCCGTCACAAGATTCCGTCCGAAGCCTCCCGTCGTTTCGAACGCGGTGTGGATGACCAGCTGCAGCCGGCAGCAGCCCAAATGGCCGCCGAACTGATGATTAAGTACGGCAATGGCGAGCCGAGCGAGCACCCGACCGACTTCAATACCGTCTCCAACCGCCGTCCGATCCTATTCAAAGCTTCGGAAGTGGCTCGTGTGGCCGGACTTGACACGGATGTGAACACCATCAGCGACATTCTTACCGATATCGGTTGCTCCGTCGCCGGAGGCGGCAATGGCGAGTTTTCCGTGGTGCCCCCAAGTTGGCGCCCCGATTTGAACGAGCCGTGCGATCTGGTTGAGGAAGTGGCGCGTCTTGTCGGATATGACGAGATTCCTGTCATCGTGCCTCCGGCACCGGTCGAAGGCAAGGTCGGTCTGACTGCCGAGCAGCTGCGTAAGCGCCAGGTTGCTGATGAACTTGCCGAATACGGTATGGTGGAAACGTTGAGCTATCCATTCGTCGGCGATGAGGATTACAAGAACTTCGCGCTGGACGCCGCTGAGACGAAGAACGTCAGCGTGGAGATCGCCAACCCGCTCGCCGGTGATCGTCCGTTCCTGCGTCGCGATATTATTCCAACGCTGGCACAGACCGTTCAGCGCAATCTGCGTCGCGGCGTGGAGAATGTGTCGCTGTATGAGATCGGCCACGTGTATCTGTGGGATCCGAACGCTCCTGCGATTCCAGCACTGCCGGGTGCCGTCAAGCCGACGGACGAGCAGCTTGCCGCGCTTGATGCCGGTCTTCCGGATCAGCCGATGCATGTTGCTGGTATTCTGACCGGCAACGCCGTTGACTCCGGTTGGCTGGGCGAGCGCCGCGCAGTGGATTGGTCTGACGCCGTCGAGGCGGTGCAGCGCATCTCCGACCGTATTGGCGCAGCTCTAACACTGAATCAGCCGAATGCTGAAGACGTGCCGGCACAATGGCATCCGGGCCGCGCGGCCCGCGTGATGGCCGGTGACGTATTCGTCGGCATGGTCGGCGAGCTTCACCCGCACATTAACGAGGCGTTGGGCTTCCCGGCCCATTCCGCGGCCTTTGAATTGGATTTGACCGCGTTGTTCGCCACGTTGAGTGGTAAGCCGGTGCAGGCCAAGCCGATCTCCACCTTCCCGCCGGTCAAGCAGGACCTAGCTTTCACGGTGTCCACCGACGTTACGGCCGCTGAACTCAAGCAGGTCATCGTCGAAGCCGCCGGAGACAGTCTTGAAAGTATTGAGCTGTTCGATGTGTACACCGGCGATCAGCTGGGCGAAGACGAAAAGTCCTTGGCCTACGCGGTCACGTTCCGCGCTCCGGATAAGACTCTCGCTTCCGAAGACAGCGAAGCCATCCGCAAGCGTATTGTGGATGAAGCATCCAAACTGGGTGCGCAGCTGCGCGCCTGATCCCGACCTTCCCAAGAACAGAGGATGATTATGAACAAACCGGAACAGTATCAGCCGAACAACACCGACGAACGTCAGGAGACGGCTGATGCTGCTCCGGTTTCGTCATCTTCTGACGCCGCTGCGCCTTCACAGCCGGAGTATGGTCAAATCAGCCAACCCGAATATGGCGCGATGAGCAGTCAGCTGCCAGTCGGCTACGATCCATACGTGTATGGCGCGCCTGAACCTGAACCGCAACCCGCGGATGCCGTTCGGCAGCAGAATACGCAATACCAAACGGGGCAATACCCTTCAAATGGGCAGCAGCCGATGCCTCCGTACAGTGCGAATGGACAACAGAATCCATACGGTGCCAATCCGTATGGTCCAAATCCGTATGATCCGAACCGATATCCGCAACGGGGCAATATGCCCTATCTGCCGAATCTGGATCTTAACGATCCTCGGCAGAATCCCGCATACGGCCATTGGGATGCCTATGCGATCATGTCTCTCGTGTTTGCCGTGCTGATGCCGGTGCCGGTCCTTCCTGCGTTGGTCGGCGCGATCTCGATGTGGCGTACCAAGAAGCTCCATATGAAAGGGCATGGTCTTGCCCTTGCCGCGGTAATCATCAACGTGCTGTACACCTTGGCCGTGATTTGGTTGGCGATGCATGGACTTTCCGTCGCTGACCTGTATAACGAGGCGTTGCAGAATATGTTTGGCGGTGCAGGATCAGGGCAAGGAGACGAATCGATCACCGCCTGATTCGGTCTGTTTCCCGGTCTTTTAATAATCGTCATAGTCACGCAGTGACCACTATGCGACACGAAATGAATGCATAATTATGCAATGTAATGCATAAAGTGTATGCTGAATGTGTTTTCAGTGAGTCAATGAAAAGAGACGAGACATGGCCAAATACACAGTAGCTGTGGCCGGCGCGACCGGATATGCAGGAGGCGAGGCCCTCCGTATCCTTGCGGCCCATCCATATTTCGAAGTGACGTGCGTGGCCGGGCATTCATCCGTTGGTGACAAGCTTGGCAAGCATATGCCGCATATTCCGCAACTTGCCGACCTTGTGGTGGAAGACACCACTCCGGAAGTGCTTAATGGGCATGATGTCATTATTCTTGCCCTGCCTCATGGGGCATCCGGCGCATTGGCCTCGCAGCTTGATCCGAATGCCGTGGTGGTGGACTTGGGGGCCGACCATAGGCTTGAGGAAAAAACCGCATGGGATGAGTTCTACGGCGGCGACTTCTATGAGCACTGGACTTACGGCATGCCTGAGCTCATTACAGGCATTGCGGCGGACGGCTCCTACATCAGGCAGCGCGAATCTCTTGCCGGAACCAAACGCATCGCGGGACCGGGATGCAATGTGACCGCTACCACGCTAGCGCTCCAGCCAGGTGTGGCCCAAGGACTTGTCGAACCAGTCGACATTGTGGCTGACTTGGTGGTCGGCTATTCCGGAGCCGGCAAGAATCTGAAGCGTACCAACCTGCTGGCCGCAGAGGCCTTCGGATCCGCATTGCCGTATTCAGTGGGAGGCACGCATCGCCATATTCCAGAGATTTTGCAGAATCTCGCCCATGCGGCAGGCAAGAACGCTTCCGATGCAAGTGAATTCACGTTGGGATTCACTCCGATTCTCGCTCCGATGGCTCGAGGCATTCTCGCCACGGTCTCCGCTAAACTCACCGACAAGGCTTTGACGATGACGGACGAGCAGATCAGGCAGGTTTGGCTTGACGCTTACAAGGACCAGGATTTCATGGTGGTTCTTCCGGAAGGCGTGATGCCGGCCACCGGAAACATCATCGGATCGAATGCCGCCCATATACAAGTGGTGGTTGATCATAAGGCCGGACGTCTGCTGGCGTTCGCGGCCATCGATAATCTCAACCGCGGCACGGCAGGACAGGCTGTGCAGTCACTGAACGTGGCGCTGGGACTTCCCGAAGATGCAGGATTGACGAAGATTGGAGTGGCACCGTGAGTGTAACATTTGCGCAAGGTTTTTCCGCGGCCGGCGTGGAAGCCGGTATTTCCGCAGTCGAAGGCAAGAAGGATCTGGCTCTTGTAGTCAATAACGGTCCGCTGGATGCGGCTGCTGGAGTGTTCACTTCGAATCGTTTCTGCGCGGCTCCCGTGCAGTGGACGCGCAAGATTGTGGCCGACGGTCATGTGAAAGCCGTCATCCTTAATTCCGGAGGCGCAAACGCATGCACTGGCCAGCCGGGATATGAGCAGTCCAAGGCCACGGCCCAAAAGGTCGCGGCGCTTGTAGGTGCCAAAGACAGCGATGTTGCGGTCTGCTCCACGGGTCTGATCGGTGAGCTTCTGCCTCTTGACCATGTGCTTTCTGGCGCAGGCAAAGCGTTCGCGGCCCTTGCCGATACCGCTCAGGCCGGTGCGGATGCGTCCCATGCCATCATGACCACCGACACCAAGCCGAAAACTGTTGAGTTGGAAGGCTCCAACGGCTTCCGTATCGGAGGCATGGTCAAGGGGTCGGGCATGATTGCCCCGCAGTTGGCCACCATGCTATGCGTCATCACCACGGATGCCGTGGTGAGCGCCGGCCAGTTGCAGGCGGCGTTGAATACTGGAGTGGAAATGTCGTTCAACCGAATCGATGTGGACGGATGCATGTCCACTAACGATACGGTGCTCCTGCTCGCATCCGGCGCTTCGGGTATCGAACCCGATCCGGACGAATTCAAAGATCTCGTAGCGCAGGCCACGGCGTCTCTGGCACGCCAAATCATTGGCGATGGTGAAGGCGCGAGCCATGACATCCGTGTCAAGGTGACTGGTGCCACCACGGAAGATGCGGCGCTTGCTTGCGGTCGTGCGGTAGCGGCATCCAATTTGCTGAAATGCGCCATTTCCGGCAATGACCCGAATTGGGGACGTATTGTCAGCTCGTTGGGCACTGTGCCACCGGAAGTCGCGCCATACGATTCCAATAAAGTCACGGTTGATGTCAATGGCGTGCGTATCTGTGAGAACGGCGGAGCCGGACGCGACCGATCCGAAGTCGATATGACTCCGCGCGAGGTGCACATCGACATCGATTTGCATGCGGGAAATGCGGAAGCGACCGTCTGGACCGACGATTTGACCCACGAATACGTACACATTAATGCAGATTACGAAAGCTGATTGAACGGTAATGACCAAGGAACTCAAAGGACCTGGATTCCATTTTGACGTGCATACCGATTTGCGCGCCGACCAAAAGGCGGAAGTGCTAATCGAGGCACTGCCATGGCTTGAGGAATTCGCTGGACAGCGCATCGTCATCAAATATGGCGGCAATGCGATGATCGACGATCATCTCAAGGCCTGTTTCGCTGAAGATATGGTGTTTCTGCGACAGGTCGGCTTGCATCCGGTTGTGGTGCATGGCGGAGGTCCGCAGATTTCTCACATGCTTAAGGCTTTGGGCATTAAGTCGGAATTCAAGGGAGGCCTGAGGGTCACCACGCCGGAGGCCATGGAAGTGGTGCGTATGGTTTTGACGGGCAAGGTTTCCCGTGAACTTGTCGGATTGATCAACGCCCATGGTCCGTTCGCGGTCGGTCTTTCCGGCGAAGATGGTGCGCTCTTTTCCGCCATGCAGCGCAAACCGATCATCAATGGCTCTCCAACCGATATTGGTTTGGTTGGCGACGTGGTGAGCGTCGACGCATCCGCGGTTGAGGATCTGATCAATGCCGGACGCATCCCTGTCGTGTCCTCGGTGGCTCCAAATGAGGATGATGCTACCGAAGTGTTGAATGTGAATGCCGATTCCGCGGCTGCGGCGCTTGCGGCCGCTCTTGGCGCCAGCAAGCTGGTCGTGTTGACTGATGTGGATGGCCTGTACGCCGATTGGCCAGACAGGGACTCTCTGATCGGACGTATCGGCGTGGAGAACCTACGCGATATGCTGCCGGATTTGGAAAGCGGCATGCGCCCCAAGATGGAGGCCTGTGTCAGGGCCATCGACGGAGGCGTGCCGCGCGCCCACATTATCGACGGACGCAAGCCGCATTCCATCCTGAATGAGATTTTCACCACAGACGGCATTGGAACCATGGTCGTTCCCGAAGACGGTATTGAAATGAGGAGCTCGTATGGCAACTGAACAGTTGGAAAACCTCGGCAGTGAGGACGCCAAGTGGCTGGGGAAGTACTCCCAGGTGCACATGAACGTGTTCGGCACGCCTCTGCGCGTTATGGATTATGGCAAAGGCGCGCATATCTGGGACGTCGATGGCAATGAATACCTCGACTTCCTTGCGGGCATCGCAGTGAACGCGCTCGGCTACGCCCATCCGAAATGGGTGAAGGCCATCAGCGAGCAGGCCGCTAAAGCCGCCCATGTGAGCAACTACTTCGCTACGGAGCCGCAGATCAAACTGGCGTCGAAGCTCATTGAGCTTGCAGGCGCTCCCGAGGGATCGCATGTGTATTTCGGCAACTCCGGAGCGGAAGGTAACGAGGCGGCATTGAAACTCGCCAAACTGTATGGCCGCACCTTACCGGGCGCATCGCCTGCCATTGGCGGAAAGCCGGCACGTATCATCGCCATGACCCACGGTTTCCATGGGCGTACCATGGGCGCGCTGTCCGCAACGTGGAAGCCCGCTATCCGAGAAGTGTTCGAGCCGCTGGTTCCCAATATCGAATTTGTCGAAGCTAGTGACGATGCCGCGTTGCATGACGCGTTTGCCGAAACCGGTCCCGGCAAATATGGCAAGGGTCCTGTTGCAGCCGTCATCATGGAGCTGATTCAAGGTGAGGCCGGCGTGCGCCCGCTTGGTGCCGACTACGTGAAGAAGGCCCGTCAGATGTGCGACGACAACAATGCGTTGCTCATCATCGATGAGGTCCAGACAGGCATCGGGCGCACCGGATCCTGGTTCGCATTCCAGCGTGAGGATCTTGCGGGCGGAGTGGTTCCGGATATCGTAACCTTCGCCAAGGGCGTTGCAGGCGGTTTCCCGATGGGTGGCATGATCTCTTTCGGCGCCAAGCTTTCCGCGCTGTTCACCCCAGGATCCCACGGCTCCACCTTTGCGGGCAATCCTCTCGGAGCGGCCGCCGCGTTGGCCACGTTGGAAACCATTGAGGAAGACGGCCTTGTGTCCAACGCCGAGGCGCGTGGCCAGCAATTGCGTGACGGCATCATGGCTTGCGGTAATCCGCTCTTCGTCTCCGTGCGTGGACGTGGCTTGCTCGATGCGGTCGAACTTGCCCATCCATGCGCGCATGCGGCGATGAATTGGGTGTTGGAGCACGGTCTGATTGTCAACGCGGTGGCGCCGGATGCGCTTCGTCTTGTCCCTCCGTTGGTGGTGACCGAACAGGATATTGATCAGGCCATCTCCATCCTCGCGAAGATCCCCACGGATCTTCCCAACGACTGAACATAGCCGCCAATCACAACGAACCGGAAATCTTTTGAAAGGAGCCAGCAATGGCAACTCCTGAATTGCGTCACATGTTGCGCGATGACGATCTCAACCATGAAGAGCAGAAGCAGGTTCTCGAACTTGCCATCAAATTCCATAACAACCGTTTCTACCATCAGCCGTTCGCCGGACCGCAGGGCATCGCGGTGATCTTCGACAAGCCGAGCACCCGAACCCGTTCCAGCTTCTCCATTGGCGTTGCCGAACTGGGCGGCTATCCGCTGGTCATCGACAAGTCCGGATCCCAGCTGGGCCGTGGCGAACCGGTGGCAGACACCGCACGTGTACTTGACCGCATGGCCTATGGTGTGGTGTGGCGCACCTTCGGTCAGGATCGTGTGGAGGAAATGGCGAAGTATTCCACCCATCCGGTGGTGAACGCTTTGACCGATGAATTCCACCCTTGCCAGATTCTTGCCGACTTCCAGACCATTGCCGAGCATCGTGGGGGCGTCGACAATCTGAAGAACCAAACCATCGCCTACCTCGGTGATGCGGCCAACAACATGTCAAACTCCTACCTTCTCGGCGGTGCCGTGGCCGGCATGAACGTACGCGTTGCAGGCCCGAACGGCTATCTGCCGGATCCGCAGATCGTTGCCGATGCCGAAGCCATCGCATCCGAAACCGGCGGGTCCGTGCTGGTGACCACGGACCCGAAGGAAGCGGTCGCCGGCGCTGACTGCGTGTTCACCGACACGTGGGTTTCCATGGGCGAAGAATCGGAATACTCCATCCGTTCCAAGCCGTTCTGGGATTATCAGGTGAACGCCGATCTCATGTCTTACGCCAAGGAAGATGCCATCTTCCAGCATTGCCTGCCTGCATACCGTGGCAAGGAGGTCACCTCCGAAGTCATCGACGGACCACAGTCCGTGGTTTGGGATGAGGCCGGTAACCGTCTGCATGCGCAGAAGGCGCTGCTGACTTGGCTTGCCGGCAAGGCCCGCGGCGATGAAAGCCTGCTGGCCTGATGGCGGACCAAACGCCTGCGCTGCAACGCCCTGCCACACGGGCTGCTCGATTGAGCGCCATCGAGCAGGCGTTGCTGACGCGCATCGTCACCTCGCAATCGCAATTGTCGCAGATTCTCGCAAATCAGGGCATCGAAGTGACCCAGGCCACCTTGAGCCGCGATCTCGACGAGATCCATGCCATCAAAACCCGTTTGGCTGACGGAACCGTGGCCTATGCGCTGGGCAAACAGCCGGAAGAAGCCGCATCGGCCAATCCTGATGCAAAAACGGAACAGCAGATGAACCGTGTGCTTTCCGGATTAGTCACTTCGGTCGCTGCGGCCAGGAATCTGGTGGTGGTCCACACGCCGTCTGGCGCGGCTCAGTATGTGGCAAGTGTGGTTGACAAGCAGCCCATCGACGGAGTGCTCGGCACCATTGCCGGGGACGATACCGTCATGGTGATCTGTGCCGATGACGATTATGCGAAACAGCGTGCGCAATGGCTGTTGGACGTTGTGTCCAAAGGCTGAATAGCCATATAGTGGACACGACGCACCATATATGCATAAATATACAGAGCATTGCATATACTGATGAATAACGTTTGATGTTAGAAAGGGAAACCATGAGCGATCAAAATCGTCTCGTTCTGGCGTACTCCGGTGGTCTGGATACCTCCGTCGCCATTTCATATCTGAAGGAACGCACCGGCAAGGATGTCGTGGCCGTATCCCTCGACGTCGGCCAGGGTGGCGAAAGCCTCGAAACCATCAAGCAGCGTGCGCTTGCCTGCGGTGCCGTTGAAGCGTATGTGGTAGACGCCCGCGACGAGTTCGCCAATGAGTACTGCATGAAGGCGCTGAAGGCCAACGCCCTATATGAGGGTGTGTATCCGCTGGTTTCCGCCATTTCCCGCCCGCTCATCTCCAAGCATCTTGTGCGCGCCGCCCACCAGTTCGGCGCCGACACCATCTCCCATGGCTGCACCGGCAAGGGCAACGACCAGGTCCGTTTCGAGGTGTCCATCTCCTCCATCGACCCGACGCTGAAGGCCATCAGCCCGATCCGTGACCTGTCGCTGACGCGCGACGTCGAGATTGCATTCGCTAAGGAGCACAAGCTTCCGATCGTGCAGACCGAGAAGAGCCCGTTCTCCATCGACCAGAACGTGTGGGGCCGTGCCATCGAAACCGGATTCCTTGAGGATCCGTGGAACGGCCCAACCAAGGACTGCTACTCTTACACCGACGATCCGGCATTCCCGCCGGTCGAAGATGAGGTCGTCATCGAATTCAAGCAGGGCATCCCTGTCAAGATCGACGGTCACGACGTTACTCCGCTGCAGGCCATCGAAGAGATGAACCGTCGCGCAGGCGCACAGGGCATCGGACGTATCGATCTGATCGAGGACCGTCTGGTCGGCATCAAGTCCCGCGAGCTGTACGAGGCTCCGGGCGCTATCGCACTGATCACCGCCCACCAGGAACTCGAAAACTGCTGCCTCGAACGCGAGCAGCATCGCATCAAGCGTGATATCGACAAGCGCTGGGCCGAACTAGTCTACGATGCGCAGTGGTTCTCCCCGGCAACGCAGTCCCTGAACGCCTTCATCGAAGATACCCAGAAGTATGTTTCCGGCGAAATCCGCATGATTCTGCATGGTGGCCGCGCCGTCGTGACCGGTCGTCGTTCCGACACCTCGCTGTATGACTACAATCTGGCCACCTACGATTCCGGCGACAGCTTCGATCAGAAGTCGTCCAACGGCTTCATCGACATCTACGGTCTGCCGAGCCGTGTGGCCGCAGCCCGCGACGTCAAGTTCGGCAATGGAATCGAGGTTCCGGAAAACAGCGTCGAGTAAGCGGGTTTTTACACCAAATCGTCTCGATAATGGGGGAGAGTGTACCGTTAGGACTATCCTGACTGGTATTCTCTCCCTCAGCCATATCTGCAAGGAGAATGAAGTAACAATGACCGAGAGCACAACCAATGGTGAACACCTCGCCCTGTGGGGCGGCCGTTTCAAGTCCGGCCCGTCTCCGGAACTCGCGCGACTGAGCAAGTCCACCCAATTCGATTGGCGTCTTGCCGACGACGATATCGCAGGCTCACGCGCCCACGCCCGTGCGCTCGGACGCGCGGGACTGTTGACCGCTGACGAGCTGCAGCGTATGGAAGATGCTCTCGACGAGCTGCAGCGTCGTGTGGATTCCGGTGCATTTGCTCCAATCGAAGACGATGAGGACGAAGCCACCGCATTGGAACGTGGACTGCTGCAGATTGCCGGAGACGAACTTGGAGGCAAGCTCCGCGCCGGCCGTTCTCGCAACGACCAGATCGCCGCACTGATCCGCATGTGGCTCCGTCGCCACAGCCGCGTCATCGCCAAAATGCTGCTCGGCCTCGCCGCGACACTGACCGAACAGGCCGAAAAGGCTGGACGCACTGTCATGCCGGGCCGCACCCACATGCAGCACGCCCAGCCGGTATTGCTCGCACACCAGCTGATGGCTCACGTGTGGCCGCTGCTGCGCGATGTGGAACGTCTTGCCGATTGGGACAAGCGCATCGACGCAAGCCCGTATGGTTCCGGCGCTCTCGCCGGCAACACCCTTGGCTTGGAGCCGGTGGCCGTGGCCCGCGAACTTGGTTTCTCCAAGGTGACCGCGAACTCCATCGACGGCACCGCCAGCCGTGATCTGGTCGCCGAATTCGCATTCATTGCGGCCATGGTAGGCGTCGATATCAGCCGACTGTCTGAAGAAATCATCATCTGGAACACCCAGGAATTCGCGTTCGTGCGCCTTGATGACGCCTATTCCACTGGATCGTCCATCATGCCGCAGAAGAAGAACCCGGATATCGCAGAACTTGCACGAGGCAAGTCCGGACGTCTCATCGGCGATCTGGCCGGTTTGCTCACCACGCTGAAGGGCCTACCCACCGCTTATGCGCGTGATCTTCAGGAAGACAAGGAAGCCGTATTCGATCAGGTCGACACGCTGGAAGTGCTCCTTCCCGCGTTCACCGGCATGGTCGGCACCATGGTCTTCAACAAGGAACGCCTCGAAGCAGAAGCCCCGACCGGTTTCGCCCTCGCCACCGACATCGCCGAATGGCTCGTTAAGAACGGAGTGCCGTTCCGCCATGCGCATGAGCTTTCCGGCGCATGCGTGAAGATCGCCGAAGACCGCGGCCAGGAACTGTGGGACCTGACTGACGATGACTTTGTCGAGGTCTTCAAGGAATTCCTTCCGGCCGACAAGGCGCCTGAAGTGCGCGAAGTGCTGTCCACCGAAGGCTCGGTTTCCGCTCGCAATGGCAAGGGAGGTACGTCTCCGCTGCGTGTGCGCGAGCAGATCGTTTCCGCGAAAACCGCCATTGAACAGCTGCGTGCCTTCGCAAACTCCGTCAGTGATGGCCCGGCATATAAGACGCCGGAATCATTGCTTAAGTAACTACAGCAACAATACATAAACAAAGGCAAAGCGGTGCCACTGACACGAACGCAGATACAGCAGCTTGTTCGACTTCACGGCCAGGAAATACTGTGTCATGAGCATATGCAGATCGAAAGAGTTTGTTACCAGCATGGCGTGGTCACCACGTTTGCGCATTCCATTCGTGTGGCCTGTCTGACCGTATGGATCGCAGACAGGCTGCACTTATGGCATAGGGTGAATTTGCATTCGTTGATTCGCGCCGCTTTGCTGCATGATTATTTTCTATACGACTGGCATGCTCATGATGGTGGCCGGCATCGTATGCATGGTTTCACCCATGGTGGCACCGCCATGCGCAATGCCATGCGCGATTTCCATCTCAATAGAGTGGAACGTGACAGCATTGAGAACCATATGTTTCCTTTGACACCGATACCGCCTCGGTATCTTGAAGGGTATTTGGTGACTATCGCAGATAAGATCAGCGCCACACGGGAGACGTTCAGCTTTGACCGCTTTTATAAGACGAAAACCAATACGTGCATAAGTGGAAAGTGACGGCTCAAAGGCATGCTCCTGTTGGAATACCTGTTCTTATGGTTTCTGTTCTATTCATTTGCCGGATGGGTATACGAGTCGATTCTTGTGTCCGTTTCGGAACGTCGCTTGGTGAATCGTGGTTTCCTGAATGGTCCCATCTGTCCGATCTACGGTTGTGGAGCCGTTCTTGCGATTGTGTTACTGCATGATCTGCATAATCCCTTCGCTGTTTTTCTCATCTCCTCGATTGGCGCATGCATGCTTGAATACGTCACGTCATGGGGCATGGAAAAGCTATTCCACGCGCGGTGGTGGGATTACAGTCATCGCCGATTCAACATTCAAGGGCGCATTTGTCTGCTTGGAGCGGTGGTGTTCGGTTTGCTGGGTGTGCTCATCACCGATGTGATACAGCCTGAAGTGAATCGTGTCACGCAGATGATTCCTTTGCCTGCGGTGCATTGGATGTGTGTGATTTTCATGGCGCTTATCGTCGCGGATACCATTATCACAGTGCTCGGCATCATCGATTTGGCCGATAATCTTGCGAAGTTCAGCGAAACCGTGCAGGCATATGCGGAGAAGGCCGGCGATTCTCTGCAATGGGGCACGGACGTTTTCCGAGACAAATTCCGTGACAAGGTACAAGACAAGGTTCAGGATTGGTCGGACTCTTCGCAGGAGATTCTTGCCAATATGCAGGCCACTGCCACATCTATCCTGAACAAGCAGCAGCGTCGTATGATCAACGCATTCCCACGCCTGCGTTTCACGGATTCCATCAAATACAGCAAGATCATCGAAACTCTGCACGAAATGCTGCGTCGCAAATAATCGCGCAATAAGCAACGACATGAAATCGCCTGCCGCTCGAAAGAACGACAGGCGAGATATTGACCGAGAGCGTCGATGACGTGTATGCAACACCGAACACCGAAGCGAACAGACAAATGACGACTATCATCCAATAATGTTTTCTCTGGGTTTTCTTAGCCGCAACCTTCATGCCTTTGCGGTCCATGCAGATATCTCCCGTCTTGGTATGGGGATTCTCCTTCTAACTTTACTTGTATGCACGATGGTTGATGGATGATGGCAAAAACACCGCGTGTGCCTGTCTTCATCTTCTGCGAAACTGTAGGATGCGTAAAACGCAGTATCATCCGCAATTCAATAGGGAGAAAACACAGCTATGGCTCACGTCATCGATTTCAAGGAGGCCGGTTTCGAGTCCGTCCTCGATGAACTGGAATGGCGCGGGTTGATTTCCCAGTCCACTGACAGGGATCGACTCGCCGAAGCGTTGAACGGAGATCCCATTTCCTATTATTGCGGTTTCGACCCGACTGCTGCCTCTCTGCATATCGGCAATTTGGTGCAGCTCATCAACATGCGTCACCTTCAGGCAGCGGGCCATCATCCGATCGCTCTGGTAGGCGGTGCCACCGGCTTGATCGGCGATCCTCGCCAATCGGGCGAACGTACGCTCAATCCGAAAGACGTCGTGGCTGGTTGGGCTGAGCGTCTGAAGGCGCAGATCGGCGGCATTCTCGAAGTGGAAGGCAGCAACCCGGTTCGTTTTGTGTCCAATTACGATTGGACTGCCTCCATGAACGTCATCGACTTCCTGCGTGACGTTGGTAAGAACTTCCGTTTGGGCACTATGCTCGCCAAAGACACCGTTGCCCGTCGATTGAATTCCGAAGATGGCATTTCCTTCACCGAGTTCAGCTACCAGGTGCTGCAGGGCAACGACTTCCTGCACCTGTTCGACGAATACCATTGCGTGCTTGAGCTTGGCGGATCCGACCAGTGGGGCAACCTCACGTCCGGTCTTGACCTGATCCACAAGGTACGTGGCGTGGATGTGAACGTGTTCACCAGTCCGATCATCACCGACGCTCAGGGCAAGAAGTTCGGCAAGTCCGAGGGTAACGCCGTTTGGCTCGACGGAACCATGCTGAGCCCGTACAAGTTCTACCAGTTCTGGTTCAACCGTCCCGACAGCGAGATGGAGAACCTGCTGAAGGTGTTCACGTTCCTGCCGAAGGTGGAGATCGAACGTCTTGTGGAGGAGAGCAAGACCAATCCGGGCGCGCGTGAGGCACAACGCACCTTGGCTTGGGAGGTCACCAGTCTGGTTCATGGTGAGGAAGCCACCCGACAGGCCATTGAGGCGGCCGGTGCGCTGTTCGGCCGTGGTGGCGATCTTGCAGGCGTTGACGAGTCTACGCTTGAAGCAGCTCTTGACGGCGTGAAGATCGACGACGAGTTCGCCAAGGCCGCGGTGGGCGACCGTGTGGCGGAAGCCGGCATGAAGGCCGGACTGTTCAAGTCGATTTCCGAAGCGCGCAAGACGATTAAGGCCGGTGGCGTGTATCTGAACAACACCCGTGTTGAAGACGAGGAGCAGATTTTGAACGAAAACGATTTCCTGCATGGTCGTTTCGCATTGATCCGTCGTGGCAAGAAGGCCCTTGGCGTCGTCGAAAACGCGTGAGGCGATCGCGAGCGGCGCAATCAAACGTAAGCGAAGAACAACAAAGATCATCCTCAAGGAATACAAGGAATATAAGGAACAGCATGGCAGAAGAACAGCGCGGATCGCGCGGTAAGTCCTACGGCAACCACAAGTCCTACGGCTCGGGCAAGCCGGGCAATCGCGGCGGCAAGGGATTCAAGCCGCGTGGCAATGGCGGCAAGTCCTACGGCCACAAGGCCGGAGGCTTCCATAACGACGACCATAAGGGCGGATATCGCAAAGGCAATGGCGGCAATTTCCACCGCGACCGCGATTTCCGTCGTGACGGTGAGGGGGAAGGCCAGGAGCGCCGCTTCCATAACGGTCCGCGCAAGTTCAACCGTGACGGCGAGCGTCGTGACGATCATCGCGGTTATCGTGGCGGTCGTGGAGACAATCCGCGCTATCAGCGCGATGGCGAGCGTTCCGGTTTCCGTCGTGACGATCGTCGTGACGGTGATCGTAAGGACTTCCGTCGCGATGGTGATCGCCGTAACTTCCGCCGCGACAACGATCGCAGGGATTTCCGTCGTGACGGTGAACACCGCAACTACCGTGATGGTGAGCGTCGTGACTTCCACCGTGACGGTGATCGTAAGGACTTCCACCGTGACGGTGATCGCCGTAACTTCCGCCGCGATGACCACCGTGGCAATGATCGTCGTGACGGCGGCCGCCGCAATTTCCGTGATGGTGATCGTAAGGATTTCCGTCATGACGACCAGCGTCGCGACTTCCACAAGGATCGTGACCAGCAGCAGGGTGAGGAACGTCGCGAGTTCACCCGTGAGGAGAAGGTGGCTTACCGTGAGGAGAAGCGTGGCGAGTACATGGCCAAGCCGCGCCGCAATTCCGATGGCACGATGAGCTTCCCCTCTCAGAATCCGTACACGCATCGTCGTCCTGACGAGCCGAAGATGCCGAAGGGTATCGAATGGCGCATGCTCACCACCGACGATCGTGAACGCCTGCGTGGACTGTCAAAGGAGCATGCGGAGAACATCGGTCTGCACATTCTTGCCGCATACACGCTTGAGGAAAGCAATCCGGAACTGGCTCTCGAACACGCCAAGTGGGTGGCGCGTCAGGCTTCCCGCATCGATTTCGCCCGTGAGACGCTAGCCTTCGTGGCATACCGTCAGGGTGATTATAAGCTTGCATTGCGCGAGTTCCGCACCGCGTTCCGTATGAACGGCTTCTTGGATTACCTGCCGTTCATCGCCGACTGCGAGCGTGGCGTTGGCGAGCCGAAGAAGGCCATCGAAGTGGCGGTGAGCGACGACGCCAAGTATCTGCGCGGCGAAGCTAAAGCTGAAATGTTCTTGGTTTACGCGGGTGCCTTGGGCGACTTGAAGATGTGGGACAAGGCCATTGAGATCGTGCATACGCTGGGCCGTTCCAAGGGATTGGCCGGCGAATACCGCATGCGTGCGGTGCAGGCCGAACAGTACTTCCTTGAAGAGGCCGGTCGTACCGATGAGGCCATCGCATTGGATCGTCTGCTTGACAAGCTCGAACTGCAGTATGCCGATGTTGAGGACGATGAGACTTCCGATGATCTTGTTGTCGAATACGACATGCAGGAGCTGAACGACGAACTCATGGACGTGCTTGGCATCTCCGAAGATGACGCGCAGTATGCTCCGGAAGATCCTGAGGATGAGGAAGGCGAATCCGAAGCCATCGATGAGAACGGCGAAACCAGCGATGAAACCCAGCTTGAGGCCGAGGAGGCGGAGGCTGGCGCGGAATCCGATGACGAGCCGGCGACTCAGGCCGACGCTGAGTCATCCGAAGCCGACGAAGCGGATGAAATCGCGGAAGGCGAATCTTACAGCGCCGAAGATGAGGCCGAGGAATCTTCCGAAGCCTCCAAAAACAACAAGTGAGGTGCATGGCCCACATGCTGAAGTCCACGAATCAACCGCTCAGCGAGGCATATAAGCTGGCGCTGCTTGATCTTGACGGTGTGGTTTATCGCGGCAAGAACCCTGTGGAACATGCCGCCGAGAACATTCGCAAGGCCGAATCTTCGGGCATGACGGTGGAATACACCACCAACAATTCGTCCAGATTGCAGGCCGTGGTGGCAGATCAGCTGAAAGGGTTCGATCTGGAAGTCGAACCATGGCAGGTCATTACCTCGTCGGTTGTCGCAGCACGCATGGTGGCTCGTGCCGTGCCTGAAGGCTCGAAGGTATTCGTGCTTGGTGCCCAGCATCTACGTGAGGAAGTGTCCAAGCAGGGACTTGAGGTCGTCGATCGTGCGGAAGAGCAGCCGGTTGCCGCCATTCAAGGCTGGTATCCCGACATGTCATGGAATGAGATGGCGCAGATCGCTTATGCAGTCGAGCATGGCGCAACCTATTTCGTGACCAATCGCGATCTGACCATTCCCCGCGAGCTTGGCATCGCGCCGGGATGCGGTTCCATGATCATGGCGGTGATCAACGCCACCGGTGTGGAACCGGTTTCGTCCGCAGGCAAGCCGGAATCCGCCATGTATGATGAAGCGCGTGTTCTCGCGGCCCATGATGGTGACGATCCGGTGGCCAAGGAACTGTGCCTCGCCATTGGAGACCGTCTCGACACCGATATCGAGGCAGGCAATCGTGGCGGATATGATTCCCTTGCGGTGTTGACCGGTGTCACTAATCCAAACGAACTCATGCTCGCGCCGGCGCATCTTCGCCCAACCTACATCGCCAAGGATCTGCGCGGCCTCAACGAGTCCGCTCCTGAAGTGGTGCACGATGAGGGTGCATGGCGGTGCCGCGATGCAAAGGCTCGTGTTGACGGCGACCGTCTGTATGTCACCGACGTCACCAGCGTCGACGGGTTGCGTGCCGCATGCAGCGCCATGTGGTCCGCTGCTGACAGCGGGCGTGACGTGAGTGGCGTCATCGTTCCGGAATTCCGTATTTCCTAGCGGACAGTTCATGCCGATTATTGGAAAACCATTGCGAAACAGTGATTCCATTCAAGTAGTTCGTCTTGATGTTGCGTTGTTGGAACGAGGGCTGATCGGCAGTCGTTCCAAAGCGCAACGTCTGATCGCGGACGGCAAAGTCAGTGTGAACGGTGTTGACATCACCAAGGTGTCAACGAAAGTCGGCTGCGATGACATCATCACAGTCGATAGGGGAGACGATTACGTTTCCAGGGGCGCATACAAGCTGGTCGGCGCGTTCGAACGGTTCGCCGACGCAGGATTGCGTTCGGCGCAGGGATTGCATTGCTTGGATATTGGCGCGTCCACCGGAGGTTTCTGTGACGTGTTGTTGCGTAATGATGCCGCGCAGGTCATCGCATTGGATGTCGGCCATGGACAGTTAGACCCGAAAATCGCGTATGACGATCGTATTATCGAGATGAGCGGCGTCAATATCCGCGATGTGTATGCGGATGATTTGCCGTATCGTCCGGAAATGATTGTTTCCGATGTGTCGTTCATTTCTTTGACATATGTGATTCCCGTAATCGCAAGAATCGCCGCACCGCAGGCGCAGATTGTGCTGCTGGTCAAACCGCAATTCGAGGTCGGCAAAGGCAACCTTGGGAAAAACGGGATTGTCGAAAGCCGGGAATTACGCGAACGGGCGTTGACATCCGTCGTGGCATGTGCGGAACGCAACGGGCTTGACGTGCGCGCCACAACAGTATCTCCCATTGAAGGCACGCATGGCAATATCGAATATCTGCTGTACGCGGTCATGCAGTGAAACAGTGGCTGATCGAGAAAACCGTGTTTGCAGTGTAAGCAAGGCAAATAAGATAAGTAAAAGAAAATCCGGAAATCATGATTATGAAATTCCGGATTTTTCCGTATGGAAAGAGCATGTCAGCCGCGTAGGAACCGGTCGATCTGATTCTGCTTGCCCATGATGATGAGCTCGTCGTTGCGGTGCATGATGAGCTCTTTCGAACCGTATTCGAACTCCTTGCCTGGCGATTTGATGCCGACCACGGTGATGCCGAAACGTTCATGCACGCGGGCGTCTTCGATTGTGTAGCCGACCACATGCGCGGGGGTATGGATTTTGACGACGTTGTATGCGCCTTCAAGCTCGATGTAGTCAAGATAGTTGCCGGACACAAGATGCCCAACACGCTTGCCGGCATCGGTTTCCGCGTTGATGATGTGGCGTGCGCCGATGCGCTGCAGAATGCGGGCGTGTTCCTTCGACACGGACTTGGCCCAAATGTCGGAGATGCCGGCGTCGAGCAGATTGCCGGCGGTAATGACGGAAGCTTCGACGCTGTCGCCGATGGCTACGACGGCCGTGTCGAAATCGGATGCGTTGATCTGCTCCAACGCCATCACGTCGGTCATGTCGGCCTGCACGGTGGGAATCTGCGAAGACCAACGGTTCACCAGTTCGCCATCCTTGTCGACGGCGAGCACATCTTGGCCCATCATGTCGAGCGTGGTGGCCACAGAGCTGCCGAAACGCCCCAAACCAACTACGAGAACGCTTCTGGTGTTGTTAGCCATGTGTTATGCACCTTTCGAAATTCCGTCTTCATGTGTGATTGCAGGCAACTGCAAGTATATGAAGCCGTATCGTCAGCCGACCACAATTTGCTCGGTGGGGTAGCGGACGGCCTCGAGATTGTGCGGACGTGAAATCGCGTAGGCGATGGTGAGCGGTCCGAGACGCCCGATGAACATGGTGGCGGCGAGAATGTATAGCACCGTGGGGCTACTTTCGCTGGCTACGCCCACTGAGTAACCGCCCAGACCGAACGCGGAGCAGGTATCGAACAGTGCGTCGCACAGCGAGCAGCCGGTGATGATCATCAGCGCCATCGACACCACGGTGACCAGCGTGAGACATGCCGTGCTTACGGCCACGGCGGTCATAACTGCCTGTGTGTGGATGCGGCGGTGGAACGCGTTGATGTCGTGGCGTCCGGTGAATGCGGCACGACAGGTCAGCAGGATCACTGCGAGCGTGGTGACGCGGATGCCGCCTGCGGTCGAGGTGCTGCCGCCGCCGATGAACATGACGATGGACAGGAACATTTTGGTTGCGTCGCTGACGCCTGGCATCCACGACAGGTCAAATCCGGAGCTTCGTGGCATGACGGCCGCGACCATGGCGTGCCAGAGGCGCGGCTCGATGCCGTCTCCGGCGAACAGTAGCTTGTTGTTCCATTCCATCAGCAGGAACCACGTGAACGAGGCGATTACAATGCAGAACGTGGTGGTCAGTGTGAGCTTGGTGTGCAGGCTCCAGCGCTTCGGAGGACGGCGCATGCGCCAGGAGCGCATCAGGTTCAGTAATACCGGAAAGCCGAGGGTTCCGCAGAAAGCACTGGCCAGGATCGGCAGGCCGACTGCCCAGTTGTTGACATGCAGTCCGGCTCCGTCGGGGGTGAAGCCGGCGTTATTGTACGCCATGACCGCGAAGAACAGCGATTCCCACAATGTGTGGCGCACATTACCGTGGTTGACCTTGTAGAGGCCGGGAAACAATGCGACGAATGTGATGCCTTCGATGACGAATGCGGTGGTGATGACCACGGTGAGCACGCCTTTGATTTCACCGAGCTTCGTAGTGCCGAGTTCGTTGGCGGTCAGCATGCGCTGTGTGGCCTTGAGATGGTGGTTCACGGCCAATGCGATCAAGGAGGCGAACGTCATGACGCCAAGGCCACCCATCTGTACGGCGAAGATGAGCACGCCTTGGCCGAAGGCGGTCCAATGCGTGGTGGAGTTGACGATGGAGATGCCGCATGTGGAAATGGCGGATACTGCGGTGAAGAACGCGGTGGTGAACGTGGTGGTTTCGCTTTTCGGCGTGGCGATGGGCGTCATCAGCAACGTAGTGGACAACACTGCGAGCGTCAGAAAGTAGAAGATGGTCAGACGGCCTGGATGGTTGACGAGTCGGCGCGTGAGGCCTCGTTTGCGTGGCTTGCGGTCTTCCGCCATGGCTTTCTCGAAAGTATCTCCTGAGAACCACCATGCGTAGCCATGTGAGGCCTCACGATTGGAGGAGGACTCGTCAAAGACGAGGTTTGACATGCCGTTCCTCTCTCCTTTTCTTATGAGTTCGGTCTTCGCTCCTGTGAGCTATTGTAAGCATATGTGTGACTAACAGGCTATTTGACGGCCGACATTCCTGATCCGTGGCTTGCATTGGAGACGGATTTGGGTTGTTTTCGCGGATTTTGGCATGTTTTCGACGCGCATTGCCGGTTTTCGTTCATTTGTTCGATTACACTGGAGGTCGGTGACGTCTTCATGGGCGTTTTCCATAGGGCGTTTCCTTTGCTGGAAAGGGATTAACGATGTTCGGTACCCGTCATGCGGTGGTGGTGACGCATAGTCGTCTGAGGGAGAGTGGCACGGTGGTTGAGGAGGCTGTCGAGCAGCTGACCCAGGCCGGTTTCGAAGTGTCGATCATTGACAATATCGAGGCGCCGGATTTTGGCAAGCAGCCGCCGGTGGTTTCCGAACGCACTGAGATTGTGGTGGTGCTCGGCGGGGATGGCACCATTCTTCGAGCGGCTGAACTGGTGCACTGTACCAGTGTGCCGATTCTTGGCGTTAACTTGGGGCATGTCGGCTTTTTGGCGGAGTTTGAAAGCTTTCAGATGAGTGAGGCGATCCGCAGGGTTGCCGAGCATGATTATTCCATTGACGAACGCATGATCGCGCATGTCGATGTGTGGCTGCCGGGGGCAAGCGAGCCGATTGAGGATTGGGCGTTGAATGACATCACGTTGGAGCGTGCCGACCGTGGCAAAATGGTCGAACTGTCGATTCGTGTGGATGATGTGGAAATGAGCTCTTTCGGTTGCGATGGCGTGATCGTGTCGACTCCGACCGGTTCCACCGCATACGCGTTTTCCGCCGGAGGGCCGATCATGTGGCCGAACGTGAAAGCGTTGCAGTTGGTGCCGTTGGCCGCCCATGCCCTGTTCGCGCGCCCGTTGATTATTGGTTCCGGTTCCACATTCGCCATTGATATTCTCGAGGATTCCACGTCGGACGGTTGGATCTGCTGCGATGGCCGTCGCCAATGCGCGTTGCCGCGGGGCACTAGGGTCGAGGTGCGCGAATCGAAGAGCACATTGCGTCTGGCCCGTCTTTCCGGCGTGCCGTTCACGAACCGTTTGGTCACGAAATTCGATCTTCCTGTTGTAGGTTGGCGCGAGCAGGCGCGTAAAACCGGGGAAGTGCATCATGGGCATGTGTTTCCGGAAGATAAAGAAGCGAACGAGTAAAAACACTGATGCTTGAAGAACTTGAGATTCATAATCTTGGGCCGATCCGTTCTGCGCTGATCGCGCCTGCCGGCGGTATGACGGCGATCACCGGTGAGACGGGTGCCGGCAAATCGATGCTGTTGAGTGCGATTCGGCTGATTTCCGGCGGTCCTTCTGACGGCGGCCGTGTATCGGTCGGAGCGAACGAAGCATGGGCACAGGGCGTGTTCGAGGTCGCCTCATCGCCGGCGGCGGTTGCCGCGGCGCATGAGGCGGGTTTCGAACCTGAGGATGGGGAACTATTCCTGTCTCGCAAGGTGCCTGCTTCCGGGCGTTCCCGCAGCATGCTGTCTGGTCGCAGCGTGCCTCGTTCCGTGCTTGGCTCGATCGCGGCGGAATTGGTGACGATTCACGGTCAGGCCGACCAGTTGCGTATCGCATCTTCGGCGCGGCAACGTGAGTTTTTGGACCGCTATGCCGGCGATGATGTGGCGTTGGCCGCATACGGCAAGACTTGGAACGCGCTTCGTGCCATGGATGAGCGGTTGGAACGATTGTCGAGTCAGGAATCGTCCATGCGTCAGCAGGCGGACTACCTGCGCGAGTCCATCGAACGAATCAACCGCATCGATCCGCAGCCGGGGGAGATGGCCGAGTTGCGTGCTCGCCGTGATCGCATTGAGAACGCGGCTGAGATCGCCGAAGGCGTGAACCGCGCGTTGAGCGCGTTGGATGCTTCGCAGGTTGTTGACGATGTTGAATCATCCAGCGCCACCGATTTGATTGATCGCGCGTCGCAGGCGCTTCGTGCCATTCACGTGGACGGCGTGTTTTCGGAATTGGCCGATCGACTCGATTCCATCAGCACT
Organism: Bifidobacterium catenulatum DSM 16992 = JCM 1194 = LMG 11043; assembly: GCF_001025195.1. Lineage (NCBI taxonomy): Bacteria > Bacillati > Actinomycetota > Actinomycetes > Bifidobacteriales > Bifidobacteriaceae > Bifidobacterium > Bifidobacterium catenulatum. Next base: position 1,194,884 of record NZ_AP012325.1, on the reverse strand, counting down.
GATTTGTCTGATGTGGTGTTCACCTTGTCGGGCGAAGTCGACAATGATCTCGGCATGGAAGACTTGGACGCCATCAACGGGCGGATTCATGAGCTTGACGAATTGGTTCGTCGTTGGGGCCCGGAATTGTCGGACGTGATTGCGTGGCGAGATCAAGCGGTGTTCGACTTGGAGGATCTGGACGCGTCTCCAGAAAAAGTTAGTCAATTGCAGGCGGAACGTGAAAAACTGTTCGGTGAAGCGTTGAAGGCGGCGCGTGCGGTAAGCAAAAGGCGTATCGCTGCCGCGAAGGAACTTGCCGCCAAAGTCACTGCGGAACTCGAATCTCTTGCCATGAGCGGATCGAAACTAGAGATCTGTGTATCGGAACGTGAACATTTGGACGCTTCCGGCGCTGACGGCATCGATTTTTTATTCACGCCGTTCCCGGGTTCGCCGCAAATGCCGATGGGCAAAAGCGCGTCCGGCGGCGAGCTGAGCCGGCTCATGCTCGCGCTTGAACTCGTTGCGGCGGAAAAACATGTGGTGGCGGGCGGTTCCGTACCTCCCATGACGTTCATTTTCGACGAGGTCGACGCGGGCGTCGGAGGCAAAACCGCGGTGGAGCTTGGTGCGCGATTGGCGAAACTCGCTCAATCCGCGCAGGTCATTGTCGTTACCCATTTGCCACAGGTTGCGTCTTGGGCGGACGAGCAGTACGTGGTCGCCAAAGGTGAAACGGATGACGGATCAATCGCCACCACCATCAATCAAGTGCGTGGAGAGGCGCGTGTGCACGAAATCGCCCGCATGCTCTCCGGCAGTGAAAGCGAAGCGTCGCTGGAACATGCCGAGGAACTGCTCAAATCGTCCGTGCTTGATTGACCCGTGGCCGGCAATCGCAGGCAAGTCGCAAAATTAATCGCAAAACAGAAAATCGAAAAATACGACCATCAAAGGAGTTGACATGACGCAGGAAAACGTGAGCAACCAAGGTAAAGGTGCCATTTTCGATCTTGACGGCACGTTGCTCGACTCCATGGGCGTGTGGGACCAGGTGGATGTCGATTTTCTAGCCAAGCGTGGATTCGAAGTGCCGGACGACTACATGCAGAAGGTCGCCGCCATGCAGTTCCGGCAGATCGCCGAATACACGATCGCACGCTTCAACCTGTCGGACACTCCTGAGGAGCTGATGGAGGAGTGGGATCATATGGCGCGCGTCATGTACTCCACGGTGGTAGAAGCCAAGCCGCACGCGCGTGAATACCTGGCAACGTTGAAGGCGAGCGGGGCGAAACTGTCCGTGGCTACATCATTGCCACCGATGCTGCGAGAGCCGGCTATGAGGCATGTCGGCATTTTCGATTATTTCGACGAGGTGGTCAGCGTCGACGACGCGGGCGATATCGGCAAGGACAGGCCGGACGTGTACCTGCTGGCCGCGTCGAGGCTCGGCCTCGAGCCGACCGACTGCACCGTATTCGAGGATCTGCTCGTCGGCATGCGCTCGGCCAAGTCCGTCGGCATGCGAGTGTGGGCCATGCATGACGATTCGTCCGATGCCGATTGGCCGGCGATTTGCGCTCTGGCGGACGGTGTCATATTCGACTTCCACGACGCGCCTGCCGTATTGTAGGAACCGGTGTCGTACGGGGATACATGCATTTGGGGCTTTCCGTTGATTCGGAAGACCCCAAATCCGTTCTCCATAAGAGTCTGCCGGCTGGCTCGGTTCAGATGTCCTTGCTACCGTAAATATGCAGCGATATCTTGCTGGAGAACGCCAAGGCGAGTACGTCGATGATCAAGAATGCCGCTAATGCAATGGCTTGGTGCCGGCTGATCGCCTCGGCCAGCTGTTCGACGGTCTTTCCGAATTCCGGCAATGCCTTGCGCAGTCCGATGACCGTGCCCACGATCACGCCGATGCTCAGAATAATGGCGGCCATGGCACGATAAGGGGAGAATCGGTACAGGAACGGCTGCACGATGGCGTTGAGTAGCACGAGGGTCAGCACGGTCATCGCGGCGAGGCCGATCGCATCCGTTACTTTAACTGGCTCGTGCATGATGATGCCGGCGCAGGCGATACTGACGGCCACTTCCAATCCCGCCACCAGATCGCAGGCGATAAGGAATGCGAATCGTCCGAGGATCTGGTGGTTGCGGTTGATGGGCACGATGCCGTTCATCCAATGATGGTTGTTCATTTGTTCATAGGAGAACAGGGTGATATTAAGCATCAGGAAGCCGGAGGCCGCCCCGCCGATGGCGGCTCCCGCAACGCTGTCGAGAGTGGACCCTGTGGCCGCCATCAGGCATGTGAAACCTGGAACGTACGCGAAGAAGATGGCTATGTACGACCGCCCGTAGCTGATGGTGCGGTTCCGGTCCAAGGAAATCTGCCTAAGGATGGCGGTCATGGCGTCCGCGTTCGCTGTCGTATTCATCGTACGTCTCCTTCGTTGGTATTACTGATTGCCGTATGTTCCGTGGCATTGGTCAGTCTGATCACATCCTCAATCGAAGCATGCTGTGTCAGGAGACCGTCGGTGCTGCCGATGTGTGGGATGTCCTGCGTGCGGACCAACGCGTCGAAGCCAGTTGCGTATGTGCGGATGCCGACCATTGCCCGCTGTAGACCATCCGTAAGCTCATCCGGCCCGCCCTTGATCAGACGGAACGCGTCTTCGAACTCGTCTTTCGGCCCGCTGTAATACAGCATGCCGTGCGTGATATACGTGAGGAAATCCGCGCAACGCTCCAAATCGGCGGTGATATGCGTGGAGAAGATTACGCTGTGTTCGCCATCCGCAACATAATCGGACAGGATGTCCATGAGCTCGTCGCGGGACAGTACGTCCAGACCGCTGGTCGGCTCGTCGAGAATCAGCAGTTTCGCATCGTGGCTCAACGCCACGGCGAGCATGAGCTTCATCTGCATGCCGCGCGACAGGTCCTTGATCTTCTTGTTCCGTCCGAGTCCGAACTGTCTGAGGTATGTGTCGAACAGATTGTGGTCCCACAGCGGGTACATTGGTCTGCTTGTCCGTTCCACCGCGTCGACCGTCATGTATTCGATAAAATAGCTGCTGTCGAGCACTACGCCCAGCTGCTCTTTGACCCGCTCCTCATCGGCCATCGCGTCAAGGCCGAGCACTTCGATTCGTCCCGCGTCTCGCGTGGTCATATTGAGGATCAGTTTGATCAACGTGGATTTGCCGGCGCCGTTCGGACCGACCAGACCCATGATGTAGCCGGACGGCAGGTCGAAGGTCACGTCATCTAATGTGAAGCCGGAATCATAATGCTTCGTCAATCCGGTTACGCTCAAGGCCAAGGTTGGTCGTGTCCCTTGGGGGAGTGAGGAATCGTTCATGATTGTTCCCTGTATGCTTTCTCGAACATGCCAAGCAGATCAAGCAGGCTGATGTTGGCGGCTTTGGCCTCGATGGAAACTTCACGGAGCTTGTCCATGATGTGTTCGCGCGCACGTTCCCTCATGAGTTCGTTGCCTCGTTCCATCACGAACGTGCCTTTGCCCTGCACGTTCTCCACGAGCCCCTCGTCAGCCAGTTCGTTATACGCTCTGGTCACGGTGAGCACGCTGACGCGCAGTTCCTTGGCGAGCTTGCGCAGTGAGGGAAGCGCCTCGCCTGCCATAAGCTCACCCGACATGATCGCGGACCTGATTTGGTTCTTGATCTGCTCGTAAATCGGTTCTCCGGACACGGATGAGATGATCAGCTTCAATCTGTGCCTCTTTTTCTGTATGTTTCGTAGGTGATATATCTCCCAGCTGAACAGTTAGATGCAAACTGTTTAGCTGTTATATATAACAGTAACACAGAAAACCCGTACTGTTATTGCATGTCGCATAACAGTACGGGTTCTGTTGGAATATAAGGAAATCCGCCGCTCCATGAACGCCTCTTGCGGTCGGCGATTGACGGAAGCGACATTTACTTGCGTTCGCGGATTCCCGTATGGACGGTTATGCGCGAGTCGGATGGATGATACGGCGGAAACACGGGTAGATCAGCCGCGCCAACGGCATGGTCGTCAACGTAGGCAATGTAGGGAACCGGCGATGAGTCCCACTTCAGTCATGATTGCGATTTGCTTCGCGCCGAAGGAGAGAGCGTCCCTTTTGGTGCGATCCGTCGCCTGGGTGGTGTTGCTATCTTGCTGCATGATTGTTTGTTGAGGAAACCATCTGTTATTCCATTCCCTTATAGAGTTCTTTGGCGAGATCAATCAGACCGTGAATGTCGAAATCCTCGGATCCTGCCAGCACTCCACGCGCGTGGCGGGTGGAGATCACACCGTAGGGAAGCGCGGCGCCAACGTGGTCGGAGTGATTGCCGGCAGATCACCTGGGTGGCTTTCGGTACGGCAATCGGACCGGTGACCACATGCGGGCCATCTGTATCGGGATTATGGTGACATTCTCGTGCTATGGCGATGCCGTCGTTCAACACGTCGTTTGCGGCGCGACCATCCATGAACAATCATGGGCGACTGATCAAATTCGCCGGATTGCCGGGCATGTCGAAATCTACGGTCTGCCGCCAATGATCGTGCGGGAAATCACGCCATCTAGTTTGGCGCCGTCGAACGCACTAATGGGATTGCGTCCCAACAACGCATTCGCATCGACAACAAACTGATGGTTGGGATTTACCATTACCAGGTTAGCCCTTTTGCCGGGGATGATAGCACCACCGCCTCGGGGTTTCAGTGCATATGCGGCTGGGGCTTTTCGCGCACTTTGGCGGTGAGGTAGTCCGCTTCCACCTTCCATACGGTGACGGCGCGTACCTGCTGATCGGTGAACTCCACATGTTCCATGCCGGCCTGCTGCTTCATCAGCAGTGCGAGCCCCTGGCGCGCCTCGTCAAGATTGTCGATGATGGACGCGGTACCATTGCCAACGATCGACTTGAACGCCTCGCCCCAATTGCACAGCGTGCGCCCCTCGACCACCTCGCAGTCAGTCGCCATTTCGAATGCTACAGGAAGCGCGTTGCCCGCGGCCTTGACAGCGTCCATCTTACGTCCGGTCGCAGAACCATGGAAATACAAGGTGAGATGATTGGATTCCGTGTCGAACACGTATCCGAAATTCAACGGCACGATGGTGATGCCCTCCGCATCGGTGTACGCAAGACTCACGATCTTGCATGTTGCGATAATCGCCTCGACCTGCTGCGGATCGGCCACCTCACGGTCGGCGCGCCTCATCATGCGATGCCTTCCCGCAACCGTCTGCTCATTATTGCGCCGCGTCATTTCAATCGCCTTCAATTCCAAACGTTCACGCTCCTCAGCCAACGCATCGCCAACACGATCAAGCAAACCGTACACGCGAGCCGTGGGCTGACATGTCGGAAGACGATGATTTATTGTCGAAGGTCTGAGTCTCATCGCGCTTTTTCTCTTCTTTTACGAGGCCGTGCTCCGCGCAGTTACGAGACTCTCGAAAGGCTCGCTGAAGAGCCCATGTTTGAAGACATCGGCACACTGCACGACCGCTATCAGGAATTCGGCATCTAACCGCTACTGACGCTGCTTATGTCATTCGCATGAAAAACTGATCTAAAAGCAACAATGCACTCCAGACTAGAAAACAGAACCATCGAGCTTGTCAAGCGCACGCAGCAAAGAATCAACATGACCCTTCGCACGCACGTTGTATCGGGCAACACGAATCACCCCATCACCATCAATCACAAAAGTCGAACGAATCACACCCTCGTAAACCTTGCCATACAATTTCTTCTCACCGTACGCACCATACAAACGATGCACGGTCAAATCAGCATCCGACAACAGAGGGAACGTCAAATGGTCGCGCTCGCGGAATCGGATAAGCTTGTCCATCGGATCCTTCGAAACGCCGAGCACTGTGAATCCGCGGGAGCTTAGGCGTGCGAGGTTGTCGCGGAAGTCGCAGGCCTCGGTGGTGCAGCCGGGAGTCATCGCGGCAGGGTAGAAGTATAGGATGATATTTTGGCCGCGCAATGCGGAGAGCGTGACGCTACCGCCGTTGTCGCTGGGAAGTGTAAAGTCCGGGGCCGTTAGTCCTGCTTCGAGTCGTGCGGATGCAGGAGGGTTCTGTGCTGCCGAGGCTACTGACGGATTGATGTCGGACATGATTATCTCCTTACTGTTCTTCGGATTTCAAGTGCCGATACCAAGTGAGAATAAACGTCATCATACCCGCCTTTGCGTGTGCACAGTTCGTTGACTCGTTGCGCGCCGCCGCGAACTGCCCAAGCAGTAGGTGTCAGACCTGTCAAGGGAACAAATCGGAAAAAGATCCTGCGCGAAGTATGGTTTGAAACGTGTCATCGTGCGCATTTTCTGGATCTGTCGGCCTTGTGCTGAGCAAAGCAGGCTGTATCTCGCCTATGTATGGCAGATTTCGGGATGCGACGGGAGGTATTTCGCTTATATATGGCAGCCTGTTCCTCAAAAATGAAGCTTTTCATACCCCCTACCTACTGTTTCGGCAGACTGGCCTGCCATATATAAGCGAGAAGCCTCCGGACAAGTCCGTGAATCTGCCATGCATAAGTGAGATGAGGGCAATGCACATCGAGGTGATGATGTTTTGTCTTTGCCGACGTGCTGGGCATCCCTGTCGAAAACGTCGCAGTAAACGAGCTCGGCGGCCTTGGCGACGCGATGTGCTCCGCCGTGGGAACCGGCTTGTACAAGGATTTCCAAGAAGCGTTCGACCACATGTCGAAGCTGGGCAAAAGATTCGAACCCAGAATCGACCAGACTGCCATCTACGACCGCAAGTACAAGGCCTACGAGTCGGTCCTGCGCGTCACGGACGCGGGATGGAACACCCTCAGCGTTATGCAAAACAGTCCGACCCACTGAACTAATCAACAGAAGCACACGAAGCAAGAGTCGGACACGACGTGTCGATCGTCGTGCCCGACTTTTATATGGCGTGCGCCTGTTGGATGCCGATTATGGTTTGAAGGTTTTTGGATTGGCGTCCCCCCGGAATATCGCGAATGGGGCTAATGAAGGGAAACGAAAACATGGCGTCTAAACATGTTCTGAACTGCGCTCCGTTCATTGTCTGTTTTTGAGAATAAACTTGAAAGACAAAGGTGATTCCTTAAAGGCGAGGAGGGTCTCATGAGCGCTATGGAGCTGTCGGAGTGGGAGGGAAAGCTCAACGAAGAGGTCCGAATCGACTGCACTCTGGAGGCCTTGGCACCGGGTCAACTTATCGATTGTGCGGGTGGAGAAGAAAAAGGGAACGCAACACGAGTCGATGACGAGGTAACCGTCATCAATGTCGAATGCGAGGAAGCATCTGACGGAAAACAGGCCAACTATTATCGGCTGGCATCGTGGTGTGGAGTAATCGCGGGTGCCATCGACTCGTTGTGGGTCGGACGATTTGACCTTGATCGTGCAAGAGAATGGGGAAGCGGTCAGATTGATGCGTTCGTGATTGCTGTAGCGAGGATGGATTCGGAATACAAGGGTGACGATCTGAAATCGGCGATTAGGTTCCTTGAGAAGATGCATCCGTTCGTCGGTGACAAGGCCACTCAGGAGTTCGGCGGCGGATACCAGCATCATTTGCGGGATTTTTCGCATCACATGAGCTTGGGAGGTCTTGCTTTCTCCATCCTGACGCAGTTCACGGGGAAGGTGTATGGGACGGACCGGCATGGGGAATTCCTGGCCGTGCCTGTGGAACGGGATGAGCTGATTGGTGGGAATCTGGAAGAGAAGCTCATGCTTGGCGTGGTGGGGTGGTTCTTCCATATGGTGAGCGATATGGCGGGGTCGAGCGGGTCAGTAGGGAAGGGGACTGGTACTCCTGGGCCGGTGTTGTCCTTGGTGAAGGAGTTGTCGGCATTGCCGTTATTCAAAGACGCGATGGCGGATGAGAGGTCGTTCCGTAAGATGCTGTCGAAATTGTTTAATGGAACACTGCTGAAGGATGTTGGTGAAGGTGGCGAACGGATTTATCTGCGCTTCGATCTCAGGGCGGAACTGGGTGTGGGACGTGAGCTGGCAAGGCAGTCCGTGCCTGTGATAATCAACGAATGTTTGGTATGCGTATGCTATACGGCGCAAAAACTGTATGAAATGTGTTCGAAGGGGATGTTGGACCGTGAGTCGCTGATGCGGTTTGGGATTGATACGCTGCTGCCGAATGGGTCTGCAGTCGCTGCAAGGATGGTCACCATTGCGACGGGAGTGTTTTCGCTGTTTGACGTTGCTGACGGGGTTATCCGCGCGCTCGTGGGAGGTAAATCGAAGATAGGAGCGTTGGCGGTTAAGGATTTCTTTCTGCACGTGAACTTTGTCGGGATCGCTCGGTTTGCGTTTGCTGTGCGTACGGATTATCAGGTGAGTTCCAACGCGCGCAAAAAGGCGCAATCGATCCCATATTCCGGGTTTGAGAATCGAGGCAATGGGTATGGTGATGATTCCTCGGTTATGCGATTCTTCGAAATGGATTTGGCGAAGACGAACATGTTGGTCTCCATCGAGTATCAGGCGCTTCTTGCCGATATAGAGCAGACGAAGAAAAAGTCTTTGCGGGCAGGCAAAGAGCAATGGCTCCAAGATTGGGAGAGAGACGTCAGTGCCGAATTCACGCTATTTTCCTTTGAAGAGCTCAGGGAAGAGGCGCAGAGAATCCAGACATATTCGGCAGTGGGATGGCAGGAGCTGGTGGCGTTGGAAGCTTCGCAGTTCGTGCCGTATCAGTTTATGTCTGAGGGTTCCGGAAATAAGACTGGCAAGAAACTGAAGTTCGATTCAGAGACGTTGGATGAGGTATGCGATAGATTACCGGGATTCGAAAAAGGAAGTTGCAGAAAATACGCGAAGGCGATAGCCGGGCAGGAGAAACGGCTGAAAGGCGTGAATGAGACAATACTGGTGGGTGCTGTCGGCAGTGTGTGCCTAATCACAGCGACAGGGGGAGCCGCATTTGTGTTGGCTCCGACCATCGCTCCGGTATTGGCGGGATCGACGGTGGCAGGCTTGTCCGGAGCCGCGTTGACGAGTGCGAGTCTGGCCGCGGTTGGGGGCGGATCCCTTGCGGCTGGAGGCCTCGGCGTGGCAGGAGGTACGGCCATCATTGCCGGTGGCGGCGCACTGGTGGGTGCTGCCGCCGGTGGAGGCGCCACCACACTAGGCACGTGGATAGTGTCGAATCAGGACGCATACGTACTCAATACGTGCGCGAAATTGACGGTGTTCTGCCGGAACGTGCTGCTCAATGATGAGCAGGGAAAACAGAGAGTTACCGAGATATGCCAGTACATACGTCAACAGATATGGATGGCTGAAGCGCAACTGGGGTTCATGTCGCAGCTTGAGAGTCTCGTGAAGAAAGAAGGCGGGATCTCCCTCGGTTCAGGACGTCAAGCCAAGCGGGACCGTAATGAGGCTGTGAAAGGGATTGAAGGCAGCATGAAGAACATGAAGAACAGTGTGAAATACATGAAGGCCTGCGAGAAACAACTCAAAAAGATCGCGGGTATTGATAGGGAGAGTGAAAAGAGTTCCACATGGAGGGTAGCTCCGCAAATCGAAAGCCAGTGAGTGATGGCGGAATAATGGAGCAAGCCGACGTGCCGGAAGAAGGCGATTCGCTTGTTGGTGGCTGGGGTCGTCGCGCTCTTTCCTCTGCAAGGACTTCTCCTGCGAGACGCCTAATTAATGCGTGTAAATTAGCTTGCACCTTTCATATGGAAAAACTGATTCAAAAGACCGCATCGCATTCCAAGCTAGAAAAACGGAACCATCAAGCTTATCGAGCGCACGCAGCAAAGAATCAACATGGCCTTTCGCGCACGTTGTGCCGGGCCACACGAATCACTCCATCACCATCGATCACGAAAGTCGAACGAATCACACCCTCATAAACCTTGCCATACAACTTCTTCTCACCATACGCGCCATACAAACGATGCACAGTCAGATCGGCATCCGACAACAACGGAAACGTCAAATGCTGTCGGGCTACTGGCGAATTGATGCCGGCGTGATTGCTTCTTACGGTTTTTGGACTTCGTGCCGATATAAAGCGCGAATAGACGTCTGTTGAGGTCGGTCGGAGGGCTGTGAGCCATGGCCGGCCTCAACGCGTTAGATGGTCGTTAGAGGTTAGAAGACGCTGTAGCCGCCGTCTACGCGAATGTCAGTGCCAGTAACGTACGAGGACGCGTCGCTGGCGAGGAAGAGCACCGTGCTGGCAATCTCGTCATTCGTGCCGAAACGATGCATCGGCACGACCTCGAGCATGGCGTCGTGGCCAGGCATGTCGATACGGCCATTGAAAATTCCAGACCACACGTATCCGGGGGAGATGGTGTTGGAACGGATGCCATCTTTGGCGAGCGCTGCGGCAAGGTAACGTGAGTGTTCCATGATGGCCGCTTTGGTGGCGCCATACGCGTTCACCGGCGTCGGACTTCCCATCATGTAGTTCGCGTTGTGTCCGGACAGGGAGGCTGTGAAGATCAGTGAGCCGCCATGACCGTGTTCGCGCATGATTTCATGCGCGATGCGGCCGGTACGGTAGGTGCCGTTGAGGTTGATGTTGATGGTGCGCGTCCATACTTCTTCGGTGGCGTCTTGATCGTCGCCCGGTACGTTGACTCCGGCGTTGAGGAACGCGAAGTCGACGGTGCCCAGCTGTTCCACCAATTGTGTTTTGAGTTCGGCTACTTGTTCGACATTGGTGACGTCGCAGGTGAGCGCGATGACGTTGGTGCCGAAACGTTCGCTCATGTCTTTCGCCAGTTCGGTGAGCTTGTCTTCTTGGCTGGGCAGGTCGACTAGTGCGACGTCTGCTCCGGCTTGGGCGAGCGCGGCCGCCGCGTTGCGTCCTAGACCGCCTGCGGCTCCGGTGACGAAGCCTTTGCGGCCGCGCATTGAGAATTTGTCGAGTATCGAGTAGTTTGAATCCTCCCATTTGTCGAGGGGATAACGTTCGTCGAAGATTTGTTCGACGGTTTTCTCTGGAATCTTCGATGATTCGTCTGCCATGTTTCGCTCCTTTGCGTGATGGTGACCGCTTTTTTGGATGCGTCCGCGCATCATGTTTGGCGCATCTATGGACCACGTTTGCGGTTGCCTATATTCGTGCCTGCGGTCGTTCGACGTCCGTGCCGAACTAATCCGAGTGTAGCAAATAAAACGATGGCGGTGCTGTCAGTATTTGTCAGGTAAAACGTAGTGAGAAAACCGTAAGGTCAATATAAATTGAAAGGGGAGTGGTGATGACGGATTTGAAAATGTTTTCCAAGCCTGTGGTGTTCACGGATTTCGATGGGGTGCTCAACGCTTTTCCGGATGACAAGCTTTTGCGCAGGGGCGGCGTGAACAAAGTTATGACCTGGGCGAAGCCCGACAGTCCCTACGCGAAAATGTACAATCCTGAAAAAGCGTTCCACTTGGACGGCAACGAAAAAGCCCACACGCCCGTAGGCTCATGGCGCATCCACTGGTCCAGCGAACTGTCCGACGCCATGTACGCGTTGGCAGTTGACGGCATTGTGGAATTGTGGTGGCTGTCCACCTGGCAGCCATACTGCAGTCAGATTCTCGACCCGATGCTCGGCTGGGATCCCATGCTGGTCGATGTCATCACCTGGTACGATCCTGTCACCAAATGGGGACGTGAGACAGGCAAATGGCAGACCATCCAACGACGCGTACGCATCGAATGCGAAGAGAATGAACCCGCGCCGATCGTATGGATCGACGATGATGAATGCTTCGAACAGCGCGCGCAGCTCTTGGAGGAACTCCAGCCGAAAGCGCCGGTGCTTATGGTCCGTCCGGACTATCGTATCGGCATCAGCCGTCGCCAATGGAAACTGATCGATACGTTCGTGCACCATCCCGAACAGTTCGACACGGTCACGTTCGACATGGAACCAACCTGCAGGATATACGACATCCACCACGGTTTCTAGCCTAAATGAATTACCATGGGAGGATAGTCGAGCGGAATGAAGGAAGGATGGGGTTATGGCGGAACGTATCGTGGAGCGTCTTATCCGAGAGCGTGATACTCGATATGGTGACGGCATTTACACGACTACACAAATCCAGTTCGCATGGAATTCCAATCATATGGAAGGTTCCACCCTTACTGCCAAACAGACCGCGCAGCTATTTGCCACCGGTACCTATACCACGGATGGCAGCGAACAGGTCAATCCTGACGATGCGTTGGAAACCCGTAATCATTTCGCTGCGTTCCGTTGGATTCTCGACCATGCTGATGAGCCGGTGGACCGGGATATGGTCTGTCATCTGCATGCCATTCTCAAGCAGGGCACCAGACAGGTCTCCGACTCGCTTTTCAACGTGGGCGGCTACAAGACTCGGCCGAACTTTATTGGCAATCCTGTCACTCCGACAAGGACTGCGCTGCCGCAGGATGTTCCCGAATTTATGGACAGGCTGTTTGATATGTGCACGAAACTTGAGGATGAACCGTATCAGATCGCCCGTGTCCATTGGACGTTTGAGAAGATTCACCCATTTTCGGACGGCAACGGTCGAATCGGACGGCTTATCATGTTCAAGGAGCTTTTGCGTATCGATGCGTTGCCTGTCCTTGTCCATGACGCGTATCGTGCGGAGTACGTCAATGGCATCAGCAAGTTTCCGGACGAGCCAGGATGGCTGGTTGATACGCTTCTATTCGAACGGGACCTTTACCGGTCGCATGTTCTGAAAACGGATGCCGAGGCATTGCGTTACACGTATCATGACCAATGGAATATGGCTGAGCATCGGGTGGAACGAGATGAGGATCTGGAATTCGCCAAGCTCATCGACACGAAGGCCCAGCCGTTGTTCGATGAGGAGTATCAGCAGCGCGAACGGCTCCTATGGGGCGAATAGCGGTCCGACTGTGTTGTGGTGGTGGTTCCTCCTTCCAAACGTGACATGAACCGAATGTGCATTGAGATGTGCAATTTGTGCACATTGCGGTCGCCGGCCGTTCACCTTGGTGTAAGAAGGAATCAGCCTTCGGACTTTAGCATGAGGTGCAATGGCGCGTGTTGAATGCGCGCATACGAGGAAGTGAGAGCTGCATACATGCGTGTATTCGACTTCGATGGAACCATCTATGACGGAGAAAGCCTGTTCGACCTGTACCTGTTTTCGGTCAAATACAATCCGAAGGTATTGCGGTACATCGCCCCGGTACTGCGCTATGCCATCAAATACAAGCCCAAACGATTCCGCGAACTCTACGGAGACAACGTTCGAGTGGACGAATTCTACACAGACAGCCGATTCGACCAGCCCATGATCGACATGGCCCGACGTGCCTACATGGTCAAAGGCAACAAAATCCACCAAGTCAAATAGCCGGAAAGGCTGGAACGGAATACGGCGGCAAGGGCCGATCTTGACATCTCCCCTTCGGCATGGACGCCTTGCACGAGCCAGGATGGGCGTCGGTCGGTCATATTGCCGTATATGGAAAATACGACCGACCGCAAAAACAGTTAGAACGACACGCGCTTGGAATGGTTTACGGCAGAAACCTCGCACACGATGCCAACAACTACCGCGAAACACGCCTCACACACAACAAATAAATCAACCAAGCAACAGGCATCGTCAACATCAACACCGGATAAAACCACACAGCAGACAAACGCCCATACACCAAACCACCCACAAACGGACCAACCGACATACCCAAATCAATACCCGCATAATACGTACTATTCGCAATACCACTGCGCTCGCGACCGGCAATCACTACGGCCTGCGCCTGCGTGACTGAACTCATCAAGCCGTAGCCGATGGCAGTGAAGATCGCGGACAACAACAGCATCCAATCGTTGAACAGGAACGTCATGCACGCGAGCATCGCCAGCATGCCCAACGAGCAGACCGTAAGCCAAAAACGGAAGCCCTTACTATCAAACAGGTCACGCAACCCTAGCCTCAACACCAATAACGCGACCGCATAGAACATGAAAAACAGGTCGGCCGACACCGGCAGATGACGTGCCTCGATATAGTTCATTATGAACGATTGATTCGCGAAATACGCTATGGCGAACATCATGAACGTCAACGACAACGGCACCACGCGTGGTTCTAAAATCGAACGGATCGAAAAACGATGTTTTTTGGTTGTGCCAGCAGAACCGTCAATGTCTACGGTAGTGGAAGGATTCTCCGTTATGGAAGTCTGCTTTTTGCGTACCGGCTGTCCGCCATTCTTCACCATCAACGTGGCGATCAACATGATCGCCGCCAATACCAGCGAACTCAAAAACGTTAGCCGATAGCCGATGTACTTTTGCGCGCGAATACCGAATGCCGGGCCGACCGCCATGGCAAGCGCGTTCATCGTGCCGTATAATCCCATGCCGGCACCCATATGGCGAATCGGCAGCAGAAGCGACATCCACGTGGCCAAGCAGACCGAACAGCATGCGAAACCGACACCGTTGATCACACGCGCCATGATGAGCATGATGGGGGAGTCCGCGAAATAGTACAGCAGGCCTGCGGCGAAATAGAGTACCGTGCCAGCCGCCACAAGCGTACGCTTGCTGGTTCTGTCGGAAAGATTGCCTGCGATAGGGCGGCAGAACAATGAGATGAAACTCATCGATCCGGCCACCACACCCATCAGCATGCCGGACGCGCCCAACGATTCCGCATATCCGGCGACGATCGGATTGGCAAGCATGTTGCTCGACATGAAGCAGAAGGTCGCGAGCATGACCAACGCCATATCACGTGTGATGAGACGATCATGCTTATGTTGTGGCTGCTTTGGCTTGTTCGATTGTTGTGTCGATTGTTTCTGCTGCATTGATTCAGATGCGGATGTCGTTGGTGATGCCATGCTAGTTCGCCTCCGAGCATGCAACTGTAGCATCCTTGACGAAAACGACCGCCCGCGCATTGCGGACGGCCGGCGGTGACGAACTAACGGTTCGAAGGCGCGCTTCGTTTACAGGGTTTTGGCGGCCTGCTCGACGAAGTCTTCCATACCGTCGATATCAACGACATGGTCGAAACGCACATTGGCGGTTTCCAATCCACGCAATGCGGCTGGGGCAGTGGTACCGGTCGCCTCGGCAAGCACGTCCATGCATTCGAAATCCGTGCCGGAAGAGTCCAATCCCAAGGATTCGTTGACCACACGCGGGAACTTGTATGGGCTGGCGGTGCTCAACAGCACGCGCGGCGTCAGCGGATCGCGAGGCATCTGCTGCATCACGTAATAGCCGCACGCAGTGTGCGGGTCGATCACGTAATGGTTCTTGTTCCAACAATCCGCGATCATCTCACGCACCTGATCCTCATCGGCCCAGCCAGTGCCGAATAGGGAACGGATCTTGGCCAGCATTGGTTCGGGAACCTCATAGGCGCCCCATTGGTTCAGATCGTTCATCAGCATGGCAATCAGACGAGTGTCCTTGTCGGACATGTAATACAGCATGCGCTCCAGGTTCGAGGAAATGAGAATATCCATCGACGGGGAAATCGTCTGATAGAACGGGCGCTGACGGTTATACGTGCCGGAAGTCAGGAAATCGAACAGCACATTGTTCTTATCGGACGCAACAACCAGATGCTTGACCGGCAGGCCCAGCAACTTCGCATAATATCCGGCAAGAATATCACCGAAATTACCGGTCGGTACCACGAACTCGACCTCATCGCCAACATTGATGACCTGCTGTTCGAGCAGCTGCGCGTAAGCGGAGAAATAGTAGACGACCTGCGGCACTAGACGCCCCACATTAATCGAATTTGCGGAAGACAGTACCACATGTGAGCCGGACGCCAAGCGGTCGGCAAGCTCGCGGTCACCGAAAATTCGCTTGACTGCGGACTGTGCGTCATCGAAATTGCCCTTGACTGCGCACACGTTTACATTCGAACCGGCCTGTGTGCTCATCTGCAGTTCCTGTACCTGGCTGACCTTGCCTTCCGGATAGAACACGGTGATGCCCGTGCCCTCGGCATCCGCGAAACCAGCGAGCGCTGCCTTGCCGGTATCTCCGGAAGTGGCGGTCACGATCATGATTTTCTCGTTGTCGTCGCCGCCGGTCGGGGTGGTGCGTGCCATGAAACGCGGCAGGATCTGCAATGCGATGTCTTTGAATGCGGAGGTCGGTCCGTTGAATAGTTCCATCACGTAGTCATCGCCGAGCGGCTTGACCGGGGTGATCTTTTCGTCGGACCATTGCACGCCGTATGCCTCGCTGATGCATGCTTTGAGTTCGGTTTCGGTGAAGTCGGGCAGCAACACGCTCAGCACGTCGAATGCGATCTGCTGGTAGGACTTGCCTGCGAGGGATGCGATGTCCACGTGGGTTTCGCCCAGTGAGTCGGTTACGAACAGGCCTCCATCGTCGGCGATGCCTTTGCGGATGGCCTGCTTGGAGGTGAGCGAATCGGTGGTGCTGCGGGTGCTGTGGAACGTGGTCACTGGATTTCCTTAGCAATAGAACGGACAATAACGTCAAACAGTATTGAGTGTAGCGTTACGGGCGGGAAGAAACATGCTTGGCGTCCGTGGAATGGGATGACATGCAATTTGCAAATCGGCGATTGTTTCCTTCTTGTTTCGTGATTACTTCCATGTTTCGAAACGCCCTATTCCCCCGTATGATTTATGCACGTACACTTCATCGTTAAGCCCGCATGCTCGTACGGGCAACGTTTTATCCTCCAAGCCAAGGAGAGCTCAATGACCGCGTCGCCCCTCGCGCAAACCCCGAACGACATATTCAACGCACCCATTGCCGAAGCGGACCCCGAAATCGCCGAAGTGCTTAACGCCGAACTGTCCCGACAGCAAAACGGCTTGGAAATGATCGCCTCCGAAAACTTCGTGCCGCGTGCAGTGCTTCAGGCGCAAGGCTCCGTGCTGACTAACAAGTATGCCGAAGGCTATCCGGGACGCCGCTACTATGGCGGCTGCGAGCAGGTCGACAAGATCGAAACCATCGCCCGCGAACGCGCCAAGAGCCTGTTCGGGGCCGAATACGTCAACGTGCAGCCCCACTCCGGCGCACAGGCCAATGCAGCCGTCTACCAGGCGCTCGTCAAGCCGGGCGACACCGTGCTCGGCCTCGCACTCGACCATGGCGGACACCTGACCCACGGTATGAAGATCAACTTCTCTGGACGCTTCTACCATGCCGAAGCCTACGGAGTCAACCCCGAAACCTTCCGCATTGACCCTGAAATCATCCGCCAGCGCGCGCTCGAAACCCACCCTGCCATGATCATCGGCGGCTGGAGCGCCTACCCGCGTATCGAAGACTTCAAGGCCATGAAGGAGATCGCCGACGAAGTCGGAGCCAAGTTCTGGGTTGACATGGCACACTTCGCGGGTCTCGTTGCCGCAGGACTGCATCCGAGTCCGGTACCATACGCCGATGTCGTGTCTTCCACTGCTCACAAGACCCTCGGAGGCCCGCGCTCTGGTTTCATTCTTGCAAAGCAGGATTATGCCAAGAAGCTCAACTCCGCAGTCTTCCCGGGGCAGCAGGGTGGTCCTCTCATGCACGTCATCGCAGGTAAGGCCGTCGCATTCAAGGTTGCAGCCTCCTCGGAATTCAAGGACCGCATGCAGCGTACCCTCGACGGCGCCAAGATCCTTGCCGAGCGCCTCATGGCCGACGATGTCAAGAACAACGGCATCAGCGTCCTCACCGGTGGCACCGATGTCCACCTCGTCATGGTCGATCTGCGCAACAGCGAAATGGACGGCCAGCAGGGCGAAGACCTACTCGCACAATGTGGCATCACCATCAACCGCAACACCGTCCCGTTCGACCCGCGCCCGGCAAGCGTGGCCTCTGGCCTGCGCATCGGCACCAGTGCACTCGCCACCCGCGGCTTCGGTAGCAAGGAGTACGAAGAGGTCGCCGACATCATCGGCACCGCACTTGCGGCAGGCAAGGATGCTGACGTGGAAGCCCTCAAGGCTCGCGTCGACAAGCTCGCTGAAGACTTCCCGCTGTATCCGGGCCTCGACCAGATTCACTGATTCCATGCGAATAATGGTTGATCGAGAACGGTTCCGGATATGAATCTCTGAGGCCACGTGACATGTGAAATCGCGCCCTGCTCCCGACGCTACGACGAAATAATGGTCGAAGCTGCGGAACAAGGCGCGTTTTCGCGCTAATCTAGGAAATTATGACGAACCTACAAACCCAAGCCAACGCCATGGAAACCGACGTGCTCAACGAAGTGTGCGCCAAAGCCGACGCCGCACGAATCGCGCAAGCGCAACTCGCCCAAACCAACACGCAACGTAAAAACGAGCTTCTTAATGTCATCGCGGACGCACTCGACGCGCGTGCCGGAGAAATCGCCGCAGCCAACGCCATCGACATGCAGGAATCTGCTGAACATGGTATGGATGCAGGCAAACTCGACCGACTCAAATTTGACGTGTCCCGCGTCGCCGCAGCCGCACAAGGCGTACGCCACGTAGCCACACTGCCGGATCCGATCGGCGAAATCGTACGTGGATACCATCTCGACAACGGTCTACGACTCGAACAGACTCGCGTGCCCATCGGAGTGCTTGGCATGATCTACGAAGCGCGCCCCAACGTCACCGTCGACGTCGCATCGCTCTGCATCAAATCCGGCAATGCGGTGCTCCTCAGAGGCGGACACGCGGCCGAACGTACCAACGCAGCCATACTCGGCATCATCGCCGACGTGCTACGCGAATACGGATATGACCCCGCACTCATCGCATCCGTCGACGAATACGGACGCCAGGGTGCCACCGCCATGATGCAAGCCCAAGGTCACATCGACCTGCTCATTCCACGAGGGGGAGCGGGCCTTATTCAAACCGTCGTGCAAAACTCCAAAGTGCCGGTCATTGAAACCGGAGCTGGCAACGTACACATCTACGTCGACCAAACCGGCGACCAAAACAAAGCCATCCCCATCATCCTCAATGCAAAAACGCAACGTGTCGGCGTCTGCAACGCCACTGAAAAACTCCTCGTGCATCAGGGTATTGTCGAAACGTTCCTTCCGCAGGCCGCAGCCGCACTCGCTGCAGCCAATGTTGAAATGCATGCCGACGAGCGCGCTTACGAAATCATCGATAAAGCCGGTATCGACGGAGTGAAACTGATGCATGCCACTGACGAAGACTGGGATACCGAATATTTGGCATTGAAAATCGGCGTCAAAGTGGTCGACTCACTCAACGAAGCCATCGAACATATCAACCGTCATTCCACCGGACATACGGAATCCATCATTGCCGAAGACTATTCGGCCATCGAGGAATTCACCTCACGTATCGACTCGGCGGTGGTGATGGTCAACGCATCCACACGCTTCACAGACGGTGGAGTATTCGGTTTCGGCGCCGAACTCGGCATCTCCACGCAGAAAATGCACGCGCGCGGCCCCATGGGACTACGCGAAATGACCACGACCAAGTGGATCGGTTACGGAACGGGGCAGGTACGAGCATGAGCGAACGAAACGATACCAACGAAAACGACAGCCAGATGGAGGGAACAATGACCGACGTCAAGAATCCATGGAATGCGGATCTCAATAACCCATATCTGGGATTGAAGCTCGCCTCCGAACGATTAAGCATCGTGCGATACGTGTTCCTTGTGCAAATCGAGGACGGCATCGCCTCGGCGGCACAGCGTGCGTCGCTCGAATATGCCGACGCGGTACTGATTGGCTGGCCGGAAACTGACGCCGACGACGTGGTGGAACTCAACGAGGAGAAACTCAGGAACGTCGACGAGCAGATGCGTCTCATGGAACAGTACATCGCCAAATTCAGCGCTATGGAACGCGAACAGGATATCGATGGCATGACAGATACGCTGATTCGTGTCACCGAACGTGTGGCCGAGGTACGGCGTGCCTACCAGCCGGACTTCCTGTTGCCGACCTTCGCTGAAATCAGGCGTGTTGTGCAGGACGAGTGGGATGAGGATATGGGCAAGATCGATCCTGACAACGCTTCGCCCACGGCTGACAGCATCGGACGTGAAACCGCGGATGCCGATCAGGAACAAAAAAACGAGGATGCCTCATGACCGGACCGAAACGCATGCGGCCCGAATCCGCTGAAGCCGATTCCGAACTTGCCATCAGCTATGTGGTGGAACCGGAACGGCGCATGTCCGGCCTTTCCGTGGAATCAGCAGGTTTCGCGGTGGCCACGGGCCGACGTTCAGCGCGCGGCAACTGGCATAGCAGGCTTCGCATCGGCATCATGGGCGGTACGTTCGATCCCATCCACAACGGCCACTTGGTGGCGGCGTCAGAAGTGTCATGGGTGTATGACCTTGACGAAGTGATTTTCGTACCGACAGGACGTCCCGTATTCAAACTCGACAAGAACGTCACCAACGCGGAAGACCGCTATCTCATGACGGTCATCGCCACCGCATCCAATCCGAAATTCACCGTATCACGCGTGGACATCGACCGTCCGGGAGTCACCTACACCATCGATACGTTGCGAGACATCCGTGCGCAATATCCCGACGCGGAACTCTTCTTCATCACCGGAGCCGACGCGGTCGCGGAAATCATGCAATGGAAAGACGCCGACAAAATGTGGGATCTGGCCCACTTCGTGGCCGTGACCCGCCCCGGATACTCATCGCCAGAAGGGGCGAAACTGCCGGAAGGCAAGGTCGATACGTTGGAAATACCGGCGCTGGCGATTTCTTCGACCGATGTACGTCGACGCGCGGAACACGGGGAACCTGTTTGGTATCTCGTACCGGACGGCGTGGTGCAATATATTGGCAAGCACGGACTGTACCGGTAAATTTCAGGTGAACACGCGCTGATGAGACGGTCTGCGCGGATGGTTAATATGGGTCACGTCCACTTGACGCGAAAACAGACGTTTGGAGACATGGTGAGCGCAATCCTTGAAGGAAAGCCGGATAAAAACCTTATCCTTGTCACAGGCAGAACACATCCGAAACTGGCGGCGGAAGTCGCCGAACAACTCGGCATCGACGTTCTGGAAACCACAGCATACGACTTCGCCAACGGCGAGATGTACGTGCGCTACACCGAATCCGTGCGTGGCGCGGACGTGTTCGTACTGCAAAGTCACGCAGCTCCGATCAATCAGTCGATCATGGAGCAGCTCATCATGATTGATGCGCTCAAGCGTGCCTCCGCACGTTCCATCACGGCGGTCTGTCCACTGCTGGGCTATTCCCGCCAAGACAAGAAGCATCGCGGCCGCGAACCTATTTCGTGCCGCCTGATGTTCGACCTGCTGAAGACTGCGGGCGCCGACCGTATTATGAGCGTCGACCTGCATGCGGCACAGTCCCAGGGCTTCTTCGACGGTCCGGTCGACCATCTCATCGCTATGCCGGTGCTTGTTGACTACATTCGTGATCGTTTCGCCAACCAACTTGACAACGTAGCCGTCGTATCCCCGGATGCAGGCCGCATTCGCGTTGCGGAACAGTGGGCGCAGCGTCTTGGCGGCGGCCCGCTCGCCTTCGTGCACAAGACGCGCGACATCACCCGTCCGAATCAGGCAGTCGCCAACCGAGTCGTGGGCGACGTCGAAGGCAAGGACTGCGTGCTTGTCGACGATCTGATCGATACCGCTGGAACCATCGCAGGCGCCTGCAGCGTGCTCAAGAACGCCGGCGCCAAGTCGGTGACCGTTGTCGCCACGCATGGCGTGCTGTCTGGTCCAGCTGTCGAACGTTTGAAGAACAGTGGCGTCCGAGAGGTCGTGCTCACCGACACCGTGCCGATTCCTGAAGAGAAGCGTTGGGACGGTTTGACCGTGCTATCAATCGCGCCGCTTCTGGCCAGCGCCATCCGCGCTGTGTTCGAAGACGGCTCCGTGGCTGAACTGTTTGACACTTATCCGGAACACCACGGCCAGGGTTTCCTGTTCGCCTGACATAGGTGTGGATAGGTGCATTTGCGAGGTGCTCTCTCCATATGGAGAGAGCACCTCGCAAATTTTTTGTATTACGAATATTTCTTCTCGGAGTGCCGCTGAACTTTCTACTGCTGCGTTTTCGGATAGAATAAAAGCTCCTGCAGACTGATTCTGCAGGAGCTTTTATCCTAGCAGGCTCCCCCACCTGGACTCGAACCAAGACAAAGGGTTCCAAAGACCCGTGTGCTGCCATTACACCATGGGGGAACGGCAGAAACATATGTTTTCTGCCAAGTGTTCATTATGCCATATTCTTCGGACGCCGCATACCACGGGGTGTCGCGCGGCATCGTTACGAACTTTTGGAGAATCCCGATGCGGGATGGCTCTGCTGCGAACGGCATAGAGACAATTTTTAAAAAAGTTTTTTTGCCGAGAACTGACGTTATATGGCGTGAAAATGCCATAATACGAACATATGCAAACAAAAGCAATCAATATCTTTCAGAAAAATCTAAGGTGTCCATTTTTACTAAGATATTTTGAGATGAATTAGGGTGTGACGCTTGAGTGTGTTGTTTAATTGCATTTCCAACAAAAATCCACCCTATTCTTCAGTGTACAAAGGGTGAATAAATGCATATTTAGGGTGTTCTGTAATAGTTCGGGGTTTTGAGTTATCCACATATCCACAAAAGGCAAATGTTAACTTGACGGGGGCAATCTTTCATGCCTTAATAGTTCCTACACCCCCTCTCAACGATGAGTCGGGCAAAGAAGAAAGGTACCATTATGGATGGTTCATTTGAAAATGAAGTTCCGCCGCCGGCAGTTGACGGGACGGATTCGGCTATTCCGTCTTCTGGACTGGATGTGCTGTTCAATAAGAAAGGTGAGGATGATCCTGAAGAGCTTCCCACGGAGGAAGAGCTGACTGAATGGAAAAAACTGGTTTTTCCTTCCGGCCGAAAGCTTCCCACTTATGATGGGTTTCTAGATTCAGACCTTTTCGGTAGGAAAATTCCATTTCACTTTGTTCAGATTATGCCCGGGCCATGCGATGCTGAGTTTGCCTACTCCATGAGCATGTTTTCTGCGCGGCTACTTTGCAACATTGTTGATATTTTCCGCGGAAGGCAGAAGCTGTCGCTCGTGGAGAAGGTGTTGAGTGAAGACTACATGCGAAAGCTGAAGATCGCCTCCGCCCAGATCATAAGCCGGATGAAGAAGGACGCAAAAGTGTACGCCCAGCTCGGAATGCTTCCGATTACCGTCTATACCGTCGAAAGCTGGATGATCTCACCGACATGTTTCGAAAGCACTGTGCTGATGGGCATTGGAAGCCGGAGACTATGCGGCAATATGAAGTGTGTGCTCAAGGGATCCGCTTGGAAGTGCGTGACTGCTGATTTCGGCATGTGATGAAAAACGGCTAACTATTCAAAACCCTTGGAATTGGCTGAATTCAGCCGTTTTCAAGGGTTTTTCAGCGTGCCTTAAGTGCACTGCAACTATTATAGGGATTCATGTTGAGAGAATTTATACCAGAACCTGCGTATAGCACCACGGATGAGGATACCGTTTTCGCATTGCTCTCCAGACGTGCTGAACGTGATCCCGAGGATCTCATCGCCCAATGGCAGGACGATGAGACTCGTCGTTGGCATGACGTCACGGCTGGGGAGATGCTCGAACGTGTGCGTGCGGTCGCGAAAGGCCTTCTTGGCTTGGGGGTCAAGACCGGCAATATGGTGGTTATCTATTCGCCTACCTGCTACGAATGGGGAGTCGTTGATTTTGCCTGCGCCGCGATTGGAGCGGTAAGCGTGCCTGTATACGAGACCGATTCCGCCAAGCAGGCCGAGTCAATTGTCGAAGAAGTGAATCCGGTTATCGCTTTCGCTGGCGATTCCGCGCACACGCAAACGCTTGAGCAGATCCGCGAAGGTCACAGCAGCTTACGTTATGTTTTCAATTTCAAGGCGGATGGTCTCGATGCCGTTGCCGATTTCGGAGAGGGCGTCAGCGAGGACGCGCTTGATCAGGTGATCGCCAGAGTCAAGGCCGATGACATGCTCACCATTGTGTATACGTCCGGCTCCACAGGCAAGCCCAAAGGCGCCATGCTGTCTCACCGGAACTTCACGCATATCGTGTTGAACGGCTACATCATTCTCGACGAAATGCTGTATCAGCCGAATCGTCTGATGCTGTTCCTGCCGTTGGCACACTGTTTCGCCCGTTACATCCAATATGTTGCGATTGGCGGGCAAGGAGTGGTCGGCTATCTTCCGGGAGCCAAGCATCTGCTCGCCGATTTGCGTAGCTTCAAACCGACCTATCTGCTGGGAGTTCCCCGCGTGTTCGAAAAGGTGTACAACGCGGCTTCGCAGAAGGCCGGAGCTGGCATTCGGGGAAGGGTGTTCGCTAAAGCATTTGATCATTTTGTGCAATGGTCAAAGGACGAGCAGGAAATCGGACGTCATTCCATCGCGGCTCGCGCCGAACATTCGTTCTTCATGTCTGTCGTGGGTAAATCCATCCGCTCCGCTTTGGGGCCGAACATGAGGTACCTAGCCTGCGGAGGAGCTCCCCTGAACGTCGATCTCGCCCATTTCTTCAACGGTATGGATGATATTACCTTCATCCAAGGCTACGGTATGACGGAAACTGCCGCGCCGATGATCGTCAATTGGCAGAATGCCAACCGTGTCGGTTCGGTAGGCAAGCCTGGTCCCGGTATGGGTGTGCGGACCGACGATGATGGGGAACTGCAGGTGATGGGTCCTAATGTGTTCCTGGGCTATTACAAGAAACCAGAGTTGACGGCCGACGTCAAGATGGCTGATGGCTGGTTGAAGACCGGCGATTTGGGAACCATCGACGATGATGGCTTTGTGTATATCACGGGACGCAAGAAAGACATCATCATCACTGCTGGTGGCAAGAACGTCAGTCCTGCGCCCATGGAAGACATCATCAACACCTGCCCGATAGTGTCGCATGGTGTAGTGGTCGGCGACGGCAAACCATTCATCGGGGCCCTGATCGAGCTTGATCAGGAGATGGTCCGTTCTTGGCTTGCGCAGCAGGGACTTGACAGCAACATGTCCATGGGGCAGATCGCAAGGAACGATGCCGTGCGAGCGTTTATCCAGCAGTATGTTGAAAAAGCGAACGCGAACGTTTCCCGCGCAGAATCCGTACGCAAGTTCGAAATCCTCGAAGAGGAGTTCAGCCAGGAAAACGGCACGCTGACGGCGAGCCTGAAGGTCGTCAGACCAAAAGTGCTCAAACGGTATGAGAACATCATCGACAACGTGTTGTATGCTCCAAAACCATCCAACAGGCCATTGCCGAAGACGGTGCAGATCCTTGACCGCACTACGGAAACGGTCAAGCAGGCATCCGAATCCATGCGGCAGGCATCCGAATCCGTAAGCCCGAAGGTTCGGCAGGCATTTGATACCATGCAGGATAAAATCAAGAAGCAGTCCGAAGAAAATGACGGCGAGTCGTCGATGCCTGTGGGCCCATCGGAAACTGAGAAAACAACTATGATTGAGGAGAGATAGTTTTGGCAATACGTGAGATTCGAGTCGTACCTGATCCGGTGCTGCGCACTCCCTGCGACCCCATCAAGGAGATTACGCCGGCTGTGCGTCACCTGGTGCAGGATCTGCTTGATACCGTTGACGATCCGGGACGTGCCGGTCTGTCGGCCAACCAGATTGGCGTGGGCTTGAGAGCGTTCTCCTACAACATCGACGGCAAGATCGGATACGTGCTCAACCCTGTCCTTGAAGAAACCAGCGGCGAACAGTACGGGGATGAGGGGTGCCTGTCCGTGCCTGGATTGTGGTACAAGACTCGTCGTGCCGATTATGCTCGTGTGCGTGGCATCGATTTGGACGGTAAGACGGTCGTGCTGGAAGGACATGGCATTATGGGCCGCATGCTGCAGCATGAAACCGACCATCTGGATGGCCATGTCTATCTCGATCGTTTGGAGAAAGAGGAACGTCGTGAGGCGATGCGCTACATGCGCAATCACCGCAAGTAATTGCTGCCGTTTCGTTTAATATGCCGATCTGGGGTCACGTTTTTGCAAAAAGACGTGACCCCGTGGTATTTTGTGCCTTGTATGCCATCCGGTAAGGAACTGTGTCGTGAAAGTTCCAAGCCACCCAATATTGTCAACCGGCATACAACCAATTCGCGTCATGTTCGCGACGACCTGTGTCGGTCGGCCGGCGCCGTAAGGCTCTGGTTGCACGCAGGAACGCATGGCCAGGCAAGGAACCGACAAGAAAGAGGTAGTAATACCATGGCTCAGATCAATATGAGCGATATGCTGAAGGCAGGCCTGCACTTCGGCCACCAGACCCGTCGTTGGAACCCGAAGATGAAGCAGTTCATTCTCACCCAGCGCAACGGCATCCACATCATCAACCTGTTCAAGTCGCTCGACATGATCGATAAGGCCTATGACTTCATCAAGGCTACCGTCGCCCATAACGGCACCGTGCTGTTCGTCGGCACCAAGAAGCAGGCTCAGGAAGCCGTTTCCAATCAGGCTACCCGTGTTAACATGCCGTATGTTTCCGAGCGTTGGCTCGGCGGTATGTTGACCAATTTCCAGACCGTGTCCAAGCGCGTCTCCCGTCTCAAGGAACTCGAAGAGATGGACTTCACCGACGTTCGCGGCTCCGGCCTGACCAAGAAGGAACTGCTCCTTCTCGAGCGTGAGAAGGACAAGCTGGCCAAGCAGCTGGGCGGTATCCGTAACATGAACCGTACTCCGTCCGCCATGTTCGTGGTTGACGTCAACAAGGAAGCCCTGGCTGTCGAGGAAGCTCACAAGCTGGGTATTCCGGTTGTCGCCATCGTCGACACCAATGCTGATCCGGAGTCCGTCGAGTACCCGATCGCAGCCAACGATGACGCCATCCGTGGCATTGAACTGCTGACCAGCCTCATGGCTGACGCAGTGGCCGAGGGTCTGCTGGAGCGTTCCGGCAAGGCATCCAAGGCTGAAGGCGAAGCCGAGCAGCCGATGGCAGCTTGGGAGAAGGAGCTTCTCACTGAGGGCGCTCCGGCCGCTGACGCACCGGCTGAGGCCGAAGCTGAAGGCGAAGCCAAGGCTGAGTGAAAATATCCACTATGATGAGAGGTGTTGTGCCTCTCATCATATAGGGCATCATTATTTTCCAGAGGAGACAAATCAATGGCAGCAATCACTGCAGCTCTGATCAAGCAGGTGCGCGAGGAAACCGGCGCCGGCATGATGGATGTTAAGAAGGCTCTGACCGAGGCTGAGGGTGACGTGGCTCGCGCCAAGGAGATCATCCGTGCCAAGGGCATTCAGGCCGCTGGTAAGCGCGAAGGCCGTAAGGCTCAGGAAGGCACCATCGCCTCCAAGGTCGTGGAGTCCGCCAATGGTCAGACCGGTTACGCCGTCGAACTGAATTCCGAGACCGACTTCGTGGCCAAGACCCCGAAGTTCGTGGAATTCGCTGACAGCGTTCTCGAGGATGCCGTCAAGGCCGAAGCTGCTTCCGTGGACGAAGTGCTGGCAGCCGCTTCCGGCGAAGCCACCGTGAAGGAAGCCGTCGAAGAGGCGGCCGCTCTGTTCGGTGAGCACGTCAAGGTCGGTCAGTTCGCTAAGGTCGAAGGCCCGCACGTCGAGATCTACGCCCACAAGAAGTCCGCTGAAATGCCGCCGAGCATCGTGGCCATGATCGCCACTGATGAGGCTGGTGCCGCTGTGGCTCACGAAGCCGCTTTGCAGATTTCCGCGATGGGCGCCCAGTGGCTGACCCGCGAGGATGTTCCGGCTGATGTGGTCGAGTCCGAGCGTCGCGTGGCTACCGAGAAGTCCCTGGCTGAAGGCAAGCCGGAGAAGATCGTTCCGAAGATCGTTGAAGGCCGTCTCAACGCCTTCTACAAGGAGAACGTCCTGCTCGAGCAATCCTACGTCAAGGATCCGTCCAAGACCGTCGGCGACTTGTTCAAGGAAGTCGGTGGCGCAGCCGTGGCCTTCGCTCGTGTCGAGGTTGGCAAGGGCGAAGCCGAGTGAATTGGCTTTGTAGGTGAATCCATGCGTTAGCCGCACGGCGATTCCATAAAGGTGTCCATCACCCATAAGGTGATGGACACCTTTGTTTTTGTAAGACTGTGTCGCTACGCTGCGGTGTCTGTGTTTGCCGATACTCTTGAGAGCGGTAAATTTCGTGAGTTCTCGGGCAAGAAAGGCTTTTCATGACTGGCGAAAACACTGGTGATAATCCACGCAGGGTGCTGCTCAAACTATCCGGAGAGGCGTTTGGTGGCGGCAAGGTCGGCATCGACACGTCTGTTATCCGCCGTATCGCGGAAGAGATTGTTCCTGCGGTGCAGCAGGGCGTTCAGATCGCCATCGTTGTCGGTGGCGGCAACTTCTTCCGTGGCGCGGAACTTCAGCAGGCTGGTATCGATCGCTCCCGCGGCGACTATATGGGCATGCTGGGAACTGTGATGAATTGTCTCGCGTTGCAGGATTTCCTGGAACAGGAAGGGCAGGCCACGCGTGTGCAGACTGCCATCACTATGGGGCAGGTAGCCGAGCCGTACATTCCACTCAAGGCCATTCGTCATCTGGAGAAGGGCCGCGTCGTAATTTTTGGCGCCGGCGCCGGCATGCCGTATTTCTCCACCGACACGGTGTCCATCCAACGTTCCTTGGAAATTCATTGCGATGAAGTACTGATGGGCAAGAATGGCGTGGACGGCGTCTATACCGCTGATCCTCGCAAAGACGAGAACGCCAAGCGTTTCGCCACGTTGAGCTATAACCGTGCGCTTGTTGACAATCTTGCCGTCATGGATGCTTCCGCGCTTTCCATGGCTCGCGATAACAAGCAGCGCATCCGCGTTTTTGGACTTGAAGGCGCCGGTAATGTGACCCGCGCTCTTCTCGGTAAGGAAATCGGAACCATGGTTTCCACTGCGGAATCCACACTCGCTGAATAACGACATTCAACGTCGAATATCGATCAAACAAACCAACAACAAGGAGTAAACAAATGGCAACTATCGTCGAACAGGCCAAGGCGCAGATGGCCAAGTCCGTGGAATCCACCAAAGAGAATTTCTCCGGCATTCGAACCGGTCGCGCTAATCCGGCGTTGCTCAACGGCATCACCGTCGATTACTACGGCGCTCCGACCCCACTGAAGGCCGTCGCCACCATCGGCGTGCCGGAACCGCGAACCCTGTCCGTCACGCCGTTTGACGCATCTCAGGCCAACGCCGTCGAGAAGGCGCTGCGCGATTCCGATCTGGGCGCAAGCCCACGTCGTGACGGCAACGTCATTCGCCTGACCATGCCGGAACTGACTGAAGAGCGCCGCAAGGAATACGTCAAGCTTGCCAAGGGCAAGGCGGAAGACGGCAAGGTCGCTGTGCGTAATATTCGTCGCAAGGCCAAGGAATCCCTCGACAAGGCCATCAAGGATGGTGAAATGGGCGAGGACGATGGCGATCGTCTGCTCAAGGAGCTCGACAAGGTCACCAAGCAGACCACTGACGAGCTCGACACCTTGCTTGAAGCCAAGCAAAAGGAGATTATGGAGGTCTGAGACTTCCACTCCTGAAAAAGAATCGACGCACAGCTAGACAGGGGAGCATGATGGAACATCAGGAACAGCACGAAAAGGAAGCCGAAGAGGCCATCAACGCCATCAACAAGAAGACGGGCCGTAACATGCCTCAGGCCATCGCCACGGGAGCGGTCCTCGTCATCCTCATTTTGGCATGCCTGCTGATCAGCATCGACTTGTTCGTCTATCTGGTCGTGCTTTTCATGGTGCTTGCCTTGTGGGAGCTGCGCGTCGATTTCGCCACTGTGGGATTGCATATTCCTGTGGTGGTGCTGTGGGTGTGTTCGGCGGCGACGCTGTTGTCCACCTATTACAGCGAACGTCATATCGTCGCCATGACGGTATGCGTACTGGCGTCTCTGGTGATTGTCGCGATCGCAGCCAGTGCCAAGGTGACGTTCGGCAGCCGCATCTCCCTGGCGGTTGCCGACAAACTTTCTCATACCGATGCCGGAGCGAGACTCGAATCGTCGTTCAACCATGAGCGTGGAGAGGTAAGCCATAGCCGTTTGAGCCATGTTGCGGTTTCTATGTTCACCGTGTTGTATATTCCTCTTCTGGCATCTTGCATCATCATGCCACTGACATTCAATGAACATCCCGTTGCTCACGCTATCATGATGGTGTTCATGCCCGCATTGAGCGATACTGGCGGCTTGTTCGCTGGAGCATGGCTGGGCAAGCACAAGCTGAGCCCGCGTATTTCGCCGAAGAAATCGTGGGAAGGACTCGCCGGGTCCATCCTGTTCTCCATGGTTGGTTCCTTCGTAGTGATGTTCTGCACATACGAGCCAGCCGTGTGGGCTTCTCGTTGGTGGGTGCCCGTCGTGGCAGGTTTCATGATCGGCGTTGCCGGAACGTTTGGCGACTTGTGTGCATCCATGCTGAAGCGAGATATCGGTATCAAGGATATGGGCCATCTGCTCAAGGGACATGGCGGCGTGATAGATCGAGTGGATTCCATTCTGCTGTGCGCACCATTCGTGTGCGTGCTGTTGTGGGCGACTGGAATGTAGGAAGGGTCAAAGAAAAGCAAATGAGCGACTCTGTGAATTCCATGAAGAATCTGCCAGAGACCGGCATCACTCCAGGGGGCACCACTGGTGCTTTCCGAGACGTGTTATCCAAAGATCATGCGCGCCGAGGCAAACCGCCGCTGCATTTTGCGGATATGACCGAGGAAGAGCGTATCACTAAAGCCAAGGATCTTGGACTTCCGAAATTCAGGGTCAAGCAACTTGCCAACCATTATTACGGGCATTTCGATGTCAACGCGGAGGAATTCTCCGACTTCCCAGCAGCGAAACGAGTCGAGGCCGCGGAGATATTTTTCCCGACGCTCATCACCGAAGTGACTCGTCAAGTGGCTGATGAGGGCACCACTATCAAAACGTTGTGGCGCTTGTTCGACGGTTCGCTTATTGAGTCCGTGCTCATGCGCTATCCCACACGTACCACGTTGTGCATCTCCAGTCAGGTCGGTTGCGGCATGGGATGCCCGTTCTGCGCTACAGGCCAGCTGGGTCTTACTCGAAACATGTCGGCAGGTGAGATTGTGGAACAGGTCCGTGTGGCCGCGAAAGCCATGCGTGACGGAGAAGTTGCGGGTGGGCCCGGACGCCTAAGCAACATTGTATTCATGGGCATGGGAGAGCCCATGGGCAACTACAAGTCGGTATTGAGCGCTGTTCGTCAGATTAGTGCCATGCCGCCCGAGGGCTTCGGTATTTCGGCACGTAACATTACCGTCTCCACGGTCGGCGTGGTGCCTGGTATTAAAAAACTTATGGCTGAGGGCATTCCGGTGCGTCTGGCCGTGTCTCTGCATGCACCGAACGATGAACTGCGAGATGAGCTTGTTCCAATGAACAAACGTTTCAACACCACGCAGGTGCTTGACGCCGCACACGACTACTATCTGGCTTCGAAACGCCGCGTGAGCATCGAATATGCTCTGATGCGTGGCATCAACGATCAGGCCGAACATGCCAAATTGCTCGCTAAGCGCCTGAATCATTACGGCGATAACTGGGCTCACGTCAACCCGATTCCGCTTAATCCTATTGAAGGATCGAGATGGACCGCTTCGAAGCCTGAGGATGAACAACAGTTTCTTGACATCCTTCATAAGGCTGGCATCACCGCTACGTTGAGAGATACGCGCGGGCAGGACATCGATGGCGCATGCGGTCAGCTTGCGGCCAAAGAACGCGATTAGTTGTCAAAGAAAGAAGCTGATTTTGTCCGCTACCCGGACTTCCAGCAAACATGCGTAACGTAAAACGGCTACTCTTACATTTGTTGCACGACACTATGCGCGAAGGAGTAAAACAGCATGTCACTGGCAGTCCGAGTCATTCCATGTCTTGATGTTGATGCGGGAAGAGTAGTCAAAGGCGTGCATTTCGAAAATCTTCGCGATGCCGGCGATCCGGTCGAGCTTGCCGCGGAATACTACCGCCAAGGCGCAGACGAGCTGACCTTCCTCGATGTGACCGCATCAAGTTCGCATCGACAGACCATGGTCGATGTGGTAAGTCGAACCGCCGAACAGATTTTCATTCCTCTGACTGTCGGCGGAGGTGTGCGTACTCCTGAAGATGTTGATTCACTGCTGCGTTGCGGAGCCGACAAGGTAGGCGTCAATACTGCTGCCATCAACGATCCGACACTGATCAGCCGTGTCGCGGAACGTTTCGGCAATCAGGTGCTCGTATTGTCCGTTGACGCGCGTCGTGAGCAGGGGGAGCGCCATACCCAATCTGGTTTCGAAGTCACTACCATGGGAGGGCGTAAGTCCACGGGCATTGATGCCATTTGGTGGGTCAAGCGTGCCCAGGAGCTGGGCGCGGGAGAGATTCTGCTGAATTCCATGGATGCAGACGGCACCCAGCAGGGTTTCGACCTTGAAATGATCAAAGCTGTGCGTAAGGAAGTGAAGATTCCGATCATTGCTTCCGGCGGTGCTGGAAAGGCTTCTGATTTTCCTCCGGCAATCGAAGCCGGTGCGGATGCCGTGCTTGCCGCGTCAATCTTCCACTACGGCAAAGTTACGATCGGTGAAGTCAAGGACGCGATCAAAGCCGCCGGCTACACCGTACGTTGAAAGCCGGAAATAGCAAAAGCAAGCGAAAATTAATCAATAATCGAAGAAACGAATCATACCATCATCATGACTAACGAAGCATACGACAACAGCACTACTCTCGATCCACGTATCGCAGAACGTCTCAAGCGTGACGACAAAGGATTGGTGGCAGCTGTCATCCAGCAATTCGACACAAAAGAAGTGCTGATGGTCGGATATATGAACGATGAAGCCGTGCGCCGTACCTTGACAACTGGTCGCGTTACTTTCTGGTCGAGATCCAGGCAGGAGTACTGGCGTAAGGGAGATACTTCCGGACATGCCCAATATGTGAAGTCTTTCGCACTGGATTGCGATGGGGATGCCATTCTTATTGAAGTTGACCAAGTGGGAGCGGCTTGCCATACCGGCAAACGATCCTGCTTCGAGGAAGGCGGGCAGTTGCCCGTGGTCGTGGGATATCGTACCAAGGAACAGGAGGGCCAGCGATGAGCGAATGCAGCGTACAAGCACTCAAGTGGGGCGCCACCTGGCCGAGACGTGAACAATTTCACGAGTTGGCGGACCAAGGATATCGCGTCATCCCGATTGTGCGGCGCCTTCTTGCTGACTCATTGACGCCAGTCGGCTTCTATGAGCGACTTGCTGCTGGACGTTCTGGAACGTTTATTCTCGAATCTGCGGAATTCGGCGGTACGTGGAGTAGATACAGTTTCATTGGTGTGAATTCCATGGCTCAGTTGCGTTCCAACAACGGTAAGGCTGATTGGTTGGGACAGGTTCCTGCTGGCGTGCCTACTGAAGGCGATGTGATGGAAGTCGCGCATGCCGCGCTAAAAACCTTGAAGGCACCGCATGTTGAAGGACTTCCGAATCTGACCAGCGGTCTGGTTGGTACTGTTGGCTGGGATGCGATTCGTCACTGGGAGCCGACCCTGCATGCCGAGGCTCCGAATGAGACCGGGCAGCCTGAAACGGTGTTAGCTCTAGCCACAGATATAGCCGTGGTCGACCATGTGTCCGGATCGGTGTGGATGATCGCTAACGCGGTGAATGTGGACGACCGTCCGACCCGTGCCGATGCCGCATATGATGAGGCCGTGGCGCGATTGGACGATATGCAGCGAAAGGCTGCTACGCCTGTCGAAGGTGAAGCTCGCGTCAACGTGCTGGATGAGACCGTTAGCCAGCCGGAACTTCGCTTCCGCACGGAGAAAAGCGATTATGAGCGTTCTGTCGAAATCGCCAAGCGGCATATTATCGACGGTGACGTGTTTCAGGTGGTTATTTCCCAGCGTCTCGACATCGATTCGCCTGCCGATCCGTTCGACGTCTATCGTGTATTGCGTACGTTGAACCCCAGTCCTTACATGTATTTCATGTCGCTGACTGACGCGCAGGGACGTGATTTCAATGTCATTGGCTCCAGCCCGGAAACACTGATCAAAGTGGATAGCGGCCATGCCATGACCTTCCCGATCGCGGGTTCCAGACCACGTGGCGCCACCGTTGAGGAGGACGAGCAGCTCGCCAAGGATTTGCTGTCTGATCCGAAAGAACGCAGCGAACACATCATGCTCGTCGATTTGTCGCGTAACGATCTGAGTCGTGTATGCCTTCCGGAAAGCGTGGAGGTTGTTTCCTTGATGGATATCAAGCGATTCAGCCATATCATGCATATCTGCTCGACCGTCACCGGCAGAGTCAACCCCGACATGACATCATTCGACGTGTTCACTTCCGCATTCCCTGCGGGAACGCTTTCTGGAGCGCCGAAACCGCGTGCCGTCGAGATTATTGACGAGCTTGAGCCCGCAGATCGTGGTATTTACGGCGGTACTGTCGGCTATTTCGATTTTTCAGGCAACCTCGATATGGCAATTGCCATTCGAACGGCATTCATCCGCGACCATGAAGCGAGTGTGCAGGCCGGAGCTGGAATCGTACTTGATTCCGTGCCGGCCAGTGAGTGGCAGGAGACTCGCAATAAGGCCGAAGCCAGTGTTGAGGCTGTTCAGATCGCCTCGCAGCTTCGCCAATTGTGAGTCAAACCAAGCAGCTAACCAATCGAGTCAATTGCTGAAAGGAACACTATGTCTGTACTCGATGAGCTGGTTACAGGAGCAGTTGAAGACCAACAAGCACGTGAACAGAAAATCCCTCTCGATGAAGTAAAGCGTCAGGCGTTTGCCGCACCAGCGCCTATTGATGCGCGGCAATGGTTGAAAAAGGGCGACGGTATTCCGGTCATCGCGGAAATCAAAAGAGCTTCGCCATCGAAAGGCCACCTGAGCGATATTCCCGATCCAGCCGCTTTAGCCAGAGAATACGAGAAGGGCGGAGCCAGCGCGATTTCCGTACTTACCGAGGGACGTCGCTTTTTGGGATCGCTTGATGATTTCGATAAAGTTCGTGCAGCTGTGAAAATCCCGGTATTGCGTAAGGATTTCATCGTCACGGAATACCAGATTTGGGAAGCGCGTGCGCACGGTGCCGATTTGGTGCTATTGATCGTCTCCGCGTTGGACGATGGCAAGCTCAAGTCCTTGCTTGAGTTGGCACATAGTCTCAATATGACGGTGCTGGTCGAAACACATACCCGTGAGGAAATCCAGCGCGCCATTGATTCAGGAGCGCGAGTCATCGGCGTCAACGCGCGGAATCTCAAGGACCTTAAGGTCGATGTGAACAAATACAACGAGCTGGCCGCTGATTTGCCGAACGATGTGATTCGCGTAGCGGAATCCGGAGTGTTCGGCTCGGTGGAACTGGAGGATTATGCTCGCGCCGGAGCCGACGCGGTACTGGTTGGCGAAGGTGTCGCAACCGCAACCAACCATGAACAGGCTGTGGAGCGACTAGTAAAGGCAGGAGCAAGAGTGAAAGCATCCGAACAAACCCCATTGGCAAGCCATGAAGGACCATATTTCGGCCAATTCGGCGGACGCTATGTGCCGGAAGCGTTGATCACGGCGCTTGACGAGCTTGAACGCGTCTATGAGGAGGCCAAGGCCGATCCGGAGTTCCATAGGGAGCTGGCACGACTGAACCAGCAGTATGTCGGACGTCCATCACCGTTGACTGACGCTCCGCGTTTTGCCGAGCGTCTCAAAGAAAAGACCGGTCTCGACGCGCGTGTGTTCCTCAAGCGTGAGGATCTCAACCATACCGGCGCTCACAAGATCAACAATGCGCTTGGGCAGGCTCTGCTGGTCAAGCGCATGGGTAAGACCCGTGTCATTGCTGAAACTGGCGCGGGACAGCATGGTGTGGCCACCGCTACGGTGTGCGCCATGCTCGGCTTGAAGTGCCGCATCTACATGGGTCAGATCGATGCGCGTCGTCAGGCGCTTAATGTTGCTCGCATGCGCATGCTCGGTGCCGAGGTGGTGGAAGTCACTTTGGGAGATCGCATTCTCAAGGACGCCATCAATGAGGCTCTGCGAGACTGGGTCACCAACGTCAAAGACACGCACTACCTGCTTGGCACGGTCGCAGGTCCGCATCCGTTCCCGGCAATGGTGCGTGACTTCCAGAAGATCATCGGCGAGGAAGCGAAGCAGCAGCTTCAGGATTGGTACGGCATCGACCACCCGGATGCGGTTTGCGCATGCGTCGGCGGTGGTTCCAACGCCATCGGCATCATGAACGCTTTCCTTGATGACGAACGCGTGAACCTGTACGGCTACGAGGCGGGCGGCAATGGCCCTGAATCCGGGCGTCATGCCATTCGTTTCGCTCCGGGAACCGGCGAACTGGGCATGTTCCAAGGTGCCAAGAGTTATCTTCTTGAGAATTCCGAAGGTCAGACCCTCGACACGTATTCCATCTCCGCTGGTTTGGATTACGCATCCGTCGGTCCGGAGCACGCATGGCTCAAGGAAATCGGACGCGTCAACTATTCCTGGGCAACCGATGAGGAAGCGATGAGCGCTTTCAAGGATCTGTGCGAAACCGAAGGCATCATTCCGGCGATTGAAAGCTCTCATGCAGTTGCTGGCGCATACAAGGCGGCTGAGGATCTCAAGGCCAAGGGATACGAGCACCCGGTTATGATCATCAATATTTCCGGTCGTGGAGATAAAGACATGAACACCGCCGGCAAATGGTTCGGTTATTTGACCGACGAACAGGCTAAGGCGCTCGAAGCTAACGGTGCCCAAGGCAACAACGCGGACGGCGAGTGAAAGAAGGAGTATCCCCTTATGACGAATGCAACAGCAACCACGTCGTCCGGACAGCCGCTCGGCATCAGCCACAAGCTGAGTCCAACGGAAGCCATGTTCGATGAGTTCAAAGCCGCGAATAAGCCCGCATTCATCGGCTATCTGCCATATGGATTCCCAAATCCGGACTATTCTCTGAAGGCACTGCGCACCATGGTCGAGCATGGTGTCGATGCCGTTGAAATCGGCCTGCCGTATTCCGACCCGGTCATGGATGGTCCCGTCATCCAGGCCGCTTCGCAAATCGCCATCAACAATGGTGAGAAAATCGCGGACGTGTTCAGGGCCGTTGAGACCGTGGCCAATGTCGGGGGAATTCCGTTGGTGATGAGCTACTGGAATCTCATCTATCATTATGGCGTCGAACGTTTCGCGCATGATTTTGAGAATGCCGGTGGCGCTGGCCTGATTACCCCCGACCTCGTTCCGGATGAGGCTGGCGAATGGATTGAAGCTTCGGACCGTCACGGACTTGATCGAATCTTCCTCGTGTCACCGGATTCCACCGACGGTCGTTTGAAGGTCGTTTCCGACAATGCTCGTGGTTTCGTCTATGCAGCCGCCCGTATGGGCGTCACCGGTGAACGTTCCACCATTGACGCTTCTCCTGAGGAGTTGGTGGCACGTACGCGCAATGCCGGTGCGAAGAATGTCTGCGTCGGCATTGGTGTCTCCACCGCCGAGCAGGGTGCGCGAGTCGGCTCCTATGCCGACGGTGTCATCGTCGGATCCGCGTTGGTGCATACCATGCTCGATGAATCCGGAAAGAACGCCGTCGACGAGGCCACCGGTCTCAAGGCATTGGCGGCCAAGTCCGAAGAACTTGCGGACGGCATTCATAACGCACGCTTCGCGAAGTAAACCATTCCAACAATTTCGGTAGTCCACGCAACGCCATATCGGATGCGTGGACTACCATCAGGAAACCATGACACTTGCATACATTCCATCACCAACGATTTCACAGTTTTCCATCGGCCCTGTAACGATTCACATCTATGCGCTATGCATTCTGTTGGGAATTGTGCTGGCGGTATGGATAACCACCACACGATGGAAGAAGCTGGGCGGTAACTTCGATCAGGTCCTTGACATCACTTTGGTCAGTGTTCCCGCCGGTATCGTGGGTGCCCGCATCTATCACATCATCACTACGCCCGAACGTTTTTTCGGGCCGAATGGTGACTGGGCGGAGATGTTCCGCATCTGGAATGGTGGACTTGGCATCTGGGGCGGAGTGCTGCTTGGATCGTTGGCCGCATGGGCTTGGTGCAGGCACAAGCATTATCCGATGGCCTTGCTGGCTGACGCCATCGCCCCGGGATTGTTGGTGGCGCAGGCTGTTGGGCGTTTGGGCAACTGGTTCAATCAGGAGCTGTATGGCGCGCCGACGACTCTCCCATGGGGTCTGAAGATCAATATGGAAGGCACTGCCATCGGACACAGCGAGCAATGCTATGACGGGGCCACATGCCCAAGCGGAACACTGTTCCATCCGACCTTTCTGTATGAGATGATTTGGAATCTCATTGGTGCCGCAATCATCGTGTACATCGGATCCAAGGCCATGAAAAAGCTTAAAGCCGGATCCCTGTTCACCGTGTACATCATGTGGTACACGTTGGGGCGTACTTGGATCGAATCCCTACGCATCGATTATGCGCATGAGTTCTTGGGTGTGCGCATCAACGTGTGGGTTTCCATGGCGGTGTTTGTGCTTGGTGTGGTGGCGTTCATCGTCGTGCAGCAGATGGGCAAGGGTACTGACCTGTTGGCGGAGAAGCTTTGTACCGTCACTGAAATCGAGCAACGTCTCGAAAACGGTGGGTCGGAAGAATCCGCCGATCATGCAGCGACTCTTTCAAAGAAAACTGCGGATGAAATCGAAACCAACGATGCCGAAACCGTCTCGAATACCGACAAGCAGTCCGTCATCAAATAACAGCAAGTCGATTACCTTTCATAGAATGAGAGCCATGACTATTCAAATCGCACCAAGCATCCTGTCCGCCGATTTCTGCAACCTTGAGCGTGACCTTAAGGCCATTTCCAATGCGGATCTCGTTCACGTCGACGTGATGGATCATCATTTCGTCCCGAATCTGACTTTGGGCGAACCGATCGTGGGTCGTATCTGCGAAGTCACCGATCTTCCGGTCGACGTGCATCTGATGATTGAGGATCCGGATCGTTGGGCACCTGAGTACGCCAAGCTGGGCGCCGCATCCGTGAGCTTCCATATGGGTGCCACCCATGCTCCGGTTCGTCTGGCACGCCAGTTGCGCACAATGGGTTGCAAAGCCTGCTTCGCGGTACGTCCGGCTGAACCTGTCGAACCGATTTTCGATATTCTCGACGAATTCGACATGATTCTGATCATGACCGTCGAACCTGGCTTCGGCGGCCAGAGGTTCCTCGATAACCAGATGTCCAAGGTGCGTCGCTTGCGCGACGAAATCACCCGCCGTGGTCTTGCCACCAAGATTCAGGTCGATGGCGGTGTCAGCCCGAAGACTGCCCATATCGTAGCCGAAGCAGGCGCTGACGTGCTGGTCGCGGGTTCCGCTGTGTACGGCGCTGAGAATCCTGCGGAAGCCATTGATTCCATTCGCGAGAAGGCCGAAGCCGCATTCAAGGCCTGAACCTTCCATCATTTTTTCGAGGATAGACAAGAACAATGAAGACTTTTGAATCTCTTTTTGCCGAATTGAGCGAGAAGGCCGCTTCCAAGCAGGCTGGCTCGCTAACCGTTGACGAACTGGGCAAAGGCACGCATTTCATCGGCAAGAAGATCGTCGAAGAGGCGGGCGAGACCTGGATTGCAGCCGAATACGAAGGCGCCGATCGTACCGCGGAGGAGATGAGCCAGCTTATCTACCACCTGCAGGTCATGATGATCGACCGTGGCATCACACTCGAAGATATCTACAAGAATCTGTAAGTTTTTGGCCATGCCGCAGAAGGCATGGCCTTTTTTGGGAGGAAAAATGCTGAGAATTGCCGTGCCTAACAAAGGCATGCTGTCTGAACCTGCCTGGAACATGCTGGCCGAAGCTGGCTATCGTCTGAGGGGCAATCCGCGTCAGCTGGTCGTAGAGGATCCCGATAATGATGTGGAGTTGTTCTATTTGCGTCCGCTTGATATCGCCGTCTACGTTGGACGCGGTACCATCGACGTAGGCGTCACCGGCCATGATCTATTGCTCAACTCCGGAACGGACGCCAAGGAGCACATGAAACTTGGCTTCGGCGCATCGACATTCCGTTTCGCGGCCCCGAACGATTCCCCGATCAACACGCTTGAAGACGTCGAAGGCAAACGTGTCGCCACCAGTTTCGACAAGCTTGTGCATGATTATCTGGTCGAACATGGCATCAACGCTGAAACCGTGCATCTTGACGGTGCCGTCGAATCGTCGGTGCAGCTTGGAGTGGCGGATTTGATCGCCGACGTAGTGTCCACGGGCACCACGCTCCGCAATGCCGGCTTGCGTATTTTCGCGGAGCCGTTGCTGCATTCCGAAGCCGTACTCATTCGTTCTCCGCGTCTCGCTGAGAACGACGACCGCCTGACGATTCTAAG
This sequence comes from Bifidobacterium catenulatum DSM 16992 = JCM 1194 = LMG 11043, assembly GCF_001025195.1. Lineage (NCBI taxonomy): Bacteria > Bacillati > Actinomycetota > Actinomycetes > Bifidobacteriales > Bifidobacteriaceae > Bifidobacterium > Bifidobacterium catenulatum. Next base: position 1,154,410 of record NZ_AP012325.1, on the reverse strand, counting down.
CCGCCGACTGCAAGGTGTACTCACCGCCCAACGCTACGTGCTCATGGATTACGACATTCCGGTCGAGAAGGTTTCCGCTGCTGTGGCCATCACGCCGGGCTTTGAGAGCCCGACCGTTTCCCCGCTGCATGACAAGCAGTGGGCGGCCGTGCGCGTCGTCGTGCCAAAGGCCAAGGTCAACCAACTGATGGACCAGTTGTATGAAGTTGGTGCCCGTGGCATAATTGTCACCGCCTTGCAGGCCTCGAGAATGTAATGTTGCTCGAAGTATGAGTAAACTGATTATCAAAAAGCAGTACAGTCCGGAACCGCGGGATATCTATTTCACGGTTCCGAACCTTATTAGCCTGTTGCGAATCATTTCGATTCCTTTCATCTCGGTATTGGTCTCTCGTCATGAGATGGTGCTTGCGTTGGTCGTGCTTGCGCTTTCGGCGGTATCTGACGGTTTGGACGGTCTTATTGCAAGGTCGTTCAACCAGGTGAGCAAGATCGGGCAGATTCTCGACCCCATTGCCGATCGTCTGCTGATTTTCTGTAGCATCCTCGCGTTGGGTGTCGCCGACATCATTCCATGGTGGATGTTGATCGTCGTTGGATTACGCGATTTGATCATGGCGATTCTCGTGTTGATATTGGCCCAGCATGATTATGGTCCGCTGCCCGTGCATTTCGTGGGCAAAGCAGGCACCGCCATGCTGATGATTGCTATTGTCGCTTTGATTTTTGCGGATATCTGGTCCAATTCCGCTACGGATACATTGCATTTATGCGGTCTCGCCACCGGCACATGGGGCGTAGGATTGTACTGGCTTGCCGGCTATATTTACATACGTCAGGGAATCCAACTGCTGAAAAACGATAAGGATTAGCGCACATGATGCATGATGCTTCGGAACGTGTGTCGTTTCCGGTGTCTCCGGAGAATACGCCCACGAAGCGTCGCGCCGTTTTTTCGGCGTCTTTCGCTGGGCTGACCTCGCATCATGTGCAGCCCGAGACTGCTGCATCCACCTCCCGAAGAAGGCGGAGTCTGGACGATGATTCGCTGCGGCTCATCGACGACCTGACCAACCGTCCGATGGATGTGATGTATACGGATTCGAGACTGGCCACCAAAACACCGTCGATGTTTGCGGTCTGGTTTACCCGTGTGTTAGTGTTTCTCATCTGCATTGCCGTGGGTACGGCAGGCAGCGTATTCGTTCGTCAGTTGAGTACCGACCCCCGTAAGGAAGTGCGCAAGCAGCTGTCAAGTCAGTTGGCTGAGCAAACAAAAAACGTCGAGACCCTCACCAAAGACGTCAATGCGCTGCGTGCCCAAGTTGAAGAGGAATCGAAATCCGTGTCGAGCTGGTCATTGAACCAGACCATACAGGATGACGAAATGGTCAATGGCGTACTTCCTGTGCGAGGAGAAGGCATCACGCTCACCATCGCCAACCCGTTGTCTGTGGGCGGTGACAACGCGGATTCGTCGCTGCCAAGAGAAAACGGCAGTCAGGTTCGTGTCGTCACGGATTCGGATCTGCAGGTGCTTGTCTCGCTACTCTGGCAGTCCGGAGCGGAAGCGATCGCCATCAACGGATACCGTCTCGGCGTGCAGACTTCCATACGAACGGCTGGAACGACGATCCTCATCGGAGTCAATTCCGTGCAAAGTCCGTATCGCATCGAGGCGATCGGCAATTCCAGCGTTCTTGCCAATGCGGTGAGCAAGAAAACACAACAATGTTTGTACGATGATTTCAAAGAAGCGGGCATCTATCCGCAAGTGGGCAAAAACAAATCGATTACACTGGAAGCGGCGGTAACTGGCGAAGTGACATATGCAAGGAAGGTCAAGTAATGGCAGCGGTCTTGGGACTTATCATTGGCGTGGTCATTGGCGTGTTCGTCCGACCGGACATTCCCATTGCCCTTCAGCCGTATCTGCCGATTATGGTTCTGGCCGCGCTCGATGCGCTGCTTGGTGCCGCACGAGCCTATTTCCAGCGCAGCTTTTCCGATAAGGTCTTTGTGATCTCCTTCTTTTCGAACGTCATTACCGCAACATTGCTGGTTTTCTTGGGAAACCAGCTTGGCGTTGGTTCCCAGCTGCAGACCGCTGTCATCGTCGTGCTCGGCATTCGAATCTTCACCAATGTGTCGGCCATCCGGCGTTTCATCTTCAAGGGATGACGTGGCATGAGCAGACGTAGCGATGACAACAAGGACGTGCTCTCCAAAATTCACGAGCAGATCGTCAAGGATCAGAACAACGACAGCACCCAGACCGGATCGTTTCCAGTGGTCAGGCGCAAGCCGAGGCGGATTTCGCTGAACGCGAAGGCTGCTCGTGCCCGCCTGTACTCCAGCGTGCTTGTAACCGTGCTTTGCGCGTTGCTCGGCTTTAGCTATGCCATTCAGTTGAACAACACAACGTCCACATATGAGACGATGAGTGAGGACGAACTAACCAAACTCATCAGTGAAACCAGCACGCAGGTCCAAAAGCTTGAGAAGCGCAAAAGTGAGCTTTCCAGCCAGCTTGACTCGCTGAAGGACACGGCCGACAAGAACGAAAAAGCGGCGGAAATCGCCAAACAGAATGCCGAATCGAATGGAATTCTTTCCGGACGTCTGCCGGTATCTGGAGAAGGCGTGGTCATCAGTATTTCCAAAGGATCAAAGCAAGATATTGATGCGTCGATTCTGTTCACGCTTCTTGAAGAATTGCGCAATAGCGGTGCGGAGGTCATTGAAATCAACGATATTCGTGTGATTACCAGTACGTATATCAGCGATTCCGCAGACGGTCTCAGCTGTGATGGCGCGAATATCAAGGCACCATTCATCATCAAGGCGATAGGGGATAGCGACAATCTGCAGAACGCCGTCAATCTTGCGGGCGGTGTTGGTTCACGTTTGAAGGTGAAGTATGGCTCCACCGTGTCGATTGCGCCTTCTGACAAGGTGGAAATCACGTCGACGCGAAGCGCGCCGCAGTACACGTATGCGCATGTCGTCGAATAATTCCTTAAGTAGCGTTTTCTTTTGGTCGATCCTAAAAATAATTGTGTTGTAGAATGCCGTTCACTTTTTCAGCGTGCCGATGTCTGCCCTCAACCCTATCTTGTTCATCGTTGACATACAGTCCAGGCCTGCACATTAGTAACGCGGACCCCGATAGCAAAGGACAACCCATGGCTGAACAGACCATCTCCATCATACTCAACGGCGAAGCGAAGGAGGTGGCAGCAGACCAGACTGGCGTCCAGCTCTTTGCGGAAGACAAGAACATCATCGCGGTGCGTCTTAACGGTGAACCTCGCGATTTGTATACCGAACTGCATGACGGCGATGTTGTGGAACCAATCGTGCTTGATAGCGAAGACGGTTTGGCCATTATGCGTCACTCCGCGACCCATGTCATGGCACAGGCCGTGCAGGAGATCCGCCCGGACGCCAAGCTTGGTGTCGGCCCGGTCATCAAAGACGGTTTCTACTACGATTTCGATGTTGAGACTCCGTTCACTCCTGACGATCTCAAAGAGATCGAAAAGCGCATGCAGCGCATCATCAAATCGTCCCAGTCCTTCCGTCGCCGCGTGGTGACCGAAGAGGAGGCTTTGGCGGAAGAGGCTGATCAGCCGTACAAGCTGGAGCTAATCAAAGACAAGGAAGCCCACCTCGATCCGGAGGCCGCCACTGAAATCAGCGGCAAGGAACTGAGCTTCTACGATAATGTCGACCGCGACGGCAATGTGGTTTGGAAGGACCTGTGCCGCGGACCGCACCTGCCGAACACCCGCTATATCAAGGCGTTCAAGATCGAGCGTTCCGCAGCTGCATATTGGCGTGGCAGCGAAGCTAATCCGATGCTGCAGCGCGTTTATGGCGCGGCTTTCGCCACCAAAGAAGATCTCAAGGCCTATCAGACTCGTCTTGAGGAGGCCGCCAAGCGTGACCATCGCAAGCTTGGCGCGGAAATGGATTTGTTCTCCTTCCCGGATGAGATCGGTCCGGGTCTGGCTGTGTTCCATCCGAAGGGCGCTGCCGTGATTAACGCGATGGAGGATTACTCCCGCGAAATGCATCGCAAGCACCACTACAGCTTCGTGCAGACTCCGCACATCACCAAGGGCGGTCTGTACGAGACTTCCGGCCATCTGCATTGGTACAAGGATGGCATGTATCCCGCAATGCGTCTGGATGAGGAAAAGGACGAGAACGGCAACGTCATCAAGCAGGGCTTCGACTACTACCTGAAGCCGATGAACTGCCCGATGCACAACCTGATCTTCAAGTCCCGCCAGCGTTCCTACCGCGAGCTGCCATTGCGCCTGTTCGAATTCGGTACGGTGTATCGTTACGAGAAGTCCGGCGAGGTGCATGGTCTGACCCGCGTGCGCGGCTTGACTCAGGATGACTCCCACATCTACTGCACTCGCGAGCAGATGAAGGACGAGTTGAAAAACCTGCTGACCTTCGTGCTTGGCCTGTTGAAGGACTTCGGTCTGGACGACTTCTATCTGGAGCTGTCCACCAAGGATCCGCACAAGTACGTCGGTTCTGACGAGATCTGGGAAGAAGCCACCAATACGCTGGCCGAAGTCGCCAAGGAATCCGGCCTTGAGCTGATTGACGATCCGTGCGGCGCAGCCTTCTACGGTCCGAAGATTTCCGTGCAGGCTCGTGATGCCATCGGCCGTACCTGGCAGGTGTCCACCATCCAGCTTGATTTCAACCTTCCGGAACGTTTCGGCTTGGAATACATCGCTGCGGACGGTACCCACCAGCGTCCGGTGATGATCCACCGTGCGCTGTTCGGTTCCATCGAACGCTTCTTCGCCGTGCTTCTTGAGCATTACGCCGGTGCTTTCCCGGCATGGCTCGCTCCGGTTCAGGTGCTTGGCGTGCCGGTTGCCGATGAATTCGCCCCGCACTTGCAGCAGTTCATCGCCAGTCTCGAAGAGGAAACGGTTCGTTGTGAAATCGACATGTCCGACGATCGTTTCGGCAAGAAGATCCGCAACGCTTCCAAGTCCAAGGTTCCGTTCATCCTCATCGTTGGCGAGGAAGACATGAACAACAATGCGGTGAGCTTCCGCTTCCGTGATGGCAGCCAGCTGAACGGCGTGCCGACCGATGAAGCCAAGGCGCAGATCATGACCGTGCTCAAGAAGCGCGTTCAGGTCAACAACGTCGACGACTTCAAGGCCGCCATCGCAGACTGAGCCGATTCGCTTGCATTCGGTCTCATAAGATCATGGGTCATATAAAGGCGCACAAGCATCATTATTGACGCTTGCGCGCCCTTTTCGTTTTCCGAGAAACAGGAATCCGCATGCTAGAACATCTTCGCGCACCATTCAAAAAGCTCATAGAACCGCTTGCCAAAGCGTTGATATCCATTGGCCTGACCGCGAATGCGGTGACGGTCATAGGCACCATTGGAACCATTGTGGTTGCCTTCGTCACCGGCATCACGGGGTGGCTTTTCGCTGGAGCCGTAGTACTGACATTGCTGGTGCTGGCCGATTCCCTGGACGGTTCAATCGCGAAGCTGACCACGGGAGGCACCCAATTCGGCGCTTTTCTGGATTCCACGTTGGATCGTATCGCCGATTGGGCGTTGCTTGCCGGAGTGATCGTCTTCTTCATCTTGCACGCCGATTGGTGGTATGACATCAGTCAGTCAAGTCCGGATTACATTAGTTGGGTTGGCGTCGGCGCGGCCATGGTGTCAATGATGACGTCGTTTGTGACGTCGTATGCGCGTGCCCGTGCGGAATCCGTTGGCTTCGAGGTAAAGAACGGTATCGCAACGCGCGCCGACAGACTGGTCATCATTCTGGTGGGCATGGCGATCACTGGGCTGACGCATCACGGCCTATGGCTGGCCATTGACATGGTATTGCTTGCGGTTTTAGGTGTGGTCACAGTATTCCAGCGCGTTCTCGAAGCACGTCGACAGATGGCTGCCGGCCATAGGACATATCAGCTATAACTGCCTGCAAATGTCGAATGTTGACGCGCCTGACAACCATATGTCAGGCGCTTTGTCTTAGAACCGCTTTAGAATCGTTTCGTTTGAAACATCCGCAACCTGCCTAGGAGCATTATGTCAGGTCATTCCAAGTGGGCGACCACCAAGCACAAGAAGGCCGCCATCGACGCGAAGCGTGGCAAGCTGTTCGCCAAGCTGATCAAGAATATCGAGATTGCAGCACGTATGGGTGGTGGCGATCCTGACGGCAACCCGTCCCTGTACGACGCCATCTACAAGGCCAAGAAGGCTTCCATGCCTGCCGATAATATCAAGCGCGCTGTCAAGCGTGGTTCTGGTGAAGAGGCCGGCGGTGCCAACTACGAAGATATCGTCTATGAGGGCTATGCTCCCGCAGGCGTCGGTCTGATCATCGAATGCCTTACCGACAACCGTAATCGTGCGGCCGCTGAAGTGCGTTCCACCCTGACCAAGGGTAATGGTTCCTTGGCTACCTCCGGTTCCGTGAGCTTCAATTTCGAGCGCAAGGGCCAGATTATCGTTCCTGCCGAAGGTGTTGATTTCGATGATCTGTTCGAAAAGGCCGCTGAAGCTGGCGCCGAGGATGTGACCGAAGATGGTGATGTGTTCACCGTTGTCACCGGTCCTTCCGAAATGATCGATGTTCGTAAGGCTCTGCAGGACGCTGGTTTCGATTACGATTCCGCCGATCTGGTCATGATGCCGAAGAACGAGGTTGAATTGACTCTCGAGGATGCTCAGAAGGTGTCCAAGCTCATCGACAACCTCGACGATTTGGACGATGTGCAGAACATCTACTCCAACTGGACCGCCTCCGATGAGGTTATGGCTCAGCTTGACGAGGAGTAATCGAGCGTGATTATTCTTGGCGTCGACCCCGGGCTGACTCGCTGCGGGGTCGGCGTGATCGAAGCCGGCGCATACCGCCGGCTTTCTTTTATTCATGTGGATGTGGTGCGGTCTGATCCGAAAATGTCACAGGATCTGCGCCTGTTGGCCATATACGATGGGCTGGTTGAAAAAATAGAACGGTTTGCGCCGGATACCGTGTCCATTGAGCGTGTGTTCGCGCAAGAGAACCGCAACACTGTGTTGGGGACCGCGCAGGCGGCTGGACTGGCCATGTTGGCCGCAGCCCAGCGTGGAATTCCTGTTGCCTTGCATACGCCGACTGAATCGAAAATGGCGATCACTGGCAACGGCAAGGCCGAGAAGATTCAGATGGAACGTATGGTCTCCCGTATTCTGGGGCTGAATACCTTGCCTAAACCTGCTGACGCGGCCGACGCGTTGGCCATTGCGATTTGCCATGCTCTTCGTCCTGCGGGCGCGCTGCAAGGGGGTGAACGTGAACAACATCTCACTGATGCGCAACGTCAATGGGCGCTTGCCTCGCAGAATGCGGCACGGCAACGTGGCGTCCGTAGAGGAATGTAAACTATCGAACAGATGTTCTATGATTGTTTATGGGAGGTGACGGCATGATAGGCATGTTGCATGGCCAAGTCGATTCCATTGACGCGGCTTCGGCGATCATTGAGGTCGGGGGAGTTGGTTATGAGACTAGGATGCCTTCGGCGGATCTGGCTTCCATGCACGCCGGTCAAACGGTGAAGGTGTACACGTCGTTGAACGTTTCGCAGGATGCGATCACGCTGTATGGCTTTTCCTCGCTCGCATCGAAACGTATGTTCCTGCAATTGCAGAAGGTCAGTGGCATTGGCCCGAAGGTTGCCCTTTCCTTGCTTTCGACGTTGCCTCCGGAACGTTTGGCGAGGGCCGTGGCAGATGGCGATGCCACTGCGCTGGCGAAGGCGCCGGGATTAGGTAAAAAAGGTGCGCAAAAAATCATCCTTGAGCTTAAAGGGTCCATTGACCTTAGCCAGATCGAAGGCGCTTCTCCTGAAACACGTTCCACGGAAGATACTGGTTCGGAACAGGTGGTGGAAGGCCTGATGTCTCTTGGGTGGCGTCAACAGGATGCCGTTCATGCCGTGCAAGAGGTCTGCGAGAGCAACCATATCGATATTCCACTGGGAGACGATGACGTGCCTCGTGTGCTCAGACTCGCGTTGGCGTCCCTTGATCGAGGTAGGTGAATCGCACCATCATGACGAACGACTCTGCATTCGACCAGTCGAATACTGGTGCCAACGAGGAATCACTCCGCATGGTTTCCGCATCGCCAGTCGGCAACGAGCCGGTGAGCGACGAGGAATTGCGACCCCATGTTCTTGACGGTTTCATCGGACAGCCGAGGCTCAAGGCGCAGCTGCAGCTGTTTTTGGACGCTGCCCGCAAACGTGACGTTCCTCCGGATCATATTCTTTTGGCGGGGCCTCCGGGCTTGGGCAAGACCACGTTGGCCATGATTGTTGCCAACGAGCTTGGAGTGCCGATCAGAGTCACTTCCGGTCCGGCCATTCAACATGCCGGCGATCTGGCTTCCATTCTGAGTTCTTTGGATGCTGGGGAAGTGCTCTTCATCGACGAGATCCATCGTCTTCCACGGGCAGCCGAGGAATTGTTGTATATAGCTATGGAGGATTTTCGTGTTGACGTGATGGTCGGCAAAGGACCGGGCGCTTCCTCCATCCCTCTTACTTTGCCGCGGTTTACAGTGATTGGTGCCACCACTCGTGAAGGCATGTTGCCGTCGCCGTTGAGGGCTCGTTTCGGTTTCACCGCGCATCTCGACTTTTATCCGCATGAGGAGCTTGAAAAGCTTATCGAACGATCTTCGGCTGTGCTTGGCATCCGCCTCGAGGACGGTGCTGCCCACCAGCTTGCCATGCGTTCGAGGGGTACGCCGCGTATCGCCAACCGATTGCTTCGTCGCGTAAGGGATTGGGCCATCGTACATGATCTGGAAACCGTGCATCCAAATGATGTCAAGGAGGCCTTGGCGTTATATCAGATCGATACTGAAGGTCTGGATCGCTTGGATATCGCGGTGCTAAAAGCCATTGTCACTAATTTCAACGGAGGGCCGGTCGGGCTGAACAATCTGTCTGCCATGGTCGGCGAGGAATCGGAAACCGTGGAAACGGTTTGCGAGCCGTATTTGGTTCGTGAGGGGTTCCTCGTGCGCACGCCGAAGGGGCGTGTGGCGACACGTAAGGCATGGGAACATCTCGGTTTAGTGCCTGACGAATCTCAGATTGATGTCAGCAAGCTAGCCTAGACTCGTTATCTTGGACATAAGGTCCCGTTTTGAGCGTCCACCTCAAGGAGTTGTGCTTTGAATTACATGTTTCTCATCGTCATCATGGTCGTCATGTTTGGCATGATGTTCTGGCAGTCCAAGAAGGCTAAGCAGCAGCAGGCCGAGCGCCAGGATTTTCGTGCCAATCTTCAGCCTGGCACCGAGGTCATTACCATCGGCGGTGTAATCGGCAAGGTTGTTTCCGTCGATACCGAATACGAGGAGATCGTCATCGATTCCGAAGGCTCCCAGATTCGTTTCGGCTTCAACGCCATCAGCCGTGAATATGTGCGTCCCGCATATGTGCATGATGACGAGGTCGATGAGAATGGCAACCTGCTTCCCACCGATTCTGCAGATGAAGATCAGGCTGCCCAGGAGCCGATTGAGGGTGATGTCGAAGTGGCACAGACTGAGACCGAACAGAAGAACAACTGACAACATATAAAAGATATCGGCGGGAATCTCATTTTTGGGATTTTCGCCGTTCTTTTTCGCGTCGAAATCCTATAATGCGAAGTGCCGCATATTGAAGGAGAAAGAAACTACCGCCATGGCATCAACGGATATCACCGTTTCCGGTTTAAGCAGGGTCGGAGCTGAAAACGCCGAGTACCTCATTTCTAAAATTCGCACGATTCCCGGTTTCCCGAAAGAAGGTATTCTTTTCCGTGATTTCATGCCGGTATTGGCTGATGCTCGTGCCTTTGGTGTTCTCCTGGACGCACTTGAGGCCGCATTGCCAGTGAATCCCCATGATTTCGACGCCGTTGCGGGTCTTGAAGCGCGAGGTTTTTTATTTGGTCCTGCATTGGCCGCGCGTCTTGGCAAAGGATTCATCGCCGTGCGCAAGGCCGGTAAGCTTCCGCCTGATACTGTGTCGCAGAATTATGATCTTGAATATGGCCAGGCTGCCGTGGAAATCGAAACCAGCGCCGTGCATGAGGGTGAACGTGTGCTCATCGTTGATGATTTGATCGCTACCGGTGGAACTGCTAATGCAGCCAGTACTCTGATCGAAAAGTGCGGTGGCAAGGTGGCCGGTTTCAGTTTCGTTATGGAACTTACCGGCATCGACGGCATGAAGTCCCTGCAGGGGTATCCAGCCAGTTCGTTGATCACCATGCCTGCGTGATTTGAGTATATTCTTTATAAATAACCAATAGCATCAAGGGAAAAAGAATCCATGGATCTCTATGAGTATCAGGCTAGGGAGCTGCTTGAAGAGCAGGGTATTCCAACGCCTAAAGCAGTGTTCGCGCAGAACTCTCACGAAGTGGCTGAGGCTGCCGATCAGATTGGCTACCCCAATGTGATCAAGGCTCAGGTGAAGATTGGTCATCGCGGTCAGGCTGGCGGTGTCAAGCTGGCGAAGAATCGCGATGAGGCTATTCTTGTATCCGAGGGCATCCTGCCGATGACCATTCACAAACATAAGGTCAGCGGCGTGTTGGTAGCCGAGGCAAAGAACATTCTTCACGAGTACTATGTCTCCATTTCCGTGGATCGTTCCTCCCGTGATTTCGATGTGCTTGCCACAGCGAATGGCGGTACTGAGGTTGAGGAGATCGCTAAGGAGCATCCGGAATCCGTCAAGCGTCTGCATATTGACGCGCTTGAGGATTTCGACCTCGAAGCGGCCACCAAAATGGCTGAAAGCATTGGTTTCTACCATGCCGATGTTAATCAGGCCGCACAGATTCTGTTGAAGATGTGGCAGTGCTTCAAAGACAATGACGCTACGCTTGTTGAGATCAACCCGCTTGCCAAGATCGGTGATCCAGATGACGAATCGTCCAAGACGTTGTGTGCGTTGGACGCCAAGATCTCTCTGGACGACAATGCGGCGTTCCGCCACGATGGGTGGAATCGGTTCGCGGATCCGGTGCATGTCGATCCGTTTGAGCAGAAGGCACGTGAACATGGCTTGCATTATGTGCATCTTCAAGGTTCCGTTGGTGTCATCGGCAACGGTGCCGGTTTGGTGATGAGTTCGCTCGACGCCATTTCCGGTGCCGGTGAGGATCAGGGAACCAATGTCAAACCTGCAAACTTCCTTGATATCGGTGGCGGCGCGTCTGCCGAAGTGATGTGCGGCAGTCTGGAGATTGTGCTCTCTGATCCGCAGGTCGAATCGGTGCTGGTCAACGTGTATGGTGGCATCACATCCTGCGAACAGGTGGCGAAAGGCATTTTGGAAGCTCTTGACAAGCTTGGCAGCTCCAAGCCTCTGGTGGTCCGTTTCGACGGCAACGCCGCTGCTGAGGGCCTGCGCATTCTGGCCCAAGCCAATCGAGTCAATCTGCATGTCGCACAAACCATGGAAGAAGCCGCACAGCAGGCCGCACGCCTTGCGGCCAATGGCAAGGAGGTTCGCTGAAAATGACGCTTTTCATTGAGGATGGCGCACCTGTCATTGTGCAGGGCATGACTGGACACCAGGGTATGACCCATACCGCGCGCATGCTGAAGGCCGGTACCAATATCGTCGGCGGCGTCAATGCTCGCAAGGCCGGCCAGGAAGTCAATTTCCCTGAAGCAAAAAACGGCGAAGACATTACTCTACGTGTTTTTGGTAGCTGTTCCGAAGCTGTTGAAACTACCGGTGCGCAGGCAAGTGTTGTGTTCGTCCCGCCGCGTTTTGCTAAGGATGCCGTGGTCGAGGCCATTGAAGCCGGTATCAAGCTGATTGTGGTTATCACCGAAGGCATTCCGGTTGCCGACAGTGCGTATTTTGTTGAGCTCGCATTGCGCAAGGGCGTACGCATCGTCGGGCCGAACTGTCCTGGCCTGCTTACGCTTTCTTCGATGGAAGGTGCGCAGGGTTGCAATCTCGGCATCATTCCGGACGGCATCGTCTCCCGTGGACCTTTGGGATTGGTGTCCAAGTCCGGCACTCTTACCTATCAGCTGATGGGGGAGCTGTCCGACATCGGCTTCACCGCATGCTTGGGCGCTGGCGGCGATCCCATTGTTGGCACCACGTTGCAGGAAGCCCTTGAAGCATTTGAAAACGATGATGCCACTAAGGCCGTCGTGATGATTGGTGAAATTGGCGGTAGCGCCGAGCAGGATGCTGCAAAGTGGGCATCCGAGCATATGACCAAGCCTGTTGTCGCCTACATCGCTGGCTTCACGGCACCGGAAGGCAGGCAGATGGGTCATGCTGGAGCCATCGTTTCAGGCGGCAAGGGAACTGCGCAAGACAAGAAGGAAGCGCTCGAAGCCGTGGGCATCCGTGTTGGACGCACTCCGGGGCAGACTGCTGAAATCATGCGCGAGGTGCTCGCTTCCAAGTCGATATGATGGCAAAGAACCTGAAGTATTGGTTGCAAGGGCTTGCCGTAGCGGCAGCGTCCATGATTATCTATGCTGTTGCCCTCGGCTGCTATATCGCACTGATGCTTCTGATCATCTCCATGGAGGAAGGCGGCGACAATCTGTCCGCCTTCTCCGTTCCCTTGACTGAAGCGGTTGTGCTTCTCAGCCAAGGATCCGGGTTCAAAACCGGATCCATCACACTGACGATTATGCCGTTGTTGTTGACGGTTATGCTGATTGCACTTATTTCATCGCTTGCCAAGCGTATTGGAACCAGTTTCTCCGGATGTGTGACGGGGACTGCTGGCTGGGTGCTGATCAACATATTCTTCGCCAACAGCGTCGATACCGAGCTTGTTGACACGACCGGCATGATTATCGTGAAAACGGCGGTCGTCTTCATACTGGGCTATGCCATTGCCTTGATTCCTGAGGCGCCGTTGACCGAGCGAGGGTTGGAATGGATTGGCAAGCATGTCTCGTTGCCGGTCCGTAAGACTATCACCATAGGCTTAGCTCTTGGTCTGTTGTTGATTGCAGTCTATCTGGTCATTGGCCTGATTGTGGTCGTGTATTGGGTGTTTAGCAATCAGTCGGCTATGGTGAAGCTGTATGAGTTGTCGGGAATGCAGAACGGCTCTCGTATACTTACGACTATCGCTATGCTCGCGTGGATTCCGAACATTGCGATTTGGGCGGTTTCCTGGGTGTTCGGAGCAGGTTTTTCGATTGGCGACCTTGCTGAATTCACTATGTGGAGCGGTCAGGGAACGGCATTGCCGTCGCTGCCGATATTCGGTCTGCTTCCCTCGGCAATTGAAGCGGATTGGGTTCGAATCGCATTAATGTGCATTCCTTTGGCGTTGCCCTGTATCGCAGGCATAATCGTCATGTTATTCAACAAGGGATTCCATATCAGAGCTGATGATGCTGATCACCAGATTGACGTCAAGCGGGTGGTGTTCGGACTCGCCTATCCCGCGGGAACATTCTGCATGTCCTGCGTGATCGTATCGGTAGGCTCGAGTTTGCTGTTCGCCATCTCCAACGGAGCACTGGGATCGAAACATCTTGCGCATGTCGGTGTCGATGTAATTGCGTCGACACGTAAGGTTGGACAGCCCACTGCAGTCGGGCTGTTCTCATCGTGGCTGCTGACTTTGGTGGCCGTATCCATGTTTTTCGGAATACGCTGGGGCATAAAGCGTGTCCGCGAGGGCAGGAGCGGTACATCCGCTGCGGTTCTCGAACCAAATAATCGTGAGATCGCCGATGCGGCCCGCACAGTGACCTCAACCATTAACAATAAGGAGGAGCAGGGTGACAACAACGAATCGACCGATACGTCGAGCTCTGGTATCGGTCTTCCATAAGGAAGGCATAGAAGTTCTTGCCGAGGCGTTCATCAAGGCCGGCACTGAAGTGGTTTCCACTGGTTCCACTGCAAAGCGTCTTGCGGAACTCGGCGTCAAGGTGACGGAAGTCTCGGAAGTCACTGGTTTTCCCGAGTGTCTCGATGGCCGTGTCAAAACCCTCGATCCACATATCCACGCAGGTATCCTCGCTGATATGACCAATGAGAACCACGCGGCTCAACTGGAAAAGTTTGGCATCAAGCCGTTCGATTTGGTGGTCGTCAACTTGTACCCGTTCGCTGATACGGTTCGTTCCGGTGCGGACGAAGCCGCCACTATTGAAAAGATCGATATCGGAGGCCCGTCCATGGTTCGCGGAGCGGCGAAGAACAACGCCACCGTGGCCATCATCACGGATCCGAACGATTATGCGTTGGTTGCGGCCCGTATCGAGAACGGTGAAGGTTTCTCCCTTGAGGAACGTCGCTGGCTGGCCGGCAAAGCATTCGCGCATACGGCATCTTATGATGCCACCATCAACGAGTGGACCGCGAAGCATTGGCCGAAGCCGGCTACTGTTGACCATCCGACTGCCGAAGACGAGACGGAAGTGAATGAGGCCAAGTTCCCGGCCGCATTCACCCGTACTTGGGATCGTGCCCATGTTCTGCGTTATGGCGAGAATCCTCACCAGCAGGCCGCGTTGTATCTCGATCCGCTGAACCAGAACGGCTTCGCACATGCTGAACAGCTCGGTGGCAAGCCGATGAGCTACAACAACTATGTCGATGCTGATGCAGCCTGGCGTGCCGTGTGGGATTTCGCTCCGCAGATTGCGGTTGCCGTGGTCAAGCACAACAATCCGTGCGGCCTTGCCGTTGGAGCCACCGTCGCTGAGGCGCACAAGAAGGCGCATGCCTGCGACCCGATGAGCGCCTATGGTGGCGTGATCGCTGCGAACAGCAAGGTCACCATGGAAATGGCGGAAAGCGTCCGTCCGATCTTCACCGAAGTGATTGTCGCTCCCGATTATGATGCCGATGCCCTTGAGCTGTTGCAGACTAAGAAGAAGAATCTTCGCATTCTGAAGGTTACCGAACCGCCGAAGTCCAAGACACAGTTCCGTCAGATCGACGGTGGTCTGTTGGTGCAGTCCACTGATCTCATCGACGCTCCGGGCGACAATCCGGATGCGTGGAAGCTGGTTTCCGGCGAGCCCGCGGATGAGCAGACCATCAGGGATCTGGTTTTCGCTTGGCGAGCCATCCGTTGCGTCAAGTCCAACGCTATTCTGATTGCTCATGATCAGGCCACGGTTGGCATCGGCATGGGTCAGGTGAATCGTGTCGATTCCGCCAACCTGTCCGTTGAACGTGCGAATACGCTGGCTGATGGTGCAAACCGCACTCAGGGCGCTGTTGCGGCATCCGACGCGTTCTTCCCGTTCGCCGATGGTGCGGAGATTCTTATCAACGCAGGTGTCAAGGCCATCGTCCAGCCGGGTGGTTCCATCCGCGATGAGGAAGTGTTCGAAGCGGCCCGCAAGGCCGGCGTCACCATGTATGTGACCGGCACCCGCCACTTCTTCCACTGATCGTTCCACTTCTCATACGAGAGTATTGTGATTAGTGTGGCGTCCGATTCCGTATTGGTTTCGGGCGCCACGTTTATTATGATTACGATTATTGCAGGCAAGCGAGATATGAAAGGCCTCGGAATGAGCCATCCTTACGTTTCCGAAGATCATGAGGGCAAACCGTGGTTTGAATGGATTGTCGCAGTTGTAGTGATTATTGCGACGGTGCTTGCGGTCGCAGGATATACAAAGGCCGCCACCGCTGCGATCGCGGTGACGGCCATGGTGACTGGGCTGGTCAGGCTGGTGTTGCGTGAACGCAGCCCATGGAAGGTCCGGTCAGTTGTTTTCGACGCTTTCATGGGTGTAGGTTTGGGCGCTGGACTGCTCATTCTCCTCACCATCGTTCCTGTCGGAAACTGACGCTTCGTCGAGAACAGTGTCGTTTTCGATTTCATCGGAGACTTCGGCATCCGACGTATTCTTCTTCGTGCCGACCATACCGGAGATAATGACGATAAGGGCAACGACGGCAGCTGCGAGAACGGGGCAGATCCAGAAGACCCACAGCTGCTGCAATGGTTCCTCATTCAGACCCTGGTTTTGCGTGAAAATAGCGATGCCAGTAGCGCGTGCCGGGTTCAATGCAGCTCCGGTCACTGGGTAGGCGATGGCGGTGCCGATGCCGTAGGCAAGTCCCATCGCGAAGGCATGGTTCGTATCGGACTCGCCATGTTTGCCCGTGGTACGAAGCGCGGTGGCAACAATGACGATGCCTGCGATGACTTCGACAGCGATGGCCAAGGTGATGCTGAATGTCACGCCATAGTTGCCAAGTGTGGCGTAGGAGACGGAGTTCTTATCGAAGCCGTTGATCGTCGGCGTCATCCAGATCTTGAATGTCACCTGCTCGGAAGTCGGCAGAAGGAATCGGATGGCAGCGCCGGCGCCAATGCCGCCGAGCACTTGGGCAATGATGTACAGAATGCCATCAAGCACATGGGTCTTGCCGGTGAGCATGGCGGCGACAGATACGGCCGGATTGAATTGCGCTCCGGAGATGGATCCAAAGATCACGGTGGCCGCGGCATACACGATGCCCGTCAGCAGGGCGATGAACGCCATATTGATGCCGTACACTGCGGAGCCAAGCGAGCAGATCGCGTAAATCGCGAAGCAGATGATGAAGCTTCCCACAAGTTCCGCTCCGACACGAAGTGCCAGCGGCTTGCTTTGCTCTTCCTTAGTTATGGACGTTGCTTCAACAGCAGTCATAGTCTTTCCTCTGTCATATAGTGGACAAGTTGCGATTTTTTGGAAATCGCCAAACGACTGCCATAGTACCAGCAGTCCCTATAAGTATTATCCGGCCACGTTGGGAGAACGATGCCAAACGCATATTCCCGCGCCGCGAAGGCGCATACACATGACAATGAAGGTATCCGCCTGCAGAAGCTTCTTGCTCAGGCAGGTTTTGGGTCCCGTCGCAAATGTGAAGAGATCATTACTGAAGGACGCGTCGAAATCGACGGTGAGCTTGTCACCGAGTTGGGGACTCGCGTCGACCCGAAACATCAGGAAGTCCGTGTGGACGGCTCCCGTGTTCGTGTGAACCCCAATCATGTCACGCTTGCCTTGAACAAGCCGAAGCGCGTGCTCAGCGCCATGGAGGATCCGAAGGGACGTTACACCCTGAGCGACATCGTCGGTGACAAGTATGACCGTATTTTCCACATGGGTCGTCTGGATTACGATTCCGAAGGCCTGATTCTCATGACGAACGACGGCGAGTTGAGCCAGCATGTCATGCACCCCAAATATGAGGTCGAGAAAACCTATATTGCCACGTTGGAAGGTCGCATCAGCGGTCAGGTGTGCCGCCGACTGGTCACCACCGGCGTGCAGCTCGATGACGGTTGGATCAAGCTTGACCGTTGCGCGATTCTTGATGCCAGCCGCGATAACACTCTGGTCAAGGTGGTACTGCACTCCGGCAAGAACCGTATTGTTCGTCGTATCTTCGGATCGATCGGTTTCCCGGTCAGGCGTTTGGTGCGCACTCAGATCGGCCCGATTAAACTTGGCGATCTGAAGTCCGGATCGTACCGTGTGCTTTCGCAGACTGAGGTGCGTTCCCTGTCCAAGGCGGTGGGCCTGTGATCCGCGTAGCTATTGATGGGCCTGCGGGCGTCGGCAAGTCTTCCACGTCCAAAGCGTTGGCCAAGTATTACGGTTTTGCTTATCTCGATACCGGCGCCATGTATCGTGCCTGCGCATGGTGGTGCATGAACAAGGGTATCGACCTCGATGCGGAGACTGTCGACGAACAGCTGGTCACTGAAACCGTGGGCGAGTTCTTCACCGAGGGTCATTTTGACATCAGTGTCGATCCGGACGATCCGAAGGTGTATGCCGATGGCGAAGACATCAGTGAGGTGATCCGTTCCTCTGAAGTGTCATCCCATGTGTCCAAGGTGTCGAACATCATTCCGGTTCGTCATGTGCTTATTGCCGCACAACGCGCGTATATTGCTCGTGAAGCGGCTTCCGATTCCTTCTCCGAAGGTGCTGGCGTGGTTGCCGAAGGCCGTGACATCACTACAGTTGTTGCGCCGGATGCTGAAGTGCGTGTATTGCTTACCGCTCGTGAGGAAGTCCGCCAAGCCCGTCGAGCAGGGCAGTCAGCTTCCGGAGTTGGCGCAGAAAACGTTGCGGCACGAGACAAGGCTGATTCCAAGGTCACGAATTTCACGTCCGCAGCGGAAGGTGTGTTGACCGTTGACAATTCCGATTTGGATTTCGGCGAAACCCTCGACGTGCTTGTGCGCATCGTCGATGACGCTATTGAAGAGCAGCAATATCGCCAATATGCGTCCAATCTTGATGATTATGAGTTGGATGAGGGCGATGAAGGGCTGATTGATGGATCGTCTTTCGTTGGTGGCGAACGCCAGTCTGGCCCGAAGCCGGTCGGCGTGCTTGCCGTTGTTGGACGTCCGAATGTTGGCAAGTCCACGCTGGTGAATCGTATTCTCGGACGTCGTGCGGCCGTTGTGGAAGATACTCCAGGCGTGACCCGAGACCGTGTGAGCTACGATGCTGAATGGGCCGGCACTGATTTCAAGCTGGTCGATACCGGTGGTTGGGAAGCCGATGTCGAAGGCATTGAATCCGCCATCGCGTCGCAGGCGCAAATCGCCGTCCAGCTTGCTGACGCCGTGGTACTTGTGGTGGATGGTCAGGTTGGACTTACCAATACTGACGAGCGTATCGTAAAGATGCTACGATCCTCTGGTAAGCCAGTCACGCTTGCGGTGAACAAGGTCGATGATCGTGAGAGCGAGTATCTGACCGCAGAATTCTGGAAGATGGGTTTGGGGGAGCCATACGGTATTTCCGCCATGCACGGCCGCGGCATCGGCGAACTGCTTGATGCGGCTTTGGAGTCGTTGAAGAAGGCTGAGAAGACTTCCGGGTTCCTCACTCCATCGCATCTTCGTCGTGTGGCACTGGTCGGACGTCCGAACGTTGGCAAGTCGTCCTTGCTGAACCAGCTGGCGCATGAAGAGCGCACCGTGGTCAACGATCTGGCTGGAACCACCCGCGACCCTGTCGATGAGGTGGTGACGGTTGATGGTGAGGATTGGCTGTTCATCGATACCGCCGGCATCAAGCGTCGCCTGCACAAGTTGTCCGGCGCCGAGTATTTCTCGTCGTTGCGTACGCAGGCCGCGATTGAGCGTTCGGAGCTTGCATTGGTGCTGTTCGACGCCTCCCAACCGATCTCCGATCAGGATCTGAAGGTGATGAGTCAAGCCGTGGATGCCGGTCGATGCATTGTCCTGGTATTCAACAAGTGGGATTTGATGGATGATTTCGATCGTCAGCGCATGGAACGCTTGTGGAAGACCGAGTTTGACCGCGTGACGTGGGCCCAGCGCGTGAATCTGTCGGCTAAGACCGGATGGCATACGAATCGTCTGGCCAGAGCTATGCGTGGCGCCTTGGAGTCGTGGGACAAGCGCATCCCGACCGGCAAGCTCAACGCTTTTCTGGGCAAGATTCAAGCTGCACATCCGCATCCGCTTCGTGGTGGCAAGCAGCCACGCATTCTTTTCGCGACCCAGGCTTCGACGCGCCCACCGCGTTTTGTGATTTTCGCTACTGGCTTCCTTGAGCACGGTTATCGTCGTTACATCGAACGTTGCCTGCGTGAGGAGTTTGGTTTCGAGGGTTCCCCGATTCAGATTTCGGTGAATATCCGAGAAAAGAAAAAGCGCAAGTAGCTCGTTTTTTCTTTTTTTGGGGGGCATGCCATCATTCGTGGCGTGCCCCCCCCAAAAAAAGAAAAAACGGTTGTAAGAAATACTGTATCTGCCAATCTGTATAGCTAATGTGCGGCACGCTATTGACTGGGCGTCTTAGAAAAGTGGCTGTTCTTCGGTGTCTCTTTGGCGTAGATATCCGCTGATCGCACGTCGGGCAAGAGAACTCAAGGACATGCCCTCTTCCGTTGCACGTTCCCGTGCCGTCTTGCCGATGGCATAGGGGAGTTTGATTTTCCATTCGTCGCCGAGCTGTTCGCGCCCGTCGGTGTTCTTTGGCCTTCGTCCTGGACGAACGGTGTCGGCTGTGTCACTTAGGTTATCGCTTTTAAGCGCTCTTCGGGTCAACTCGGTGAGAGTGATACCATCATGTTTCGCGCGTTCTCGAGCTTCCACACCAAGTTCCCGGGGCAAGCGGATCTTCCATTCATCTTCAGGCACGGAAAAATCGAACACGTGGGCAAGGTCATCAACATCGTCAAACTGTGGCTGGGCGTCCCTCGACTTCAAGACAATCACCTCTTACCTGCATGTGTAAGACTGACAACCTTAAAAAGAAAACCCGAAATCATACGAATCCGGGTTTTTCAAGTCGGACCAGCGGGATTTGAACCCGCGACCCCTTGACCCCCAGTCAAGTGCGCTACCAAACTGCGCTATGGTCCGAGCGATGCAAAAGCACCGAAAATGAAGCATAGCATAGTCTGTGTTTTTTTCAAATACATCGTGTTTCGCAGTCAATGAAACGTGATGAAGAATGCGTAAAGATGACGTTTGTGTCAAATAAAAATATCTTTTTTAATATCCAAAAGCCCCCGTTACGGGAAATGTGTCGTAGTATTACCTAGGTACAATGAGAACATGATGCCCGCACGAAAGGGAAAGACATTGACTGAGGACGTATTCGAATACTCCGCCGCAAAGATGCGGGAAAATGGGATGACCGATATGGCTATCGCACAGTTCAAGCGTCTATATGAGGTTTGGCGTAACGAGGAGGCAAGCAGCTGGATTCGTGAGGATGAGGTGGAACCGTTGGTGGGGGTACCCAGCTTCCATGACGTTTACGAGACCATTAACCACGACAAAGCCGTTGATGCGTTCGCAAAAACCGCATTCCTTAAGCTCAATGGCGGGCTTGGCACCTCCATGGGACTGGATTGCGCCAAGTCTCTCTTGCCCGTGCGTCGCCACAAGGCCCGTCAGATGCGTTTCATCGACATCATCGTCGGACAGGTGCTGACTGCACGCACTCGTCTGGGTGTGGAGCTGCCGTTGACGCTGATGAATTCATTCCGCACTTCAGACGACACCATGAAGGTGCTGAGAGCCAACAAGAAATTCCATCAGGAGGATATTCCTCTGGAGATTGTGCAGCATCAGGAACCAAAGATTAGCGCGGAAACGGGCCTTCCTGTCAGTTTTTCGGCAAATCCCGAACTTGAATGGTGTCCGCCAGGCCACGGTGACCTGTTCTCAACCATCTGGGAATCCGGATTGCTTGACGTGCTCGAGGAACATGGTTTCAAGTATTTGTTCATCTCGAATTCCGATAATCTCGGTGCACGACCTTCGCGTACGCTAGCCCAGCATTTCGAAAACACTGGCGC
This sequence comes from Bifidobacterium catenulatum DSM 16992 = JCM 1194 = LMG 11043, assembly GCF_001025195.1. NCBI lineage: Bacteria > Bacillati > Actinomycetota > Actinomycetes > Bifidobacteriales > Bifidobacteriaceae > Bifidobacterium > Bifidobacterium catenulatum. Next base: position 1,133,005 of record NZ_AP012325.1, on the reverse strand, counting down.
TCCGGTCATGATCGAAGTTGCCAAGCGCACTCCCGCCGACCGCAAGGGCGGCCATATCGTGCGTGACAAGGCTACGGGCCGTTTGATGCTGCGTGAAATGAGTCAGGTGCATCCAAATGACAAAGACGATGCTCAGAACATTGAAAAACACCCGTATTTCAACACGAACAGCATCTGGGTGCGGATTGACGCTTTGAAGGCCAAGCTGTCCGCCTATGACGGCGTGCTGCCGTTGCCGGTGATCCGTAATAAAAAGACCGTTGATCCCACCGATCCGACGAGCGAGCCTGTCATTCAGCTGGAAACGGCCATGGGAGCCGCGGTGACGTTGTTTGATGGTGCCACTTGCGTGTGCGTGGATCGCATGCGTTTCCTGCCCGTGAAAACCACCGACGATTTGTTCATTATGCGGTCTGATCGATTCCATCTGACGGACCAGTATGAGATGGAGGACGGTAACTACATTTTCCCGGACGTCCATTTGGATTCACGACACTACAAGAACATTCATGATTTCGATACGAGATTCCCGTATGGAGTTCCATCGCTCGCCGCGGCAAATTCCGTTGATATCGAGGGTGACTGGACCTTTGGCAGGGATGTAGTACTGTTTGGTGACGCGCGGCTGTCTGACACCGGCGAGCCGAGTTATGTTCCGAACGGCGAATACGTTGGCCCGCAAGGCGTGGAGCCTGACGATTGGGTCTGATTCGAGGGGTGTTCTCAACACGAAAACTGTATTTTTTCGTAAAATAGGCACAATCTGAGCGAAAACCATCTATCATAGAGAGGTGTGTGCGGAAGCCTATACTGGTTACGCACTTAAAGTGAAACGTTAACGAGACGTGAGGACTAATGGCAGAGGGCAGTAACGGAAGGCGTCGTTTCTCCGACAAATGGGGCAAGCACGAACTTGATGTGTTGGCTGTGCTTTCCTCAGCTTTTCCGCAATGGCTCACTTCCCGTCAGATCGCTCAGCGCGTGAAGGCGTATGCCGATTCCTATGGGGAACTGGCAGATCAGGCGGCGAAGGCAGCTTTTGCCAAGCAATTCCAGCGTGACCGCGCCAAGCTTGCGGCCATGGGCATTGCCATCGAATCAAGGCAGCCGGAATATTCATCCAAGTCGGAGGGGCAGGACTTCGCGTCCTACCGTCTGCAGCTTGGTGACGAGCCTCGAGTTCGTCTGCTGTTCGGGGATGAGGATCTGCCGATTTTGGCTGCCGCCAACTACTTGGCTCGTTCCATGTCAATTTCCTCGGCTCCTGCACATGAGACGCAACATACGTCTCGTACCGCGCCGCGTGTTCCTCAGACGCCTATTCCGGGACTTGGTCTTGACTCCATCGCTCCTGGACTGGGAACCCAGTCCATTCCCGACGAATTGGTCAAAGTTGTCGATCAGCGTCGTTTCGCGGCCACGGTGGATGTTGATGGCGAGCATTTGAATGTCGCCTATACTGATTCCGATGACCTGGCCATGTTCGTGCTGTCCCATCCAGGCGCGTCCATCGTCAGTCCGCAGGAAGCCGTTGACGCGTTCAATCGTCGCCTGAATGCAGCTACGCAGTTCGTGCCTGCCGACGAATCCACGGGAGACGACAGTTCCACCGTCGCTGCCATGGAAATCAATCGCAATAGTGCAGACGATGCCGATGTCGAGGAAAGCAAAGGACGCCCGAAGAAGAATTCCGCATTCCAGACCGGTAGTGAAGTTGACCGTCGCCTGCGTTTGATGCTGTTCCTCTCGGCGCACCTTGGCGAGGAGTATTCGCTTGAGGAGCTTGCGGAACGTTTCATCGGCAAGCCGAAATCCGACGATGAGCTGAAGAAGTTCGTCAACGTCATTCATAAAGACATCAACACGCTGACCACGGTTTCCGATGATGGGGAGATGGCGGGAAGCCAATTTTTCGATATCGATTGGTCACTGCTTGACGCGGAAGGCATCGTTTCAGCCACGAACTCCCTTGGTTTGGAACGCTTGGCGGGTATTTCACAGCAGTATCTGAGTATGCTTACCGCATCCGTAAGCTATCTCGCACATTCGTCGTTGCTGCCGGATAAGCTTCGCGAGCAGGCTGAATCGCTGTACAGCCGTCTTCGTCAGCATGTTGAGCCGGGGGATATGCCTTGGTTGAGTCTGACTGGCTATGAAATGGAGCCGCGCAACTTCTCCATTGTGAAGAGCGCGATTTCCAAGAGTTCACTGCTTGACATGGAATACACGGATGGTGCAGGACGAACCCAGCGTAAGCTTGTCGCTCCAGACAAGATCTTCGTTGACGAGGGTGTTTTCTACGTTGCCGTATGGACTGATGTCGCTGCCGCGGCACCGGCGGATAAGGCCAAGTATGTGAAGAAAGACACCACGATCAACAAGGCTACGGGAAAGCCTCGCGTCTGGCAGGTGCTACGTATCTCCCGCATTGAGAAGGCTGAATTAGTCGAGCCGATCGCAAGGATCGACATTCCTGATGTACCCGCATCCGAATTACGTAAGTGGAGCTTTGATAATGGAACTCCAGCTGTGTTCGTCACTAATCAGGACGATTTGTCGTTTATTGACGGATTGTCGGGAGCGACGGTCGAAAAGTGCGGAGAAGGCGAGAAAGTGCATCTGATTGTCTCGTCCGATTCTTGGTATGTCGCGTTCTGCATTGCACATGCGCGACATATCGCCGCCGTGGCTCCTGAGACGTTACGTACCATGATCGTTGCCCGTGCCCAGCATGAGTTGAGTGTTGGCGATCGTGAGAACGAGAACTGACGGGAGTGGTTCTATGCCTTGGTGGGTTTGGCTAGCACTCGTTCTATTCATGTTGGTGATGATCGTTTCCGGGATCGTCTATGCATGTTTGCATGGTTACCATGCGTTCAAGGATATGGCGAAACTGGGCGAACGCGCGGCGAAGCGGATCGATGCGATGGGTAAGCCATTGCCTTGCCAAAACGAGAACGACACGCCTTTTTTCACTAGACCTTTGCAGGATGCTGCCGAGCGTTACGCGAATGCCCATGCTGAAGTCATCGAAAGGCGTGAGTCGAATCGCAATCGCCATGCCCAACAGTGGGCGCAATGGCGTCATTTTAATGATTGACCTGACTAAATTGTAAGGAATTATGACCCATCATCGTCGCCGTAATAACGGCACTGGCACATCGGATACCAATGAGGCCAAATTGTCTCCCGCACAACGATACGCCGCATTCAAACAGACGCAGGCCAAACAGCGCACTGTTGCCGCCGAATTCGCCAGATCCATGTCATTTGAACTCGATGAATTTCAGTTGCAGGCCAACGAGGCGTTGGAGACGGGAAACAATGTGCTTGTGGCGGCACCAACCGGAGCTGGCAAAACGGTCGTGGCGGATTTTGCTATCTATTTGGCGCAGACACGAAACGTCAAAGCTTTCTATACCACGCCGATCAAGGCGTTGAGCAATCAGAAGTATCATGATCTGGTTGCCCAGTACGGTGCAGATAAGGTTGGATTGCTGACCGGAGACACATCCATCAATTCCGAAGCGAACATTGTGGTTATGACCACCGAAGTGTTGCGTAATATGCTGTATGAGCATTCCGTAACACTTGAAGCGCTTCGTTATGTGATTCTCGATGAGGTGCATTATCTTGCCGACCGTTTCCGAGGTCCGGTATGGGAAGAAGTTATCATCCACTTGCCGGAGAACGTGAAAATAATCGGTCTTTCCGCAACAGTCTCCAATGTCGAGGTTTTTTCCGAGTGGATTGAATCCGTTCGTGGCGAAACCACACTGGTCGTATCGGAGAAGCGTCCGGTACCACTGGAACAGCATGTGCTCGTGCAGGCGGACGACCATACCGAACCGGAGCTTATCGACCTGTACCGGCGTGACGCCAATGGTGAACAGACGGTTAAACTCAATGCGCAACTGGTAAACAGGCTTGATCAGCTAGACCGTCAGGCGGCACGTCGCAGAGGAGAGGAGCGTCCCGACAGGCGTAGGCCCAAAGGCAAAGGCGGACGGTGGAATGAGCGTCTCCACAAAGCCGAACGTCACACGCCTCGACGTTGGGCCGTTGTGGATGAACTGAATTTTCTTGACATGTTGCCGGGAATCTATTTCATTTTCTCAAGGAATGGTTGCGATCAGGCGGTCGACCAATGTATCAATGCCGGGTTGGAACTCACTACCAGCGATGAAGTACGCCGGATCAGACGGATCGTCGATGAAATGGTCGAAGGACAGCTAAGCCAAGAGGATTTGAAAGCGCTGCATTTCTCGCAATTTCGTTTTGCTTTGGAAGAGGGATTTGCCCCACACCATGCGGGAATGGTCGCATTATTCCGTCAGATCGTCGAACGTTTGTTTGAAGAGGGCTTGGTCAAGATGGTTTTCGCAACAGAAACGCTGGCACTGGGCATCAATATGCCGGCGCGTTGCGTGGTGGTCGAAAAACTCGAGAAATTCGATGGCACTGGACATGTTGGCTTGACCCCTGGCGAGTTCACCCAGCTGACCGGTCGCGCAGGACGTCGAGGCATCGATACCATTGGACATGCCGTTGTAGTGGATCACCATGGTTTTGTGCCCGCTACCGCGGCCGCGTTGTCCAGCAAGCGCGTGTATCCGTTGCATTCAAGCTTCAGACCGACTTTCAACATGGCTGTGAACCTGTTGAATACTAGCGATTACGAGACCGCCCGCGTTACGCTCGACCATTCCTTCGCGCAGTGGGAGGCCAACGAGTCAGCTTGGCAGCTTGAGGCGCAGATGGAAACCTTGCGCAAGGCTTTGGAAGGGTACGAACAGGCCTTCCAGTGTGAGTTTGGTGATTTCAAAGAATTCATGCGTTTGAGGATGCATCTGAGCGATTTGGAGAAGAACGAACGCCGCAAGCTTAAGCATGAGGTGTTTCGCACGCAGAAAGACCGTAGCCAGGCGTTCATGGAGCTTGACCAACGCATTAAAAAGCTTCGCGAAGAAGACCGTGACCACCCGTGCCGCAAGTGTCCAGACGTGCAGAAGCACTTGAAATGGGGGCATCGTTGGGCTCGTGAGACGCGTGAATTAGAACGTGTGCTGCATCGTTATGATTCACGTACAGGCTCAGTGGCTCGTCAGTTCGACCATATCTGCACGGTACTTGCTGATCTTGGCTATCTCCAGCAGGTGCGGGAATCCGCAGGCCATGACGATTATCAGCTCACGGAGCGGGGCCAGCTGCTGCGGCATCTGTACAGCGAGCTTGATTTGGTATTGGCACAAGCGATCGAGGCTGGTGCATTCGACGGATTGAATGCCTGTGAATTGGCCAGCGTTGTCGCATCGCTGGTATTCGAAGCCCGCAGGGGAAGCGGGGGAGAGCCGCGTCGTTATCCCGGAGGCATCCAGGGGAATGTGGCAGTGTGCGCCGCACAGCTTAAAGGCATACATGCATCGATCGCCATGTTATGTGAGGATCATATGCTTGAAGAGCCACGCCAGCTCGATTTCGGCATCACCGACATCGTCTACGAGTGGGCGCAGGGTGAAAGCCTTTCACAGGTGTTGTATGGCACGGAGCTGACTGGCGGAGACTTCGTTCGCAACTGTAAGCGACTTGCCGACGTACTTCAACAGATAGCCGTGAGTGGACCTTATCTTGCTGAACGTGCCGAAACATTGCCAGCAATCGCAAGACAAGCATACGATCGTATTAATCGTGGCATCGTCGCATACTCTGGCGTCGACTAAAATGGCAGTTAGCAGACGAATAAGGAATAAAAACACGTCCGAACTGTTCTGTAGCTTAGAAAGAACAGACAATTCCAAGGAGGCAAAGGCAATATGGCAGAACGCAGCCTGCGAGGCATGAGCATCGGCGCAAAGTCGTTGGAATCCGATGATAATGTGGATTTCGCGGCACGAAACGACGTCGCATATGTGTGCCCGAAAGGGCACCGTACGATTCTGCCGTTCGCTGAGGGCGCGGAGATTCCTGAGGAATGGGAATGCCGTTGCGGCATGACTGCGCGTCGTGAGGGCGATGAGGATCGTGAGGACGACGAAATCTCCAAGCCGACTCGTACACACTGGGACATGCTGCTGGAACGTCGTACCGAAGACGAGTTGAAGACGCTGCTTGAGAAGCGACTGCAGATGCATCGTGACGGTTGGTTCCCAGACTACGAGTGACCTGCAGTTGAACGACACTTGAACATTATGCCCAGTCAGTATGGCTGGGCATAATTGTTAGCGTCAACAGGTATCACATCGATGAAAACGAATCGATAGGAATAAAGGGAGAACCAATTCATGTCCGAACAGACCAGGCAATCCAAGAAAGTCGTTCTGCTTGACCTCGACGGTACGCTGACCAAATCCGATCCGGGAATTATCGGCTGTGTGGTCAAGGTGTTCGAGGAATTGGGGTATCCGGTCCCGGATGATGAGGAGTTACAGCGATTCATCGGTCCTGCGATTATTGAATCCCTGCAGCGCAACGATATTCCTGAAGATCGTCTCGATGAGGGCATTGCTATTTATCGCAGGTATTATGCGGATGAGGCTGTGTTCGACGATCCCAACAATCCTGGGCAGAAAGTGCCGGGGCGTTTGAACAATACCATCTACGAGGGTATTCCGGAGCAGCTGGCCAAGTTGCGTGCTGATGGATATTATCTGGCGATTGCCAGTTGCAAGCCGCAGTATCAGTGCATTCCGATTTGTGAGCATTTCCACTTGGATACGATGGTCGACGGTATTTATGGTGCAAGCACCGATAATTCCCGCCTTGACAAGGATCAGGTGATCCGTTGGGCGTTTGAGCATATCGGTTTTGATGAGGCTGCCGGTGATCGTGCGTTGATGGTTGGCGATCGCTGGACCGATGCCGATGGGGCCAAGGCGTGCGGTCTGGATTGCTTGGGATGCGGATGGGGCTATGCTGAGCCAGGCGAGCTCAAGGAGCATGGCGCATACCAAGTCATCGATACCGTAAGCGAACTTGCGCAGTCCGTCGAAGAGTATTTCGGTTGACATCGCGTCCCGAAAAGGCGCGACACGCTGATTTGCAAATTACGGGAATGTGATTATAGTAAATACTCGTGCTCAGGCAGTGATACTGCAGAGCACATGCGGACATAGCTTAGTTGGTAAAGCGCAACCTTGCCAAGGTTGAGACCGCGGGTTCGAGTCCCGTTGTCCGCTCTAAGGTTCCGATTGATTATCGACCTTTAAGGTGGGTTAGCCAAGCGGTTAGGCAGCGGCCTGCAAAGCCGTATAGACGAGTTCGACTCTCGTACCCACCTCTCATTGTGCCTGACGTAAGTCGGTGTGATGAATAACCTGGGCGGTTGGCGCAGAGGTAGCGCACTTCCCTGACACGGAAGGGGTCACAAGTTCGAATCTTGTATCGCCCACTGGAATGTGAGTTCCTATATAACCCAATATTGGGTGATTGGCGCAGCGGCTAGCGCACTTCCTTCACACGGAAGGGGTCATAGGTTCGATTCCTATATCACCCACCATCGGGCGGCACGATGTGCCGCCTTTTTTGTTGGTTCCACTGGGATTCCGCGCTTTCGTCCGGCGTGTCGGAAATGGATGGCGGCTGTCCGGTTTGGACGGTGGTTCTCACGAGGTGTCCAACCCGTTGAAGCCGATCTGGCTGAATATCGGGCTAGGCCGCAGTCAATTCCTATGTGGTGAAATGTATGGGTGCGGATAAATCCTAGCAAGGAGACGGCTATAGGATGACGCAACAGAGTGACGCGGTGGCCGAAGCTCATACACTCTCGCAAGTGCTCCCAATTCAAGAATAGCCGATGATTTTGCTATAAAACGAATGGTTGGGCAATGATTTCAGTCTGACAAATCTCTATATTGATACTTGTCAACAATAGAAGATGGTAAGACGCAAGGTGCGTCAAGAAAAACGAGTACTAAGGAAATAACATGAACAAGAATCAGATTTTCTCCGCAATCAAGCGTGGTTTTGAAATCAGTGGCATCAACGCCCTGTCCATGGCGGCCGGTTCTCCGTCCGTCAACAAGGCACTGCAGGAAATGATCGACGAGCAGCGCTGAAATCATTTTTTGTAATATAAATCTTTAAATGTGGATTTGAGCCCGGTGCACACGCTGTATCCGGGCTTTTTCCTACTCTTTCAGGGTGTGCGGCTACAATGGTGATTTGTGAGTGACAAAGCATTGAATCTCAATCAGCCGGTCAAAGACATGGGACCGAACGAGCTGAAGGCTTATGCCAAGCTTGGTGAACAGCAGCATGACGAGGCAAATCGTGAGCTGGAACGCCGTTGGCGCAGCTATGATGACATGCTGCCGCACGACCAGTTCGTGTCGATTATTGACAAAACTGAGGGGTGAAGCCCGCTTTACGGTGTATGATTCGTGACTATGCCGGTCTCAATACCGGCTATTTGCAAGGGTAATGACTAGAATGGCGACTATGACTGATCCGATTCCAAGCGCAGGTGAAACGACCATCATTGGCCTTCCTGCAATAACTGTACCGGTTACTTCCACCGGAGACCGTCCTCTGACGAAGGAGGACCTTGAAACCATTATGCGTCTTGCCGACGGCACGGCGTTGCTGATCTCGACTAGGGGAGCGGTATCGGGGTCGCGGTATCTTCTCGATGAGGATGAGATTACCGTCGGCCGTGATCCGAGCGCCGATATTCTTTTGGATGATTCTACGGTTTCCCGTGCCCACGCGGTGTTCCGCAGGTTGAATGGTAGGTATTGCGTTATCGATGCGGGAAGCTTGAATGGCACGTATGTGAACCGTCAGCGTGTTGATCAGCAGGAACTTAAGAATGGCGATGAAATCATTCTTGGCAAGTTCCGTCTGGTTTATTTCGATAATAAGGCCGTCATTGCTAGTTGATCCGTGTGATGCGGGATAAACTACTGTGTACAACAGCTTCGCGCCCATGGGCTTCATAAGGAGGCTCATGGGCGCTGTTTATATGTCGTAGGAGAATGCGATGAATGAGGCAGAGTCAACAATGCGGTTGCATCTGCATGTGCCGACTGCGATACAGGGGGAGTTGTTTCCCACAAGCGATGCGCAGCCGGTGACACGTGGCTATAAGGGTTCAGTGGCATCGAGGGTGGCCGGCATCACTTATCGTCAGCTTGATTATTGGGCGCGCAGACAGATTGTGGAGCCTTCCATCACTCCATCGCATGGGTCTGGGTCACGTAGACTGTATTCGTTCAAGGATGTGGTAATTCTTGCCGTGTCAAAAGAACTGCTTGATGCGGGCATCAATCTGCAGAATGTGACGGCTGCCATCGGTTTTCTAATGCAATGCACTGCTGAGCAGCTGGAAAACATTACCATTATGTGCGATGGGCAGCATGTGCACGAATGTACGGACAGCGAGCAAATGGTGGCGCTGTTGCAAAGCGGTAGGGCGGTGTTCGGAGTATCCATGGGATCCCTGTGGAAGCAAATTAGGGATGCTCTTGAACACGAGGAGTATGTCGATTTATCCACGATGCCTTCCACTGCGGACTCGACCCGTCCTGTTGACGACATCGCTGCGATGCGCATGAAAAAGAAGCTTGATGCAAAGCGACAGACACGCACCGCGGTTTCACTGTAATATACAGGTTTGGCGCATACCGTATAGGTTGAACAGGTTAAATCGGGTTACATGGTCATCGATATACGGTAGATATGTAGAGACGGATTACAACAGGGGGAAGTGTCGCATGCTTGATATCCTGCCGGCATTGCTGTGGATTGTCGCGGCAGTCATTGCGGTGAACATTTGTTCGATTACCGCGATTCGTGGAAATATCTTCTCAAAAACCAAGCGAGACGTATATCCAGTACGTTGGTCGATTGTCGGTTTGCACTTCACCTCATTGGTTATTGGCGCCTTGCCATACCCGGTATATGCGATGTTCAAATCTGGCTTTTCCGCAAAATTCCAGCGTTTCTATGAGCAAGTAGGATGGCCGTCAGCCGCGCTGATGATTTTGCTGATCGCCGCGGAGCTGGTGTTTATGTATCTGCAGGCCAGAAATGGCATGAAAAACGAAATGGAAAGAAAACTCAGACAAGCCATCAAAGGCTGACCGTAAAAGGCGCCCAGCGCAGCGAAAACGCCACCCGCCATACTGTTGGATTATATCGAGCAAAGTCCTGAAAGGGGACGTGCTGACATAATCCAACGATGTTATGTACAGAAAAGAGTAGCAATCTTCGGCCGACACTCTTTTCTGACATAACGTACATTATCGGACAAAATGAGAAACGGTTGAAGGCGCTGTGGAAAATAGATTACTAACTGTTTCGTTGACTGTCTGCGGTGATATCGCGAATGCTTGTCATTCACCGACGGCAAAAGCGTGTCGCAGCCTCTACGGTTTCGTTATACATTTGAAACATGTGTGAGGAGACGACAAGACGAACGACGATATTGATTGCCGCATTCGAGGGCTGGAATGATGCCTGCCAGGCCGCGACGAATGTCATACGGCATCTTGTATCGCGATATGATTCACAGGAGGTGTGTCATATCGACAATGAGGGTTTTTATGATTATCAGGTGGCTCGTCCGATGATCTGCTCGGTACAGGGACGTAAGCGAATCATTTGGCCGCAGACCACGTTTTATGACATTGATGTTTCCCCTACGCTGCATTTTCTTGCGCAGATTGCCCCCGAACCGAATTATCGTTGGGAGGATTATTGCAGGCAAACGTTGCGTATCGCAGAGGATTACGATGTGAGCGATATCGTTACGCTAGGATCCATGTTCGACGACTGCCCCCATACGAGGCCTTTGCCTCTTGATATTTCCAAGAATGGCTGCGAAAGCGAGCCTGATAAGGAATATAACGGTCCTGTGGGCATTCCTAACATTCTTGACACTTTTGCGTCGGATGCGGGATTCCGGACCACGTCCATATGGGTTTCCGTGCCTCATTATTGCGCCAATACGGAATGTTTGCAGGGCTCGCTTGAGCTGGTTCGCGCATTGTCGCTTCTGTTGGAGCTTCCGATTATCGAGGGTGATTTGAATAGGAAGGCTGCAGAATGGCGCAAGAATGCCGATGAGATTGTCGAGCAGACGCACGCTGGCGATTATCTTGCCTGTTTGGAGCGGGATTACGATTTGAACGCTCAGGCACAACGTATCGCGTCGAATGGCATGCCGGCATGTGAAGAATTGATTCGCGAGGCCGAATCGTTCTTGCGTGGCAATTGACGTTGCAGCTGACGATAGGTTGCCTATATACAAGTTGGGCCGACCATCCTGTGATGATCGGCCCAACTTGTTGTTTGTTGTTCGCTTATCGAACTAGGTTCACGCTGCAGCCACGGCCTCCAGCGGAGAGAGCACGCCTGTGATCAGTAGCAGTGCCACGACGACAGCCAAGCCGATGCGGTAGATGGCGAACGCCTTGTATGAGAATGTGGATACGAACTTCAGGAAGCCGATGATCACCACGTAGCCGACTACGAACGCCACGATGGCTGCGGCGATGGTCGGACCCCAGCCCGGGAACATGCCGGCATCCCCTGCCGCAACATCCTTAACGGCCGATACGGCTTCCAGAATGCCTGCGCCGAACACGGCGGGAATGGCCATAAGGAAGCTCACGCGGACGGCTGCCTCACGGGTGTACCCCATAGCGCGGCCGAAGGTGATGGTGCCGCCGGAACGAGAAACGCCTGGAATCAGGGCGAGCATCTGGCCGATACCGAAGATCAACGCGTCTTTCCAGGTCATTTCCTTCATGGTCTTGACCTGCTTGGAACGAGCATCGACCACCCACAGCAACACGCCGAATAGCACAAGCACGGTGACGGTGATCCATAGATTGCGCAGCGATCCTTCGATGGCATGCTTGAACAGCAGGCCCGCAATCAGAATCGGCATGGTGCCGAGGATAATGAACCAGCCCATCTGGGTATCCGGATTGTGCGCGCCCATGCGACTTTTGAAGTCCTTGCCCTCCTTGCCGAACAGGGAACCAAACCAAGCGCCGAGAATACGGATGATGTCGCGACGGAAATACAAAATCACGGCAAGCTCGGTGCCAATCTGAATAATGGCGGTAAACGCGGCACCTGGGTCAGACCCCAGCATCAAATCGCCGATGATGCGGATATGGGCACTGGAAGAAACCGGCAGGTACTCGGTCAATGCCTGTACCAGCCCAAGGAAAATCGCTTGGAAGAAATTCATGAACCCTCTTTTACATGTATCAATGGTTTCGTCTGCTTTTCCGCATCCAAGACTAGCGAGAGGGGTCTAATTTTTCGCTATGGATCCTTGAGTTGTCTCAAACCACGCACACAATGGAGCTCAAACCTATCGGAATCTCGCCAGCGACTCTACATAGTCTCGCAAACGTGGCGCATGATGCAAAAGAAAGGCCTGGCATTATGAGCAAATACCGTAAAAGCAGAGCATTCAGCCCGGAAGGTTTCTTCGAATGTGAAGGCCGTGGCCTGCAATGGCTTGGTGAAGCGAGCTCCAAGGGAGGTCCGCGTGTTGTGGACGTATACGATTGGGGCAAGGATTATCTCGATATCGAACGTGTGAACGCCTGCGGGCCGACACTGCAGGCCGCGCATGATTTTGGTGCGTCCCTCGCCCACATGCACGATGCTGGCGCTGATTATTTCGGATCCGCTCCGGCCGGCTATACGGGAACCTGCTATTTCGGCCCCCTACAGGATCCGGTTCCTATGGATACCGGCGAATGGGATGACGTGGCCACATATTTGGCCGAAGGCAGGCTACGACCGATGGTACGGCTTGGTATGAAACGTTGCGAACTGACCGACTACGACATGGAATTGACTGAAGACGTCATTGAAGCGCTGCCTGAAATACTGGGTAAAGCGGCTAACGATAAGCCTGCGCGTGTGCATGGCGATTTGTGGAGCGGCAATGTCATGTGGTCAGCCGATTCCGGATCCGTAGAAGCGGTGCTTATCGATCCGGCAGCGCATGGCGGGCATCGTGAAGAGGATCTTGCCATGCTTGACCTGTTCGGCATGTCGTATCTGCGGGACATTCTCGACGGATATCAGTCCGTGCACCCGTTGAAGGCGGGATGGCAGAAGCGCACCACATTGTGGCAGCTCTACCCCATCGCTGGACATTGCGTGTTCTTCGGTGGCGGATATGTGAACCAGTATCGCGCCATGTGCCGGTCATTGCTCAAATAAACACGTAAATATGTCTAATGATTGACTGTTGTAGGCGTGAGACAATCCGCTTGCTGCAGCAGAAACATTGACAAAATAGCCGGTTGCCTCAATTTTTGAAGCAACCGGCTATTTGAATGCGATCTAGCGCTGTCTTCTCATCGGAAGTACGGCATTAGAACAGGGAAATTCAGCGCAACGCATCCTTTAACTTGGAGAAGAAGCCCTTCTTCGTTCCGGAGGTCGGGCGTGCGCTTACCGCAACATGTTGGGCATCTGTGTCATGTTTTTCTGCGAACCGTTCCATCAAGGCGCGCTCGTCGTCAGTGAGCTTTGTTGGAATCTTCACTGCGATATGCGCCACCAGATCGCCACGCTCGTTCTTGTTGTTAAGATGTGTGACACCCAGATTCTTCAAGGTCACAGTGTCGTCAGGCTGGCTTCCTGCAGGCACGCTCACCGACTGCTTGCCGTCGAACGTGTCGATCTCCAGATCATGCCCCAGCACGGCCCAGCTCATCGGCACCTGGATCCAGCAGTGCAAATCATCACCGTCACGAGTGAAGGTATCGTCCTGAGCGATACGGATATCGACATACAGGTCGCCGGCAACACCGCCGTTTTCACCCACTTCACCCTGATTGGCGAGACGTAGACGGGTATTGTTCGTTACGCCGGCCGGCACGGACACGCCGACATTACGGGTGACGCGCACGCGACCATGACCAAGGCAGGACGGACAAGGATTTTCGATAACGGTACCGTGTCCTTCGCAGCGTTCGCATGGCGCAGTGGTCATCATTTGGCCGAGCATGGTGCGTACCACACGCTGGGCATAGCCTTGTCCATGGCAGTCGGGGCATTGCGCGGGCTGAGTGCCTTTCTGGCATCCTGTTCCGGCGCATTCCTGACATAGACCGAACGTTTTGATCTCAACATGCGCGGTGTCGCCGAACACCGCCGTCTTCAAGTCGATGGTTACCGTGGCAAGTGAGTCACGTCCTGGCTGTGTACGCGGGGTCGGTCCACCGTTGCCGCCGCCGAAGGCACCTCCGGTGAACATGCTGAAGATGTCTCCCATGTCGCCGAATCCGCCACCGAATCCGCTGCCGCCCATACCTCCAGCATTTGGATCGTTCGGGTCCACACCGGCGTCGAACATCTGACGCTTCTGCGGGTCGGACAACACTTCATAGGCGTTATTGACTTCCTTGAATTTGTCTTCGAATTCCGGACCTGCGATATCGGGATGATATTTGCGGCTCATCTTTCGATAAGCTTTTTTGATCTCGTCGTCGCTTGCGGAGCGGTCTACGCCCAGCACTTCGTAATAGTCCGTCACGGTTGTTCTTTCTCCCTATTGCTTTTCGCGTGTCATTGTGCCATAAGGCGGGGTCAGCTGTTGGTTTGGTTTTCGTCGTGCGCCACGAATGCGGTCAGATATCTGGCGACGGCACGCACTGCAGCCATGGTTGCCTCGTAGTCCATATGCGTCGGTCCAATGGATCCGACGAAGGCAATGGGCTCGCTGGAATCCTGCGCTGTAATGGTGCGATCGCTGGCTTCTCTCCCCTGTTCTTCCGCAGTCTCGCCTTTTGTGGTGTCGTCAACGGTTGCCGAGGTTCGACCGTATCCGCTGGTCACCACGGATGCATGCAGTAGACCAGGCGTGTGCGTTTCGGATCCGATGGCCACTCCGACTCCATTGGATTGCGTGGTTTCACTCAACGAGCTCATGAGTTTCATGAGCACGACTTGCTCTTCCAACGCATCGAACAATGGTGCGAGATCGGCCACGGTGCGCTGGTGCGCGAGCCGTGAGGTTCCTGCCATGTAGAGTTCGCTCGCGCGCTCGTCGTCGGCCATGCCATCGAAAGCTTGAGCAAGCGTTTCCGCCAATTTGCTGATAGAGCGGTATTCCTTGCGGGACGACATTTGCCTGACATAGTCCGCGGTTCGAGTCAAAGAAACGCTGGCGCACTGCGCGTTGATTTCGTTGACCAGATGCGACAGCACCGTGGTGTCCGGCAACTCGGAAACGTTGAGCATATGCTGCGCCACTCGGCCGGTGTCGGTGATGACGACGGCCAACAAGGTGTTGATTGATACGGGAACGATTTCGATATGCCGTAACGTCGATTTCGCCAACGACGGTGCCGCCACGACCGCGACCTGACCGGTGATCTGCGCCAGAAGACGGGCTGCGCGCTGCAAGGTGTCCTGCAGATTGACGGATCCCGACAAAAAACTGTTGATGCCACGGCGTTGCGCTTCGGACATCGGCACCACTGTGGCCAAACGGTCCACGAAGTATCGGTACCCTTTTTCCGTTGGTATGCGCCCTGCTGACGTATGGGGTTGAATAAGGTATCCCTCATCTTCCAAGGCGGCCATATCATTACGGACGGTGGCCGAGCTGACGCCCAGATCATGATCTTTGGTCAAGGTGGTCGAACCAACTGGCTCCTGCGAGCGAATATAGTCCTCGACGACGGCACGCAGTACCAACATACGTCTTGACTGCGTCATGCGTGCCTCCTCTACATATGCGATACGACTCAAATGCTTCTCCCATTGTATTAGCACTCTCACGGCACGAGTGCTAATCGGTTCGCTTCCAGAGTACTTGTTTCTTGTTTTTCCCGATAATAATCTCCCGAAATGCTCGTCATGCCACCAATCGAACAGGACAATCGCACGAGAATGTTAATTGTGAGCGTTAACAGAACACAAACTACCAAAACACGCCAAAAATCCATCACAACGTCACCTCACGTCGCTACTATGGGAAACGCAATGTGAGGGCGTCGAGCGCTCGGCACAAGCCGGATACGCGGCCCGACCAATTGGAAGGAAAGTAATCCATGACCGAATTCAAGGAGACCGAGCTGGACGAGCGCGCCATCAAGATGGCCAAGGTCCTGTCGGCCGACGCGGTTGAGCGTGCGGGACACGGCCACCCGGGTTCCCCCGTTTCCCTGGCGCCTATCGCCTACACCCTGTATCAGCATTTCATCAAGCATGATCCGAACGATCCCAACTGGGAAGGTCGCGACCGCTTCATCCTTTCCGGTGGCCACGCCTCCCTCACCCAGTACGTCCAGCTGTACTTCTCCGGCTACGGCCTGACCCTGGACGATCTGAAGAACTTCCGTGGCGGCGCTGACACCCGTACCCCGGGTCATCCGGAATACGGCCTGACCCCGGGCATCGAAATGACCACTGGTCCGCTGGGCCAGGGCTTCGCTTCCGCCATCGGTTTCGCCTATGGCCAGCGCTTCCAGCGTGGCCTGCTTGATCCGGAAGCTCCGGCAGGCGAGTCCCCGTTCGACCACAACATCTGGGTCATCTGCGGCGAAGGCGATATCGAAGAAGGTATCTCCGGCGAAGCTGCATCCCTCGCTGCCAACCAGCAGCTGGGCAACCTGACCGTGATCTTCGATGCCAACCGCATCCAGATCGAAGGCGACACCAACCTGGTTCTGGCTGAAGACGTGCTCAAGCGCTTCCAGGCCTACGGCTGGTACACCGACGAGTTCAGCTTCATTCAGCCTGACGGCTCCTACAAGGAGGATGTCGAGGGTCTGGCCGACACCATCGCCAAGGCTCGTGAGGCTGCCCCGAACCAGCCGAAGCTCATCAAGGTCGACACCCTGATCGCTTGGCCGACCCCGGGCAAGACCAACGATCCGTCTTCTCACGGCTCCAAGCTGGGCGCCGAAGCCGTCGCAGGCCTCAAGGAACTGCTCGGCTACGATCCGGAAGAGTCCTTCCACGTCGACGAAGAGGCTCTGGCTCACGCACGCAAGGTTGCTGAGCGCGGTCTCGAAGCCCATAAGGAATGGGACGAGAAGTACAACGCATGGCGCAAGGCCAACCCGGACAACGCTGCTCTGTACGACCGCCTCAAGGCCGGCGAGCTGCCGGAAGGCTTCGACAAGGCCATTGATGACCTCGAGGCAACCTTCGAAGTCGGCAAGGGCGTTGCAACCCGTGGCGCTTCCGGCTCCGTGCTGAATGCCATCGCCGCTGTCATGCCGGAACTCTGGGGCGGCTCCGCCGACCTCGGTGGCTCCAACAAGACCGATCTGAAGGGCGCTGCCACCTTCGCTCCCGCCGAGTGCGCCACCAAGCAGTGGCCGGTCTGCAGCCCGTACGGCCGTCAGCTGCACTTCGGCGTGCGCGAGTTCACCATGGGTACCATCACCAACGGTATCCTGCTGGGCTCCCACACCCGTCCGTTCGGCGGCACCTTCTTCATGTTCTCCGATTACGAGCGTTCCGCCGTGCGTCTGGCCGCCCTCATGCAGATTCCGAACCTGTATGTGTGGTCCCACGACTCCGTCGCCGTCGGCGAAGATGGCCCGACCCACCAGCCGGTGGAGCATCTGGCTTCCTTCCGTGCCATCCCGCAGCTTGAGGTCGTTCGTCCGGCCGATGCTTACGAGACCGCCGAAGCCTACCGCTACTTCTTCGAGAAGAAGAACACTCTGCCGGCAGCCATGGTGCTGACCCGTCAGGGCGTTCCGGTTCTCGCTGAGACCGCCGAGAAGGCCAAGGACGGCGTCAAGAAGGGCGCCTACGTGCTCGTCGATACTGAAGGCACCCCGGATGTCATCATCATGGCCACCGGTTCCGAAGTGCAGTGGGCCGTGTCCGCAGCCAAGACCCTGGCTGACGAAGGCATCAAGGCTCGCGTTGTGTCCGCTCCGTCCCTCGAATGGTTCGAGGAGCAGGACGCTGAGTACAAGGAAGCTGTGCTTCCGGCCTCCGTCAAGGCTCGTGTCTCCGTCGAGGCTGGCGTTGCCATGCCGTGGTACAAGTACCTCGGCTCCTACGGCAAGCCGGTTTCCATCGAGCAGTTCGGCCTGCAGGGCGACGGCGCTCAGAACATGATCGACCTGGGCATCACTGCCGAGCATGTTGTCGAAGCCGCCAAGGCCTCCATCGCGGAAGTCGAAGCCGCCAAGTGATTCGACGGGGAGGGGCACAATGCATGTGCTTCTCCCCTTTTACCGCACAATAGATAAAGATTTGATCCAAAAAGGTATCAAGGAGAAAAACAATGACTGAAGCAACTCAGCGCACCTCTGACTCCGGTGTCTCGATCTGGCTGGACGACCTGTCCCGCACCCGTATTGAGTCCGGCAACCTGCAGGAGCTCATCAAGGACAAGAACGTCGTTGGCGTCACCACCAACCCGTCCATCTTCCAGAAGGCTCTGAGCCAGGTCGGCCCGTACGATGCACAGCTCAAGGAGCTCGGCAAGGTTGACGTTGAGACCGCTATCCGCGAGCTCACCACCACCGACGTGCGTAACGCCACCGACATCTTCCGTGAGATCGCCGAAGCCACCGATTTCGTCGATGGCCGCGTCTCCATCGAAGTTGATCCGCGTCTGGCCCACGAGACTGAAGCCACTGAGAAGCAGGCTGTCGAGCTCTGGGAGAAGGTCAACCGTCCGAACGCCATGATCAAGATCCCGGCAACCCTCGAAGGCCTGCCGGCAATCACCGCAACCCTGGCCAAGGGCATCTCCGTCAACGTCACCCTGATCTTCTCGCTCGAGCGTTATGAGCAGGTCATCGATGCTTTCATCGAAGGCATCGCCCAGGCTGACGCCAACGGCCATGACCTGAAGCACATCGGTTCCGTCGCTTCCTTCTTCGTGTCTCGCGTGGACACCGCCGTCGACAACAAGCTTGAGGAGATCGGCTCCGATGAGGCCAAGGCTCTCGAGGGCAAGGCCGCTATCGCCAACGCTCGCCTCGCTTACGAGCTGTTCGAGAACAAGTTCGCCAACGATCCGCGTTGGGCTGCTCTCGAAGCCAAGGGTGCCAAGAAGCAGCGTCCGCTGTGGGCCTCCACTGGCACCAAGAACCCGGCCTACTCCGATTGCGTCTACGTTGACGAGCTCGTCGCTCCGCTCATCGTGAACACCATGCCGGAGAAGACCCTGAACGCTCTCGCCGATCACGGCAACGGCGCTCCGACCATCAAGGGCACCTACGAAGAGTCCCACGCCATCATGGCCAAGCTCGCTGAGCTGGGCATCGACTTCAAGGCTGTCACCGACAAGCTGGAAGCCGACGGCGTCGCTTCCTTCATCAAGTCTTGGGATTCCGTCCTTACCGACGTCCAGGCCGGCATCGACCGTGTCAACGGCTGAGTTTCTTACTTAGACGTTAGCGATTTAAGCTAAAGAAATTCCCTCTGCCAGAATTCTGGCAGAGGGAATTTCTGTTATTGCTCTACATGTTTTCAGCTTATTCCAACACAAGGCGTAAAGACGGTAGCCTGGTGGATCGGCTTGGATCGCCTGCGCTTTGCGTCCTCCAAAGGTATAATCGTTGTGAATTCACGACGGAACGATTGATGGCTCGACCCTAAGGCCGGAGCCATCGCAACCCCACTCATGGTCAACGTGACCATGAGGATTTGGGGACGGAATGTCGCGATACTGCGCGCGCTTCACACCATGAATGCCCTTCAAGCAACCAAGGTCATTATGCCTGATGATATGTGCTCAAGAAATCAGCAATCTCACTTATGGTTTCCTTCAGCATCGTGATACGCGGCAGATATACCACCCTGAAATGATCTGGATTCTGCCAGTTGAACGCACCGCCATGACTAATCAGAATATGCTTGTCATGCAGCAGATCCAACGCGAACTGCTCATCGGAGTGGATATTGAACTTTTTGACGTCCAGCTTCGGGAAGATATAAAACGCCGCTTTCGGCTTAACTGCGGTAACGCCGGGAATTTCATTGAGCATCTGATAGACCAGTTCGCGCTGCTCGTACACGCGGCCACCTGGCTTGATGTAATCCTTGACGCTCTGATGCCCACCCAAAGCGGTCTGCACCACCGACTGAGCGGGGACATTCGAGCACATACGCATGTTCGCCAGCATGTTCAAGCCCTCGATGTAATCCTTTGCAATACGCTTGTTGCCGGAAAGTATCATCCATCCAATGCGGTATCCGGCAATCATATGCGACTTCGACAGACCGGAGAACGTCACGCAGAACAGGTCCGGAGCCAGCGATGCGATGGAAATATGCTCCAACCCATCCATGACTAGGCGATCATAAATCTCATCGGAGAAAATAATGAGCTGATGTTCCCGGGCAATATCGACAATCTGCTGCAACAGTTCTTTCGGATAAAGCGCTCCGGTCGGATTATTTGGATTGATGATGACAATTGCTTTGGTCTTATCCGTGATTTTAGAGCGAATATCGTCGATATCGGGATACCATTCGGATTCCTCATCACAGATATAATGCACGGCGGTGCCGCCAGCCAAATTCACACAGGCTGTCCACAGAGGATAGTCCGGCGAAGGCACCAGCACTTCGTCGCCGTTGTCCAGCAATGCGGACAGCGACAGATTGATGAGCTCGCTGACGCCATTGCCAGTAAAGATATCGTCGATGGAGACGTTCGGAATATTCTTGAGCTGTGCATACTGCATGATGGCCTTGCGTGCCGAGAACAGACCCTTGGACGGTGAATATCCTTCGGTCTCAGGGAGCTGCTGCGCCATATCATACACAACTTCATCCGGAGTCCGGAATCCGAATGGCGCAGGATTGCCGATATTGAGTTTCAGAATATGCGTTCCCGCTGCTTCCATGCGTGCTGCCTCGTCTGCCACCGGGCCACGAACGTCGTAGAGCACATTGTCGAGCTTATGGGATTTCGTAAAGGTGCGCATGGTCTTTCCTTCTGTTGATTGCGCTGATGCAGAATTGCTATCAGGTTGGGTTTCATCAGACTCGATTGCAGGCAAGATGACGGCGTTCTGCTCCATGGGAACGTCCTTTCCCATCAGCCAGTCCTCATTGACCTGCAGAAAAGCCGCAAGGAAATGGGCGATATCGGCACGTGGCACGGTTTTACCGCTCACGTACTGACTCATATGACTTTTGCCAAGTTTGATATTGAACTTCTCAGCCGCATGCACAAAGTCAATTTGTTTGACATTGCGGAACGCCATCGCAACGTTCAACCGGCTGGAGAATGATTCCGTCATACCAGTCCTTTCAGTTCAATTTTCATCAAACACTAGTTCAAATCCTAGCACAAACTACCTATTGAAATCACGGAAGTTCAATATCAAATGTAACCATTTCGCGTCCGTTTGCAACAAAAGTTCAATTCATGAAGTTCAACTCATGTCATTCTTGAACATCATGAGACATCACAGCAGATTATCTTCAATCCACTGTGCCACACCGTCATCATTGTTGGATGGGCAGATTTCATCTGCGATGTTCAACACATCCGGGTTAGCGTTCGCCACCGCCACTCCCCTTCCGGATTTACATAGCATGGCAATGTCGACCAAATCATCACCGAATGAGACGGTTTTGCTCATTGGCGTTTCAAAATGTTCTGCCAGCAGATCCAATGCATGTTCCTTGTTGGCGTGAGGATTCATCAACATCCACAGCGATCCCTCAGAGATGTGAACGTCAAAGTCGCTGGGCACAAGAGAACCGACCTGATTCCACTGCTCATCGTTGGGGAAGATAATGAGCTTATCGGCGATACCTTCAGGAACATCGTCGAAGTCAGTGTATCGCCAAGTCTGCGTCTTCCAGTATTTGGAGACATCGAAATTGGTGTACCGCACGTCATCCATGACGATGCCGACTTCCATGCCAGGTAGCTCAGCTAATAGATTTTTGCAGACTTCGCAGGCACGTTTCGATGAAAAACCAATTTTCTTGAGATGGCCGTCTTCCGGCAGCGTCGGCGAAGTAAGCATTTCATAATTCGATGATGCCGGATTGAAATCTATCAACGCACCGTTGAGATAAGCGACGGCGTCGACAGGCAGTTTTTCCACGAATGAAAAGCCGGTGCTGACGGGACGTGCCGTTTCCACGGCGAAAACGATGCCATTGTCGTGCATGCGATTGATCACGTCGACGGAATATTGCGTCAGGAAACGTTCCTCGAACGTTTCGCCGTCATGCAGCAGCGTGCCATCCAAATCTGCGACGACCATTGTGGCTTCTTGGGTTTTTTCGATTTTGAGCAACGTCAAGTCAGATCCTTAACTCGTTATGATGCAATTGATATCGCGCTTGAAAAACACTTCGGCCCATGACCGTATCCAGTCATGGGCCGAAGTGACAAAGTCAATCAGATGAGGCTGAACTTCGTCATCAAACCGAGGGCGATGATAATAGCCACCCATAGCAGTGCGATGATGACGGTCCAACGGTTCAGGTTCTTTTCGGCGACGCCAGAGGAACCCGCGTTCTGGGTGAGGCCGCCGCCGAACATATCGGATAGGCCGCCTCCCTTACCCTTGTGCATCAGAATCAGCAGGGTGAGCAAGAGGCTGAAAATAACGAGAATAATCTGCAGCACAAGCTTAACGATGGCCATAGCGGACACGAGTGAACCTCCAGTTCGTAAACACTGTTGCTAACGATAGCGCAAGGTATTGAGAAAATTGAATATTGACCACACCTTGAAATATTTGCGTTAAAAACGTGGCGTCACAAAGTCGCTTCTATGGTGAGCTGGCAGATTCTGGTGAGCTCATCCACATGCAGCGCGGCACCGCCGATGAGGAATCCGTCCACATCAGGCTCGCCGATCAGTTCCACGGCGTTTTTCGAAGAAACGGAGCCTCCATACAGAATACGCACGGCCTCACCTACATGCGAGCCAAAAGTTGCGGACAAATCGTCTCGAATTGCTTTGGCAGCATCCTGCGCGGATTGCGGAGTCGCTACCATTCCGGTGCCGATGGCCCACACCGGCTCATATGCCACAATCAGACGTGACGCTTCCTCGTCGGAAAGATCGCGCGTGACGTCGTGCACCTGTCCCACGGCGAAATCGAGTTCGATGCCCTTGCGTCGTTCCTCATAGCTTTCACCGACACAAAGAATCGGCTGCATGCCTGCAGCCAAAACCGCACGCACCTGGTCCACGATGTTCGCATCGTCTTCCGGATGGTATTTGCGGCGTTCAGAATGGCCGACAATCACATATGAGCAGCCGAGATGGGCGATCATATCTGCGGATACATCGCCAGTGAACGCACCCTGCGACGTTACGGAAACAGCCTGTGCGCCATAGCGAATCTTCAAATTGTCGGATTCGACCAACACCTGAACGCTACGTAATGAGGTGAAGGAGGGCATCAACGCGATTTCGCAATGACGGTAGTCGAAATGAATGTCACGGAGCTTCCATGCAAGCTGCTGAACGAAATAGGTGGCTTCAAGATGGTCGAAGTTCATCTTCCAATTGCCGGCGACCAGTGGGATTCGTTGTGATACCATATGTTTGCCTGCCTCCGTTCTTGTTTCCGTTCAGTGTTTATGTGTCGTGTTTCGCGCTGTTGACAACAAGAGGTGCTCCCCCACCTTTGTCGATAAGGGAGCACCTCCGGATTATGCATCAAATAATCAGTCGAGCACCTTCAGGCCCGGCAGTTCCTTGCCCTCGAGGAACTCGAGGGAAGCGCCGCCACCGGTGGAGATGTGCGAGAAGCCATCCTCCGGGAAGCCGAGGTTGCGCACTGCGGAAGCGGAGTCACCGCCACCGACGATGGTGAACGCGCCAGCCGCGGTGGCGTCGACCAAGCCCTGGGCCACGGCTTCGGTGCCGGCTGCGAATGCCGGAACCTCGAACACGCCCATCGGGCCGTTCCACACGACGGTCTTGGAATCCACGATCTTGTCGTGGAAGAGCTTCTGGGAATCCGGACCGATGTCCAGACCCATCTTGTCAGCAGGAATGGCATCAGCTGCCACGACTTCCGGAGCGATGTCCTCGTCGGACTTCGGGAAGACCGGGTTCACCACGATATCGGTCGGCAGCACGAGCTCGACGCCGTTCTGTTCGGCACGCTCGATGTAGCCTTTGACGGTTTCGACCTGATCCTCTTCCAGCAGGGAGGTGCCGACCTCGAGGCCCTTGGCCTTGAGGAAGGTGTAGACCATGCCGCCGCCGATGACCAGACGGTCAGCCTTGTCAAGCAGATTCTCGATCACGCCGAGTTTGTCGGAAACCTTGGAACCGCCAAGCACGACGGTCAGCGGGCGCTCCGGCTCAACGGTGGCGCGGGACAGAGCCTTGACTTCCTTCTCGACCAGCAGGCCGGCGGCTGCCGGCAGATCAGCTGCAACGTCGTAGTTGGAGCCCTGCGCACGGTGCACGACGCCGAAACCGTCGGACACGAACGCTTCACCGAGGGCTGCGATCTTCTTGGCGTAAGCGGAACGCTCCTCCGGATCCTTGCTGGTTTCTTCCGGGTTATAGCGCACGTTCTGCAGCAGCACGACATCGCCATCGTTCATTGCGGCGACCTTGGCCTGAGCATCTTCGCCGTAGGTGTCTTCGGCCAGCGGAACCTCAATGCCGAGCAGTTCGCCAAGACGAGCGGCGACCGGAGCGAGGGACAGTTCCGGAACGACCTTGCCCTTCGGGCGGCCGAGGTGGGCCATCAGAATGACCTTTGCGCCTTCTTCGCGCAGGGCTTTGATGGTCGGCAGGGCGGCCTTGATACGACCGTCATCGGTAATCGTGGTGCCGTCCAGCGGAACGTTGAAATCAGCGCGAACGAGAACGCGCTTGCCCTTGAGATCTCCAAGATCCTTGAGTGTCTTCATGTATATCCTTTCCTAGCCGCTTGTAAGCGTGGAATGGTCATATTGCCATTTACGAATAATACAAGCTCAAACGAACAAAAACACCATGCTGTTCGAAAACAGGCATGGTGTTTCGTGTAAAAAAGCTCAATCAGACCGACTGTCGGCGCGCCTTCTCGGTTTTTTCGGCGAGCTGCAGCAGTCGACGAATACGACCGGCGATAGCATCCTTGGTAATCGGAGGATCAGCTAAACGTCCCAGCTGTTCCAGCGACGCATCCGTATGATCGAGACGGAGCTGGCCCGCGGACTTGAGGTTATCGGGAACATCGTCGCCGAGGATTTCAAATGCCTGACGTACCTTATCGCATGCTTCCGCGGCCGCCTTGGCGCTGCGGCGCATGTTGGCGTCATCGAAGTTGGCCAAGCGGTTCGCTTTACCTCGTGCTTCGCCGTCGGAACGCTTTCCAGTCCATTCGCGTGCTGAACGCGGGGCGCCCATAAGGATGAGCATGCGTTCGATGGCATCAGGGTCGCGCAGGGTCACGCGCTCGGAGCTACGCAGCTTACGTGGCTTGGCGGTGATGCCCAAGCGGCGTGCGGTGGAAACCAGTGCCAGAGCGGCCTCATGGTTCGGGCATACGATCTCGAGATAGCTTGCCTTGCCCGGGTCTGACAGACGGCCGTTCGCAAGGAACGCACCACGCCATGCGGCTTTGATCTGCGCGATCTTGCCGTTGATGATATCGCTCGGCAGACCAAGCACCATGTTCTTCGTGTAGCGGCTGTATAGACCGGTCTGCAACACAAGTGCCGCGCTGCCCTTCGGCACGCGAATCACATAACGCTGCACCGTACCGGTCGGCGTCTGCCTAGAGACAGGAGTGAGCGTGGCTTCGTGACCATACAGGTTCTTGATGGTGTCTTGCAGCCAAGTGGCCGCATCTTGGGAGTCGAGCTGCACCTGCACAAGAATGTGGTGATCCACCGAGTGCAAACCATTGCCGAACCGAATCATTGCCGTAGCCTGCGCCTTTTTGGCGATTGGCAATTCATTGTCGATTGCGGACAGCTCGCTTTTGACGTCATCCAGAAGAGCCAAGAGCCAACCTCCTACCTTGCTGTTCTTCCCTAAATTTCAGGCGAGTCGCGGAATCATTCCGCACTGCCACGGCTTACTGTGATACCGTCCATCTTGGACAATCACAGCCTGATTTCTTTATATATGGACACTATTTTTTCATAATACGGTCATTTTTCCGCTTACCGCTTATCAAGCTCACGTGCGGAAACAGAAACCGATAGCCCTCTCGCGCGCAAGCGTTTGGCCAAGGCCTCGCTCATCGCAACGGAACGATGCTGTCCTCCGGTGCAGCCGATTGCAATCGTCACATAATGTTTATCTTCCTGCGCATACCCTTCGATCGCGATCGCGATCGCTTTTTCGTATGCGTCAAGGAAATCGGCGGCACCTTCGCTGGAAAGCACGTAATCGCTGACTGCCTTGTCTCGTCCAGTGAGCGAACGCAACTCCGGCACCCAGAATGGGTTCGGCAGAAATCTCACGTCGGCGACAAAATCGGCGTCGATGGGAATGCCATATTTGAAACCGAAACTGAAGATGTGCACGGAAACCGTGGTCGGCCCAGATCCAAGCATGGCCTCATATAGTTTCGTAGACAGTTGGTGGATGCTCAATGACGACGTGTCAATGACGATGTCTGCACGCTCCTTGAGATTCTCAAGAAGGTCACGTTCCTCGAGAATGCCGTCGATCAGCCGGTTGCCCTGTTGCAGCGGATGCGGCCTGCGTACGGATTCGTATCGTTTGATCAGCACCTCGTTGCTGGCATCAAGAAACAGGATGCGTGTTTTCACACCAAGATCATCCAAATGGCTGAGCACTGCGGACAAATCGTCGAAATAATCGCGGGAACGAACATCCACGACTGCCGCAAGCTTATGGATGTTGGCTCCGGTGGTCATCATGTCGACCAGCGGCACCAACAGTTTGGGAGGCATGTTATCGACCACATACCAGCCCATATCCTCAATACTGTTGGCCGCATGCGATCGCCCCGCACCGCTCATGCCGGTGATCAGCAATACTTCAAAACCTTCGGCAGGCGAAGGAGCGCTGGCATGCGTGCCATTCGCTTGCGCATTGATATCTTCCTGTGCCATCACAGAGCCTCCTCAAGTGCGATGCGCATGGCTTGTTCCAACCGCGCGGTGCGGTCCTGATCAATCATGCCACTCGGCGGATTATTATTCCAGATTCCCGTCATCAGCCAAACCTGTACCATGGCCTGGTACAATAACATTTCCTCGCCGCCAATGGCGGTTCCTTCCCTTTGGCGCCAAGCCTGCATCAGTTTGGTAGGACGTGGATCGTACACGACGTCAAGCAATGTTCCGCCCATGTTCGCATTTGACGTTTCCAAAGCTTCGGCGATACTGTCCGCAGCCAGGCCAGGGATGGTGTTTACCGCCATATCTGCATGACGTAACGCCTCAATAGCATGATCCATTCCGACAATGGTTATCGGTCGCTCCGACGGCAAATATCGTTCGGCAAGAGGTTTGAGAGCGGTGTTCTTTTCGGGATGGCGAGCTACGACGATGACGTGTCCGATTGCGGGGGATTCCACGCACGCGGCCAACGCTGACGTCGCCGTGTTGCCGTTGCCGATAATCACAGCCGTTCCCGAACGGTCCGTCTTCGGCTCCATCCTGCGCGTCTGATACGAGTGTTCGAAAGCGAGCTCGATGCCTGACACATCCGTGTTATACAGCTTGATGGCGGGAAGATCCGGATTACCGTTGACGCAGGTTTCGTTCCAATCGAACACCGCGGTGTTGGCTACCATAAGTTCCTTCGCCCACATATTGCAGGGCGTACCGTACGGTTGAATTGTTTTCTTCAATGGCATGGTCAGACTGAGACCAGCCCAAGTCGGGTCAAGCGATTCGAGAAAACCTTCAAGATCGGGTTCTCCTACCTCATGCTTGTCGTACGACCAATCATCAAGGCCTAACGCCTGATAAGCGGCATTGTGCAGCACCGGAGACAACGAATGCGCGATAGGCTTGCCCAAAACCGCACACCGGTGATTGACCTCAGCCATATTCCCTCCCTTAATACTCACCGTTATCATGCTAGCAATCCGATTGTCTTTTTCCGCTACTCAATCCTAATCCATTCCATCCTTCGGACTATTCGACGAAACTGCATCTTCCATCGGTCACTGCCCGTCACGGGCGTGCAACGCCTGATAAATGGCTTCGGCTTTGGCTTTTCCGACGCCTTTGACCTGCTCGAAATCCTCGGCATTCGCCTCCCGCATGGCACGAACCGAACCAAAATGGTTCAGCAGACGCTTCTGATACGTCTCTCCGACGCCGGGAATATCGTCCAATGCGGAACGCAACGCACCTTTCCTTCGTGTCTGGCGATGGTAGGTGATGGCGAAACGATGCGACTCGTCACGAACACGTTGCAGCAAATACATACCTTCGGACTGACGTTTGAGAATGATCGGATAATCGTCGTCCGGAACCCATACCTCTTCCAAACGTTTCGCCAATCCGCAGACGGCCACATCGTCCACGCCGCAATCCTCCAGTGCTTTCGCTGCCGCCATGACCTGCGGTTTGCCGCCGTCAACCACCACGAGATTCGGCTTATAGGCGAAATGATGACGGTCGACGTTCTGCTGCACCGACGGCTTCTCGACCTGTTCGCCCTGTTCGGATGCCCGCCGTTCGTTGTCCATGCTTTCGCCGGAATCGCCTGCGATATTGCCATGCCGGAATCGACGCGTCAGCGTCTCATACAATGCGCTCAAATCGTCAAGTGCGCCTTGCCCGTCCGCTCCGCGAATGGCGAAACGACGATATTCCGACTTCTTGGCGATCGCATCCTCGAACACCACCATGGAAGCGACCTGGAACGCACCACCAACGGTATTGGAAATGTCATAGCATTCGATGCGTAACGGCGCCTGTTCAAGCCCAAGCGCCTTGGCGACATCATTCATGGCCGTAGTGCGGGCGCCCATATCGCTGATACGGTTCATTTTGCTGCGCTGCATCGCCTGCCTGGCATTGTCGTTGGCACGGTCCAGGAGTTGCTTTTTGCCTCCCCTGCTGGCCGTGCGAATGTTCACAGCACCGCCGCGCAGTCCGCTGAGCCACGATTCCAACTCCTCACGCCGGGCTGGCTCGATGGGAACGATCACCTCACGCGGCACCGGAGAGATGGGGGCGAGCAAATCCGCGCGACCAGTCTGCCCCTGACGTTCATTGCGTTCTCGCGTTGCCTGCGCGCGCGCCAAAGCATCGGTCGCAGTCACGGTTTGCGTTGATCCGATGGCATTACGTTGTTCGGTGACGACGGTCGACTGGGAGACATTGGACGTATCCCCCGCGGTTTCCGAATACACTTGCACGATGAGGTCTGCGATCAGCTCCTCGTCTGTCACATCCTCAACCCGTTCCACGCTCCAATTGCGTTCCCCGCGAATGGAACCGGCACGTACGTAAAATGCATGCACGGATGCTTCCAGCTCATCCGATTCGACGCCGAAAAAATCGGCATCGACATCGGAATCGAATACTACGGCATTCTGCTCGACCACCGTGGACAGCATTTGGATTTGGTCACGCAATCGTGCTGCCTTTTCAAACTCAAGTTCAGCACTTGCTTCTTTCATTTCGCGAGTGAGCTGCGCGATATACGATTTGCCGATGCGACCGGTCAGCACGCCGACGAGCTGTTCGCACATTTTCCGGTGTTCCGCTGCACTGATGCGCCCGACGCAAGGTGCTGAACATTTGCCGATCGAAGCCAACAGGCATGGGCGCCGGGTAACTTCCGCCTTGTGATAGACGTTTTGCGAACATGTGCGCACGGGGAAAGTTTTCAGCAGCCGATCAAGACTATGCCGCAAATCCCACACCTTGGCATAGGGGCCGAAATATCTGGTATCTCGACGTTTGCGACTTCTGGTCACCCACACCCGCGGCACATGCTCTGCGGATGAGATCGCCAAATACGGGTAGGTTTTGTCGTCTCGGAACACGACGTTGAATCGTGGATCAAACTCTTTGATCCACGTGTATTCCAACGTCAATGACTCAAGTTCGGTACCTACGACCGTCCATTCCAAGCTGCGTGCCGTAAGCACCATGGTCTGGGTGCGTGGATGCAGCTGATACAACGGCTGGAAGTAGTTGGTCAAACGGTTGCGCAGGTTTTTGGCCTTGCCCACATAAATGACCCTGCCTTCACCGTCTCGCCACTTATAGACGCCCGGCTGTGCCGGAATATCAGATGTTTTCGGACGAAACAGGTCACGCGAATCTCCCAGCAGAGGCGCGCCATTCTTGTTCATTCCTCCGCAGGAAGGAGCATTTCCGTCAGAAAGGGCACTCCCTACGGCATCACTGCCGTCAACGCTCATCTGCTCGACGGTTTTGCGCCAGACTTCCGGACTGTGACGTTCAATGGGTGTGCTCACAGCATGCCCCTAAGGAATTTGCCGGTCCAGGATCGCTCGCACTGCGCCACCTGTTCCGGCGTGCCTTCAGTGACGATGGTGCCGCCTCCATCTCCGCCCTCTGGGCCAAGATCAATAAGCCAGTCAGCCGATTTGACTACATCGAGGTTGTGCTCGATAACGATGACGGTATTGCCTTTGTCTACCAATCCCTGCAGAACAAGCAGTAGTTTGCGCACATCCTCAAAATGTAAGCCTGTGGTCGGTTCGTCAAGAATATATACGGTTTTGCCTGTGGACCTTCGCTGCAATTCCGTGGCAAGTTTCACTCGCTGCGATTCGCCGCCGGAAAGCGTTGGAGCTGGCTGTCCAAGTCGGATATATCCAAGTCCCACCTGAACGAGTGTGTCGAGATAGCGAGAAATGGAAGGATAGGCTTTGAAGAACTGGGCAGCCTCTTCGATTGGCATATCAAGCACATCGGCAACGGATTTGCCGTTGTATTTCACCTCCAGCGTTTCGCGGTTGTAACGTTTGCCATGGCATTCCTCGCAGTCCACGTACACGTCCGGCAGGAAGTTCATTTCAATCTTCAGCGTGCCGTCGCCGTGGCACGCTTCGCACCGTCCGCCTTTGACATTGAACGAAAAACGCCCTGGACCATATCCGCGTACCTGAGCTTCAGGAGTTTTAGCAAACAACGTGCGGATCTTGTCCCATACTCCGGTATAGGTTGCCGGGTTGGAACGAGGGGTACGCCCAATCGGGTTCTGATCGACGTGGATCACTTTGTCACATTGGTCCACGCCTTCCACCCGGGTATGTTTGCCGGGAACGATGCGTGCGCCGTTAAGTTTGTCGGCAAGCACTGGATACAGAATCTGATTGATCAAAGTGGACTTGCCGGAACCGGAAACGCCCGTCACGCAGGTGAACACGCCCAGCGGGAAATTGACGTTCAGGTTCTTGAGGTTGTTCTCGCGGGCTCCGACCACGCGCAGCTGCTTGGTCTTATGCGTCTTGCGGCGTGCGGCGGGCACTTCGATCTTCCGTCGGCCGGCGATGTAGTCGCCGGTGATGGAGCGTGGCGCTTCGGTGATTTTTCTGGCGGGGCCGGAATACACGACCTCGCCGCCATGTTCGCCGGCGCCCGGACCGATGTCGATGACCCAGTCCGCGTTTCTGATGGTGTCCTCGTCATGTTCGACGACGATCAGCGTGTTGCCGAGGTCGCGCAAATGATGCAATGTGCCGATCAGCCGTTCGTTGTCACGCTGATGCAGGCCGATGGATGGTTCGTCCAGCACATACATGACGCCCACCAGGCCGGAGCCGATCTGGGTGGCCAGTCGGATGCGCTGCGCCTCGCCGCCCGACAGGGTCTTCGCCGCACGCGACAACGTCAGATAGTTCAGGCCGACATCGTTGAGGAAGCCGAGTCGTGCGCGAATCTCCTTGACGACTTCGCCGGCTATCTGCGCGGCCGAGCCTTCGAGTTCTAGGCCGTTGATCCATGCGAGGCTCCGTTCGGCGGACATGTCGCACACGTCCGCGATGGACTCGTCGCCCACGGTGACGGCAAGCACTTCCGGACGCAGACGCCGCCCATGGCACGCCTGGCATGGCACCTCGCGCATGTATGACTCGTAATACTGCTTCATCTGGTCGGAATCGGTTTCGTCATGCCGGCGCATCAACGTGCGCACCACGCCTTCGAAACCGGTGGAATACTCGCGCATGCGACCCCAACGGTTGCGGTACGAGACCTGCACCTTGAAATCGCGGCCATACATGATGGCGTCGCGCGCGTCCTTGGGCAGATCCTTCCAAGGCGTGTCCAGGTCGAAGCTCATCTCATCGCCGAGTCCCTCAAGCACATGGCGGTAGTATTCGCCGGTGCCTTTGGTCATGCCCCACGGTTCGATGGCGTTCTCGTTCAGCGTCTTGTCCGGATCGGGAATGACCAGTTCGGGGTCGATTTCCAGCTTGTATCCGATACCCGTGCATTCAGGGCAGGCGCCATACGGCGCGTTGAAGGAGAAGGTGCGCGGTTCGATCTCGTCGAGTTCCAGCTGATGGCCGTTCGGGCAGGCGCGTTTCTCGGAGAACGGCTTGCGGCGGTCCGGATCCTTCTCGTCCAAATCGACGAAATCGGCGACGACCACGCCTTTGGAAAGCTTCAACGCCGTTTCGATGGAATCGGTCAGACGCTGGCGGATACCGTCCTTGACCACCAGTCGATCCACCACCACTTCGATGGTGTGCTTCTTCTGCTTGGTGAGTTTGATGTCGTCAGACAGCTGCTTCATTTCGCCATCAATCAACGCTCGCGCATAGCCATCGCCGCGTAATAGTTCGAGTAAGTCCTCGAACTCTCCTTTACGCCCACGAACGACCGGCGCAAGAATCTGGAATCGTGTACGTTCCGGATACTGCAGCAGCGCATCCACCATTTGCTGTGGCGTCTGCGCACTTACCAATGCGCCGCATTCCGGGCAATGCGGAACACCCGTACGTGCGAACAACAGTCGCAGGTAATCGTAAATCTCCGTAATCGTGCCGACCGTCGAACGCGGATTGCGATTCGTGGTCTTCTGATCAATCGACACGGCCGGGCTCAAGCCTTCGATGAAATCGACGTCCGGCTTGTCCATCTGCCCCAGGAACTGCCTCGCGTACGCCGATAGCGACTCCACATACCTGCGTTGGCCTTCGGCGAACAGCGTGTCGAACGCAAGTGAGGATTTGCCGGAGCCCGACAACCCTGTGAACACCACCATGCGGTTGCGAGGAAACTCCAAGTCCACGTTCTTGAGATTGTGCTCGCGAGCGCCTTGGATGGTGATTTTGAGGTCGTTGGGTAGGTGGGTGAGGTCTGCTATGAGTGAGTCGCCTGTTGTTTTCATGGGGGCTTTTTTGATTTCGCGTGTGAGGAATGCGTCGCTGGTGAGTACGCGTTCGACCACGACTTCGTTGTGTGTCGTGTTGTTGCGTTTGGTTGTCATAGTGTTCTTCCGCTTGGTGTTGCCTGTTCTGTTGTATAGGATAGCGTATTTTTGTTGTGGTTTCGAACAGGTGTTCTATTTGGTGTTGTTGTTTGGTATGTCGTTGCCGGGTATGTCGATTGGCCAGTGGTGTTGGTCGTGCAGGATGGTTGTGGCGTCGCGTATGGGGATGCGTTCCTGTTCGATGCGTAGGTATTGGATGTCTGTTCCTGTGCAGAGTGTTTCGTAGAGTTTGCGTTCTTCGGTGGTGAGTCCGGGTGTGGGTTGTGGGGTTTGTGTGGTGAGGGGTTTGTTTTTGGCGTCGAATTGGGTGCCGTATTGTTCGTATGTCCGGTATGCGGTGGTGTCCATCAGTATGGATGTGCATGGGATGCCGGTGGCGCGTAGTTTGGAGAGGATGTCGAGTCCGTTGGCGTCCATGTCGCCCCAGTAGATGATGTTGGGGATGGTGGTGAGCCATGGCAGGAGTGTTGTGATGTGTGATGTTGCGGCGTATCCGTTGCCGAGGATGCAGATGGCGTGTTCGACGGTGGGCATGGCCTGGTAGGTGTCTTTGTTTTCGATGATGATGGCGTGTTCGATGTCGGTTGGCTGGCTGCGGACCCATGGTTGGGTGACGATGAGGTCGGGTTGGTCGTGGTGTTCGGCGTCCATGAGGCGTAGTCGGAGTTCGTTCGGGCGTTCCTGGAAGGTGAGGTTGTCTTGTCCGGTGAGCTGGCATATCGCTTTGCGGCGTTGAGAGTTGGGTGCGCCGAGCCATTTGGCGCTGAATCCTGGGATGGGCGCCATGCGTGGGGTCATGGTGTGGCAGTCGTGGTTTGCGAAGTAGTGAGCGGCTTGGATGACGAGGTGGAAGTCGGTGTCGTCATGGTCTTTGAGGGTTTTGGCGACGTTCATGGCGTTCTCCGGTTCGAGGCCGAATTCTTTGGCGAGCGCGCTCATGCGGTCGTGTTCGCGTAGGTAGCGTTCGCGGGTTTGTTTGGTGGCGATGCGGAGGGCGGTGTCGAGGTCGGGTATGGTCACGGAGTCGATGAGCGGGCTTTTTTGTTGGATGAGTCCGCTGGAGACGATTTTGGTTTTTTCGCTGGTTTCGCAGTGGTGTTGCCGCGCCCAGTCGCGGATGGTTTCGTTTTGGGCGCGGATTTGGTTGTAGTGCTGCTCTAGTTCGGCTTGTTTGGGCAGTCGGATGGTTTTGCGCAGCGGCCAGGATTCGTCGGTGTCGTACATGTGCCTGGTGAGGTGGGCGTCGACGTATTCGTCGAGTTTCCGGCGGATGTCCGTTTCGCCTGTGGTGTTTCTGGCCGCTGCCATATTATGCCTCCGTCGCGGGTTGCGTCTGCTCGACGGTGGCGTCTTGTGTTTCGGCTTGCGTTGCCGGCTCGCGGTCGAGCTCCTGCAGGTACGAGTTGCCGGTTGCGGGATCCTTGTATGCCACGTACGCCTTGTCTGCGATGCTGAGGATTTCGGCGGTTTTGCTTTCCGGCGCGGATACGATGATCTGGAAGCCGAGGCGCGGCAGCACGGTCAGCGCGCGTTTCGTGTAGCGTCCGTCGGCTTTGATGAGGGCTTCGTCCAGGAACAGCGTGGTGTAGGTGGGCTTGCCGGTCAGGTCGCCGCCGAGCAGGTAGATCAGGGCCGCGCCGTAGACGAACGAAGTGAGTTCCTGCAACGCGCCGCCGGACTTGCCGCCGGTGGAGCTGATGCGCTCGTCGGGCAGATCGTTATGGTGCACGATCGCGTAGAACGAGCTGCGCACGCGCGGATCGAGGTTGCGCGCACCGTATTCCTTGATGCCGTTCGTGTCGCGGATCTGGCCGAGTTCCGCCTGGAGCCTGCCGATGAACGTTTCGCAGCCTGCGAACGCCTTGCGCGTCTCCATGGGATTGCTGCGCGCGTTGCGTGTCCAATCGTCGAGCTTCGACATGATGCGGCCCAACGAGGATTTGAACTGCCGGTCGATCGGGTGGAAGTCCACGTGGAGCGAGAGCCTGCCGCCGCGGGGGCCGAACTGTTGGCCTTTGAGCATGCCGTTGATGCGGTCGAGCTGCTCCCTGACGTTCTCCTCGTCGGTGTTGAACGCGCGGTTGAGCTGTTGGAAGCTCATATACAGCTTTTCGACGCTGTTCGCATACTCCTCGTCGGTCGCGGCGCGGGTGACGAGCATGTTGAGGTTCTTGAGCTCGTCAAGGAAATACGGATAGTCCTCCACGCTCGCCATGACGGTGTCGCCCTCCGTGGAATGGTGCTTCAGATAGTCGCCCATGGCGCGTTCCGTGTCGGCGCGCAATTGGACGGCACGCTCGTCGATCTGCTGGAGTCTCGCACGCACGGTGTTGCCGATTCTGCGCAGCACGCGCACGTCGAACGGCGCCGTCCCCTCACGGTCGAAACCGCCGGCGATGCGCTGCGGCCGTTCCTGCGGACGCGACGTGTCGAAACAGGTCTCATACGTGTCGGCCAGCAGATTCGACACCATGTCGGACAATGCGGCATCGTCGAAATCGGAGTCGCCATGCATGCCGAGCCATGCCTGTTCGGCCTGGACGGCATGCTGCGCGTTTTCCAATTCCGCTTCGGCACGGTACCTGGTCTTGCCCTCGTCGTCCTTCTGCCGTAGCAGCTGTTTCAACTCGTCCTGCAATTGTGCCAGTTCCGGATCGCTTTCGATCCGTTCGATCTGCAGACGGATCCGTTCCGCCTTCGTCTCGAGCCCGTCCACGTCGATCTTGCCCCATGGCAGATCCGCGACGGTCAATGCGAGCTCATGCTCGTCCTGCAGCAGAGTCATGGCGTTGGCCATCTGCCTGCCGCGGCGGTCGGCGTCCTCCAACGCCCGTTCCGCCCCGTCAAGCTGGCGTTCCAATTCGGCCAGATACCGTTCGTTCACGAAGCCGATGACCTGACGCAGGCCTTTGACGCCATAGAATCCACGGTCGCCGGATTTGATCTGCCCGTCGACCTGCACCTGCCGTTCGGCCCGGTCCATGTCGTCGATCGCCTCCACGCAACGCGCGTCGAACCGTTGCGACGCGGTCTGCTCCTTCAACCATCCGACGAACGGCGAATCCTCCTTGTACCGCAGCTTCGACGATATCCACCCCTCGTTGCAGGCCGAATCGTATTGCGCGTCGGTATCGACGAAACGCCAGGCACGCCGCGTCATACGAGTCGGATCGATCGCGCTGACCTTCGCGGCGAACCCCTGCTCATGCCGCTTGTCCACGAGAATGGTCTGCGC
Source organism: Bifidobacterium catenulatum DSM 16992 = JCM 1194 = LMG 11043 (assembly GCF_001025195.1). NCBI lineage: Bacteria > Bacillati > Actinomycetota > Actinomycetes > Bifidobacteriales > Bifidobacteriaceae > Bifidobacterium > Bifidobacterium catenulatum. Next base: position 1,096,463 of record NZ_AP012325.1, on the reverse strand, counting down.
GATGGGCGCGTACGTGACGTCCATCGCCAGACGCCATTGCTCGTCCCCCTCGTCCACGTCCATCAGTTCGGCCACGTACGGCAGTTCCGTCTCGTCCAAGCCCGTCGCCCGTGCGATGAGCGTGCGCGCATGGTCCATGTCGTCGCTGATGCGCGTCCTGTGTTCGATCTTGCGCCGGTAATCCTGCCTCAACAGGTCGCGTTCGCCCTGCCGGGCGTGACGTTCCACCACCATCCGCTGGTATTCGGATCGCGCGTCTTCCAAACGCTTGTCGTACGTGTCGAGCGACAAGGCGAGCGCGGCGCGTTTGGCGTTCCATGTCTGCTCGTCGGCGGGGAGTCTGCCTTCGACGCGTTCGAACCGTTCGGCGATGGCGTGCCGTTGTCTGCGCGCCTCGTCGGCGTCCTGGCGTGCGCGTTCGAAGTCCTTGCCGAGTTGCTGCAGGCTGCCGCCGTCGATGCCGTTCATGCGTTCTTTGACGGCTTCGATTTGCGTGTCGAGTTCGTCGATGCGCTGCTGAGACCGGTCGATGGCGTCCTGGGATTCCTTGGCTTTGCGTTGCGCCGATGGCAGTCCGGCGCGTACTTCGCTGGCCATGCGCGACCATGTCCATGCGGCGAGCGTCGTCTCGCCTTGCTCGCGGTCGGGGTCGATGGGCGTGTATTCTCGGCGTTCGCTGGCTTGTTTGGCGTATTCGCCGTAGCGGGCTTGTATGTCCTGCAGGATGGCGACGCGTTCCATTTTGTCTTCCATGCTGTGGAAGTTCTCGCTGAACCGGTTGTAGTCGTCGACGGTTTCGCGGGCGAGCCGGATGGATTCGGGCACGTCGAGCACGCCCTGTTTGAAGATGTCGTCGAGTTTGGAGGGCGCGTCGGCGGATTGGATCTTGTGCAGGAGCCTGCATGCTTCGGCGCTTAGGCCCATGTCCTGCCAGATGGAGGCGTGGAACGCCTGCGCGTTGACGTGCGTCGTGCATCCTGGGTAGGTCTGTTCCATCAGTCCTCGCGTGAATGACGTGTCGCGGTGCCGGTCCATGAGGCGCGGGTCGATGGTCTGGTTCCAGGTGACGTATTGGCGGCGCAGTCCGTCCGGCCCGTCGCCTGCGGTCAGGTAGAGGAATTTTGCGCAGGACAACAGTCCGCCGTCGCTGCGGTTCGCGTATGTGTCGACGATCGCGCCCCAGATGTTCTGCGGGGTGCCGTCCGCGTCCCTGCCGCGCAGGAAGATCGGGGTCTCACCGTTTTCGCCGTCGCTGATGCCGATCATGCCGCGCAGGTACGTGTAGTCGTTGCGTTCCGAACGTCCCGAATTCGACGCCTTATTGTAGGGGGTGCCGGATGGGTAGAACAGCGAGATCTGCGCGTCGACGAGCGTGGATTTGCCCGATTCGCTCGCGCCGGCGAGCAGGGTCACCGGCATCGCATCGTCCATGGACGGGCGGAACACGTGGTAGCCGCCGTAGGAGCCCCAGTTGACGATCTGCCGGCTTTGCAGCGTCCAACGGTCGGAAACGATTTTCATGCCGTCTTCCATCAGTGTTCCCCTCCATCAAAAGCGTCATCGGCCGAATCGAAATCGAACGCGTCCTGCTCGACGCCGGACGAAACCGTCCCGGTCGAATCGGAAGTATCGCCACCATCCGCGCCGATGGACGAATCGTCATAACCATCGCCATCCGCGTCTTTCATACCATCGCCGTCCGTATCATCGGAGCCGAGCCACCGGTCGGCGAGCTTCTGGTCGAGCACCATCGGCACCAATGGCGTGAGCACGTACATGTTCTCGTCCCCCGTTTCCGCGAGATACCCGTAGGTGCGCATGCGCGAGATGACGGACGTGATCTTCTTCGCCGTGCCCTCCTCGTCGTTGCTGGCCGTGAGGAAGCCCGCTCCCGTGGCGAGCAGCGCGCGGATGTCGTCGAAGCTGATGAGCCAGTCGCCCGGCTTCGTCTTCTGGTTCTCGTACTCCAGCACCTTGATGCGCAGGGCCGCGAGCGTGGCGGCCTCCTCGCGGGTGAGGCTCACACGCGTCTTCAACGAGCGGATGTTCGTCTCCGCGTCCGTGACCGGCGACGCGTACATGATCCGGTATTTCGTGTTGTCGACCAGTCTGAGCATGTCGTTGTTCAACGACCGTTCCACGGCCTCACGGTACTGGCACGCCCTGTCGTACAGGCTACCGTCGATGTAGCGTTCGCGTTTCAGCGCGATCGCGGCCATACGCGCCTCAAGAGGCATGTCTCCCGTATCCCCGTCGAACAATGCCGGCCTGTCCCTCGTCATGGCCGGCCCTTCGGACGGCATGCCGGATTCCGGGCCTGTCTCCTCTTCGATGCCGATGCCAGTGTCGAATCCGTCGGTGTTGTCCGTCATGCTCATCCCTCCTCGATGATCTCGTCAAGCGCCGCCTCGGTGGTGAAGATCGGCCTGGTGCGCCACACGCGCTCGCCTCCGTCGATGGATACACAATGCCATGCCACGGTTGCCGGTCCGTCCTGCGTGCGTAGGGCGCTTAGGAAGCCGATCAGCTCGCTTTCGCGCCGTTCCTCCCGGGGCAGCCGGTTGAAGCTCGCCGCGAAATCCACGAACCTGCCGTCCGCCGTTTTGACCGGATCGCGCCTGATGAGTCCGATCATGTGCGTCAGCCGCGGGCCGCACATCTCGACCATGGCCTTCAGGTCCGGCGCGTCGACGTTCGTCGAAGGCGCGTCGTCCAATCCGGCCGTGGCCGCGCGCGCCATCGATTTCGCGGGCCTGGACGGCAATGCCTGGAATTGCGCCGTGCCGGTGTCCGTACGGTATGGGCGTTCGTCCGAGCCGGGGTACGTCTTCGCGTCGTCGCTGGCCCGCACGAACAGTCTGTGGAGCTTGTCGAGCATGGTGCGGTAATGCGTGTCGGTCTGCTGGCGCACCAGACGGCTCACCGCCTCGTCGGATATGTGGATCTGCCGGCGCACGTCCTCGATGCCCTCGTAAATGCGTTTGAGTTCGGCGCGTACCTGGGCGAGCAGGATGCCGGGCTCGCCCTCGAGATACGGGTTCTGGGCGATGTCTCGCACCGCCTCGTCGATTTCGCGGCGTCCCTCGTCGGTGACGATCACCTGGAACGCGTCCTCGAAACGCCGGCCGCTGTCGGATTCGTGGAACGACCTGTGGTATTCGTCATGGTAGGTGCCGAGCGCCTGCTCCACGCTGATGGAGCCCGACTGCATGCTTCGGCGCAGATTGTCGCCGTTGTCGCGTTCCTCGAGCGCCAGTTCGCGCAGGTCGATCGGCACGCCGCGCAGCGTGTTGTGGATGACGCCGATGATGTCGCCCACCTGTTGGGAGGTGAGCTTGTCCAACGTGTCGCTGTGCTTCAATTCGTCGATCTGCTTTTGCCGCTCCTCGATGTCGCGTTCGAGCAGGCGGATGCGTTCGCGGGGGTCGGCGGTCAGCTGCATGCGCGCATGCTCGATCTCCATGATGATGCTGTTGGCCTGCGCGCCGGACAGCGCTTTCGTGGTGTCCTCGAGCCGGTCGAGCGCCTCGATCGCACGGTGGGCGCGCGCCGTGAGACGGTACAGGTAGCGGTGGGCTGCGACGTCGAGCGAATTGGCGAGCCAAGCGTAGTCGCCTTCGCCTTCCTTCGTCAGCTGCTGCAGGATCGTGTGCGCGGCTTCCGCGGACGTCTGCCCTTCCTTGGGCGTGTAATCGCCCGTTTCCGCAAGTCGGGTCAGACTGCGGGAGAACCGTTCCTCGACGATCTCGCGTGGCAGCTCGCCGGTGAGCGGGTCGAACGTGGAGCGCAGCAGCGCGACGTACAGCATGGAATTGCCGCGCAGCAGCAATCGCAGCACCCCGGTCTCATACACGGGCCGGAGCCGTTCCATTTCCCGTCTTACATCCGCCAACGGCGTCCCGTCCTTCCCTTAGCCACAAGTTTCCCGATGCGCATCCATTGTAAGATAGCATGTCCGTTTTCCCGTGATCGCGGCGGGAAAACCGTCCGGCGCGAACGTCATTTGAAGATGACGTAGCGGCACAACAGGAAGCCCCAGACCGCCTGCATGCCCATGGTGACGATCTTGACCGCCATGGTGGGCCAGCCGAGCAGTCCGGGGATCCAGGCCATCATCAGGTTGGAGAACAGCAGGTTCCAGCAGTACATGGCCACGAACATGGCTATCGAACGCGCGTAGTTCGACGAGGATTTGAATGTGACGTTGCGGTTCATGACGTAGTTGAATGAGCCGGAGCAGAAGACGGCCACGGCATTCGCCAGACGGAACGGCAGGCCGGCCAGCTGAAGCACGGCGAACACGCCGAATTCCACGAAGGTTTGCATGGCCGAAACGCCGCCATAGCTGAACAATTGTCTGACGATGCCGTTTTTCGGTTTTCCGTCCGTCGGCATGCGGTCTCCTCCCGGTCGTCTCAAACGCTACGGCTGGAAAGCATAGTCACACATGTGGCTACGGACGCGCTGGAGGCGTTTCGACCCGGCGTAATGAAAAAACGGAAGGACGCCCCTTCCGGAGTTTCCGGAAGGGGCGTCCCCCACGTTTTCGGATCGTGTCCGCTCAGATGCTCATCGCCATGAGCTGGGCCGCATACTCCTCCACAAGCTCGCTGTCGCGCTCCGTCCAGGAATGGCTGGCGGAATCGTCCGGCACGAAAGTGGTGTCGATGTCGATGTTCTCGTTCATTTCCTTAATACCTCCGTTCGTCCCATTTGCCCCCGGCGACATTGCCGACTTTCATGGAACAGGCAAAAGTCTGGACCATAAACGCGTTCGATGCAAGAGCGTGTTCACATCGTGGTCAAACGTTTTTCCTCCACGCGTACATGCCGTGTCTCCGGCGTGAAGACGATACGATGGAGGCATCCCTGCCGCCAACCAAAGGAGGACGATGATGAGCGACGAACGCAATGAGGCCGAACCGATCGAACTGGGATACATCGAGGACCTCGGGGACATGATTTCCTTTCAGGAGGGGTCCACCGTGTCCCGCACCGTCATGCAGAAGGCCGGAGGCAACGTGGTGCTGTTCTCCTTCGACACGGGCGAGGAGCTCAGCGAGCATACGGCCGCGATGCCGGTGTTCGTGCAGACGCTGAAGGGACGGCTTAAGGTGACGGGCAACGGCAGGACCGTGGAGCTTGTTCCGGGAGGCCTGGCCTACTTTCCCACCCGTATCCCGCACGCGATATACGCCGAGGAGCCGTCCGTCATGATGCTGACGATGGTCACGCCGGCACGCGACAACATCGGCGACTGAAAAAACAAGACCGCCGGCATCGGATTCTATTGGATTCGCCGGTGCCGGCGACTGCTGGAAATACAAGAAAAGCTCCCTCCCGGGAGCTCTCGTTTTGTGGAGCGGACAACGGGACTCGGACCCGCGGTCTCAACCTTGGCAAGGTTGCGCTTTACCAACTAAGCTATGTCCGCATGTTTTCCACCTTGGTGGGCAACGAGTTGAAAATATACAGGAGCGTCCGCCATTGCGCAAGTCCGGCGTGTCGCGTTTTTGCGGCGCCGGACTCGCGGCAGCTCCGCACGACGGTCAGACATAGTCGTACGGCATGCGCTTTTTAACGCGCCAGAACACGATAAGCGCGATGCCGAGCAGCAGCGCGTAGAAGCCACGGTCCGTCCACAATCCGTAGACCGCGCAATACAACACCAACGCGCGTAACGTATAGAACACGATCCTGCGCATGCCGGAACGCTCCCTGGCCTCCACCGTCATGCGCGTGAAACCGCCGCCCAACGTGCGGCCGGCGCGCCTCCACGGAATGATTCCTTCGAACAGGACGAACATGACGATGGTGGCCACGGCGGAGACGGCCGCATTGACGTTGTTCGCGCGGTTCACATCGAACAGCACGCCAACCAGATAGATAAGCGCCGTGACGGACATCGACGCCGTTTCGACAAGGAACAGGTCGATCGCGAGCGCCACGCAGCGGCGCACAAAGCCTGGCTCGGTGGTGATGGCGTCTTCGTCGATGCGCTGTTGGGGCAGGAAGTGGGTGACAATGCTTCCCATGGCGTAGCCGAGTATGCCGCCGAGGGTGTTGGTGATGAGGTCGTCGACGTCGAATAGGCGGTAGGCGCATGGATAGATGCCCCAGATGCCGGTCAGCTGGGTGGTTTCGATGAGCAGCGAGGTGAGGAACATGGCCGGCAACGCCGTGGCGAATTTCCAGCGGAAGACGCGTTTCATGAAGTAGCCGAGCGGTAGGAAGAACACGACGTTCATGGCCAGTTGCATGACGCCTGTGATGCCGTCGGTTCGGATGTCGTGGATGAATTCGAATGGGTTGAGTTGTGGCCTGAAATGGTGGGCGGCGCAGTAGGTGGCCGGGTTTTCTGGCATTGGGTACATGGTGAAGCATGCGAGCGCGATGAGGTAGAGCACCACGAGATATGCGGTCAGTGCGGAGGTGAAGCGTAGCCGGTTGTCGCGGTGGTAGAGCAGTGCGAGCACGGGCAGGGTGAGTAGGAGTGAGAGGAATGGCCAGATTGCGATGGCGAGCGCGAATGGCTTGCTGAAGTAGAGGACGTATGACATGGCCGGTTTCCTTTGCTGGGCGTGTGGGATGCGCGTGGTGTGTGCGTGGGTTTCGTTTCCGTTGTTGGTTCAACGGTAGTACGGCTGGTCGTGTCCGTGGCATCGTCCGTCGTATTCATTCCTTGGCGTAAATGTTGGGGTGACTCATCCTCTGGTATGAGATGGCCCGGCGTGTTTCTTCGTGTCTTTTTCCTCTTGCTTTTTCCGTTGGATTGCTTGGCGTCTGATCCGCGCGGAACCGATTTCGGACATCGTCTTCGCCGTCATCGCGGGAATCCTGTTCATGGCGTTCACGCCGAAACTGCTCAGCGAATAACGGAAGCTCCCGCCTTCCACGCGGAAGGCGTGAAAGGCAGGAGCTCTTATGGGAAGACTAAGGCGGATTTTAAATCCGAGGAATAGTCACCTTTTTGGCACCGGTCATGTAATGCCAGAGACCTTCCGTCCCCGGAATAAGGTCATGCAGAACGCCTGATGTTTTTCGACCGCTGCGCTCGGTGTGCCCGGCACCGGATGGTCATCTGTTGAAGACGTGAAATCGAGTCCGATGATCCACGCATCGGCACTCTCCGCGGCACCAATCGCCTTCATTCCAGGATATTCGGCGAGAACGAGATTGATGGCATCGGCCAATATCATCTGACCCTCCTTGCAGCATTCCAGTACTGATTCGTCGGATTCGGCTTTATACGCTTTATACGCGTCAAAACGTCACCGTCCATATTCAAATACCATGAGTCGTTTGCCGATCTCGTTTGCGGAGCGGGGGAATCATTCCGCCTGTTTGACGCGTTCCATCGTAGTATCCGTTGAAGGGCGTTCTTGTTGGTCTTGGTATCCATTCCTCTTATCACGTTTCCGCTGTATGCTTTAGGGAAAGCTGTTATGTGAGAGGATCATGCGAACCACGAAAAGCAAGAAACCCATCACCGTCGTATCGGTATGCGTCGCCGCCGTGGCATGCGCTGTCGGCGCGTATCGGTTCGTCTACCTGCCACTCCGGCCTGCCGATGTCAGTCATGCTCGGATCAGCATCAACGCGACGGGCAAGTTCGACGAATCCCAGATCGACGGCGCGGTGAAGGCGGACCTTGCCAGGCTGAAATCCTGGAACGGTTGCCGCGTGGATGCCGTCCGATATGACGCAAAGCGTTCGGCCGCGCTGCTTGCAGCCGAACACGACGTCACGGCTTCCGGTGGCAGTTCTTCGATTTCCACGGCCATTGACGAATACGGGATGGACAATGTGATTTACCTCTCCAATGACATCTCTTGCCATGCCGGCTCGCAGAACTCGTCCCAAGATGGCTGGGGAAGCTGGTACGCGTGGAATCCCGGTTCCGCGCGGGCGGAACACGGATGGATCTTCATCGACGAGGGATATTAAAAAGTTCAACGGAATACCGTGCACCATGCCATAATGTCGAAACCATATGATGACGATTGGCTTTAGTACAGCATTGATAAAAAGCGGGCCTACGCGTCCTGATCACGCGGAACGCAAACCAGCTTTCGATGGCATAGGCATCGCTTGGCTTATCTGACTACTTGGTCAAGGAACCACTCATCATGACTGGCCACCACCAATGCTCCCGGATAGTCGGCAAGACATCTTGCCAGAGCCACCTTGGACTCTAAGTCAAGATAGTTCGTCGGCTCGTCCATGACAATCAACTGAGGCCGGTCAAGAATGCCCAAGCACAACATGAGCTTGCGCAGTTCGCCCGGAGACGGCGCTTCGTTAGAAAGCAGCTTATCCGGATCGGCGTTGAGCTGGGCGAAGGCGGCCAGCACCTGCGAGCGTTCCTTACCCTGCAATGCGGCGAGTCGTCTCATGGTTTGAGAAAGCGCGGCTTCTCCCGTTTGCTGCTGGACGATCAGATGCGGCAAGTCTTCCGGCATGCTGTCCAGCAATGCGTTCATCACGGTTGTTTTGCCGAGTCCGTTGGCACCGGTCAGTCCGATATGGTCTTGCTGTCCGATGCTGAGTTTTGGTATGGCGACACCTGGCATCCGTGGTTTTTCACCACTCATCCCTGGATTATGCGCGACTTTCCATTGATGTCCGTCGGCATGCAGTATGGATTGTGTTGGCGTTCTCGCGGCATCGTTCGAGCTGGTCATCCTGCCGCTGCCGAATATGATAATACCTTCCGTGAGATGCAGGAGCTCCTTTCTGTTGCTTGGCCGTATGTCGATCCAGATGTCGCCGTCGTAGCGTTTGGCCGCTACGGTTAGTGAATCTAGTGTGCGCTGTGCTCGTTCAAGACGCTTGTTCATTTGTCGGTATGCGGCGCCCGAAGCGGTATCGGTCTGTTTTTCGATCCATTTGTGGTGATCGAGGGCGCTGTGATCTTTGCGGTCGATTTTCCACCCGTTGCGTTTGCGAGCATATGCGCTTTGCATGGCTTGATGTCGCTGTGCTTGTGCGGACCGCAGTCGTGTGACTTCCTGCCGTGCCGCACGGATTGACTCCTCGTCTCCACGCAGTCTGGACGTCATCAGCTCATGCGCTTGCGTATATCCGCCATCATATGTGCTGATGGCGGTGATGTTACGCCCACTGATGTGCCGTCGTTCGAATATGACGCATCGTGCGCATGTAGCGTCAACCAGTGCGACATCGTGGGATATTACGATGCCTATGCCCTGGTATTGGCGCATGACTTCGACTATGGCTTTCCGTGTTTCACCATCAACGTGGTTGGTGGGTTCGTCAAGCACGAGCACATCGGGACGCGCTGTGATTGCGCAAGCGACCTGCAATCGTTTCGTTTCGCCTCCGGAAAGCGTTTCATAACGGTAGGGCCAGTCATCGCCGATGTGTAACGCGTTGCGTACACGCATGGTTCCGGGCGACCAATCCGTGGCGAAGTCGTCGAGGTTCTTAGGCCTCACCATGTTGTCTTGCGGGCAGGTAGCGATAGTGAGTCCATGCGGGTCCGGGTTGATGCTGCCGGTATCGGCGGGCAACATTCCGATGGCGATGTTCAGTAGAGTCGTTTTGCCGAGTCCGTTGTCGCCGAGCACGGCGGTCCATCCTTGTTGGAAAGATGCGGACACGTGTTCGAACAGTGGTTCAGACATGGATGGGTATGTGTAAGAGATGCCAGTAAGCGTGAGCATTGTTGTCCGGGCCATGTATGGGGCTTCTTTCTCATACAGGCGCACTGCGAGGTCTTGATTGTGAAAAAACGAACGGATACGGAACCGTGAAATGTGCATACGAGCAAGCTACGCGGCAGTGCGCTTCAACGCGCACGGTTCTGCCGACGGTATCCGCCGCCCGTTAGATACGCAATGTCCGTTTCTCTTTCCCGAAAACCCTCTTGGCATATGGGAGGATTTAAATACACTCAACATATTCCATCATAGCATATGATCATTCGACCCCAAGCATTATGAACAATGCCATGGCCGTCGGCGCCATTCGGATTGATATCTGCTGATTGGGGCCGATCAGTCGAGATCAGTCAAGGATGATGCCGGCTTCGCTCATCTGCCGACGGGCTGCGATACCGAGTTCCTCACTGACCGGTTCGGTCAGGTTCTCGATGACGTGCACTTCGAATCCCAGCTTTTTTGCGTCGAGAGCGGTCTCCTTGACGCAGTGCGATTCGGCCAGTCCGACCACATCGACCCGTGTGATGCCTGCGGTCTTCAACCCGTTGGCGAGTGTCCTGCCCGCGGCCATGGCGGTGGAGACTTCTTCGCGGGTGGGAATGCGGTCGGTGTTGTCCTCAAAGCCTTCGAAGCCGGAATATGAGGGCGAATACTGACCCTTTTCGAAATGATGCTCGATGTTCAATGCGGCGATGGCGGGATGCAGCTCGGCATTGGCGGTTCCGGCCTTGCCATGCACCGGCCAGGTGTCCACGAAATCAGGATGCTCGGACCAGTGGGTCCCCGGCTCGATATGCCAATCCTGCGTGGTTGCGATATATGCGTATTCGCTCCGGTGCTCGTTCACATAATCCGCGATACGTTCGGCGACCGCATTGCCTCCCTGCACGCCAAGTTCGCCTCCTTCACAGAACGTCGGCTGTACATCCACCACAATCAAAGCCCTTGCCATGCTTCTTCCCTCCTGAATGGTTCTGACACCACTGTAGCGAATCAATCACGAGAGTGGATAATTCGTTTCATCCGCTGCGTCGGCGTAGCATATATGCATCCTTCCCACCGCCCGTCCTATAATCTGAAGTGGCATATGGCACGCAGGACAATGTGAGACTGGTGGAGCCGTTGCGTACATCGAGCCATGCCACTGGTCTGTGGGTTGGCTCTGGCCGGATATGGGGAAGTATGGATGATCTGATCGTGTCGGGACTGCGCATCGACTGGAATATGCTGACCGATTCGTACGTCAGTCGAATTCCCTCATTGCGTTCGATTGACGAACTTAGATTCCACAAGAATGTCACCTTTCTGGTAGGCGAGAACGGTAGCGGCAAATCAACCTTGCTGGAAGGCGTCGCCGTCGCCTGCGGCTTCAACGCGGAAGGCGGCACGCGCAACTACCGTTTCAGCACATACGATGACACGTCGGATCTCGCCAAGGCGATGACGATATACCGGCAGTATGCGATCGGCCCATCGAGCTTCTTCCTGCGTGCGGAAAGTTTTTTCACGCTGGCGACACAGGCTCGTGAATACAGTCGCGGATATGGCGACATGTCCCGTTTGCACGAGATGTCGCATGGCGAAGGTTTTCTGGAGATTCTCCTGTCCCACACGGGAAAGGGTCTCTATCTTATGGACGAACCCGAATCCGCGCTCTCGACACAGCGGCAATTGACTCTGCTGGAGCACATGTACCGAATGGCAAACGACGGATCACAATTCATCATCGCAACCCATTCGCCGATTCTGCTCGGTCTGCCGGATGCGGAAATCCTGTCATTCGACGAAAACGGCGTCCACCCCTGCGATTATGAGGATACGGACAGCTATCAAATCACCAGGGTCTTCATCAACCACCGCGAATCACTGCTCCGGCATCTGCTTGGAAATGAAACGTGAGATGAGGTGAAACGGTTGCGGGTGTTCGCTATGATGTTCGATTGGCGTTTGAAGGAACACGAAAGACTAGAGGTATCACGGCATGGCGATTGAGGCGCAGGGACTTGAGATTCAGATCGGTGCGCGCACGTTGCTGCATCCCACGAATTTCCATGTCGCTAAGGGAGACAAGATCGGCCTGGTCGGCCGTAACGGTGCCGGTAAGACCACGCTTACCCGCGTGATCACCGGCGACATGCTGCCCACCGCCGGCAAAGTGCGTGTATCGGGCAAGCTCGGCTATCTGCCGCAGGACACGCATGCCGCCGATCCGGAACAGACCGCGCTCGACCGCATGATGAGCGCGCGAGACATCGCATCGATCATCATGCGTATCCGCAAGGCTGAAAAGGAGATGACCGATCCGGATCCGGACGTCATGACCCGCGCGATGAACCGTTACGACAAGGCCATGCAGGATTTTGAAAAGGCCGGCGGCTATGCGGCTCAGTCCGAAGCGACCGCCATGGCGGCAAGTCTCGGTCTGCCGCAGGAGGTCATGGGCCAGCAATTGGGCACGCTTTCCGGCGGCCAGCGTCGTCGTATCGAATTGGCCCGCATCCTGTTCTCCGATGCGGACACACTGATCCTCGACGAACCGACCAACCATTTGGACGCCGACTCCATCGAATGGTTGCGCGGATACCTGAAGAAATACGAGGGTGGATTCCTGGTCATCTCCCACTCCACCGAACTGTTGGACGAAGTGGTGAACAAGGTGTGGCATCTGGATGCGCAGCTTGGCCAGATTGACATGTATTCCCTCGGCTGGAAGGCCTACCTGCACCAGCGCGTGGTTGACGAGGAACGTCGCCGCCGCGAACGCGAGGTCGCCGAAAAGAAGGCGGAACGCCTCATGCAGCAAGGTATTCGCCTGCACGCGAAGGCCACCAAGGCCGTGGCCGCACAGAACATGATGCGCCGCGCGGAGAAACTCCTCGAGAACACGTCCGAGGCGCAAAAGCAGGAGAAAGTGGCGGATATTCGTTTCCCGGAACCAGCTCCGTGCGGTCGTACGCCAATCATGGCAAAGGATGTTTCGAAAGCCTACGGTTCGAACATTGTGTTCGCCGGCGTGAACTTGGCTATTGACAAGGGTTCGCGCGTGGTGATTCTGGGATACAACGGTGCCGGTAAGACCACTACTCTGCGGTTGCTTGCGCATTTGGAGGAGCCGGACACTGGTTCCGTAGATTACGGTCATGGTTGCAAAATCGGCTATTTCGCACAGGAACACGACACGTTGGACCTGGACGCCACCGTATTGCAGAACCTGATCCATGTCGCTCCGGAACTGGACGACACGCAGGCGCGTTCGATTCTTGGTTCGTTCCTGTTTTCGGGTGACGACGCGTTGAAGCCGGCTCGTGTGCTTTCCGGCGGTGAAAAGACGCGACTGGCGTTGGCGACATTGGTGACGAGCCGTGCGAACGTGCTGCTGCTCGACGAACCGACCAACAACCTTGACCCCGCGTCCCGCGACGAGATTCTGAAGGCCATAGCCAAATACGAGGGAGCGATCGTGCTGGTCACCCACGACGAGGGCGCAGTACAGGCTCTGAATCCTGAGCGTGTACTGCTTATGCCTGACGGCGACGAAGACCTGTGGAATGATTCCTATCTGGAGCTGGTGGCCGAAGAGTAAGCCGAGTAATTCCAGTTTATTGGGGGATTGTACTTATGCCGGACGTGAAAAATGTCCGGCTCTTTCTTTTCGCATGTGCTTCACAAGTATTTTGGATTTCGATATGCACCCTCTAGCCCTCCGCGCTCCTCTTGCGAAGGCAACGCGCGAAACAGGCCAGAGGGGCTGATACGTTAACACATCGAATGCATAGCAAAGGAAATTCCATGCCACGTAACGGCAAGGAAGGCATTCTCTTTAGTTTTCATCATGTCCGCAATCATGATTTATGTGATAGCGGCACTCAATTACGACGTACGCACCGGTGACGTCGGTACGGCACGGAACTACGTGTTGTTCGACTGGCCGTTGTTCTATGTGATCGGCATGATCTGCGACCTGTGCACAAGCCTTCACCACCTTCCAACGATTCGGGCGACCATCCTCATCCAAATTCACGCCAGTCAACGTCATGGCATGATTGTTTGGGCAATCGCCATGCTCCAACCCCTTGGCCTTGTCGAACGTGAATTCCGTACCGAAAAGCTGGTCAACGCGCACAGTATCGCAATCAAAAAAGCCATCGCCACGCAACTCATCCAACGACGTTCCAGCCGTATGACGGTCGCGCAAATCGGACGCGAATTCACGTAGCTTCGTATTCAAATACTGTTTGAACGCATCCCGAATTCCTCGAATTAGCCGACTCCGGATAAGCACTCTTCGGCACCAAACCATACTTGTTCACCAAATTGGCAAACATCTGCCACCAACCACCATCATCATTGGCACGGTCGGCGTTGAAGTCCGCGGAATGCTGTTTTGAGCAGTGCTGGGTCGAGTGCTTTAACGTCACTCATGGTTCATGGTCTTTTCGATGTGTTCGATTTCGGATTCTATGCCGCGCAGGCGGCAACGCAGGTCGGATTCCACGTCTACGCCGTCACGTTGCGCTTTGCGGATGATGGTGATGATTTCGTCTGCATAAGGATGACTGACATCATGCTGTTTGTCTGTCTGTTCTGCGCTTGAATTGAATGCGGTTTCGAGCTGGTCACGATACTGCGATTTGTGTACTCTCGATACGATTTTTGTAGCACGCGGCAATGCGCCTTGCGCATGGGAGATGCCTTCGAGCACGGACTTGCGATGCTTCTCTTTCTGCTTCATCGCTTCCCACAGTTTCAGCGTATCTTGCGCGTTTTCCGGTGCGGGCGCGGACTCGTCAGTGGCCTCATTTGTTTGGAAGACGTGCGGATGGCGGGTGATGAGCTTATCTACGAGACGGTTGCACACTTCGTCGATGTTGAACGGATCCTGCGTATCAACGGCGCACACTTGCGCTTGGAAAACGGATTGCAGCAGCATGTCGCCGAGTTCTTCACGCATGTTGTCGCGATCGTTCGTTTCCACAGCGTCGATGTATTCGTAGGTTTCTTCCAACAGTGGTTTAAGCAGGCTTGTATTGGTCTGCTCGCCGTCCCAAGGGCATCCGCCTGGTTCGTGCAGAATGCGTACGACTTGCTTGACGCGGTCCAACGCGCTAGGAGCATCGCGTACAGGGTCAAGTTTCGAACAGTGCTCGAATTCTTCGGGCAACTGATAATCGTCATGTGCAGCTTCAGTCATACCGCCGATTCTTCTCGCATGTGCCGACCATGCAGCTGCGGCCTTGGCATCCGTAAGCGTCTCGTCTCTCGAGATAAACAAACCAACCGCATCCGAACCATAACCGCCCAATCATCCCTCCTCGTTGCAGAAAAGCAGTTTTTTACAAATCTACCGGTATTGGGGAGCCACCCATGTCTTACACGCATTTTTGGCATTTCACCTCCGGAATACGACGGGAATACCACACCCTTATATATGATTAAACGTGTCTGTATTAACTCCAGAAAGAAACGGAAAGGCAATGAACGAATCGCAAGATTCCAACGACAGTAGTACGAACGACAGTAACGCGAATACGGCAAACAATATTCGCCAACAGGAAACGGAACACCAGGGTGCGGCCGTCAAAGCGGCGCTCGGAGCCAATATCGGTGTGGCCATCGCCAAGCTCGCGGCAGCGTTCTTCACCGGATCGTCCGCAATGCTTTCCGAATCGGTGCACTCCATCGCCGACTGTTCCAATGAGATCGTGCTCATGGTAGGCGGCCGCTTCTCCAAACATAAGACGGACGGCGATCATCCGTTCGGGTTGTATCGGGCCAAGTATCTCGCCTCGTTCGTGGTGGCGACGCTGCTGTTCTTCGTCGGAGGTTTCTTCTCCACTTCGGAAGCGGTAAAGAAGCTGTTCTCCATTGTCGAAAATCCCGCGTTGCGTGATGCCAACCAGATGGAACTGCTGGTGGCGTTCATTGTGGTGGCCATCAGCGCCTGTCTGGAAGGTTACGGGCTGCATCAAAGCATCAAGGAAGCGAATGAGCGCATGGAACGTACGGGCGTACCCCACATGGGTGTGTTCCGTTTCTGGAAGCGCACCAAGTCGGCGGAGCTTGCGTCCGTCATCATGGAAGACACGCTTGCCTTGATTGGTCTGGCATTTGCAGGAGCTGGCATCGGTCTGGCGATTCTGTTCGACAATGAGATATTCGACGCACTTGGCGGCCTGATGGTTGGTCTTGTGCTGATCTCGGGATCGTTGCTGCTGATGTTCAAGTCGGGTTCACTACTGATCGGTGAGGCAGTTGACGCTGATACCCGAAAGAAGATTGAGCAGGCCGTTATTTCGACGCCTGGCGTGGAACAACTGCTGAACATGCAGACCGTGCACATGTCTGAGGATGACATTCTGCTGTGCGTCAAAGTGCAGACCAGCAAACTCGACCGCGATTACGATGTCGAAACCGTGAACAAGATCGAACGAAGCGTGCGCGTCGCACTGCCATGGTTCCGCTTCGAAATCTACGTAGAACCTGACCTTTACCGCACCGACCACAAAATAGTGTCGTAGTCACACGCAATGAGCTTATTGAATTGTTGAGTGCTCTAGAGTCTAGATTCATCCAGTGGATGGAAGAATCCTCTCTGTAGTAGGATGCGTGGGGCGAGTGATGCTCGCACATAAGTAGCAACATATGTAAAGGGGTCGTTTGCCAAACCAATCATGACTGGCAAACGACCCCTTAATATCAGAGCGAGAATCAGGCAAGGATCAAAGCAAGCTGTCGAGGCATCGATCGATGTAAAACCTTACTGCAATCAGCCCTGCATCTGCTCGGCGGCATCATTGATGCAACGAATCGCATTCAATGTGCGCGGATATCCGATATACGGCATGCACTGCGAAATAATGGCAATCAGAAACGCCTTCTCATTACCCACGCCCATATTGGCCTTCGCATGAGATGCCAACTGAGGTTCGCAACCGCCCTGCGCGGCGAGGAAGCACAGCGTGATCATTTCACGCTCACGCGTGTTCAAGCCACCGCGCGTGTAGTAGTCGCCGAAGCAGTTGCCGGCAAGCCACTTATTGATGTGTCGCGTCTCTTCGGGGCCGGATTGCGCGAATCCACGCATTCCTTCACCGAAGATTTCGATCTGCTTGTCTTCGCCCGCCTTGGCACGCGTTTCCGGCGTGATGGTGCCTTGCGGTTCAAGCGGAAGATGCACGTTGGCCGCGCCGAGGAAGTTGTTGAGTTTCTTCAGGAACGGCAGAGTTTTGCCAAAACCGCAGTATGCGGTTGCCTGATACACCATTTCCTTGATGGCGATGGACGACAGTCCGGTTTCGTAGGCCACCGGCAGCATCATTTCGAAGGCATCCAAGCCTTGGCATCCGACCAACACGGCAAGAATGGCCAAAGAACGGGTCTTGTCATCCAAATCAGGATGATTTGCTCCCGGCTCGTTCACCACTTCGTCATAAGCGAAATTCGAGAAGAATTCAATGAATTCCGGATCGGTTTGTGACAATGTCCTGTCATTATTCCAAAACGAATTCATCCGTTTATGTAGCTCTTCAAACAAGACTTGCTTCCTTTCGTTTGATTTCCGCTTATTCTATCGCCGGCATATTGCTCAGACCTCGCTGATGCGCAGCAGCGACTTTACGGTGCGACGCTCGTCCATGGCCGCGTACGCTTCCTGAATATCGTCGAGCGTGTATTCGGAGGTGTAGACGATGCCCGGATTGATGTTGCCATCGAGCACTTCCTTGAGCAGTCGCTGCAGATCATACGTGCGCACCGGTGCCGGACCGCCACGCAGACCAACATTGCGGTAGAAGAGTCCTGGAATATCGGCTTCCACACCGTGAGGCAGGCCAACACGTCCGACCACAGCGCCCGCACGCGCAACCTTCATGGCGGTGTCGTTCGACAATGCGGAGCCCACGCATTCAAGCACGGCGTCGGCGCCGTAACCATCAGTCATTTCCAGTACCTTGGCCACGGCCTCGTCGCCACGTTCCTCCACGAAATCGGTGGCGCCGAATTCGCGTGCGATACGCTGGCGGTCGGCATGGCGGCTCATGGAAATGATGCGGGTGGCGCCCATCAGCTTGGCGGACAGCACTCCGCACAGGCCGACCGCACCGTCGCCGAACACGACCGCGGTATCCCCCGGCTTGATTTCGGCGGAAGCGGCCGCATGGTAACCAGTCGACATCACGTCAGAGAGGGTGAGCAGCGATGCGAGCATTTCGTCAGAGAAGCTCTTCGCGTCGCCCGGAACGACCACCAGCGTGCCATTGGCTTCTGGCACGCGCAGATACTCCGCCTGGCAGCCCAATCCCTCGTCTCCGAAATATCCGCCATGAGGGCAGCTGGATTCGAAACCGGCCTTGCATACTGGACACTTGCCGCAGCTGAATGGGAACGGCACGATCACGAAATCTCCTGGCTTGGCCACGGTCACGTCGTCGCCGATCTGCTCAACCACGCCGATGGCTTCATGGCCGGCCTGGGTGTTGGGCTCCTTGCTACCGTCACGGTAGAACCACAGGTCGGAGCCGCACACGCATGCGCGTACCACGCGAATGATGGCGTCTCCCCCATCGATGATGGTCGGTTCGGCATGTTCTTCGCATGCCATCTGCTTGACTCCCTTGAAGATCGCTGCCTTCATGAGTTGCTCCTTTGTTGTATGAATTGAATTGAGGTAACGTCTGCGAGGATGCCTCGGCTTATGCTTCAGCCTTGCTGCGGATCTGTTTTTTCACTGTTTCGATAACATCGTGGTTTTCTTCCAGAAGTTGTTGTGCTTCGTCGTCATGGCCTTCCGCCACGGCACGCCAATACAGTGTTTTGAGGGAAACATAGGCTTGCTGTATGCGGATGCTTTCGGCTTTTGCGGCCAAACGCAATGCTTGCGCGTCCAGTAGCGCTATTTGCCTGTGCGCGCCTTCGGCGCCGTCGAAACGATTTTTCAGATACTCGCGCATGGCGTCAAGCGGCATGCCGGTTGCAGACAAGCAGGAAATGGTGACCAACGATTGAATGTCTTCGTTAGTGTAGGCACGATGACCAGAACTTGGGTCACGTGCGATCGGGGCAATGATGCCGATCTGCTCGTAGTAGCGCAAAGTGGATTCGGGAAGTCCGGAAATCATGGATGCTTCACGAATCGTATGCCATGTTGTAGTGCTCATACCCTGCACTGTAAAAACTTAAAGTGCTTGAAGTCTAATTGGCGTGTTGCATGCTATCGCATAACAAAAGAACATGTAATCCTGACAATTAGCTAAGTTGCGTCTGCAAAGCGTAACTTACGTGTTCATCATAAGGAACATAGGACCACGCTGTTTTGGACGAATGCCGCCTCACAGCAAAAATCTCTTATGCTGCTGATTTAATGAAATCGTGCGGATTAGGTGTACTGGACTGGACCGTACGCCCGGATTTGGAGTATTTGTAACGATATTTTGGATACAGGGAGATCCATGATGCGTGTTCGGCAAAACAACACGTCGTATAATACCTCTCGTCGTTCCTGCCCGAGCCGCGCAGGTCGAGGAACGGCCCACGGCGACTGCCGCGATCTCCGACTCACGGTGCGCGGCATCGACCAACGCAAGGATTCATTATCATTATGGCGAAGCCATTCTCTAAAACCGTTATTCATAATACAGACGCGAAGCTGCCGAAGCAGGTAAAGCAGCCTTTGAAAACAACCCAAGAAACACGCAAGTCCCTCACATGGCGTGTGGTCGATATCGCAGTCGGCGCGGCGGTAGGCGTGATGTCGGGAGTGATGTTTTGGGTGTTCGACGGCCTCTCGTATGGTCTTTTTCCGTTGATGACTTTGATTCTTCCTGGTTCAGCGGCGCTACTTCATGCTTTGTTCTACTTCCCCGCCACGCTGGGTTCTCTGATCGTGCGCAAGCCGGGAGCTTCGGCCTACGTGCTTTTAGTCGCATCGTTCGTCGAGGTGGTGCTCGGCACGAAATACAGTGTGAGCCTGGTGGTAATTGCGTTGTTGCAGGCGGCAGCCGCAGAAGCGGTATTCGCGTTGTTCCGCTACCGTCGTTGGACGCTCGGCGTCACCATTCTGTCTGCTCTGGCGATTGGAATCGTCTACAACTTCTACCTGCTGTTCTTCTACTATCAGGCATTCATGTTCTTCAGCCCGCGAGGCATCATCGGCACTATTTGCGAGCTACTTAGCGCTGTGGCATTCGCCGGTTTCGGTTCCTGGGGAATGTATTGCGCTTTACGTAAGTCAGGTGTTCTGTCGCGATTCGCTTCCTCGCATAAGGAACATAACGAGGAAAACGCCTGAAAGTACGTTTGAAAGCATGCCTCGACCATTTTAATCAAATCTCATCAGTTTTACTGATTAAAAGGGCACAACGACGGTTGCGACGTTGTGCCCTTTTATACTGTCCACATAGTGCGATCACTGCGGAATCTTCGGAACTGGAATCTTCGAACCCGAAATTCCCGGAATCAATCGGCGGTGATCAGCTCGCTCGAATCCATGTCGAAGTCGGACATGGCAAACGAGCGGATCGCCGGATCCTCATACGTGTTCATGTAATACGTGTTGGTCTTTCCGGAATAGCCACTGGTGAACAGCGTGCGCTCGAACTGGCCGTTGCCCATCTTGGACATGCCTTCAACCATTTGCACGGAGACCAGCGTGTGAAACAGACGAGACACATTGGCAGCCTCGTTGTTCTGCTGCGGATAATGCGTGTTGGTGTAGGCGACGCGTACGAAACGCGACGGCGAACTCACGTCACCGGGAATGCCGTGCATGCTCACGCCGGCACCCCATGCGCTCAGTTCCGCCTTGCCCCAAGTGGTCGGCTCTGCCATTTCGTTGCTCACGCACATGTAGTTGCGCAGGTTTTCCATATGGAAGTCGAAGGTCGGCTGGTTGGTGAGCACGTCCACATCGTCATGATGAACGTGCATGCCGTCGGACATCTGCTCGACGACGATGCTTCGGGTGCCGTCACCAATGAACCAGTGCAGCAGGGATTCCTGCTGGCCGGGCACGACCTGCGAAACGAGCGTCACGTTCTTCAACGCTTCTTCGACTTCGTCGACACTGTCGAAATTGCGCGCCACCCACAGCGGGAATTCGAAGGTAGCGACGTTTTCGGTTCCTTCGACCGGCTCGTGCGCAAAGGAGGCGTATCCGGGGAAGTTCAGTCCGGCAATGGCCAAGCCATGCTCGTTGGCGCAGTCGAAATACATGGGGCGGTCGGCCATGACCACGCCCACGCCGATCACCGCATTCGGTTCGTTCTTGCCTTCGGTCCCATAGACATAGTCGTACTGGTAGCCTCGCGGAGTGACCAGAATGGTCTCGCCGTAGGAGAAGCTCCAGTCGAGATTACGGCCGAAATACATGTTTCCCTCATTGTCGGAGAAACGAACACCAGTGCACATATGGACTCCCTTCCATGATTTGCCGTGGTTTTCTTGCTTGCGTGTTCATGGTAAACGCCGCTTGCTGGGAAAATCTTAAGTTTTGCCCGTGGAAGAATCTGCTTTGGCTACCTCATCCATAGTATCGTTCTCCTCAATCATGAATTTCGTGTAAAACGTGCCTGCCGCAATATCCGGGTTATTGGCCAAAAGTTCCTATAAGCCAGAACCTCGGCATCTTCGTTGATTCCTCGAATATGACGATGAATATGACAAAAGCCCTTGGTTTCCAAGGGCTTTCAAATGGCTCCTGCGACTGGGCTTGAACCAGTGACCGTCCGATTAACAGTCGGATGCTCTGCCAACTGAGCTACGCAGGAATGCGCTGTGCACAAGATAAAGATACTACACCAAAACTTGTGGATTGCAAATCTTCAGCGTGTCACATGTGTGTTTCGGGTTGCAAAACGTTTCCACACGACGATTTCGCCCCAATCTCACATGGAGATCTTCGTCAACGGCATGGCCGAATCGATGGCGAAGTCGAGGTTTGACGGAGCCACTCCAGCTTCGACTAGGTTGACGCCCAGCATGGCTACCATGGCGCCGTTGTCGGTGCACAGTTTGAGCTGCGGCACACGCACCTCTACCCCATGCTCGACTCCGACTTCCAACAGTTTGGCGCGAAGCTGCGAATTCGCGGAGAAGCCACCTCCTACAATCAACGTCTTCGAACCGTACTGCTCGCAGCCGCGCATCGCCTTCTTGGCGAGCACGGTCGCCACGGAATCCGCCAACGACGCGCACACGTCATCAACGGGAATCTCATTGCCTTGCGCCTGCTGTTCCTCGATCCAACGCGCGACGGCCGTTTTCACGCCGGAGAAACTGAAATCGTACGGATGCTGCTGGCCCGCTTTGCCTTGGGTGAGCCCTTGCGGAACTTTGATGGCATGTGGGTCGCCCAATTGCGCATGACGGTCGATATGCGGACCGCCCGGATATGGGAAGCCCAGCAGGCGGGCGACCTTGTCGAAGCATTCGCCGGCTGCATCATCAAGCGTGGTGCCGACCACGTCAATATGGTGCGCAACATCCTCAACATGCAGCAGGGACGTGTGTCCGCCGGACACGATCAAGGCGAGCGTGTCTTCGGGGAACGGGCCGAACTGCAGCTGCGTGACCGCAATATGCCCGATCACATGGTTGATGCCGTAAATTGGCTTGTTCGCCGCCCAGGCAAGAGATTTCGCGCCGGACACGCCAACGGCGAGGCAGCCAGCAAGTCCAGGACCCGCGGACACGGCGATCGCATCGACGTCAGACAACGTCATGTTCGCGTCGGCCAACGCCTTGGAAACGCATGGCACGAACGCTTCGGCGTGGGCGCGTGACGCGATTTCTGGAATCACACCCCCGTAACGCGCGTGCTCATCCATGGAGGATGCGACGACGTTGGAAATCAGGGTGCGCCCCTGCACTACCGCGGCCGCGGTCTCGTCGCAGGTGGATTCGATGCCGAGTACGATTGGTTCGCTCATTGCTGCTCCGTTTGCTGCTTTGCTTACTGTTCCGTTTGGTTGTTCTGTTTTATTGTTCTGTTGCTGCGAAGCCGACAATCCTCGGCTTAAGTTCAAGGCTCATGGTGTACGCGTCGATGCCTTCGGGCTGGTAGTAGCGTTTACGCAAGCCCATTCTGGCAAAACCGAACCGTTCGTACAATGCTAAGGCCGGAGTATTGTCGACGCGCACTTCAAGCAACATGCGTTGTGCTCCTTGTTCACACGCCCGCGCAATCAATGCTTCCATCAAGGAAGCCGCGATTCCCTGCCGTTGAAACTGCCTGCCGACGCCGATCGTCATGATCTCAGCATCGTCGCCGTCATACCAGAAACCGGCATACCCGCGCACGACAGGCTGTTTTTCGGCAGTATCGGCCGCAGCCGATTCATCGACAACTGGCCCGTCTGCTGCAGCGCAATCCACAATCCCGCAATCATCAATATCGAACAGATACGTGCGTGCCGGCGCGCGGAATTCCTGACGGATAGACTGCTCGCTCCACGCTCCCCTGCCGAACAGGTCAGCTTCCAAAGCGGCCATCTGTGGCACAACGATTTCCTCGTCGATGTTCGTATGGTCAACGATCATGCCGTACCGTCACTCCGTACGTTCTGCACCGGCATGGTTGAGCACATGCTTCAATGGGTTCGGCACCGACACGTCCGGCCTGCGCAGATACAACGGTTCGATCGGCTCCGGATTCGCCAAAGACTGTTGCGAAGTGGCGAAGGCCGCGAAACGCTCCAGCCCGGACGCTCCCTCGTCAAGCAGCGCATGGTCGCTCACCATGCCGCCTTCGGGAAGACTTGCCCACGATTGCGCGTATTTCGCCGCTCCATGGCCGATGACATCGACCACATATTCCACGTTCGTATCTGACTGACGAAGCTGTTCCAGCACTTCGTTAACACGGTTCACGATCGATTCGGGATAGTCGATATCCATGTCAATCAGGGTTTTCACACAACTGTTTTCAACGTTTGCATCATGGTCTTCGTCTGCGCTGCCACCAACCTCATAGCCGCTGCCATCTAGCAATGCGAAATACAGCTGCTTGCGTCGCGCATCGTTCACGGCGAGTGTCAGATGATGGCGGCCATCATGCTCCGCGTTGCGTACAAGCACCTGCGAGGAAAGCACATTCTGCCCGATAAGCCGCGCACCGGTGGCGAAGGAGAGCGCTTTGGCTGCGACGATTCCCGCGCGCAGTCCGGTGAAGGGTGCAGGTCCGATGCCGACGATGATACGGTCGATGTTTTCCGGTTTGAGGCCGGCTTGTTCGACGGTTGTAGCGATGTTCACCTGTAGTTTTTCGACGTGGGTGCGTGAGTCGGTTTCAACGATGGGGTCGTGTCCGACCATGCCGACGGTTGAGCCGTATGAAGTGTCGATCACCAGTGTCTGCATTTTGTGGAAACTCCTTGTGCCAAGCTGGAAACTACTGTACAACCGATGCTGGAATCGTGGTTGTTGGCTGTGTTTTAGCGTTTGTTGCGTGCGATGTCGAAGGTTTGCCAGGATTCGCCGACGGGAATGAAGGTTACGGTACGTACGCCGTTGCTGGTGAGTTCGCGGCTGGCCGTATTGGCCGTTGTGCCTGTGCCGGCGGTGTTGAGCGGCCGGTCGATGTGGATTTCGAGACGTTCCGGTGCGAGCGCGGCAGCCATCTGTTCTCCCCATTCCATGAGGATGATGGTGTTGTCGCTGGGATCTTCGAGTTCTTCGTCGAGTCCGAGGGATTCGAGTTCGTCGAGTAGGTGTTCGACGGCGTTTTGGCCTGGGGCGTAGGCGTTGCCGCCGAGTCGGTAGGCGTCGACGTGTATGAGGTGGGCGGAGTTGCCGTTGGGGAATTGGCCTTTGAGTTCGCGTGCGATGGTGAAGGTTGGCGAGACGATGGGTTCGCTGATGTTGAGTCCTGCGCCGAAACCTTGGGCGAAGGTGGTTTTCCCTGCACCGAGTGGCCCTGAGAGGAGTATGACGTCCCCGCCGTGGGCGAGGTGTGCGACGTGTTTGCCGAGTTCGTGCATGGCTTCGCCGGTTGTTGCTTCGACGGTGATGGTCTTGGCGGTGCCGCTGGCCGCGCTGTTGCTGGTGTTGTCCTCGTTCATGTTAGTTGGTTCGTCCTTTGTTGCTGATTAGTTCGATGGCTCGTTCCAGCGCGTAGACAGGGTCCGATCCGTTGGTTTTGCTTTGTTCGTCGGCCCATGCGAGCATTTGGATGCATCGTCTCATGCCGTCGGAGGTCCATCCGGAGAGCTGTCTGGTGGCGTTTTTCAGTACCCATGAATTGGTTTTCGCTTCCGCTTCGCTGATGGTGCCGGAGCGTACGGCTGAGGCTTTGGCCATGGTGCGTAGTTTCATGGCGAGCGCTCCGATGAGTGCGATTGGCGCGGTGCCTTGTTCGACCGAAGTCCGCATGGCGATGATGGCGTCGGCTGAGCGTCCGGAGAGTGCGAGGTCGGCCACGCGGAAGCCGTCTACTTGGGGGTTGGCGGTGAGGTATTGGTTGACGCGTTCCAATGTTATGGGATTGTCGTCGAAGTCGAAGCAGAGTTGGCCTGCCATGGCTGCGAGTTCGCCGGTTTTGTCGCCGAGTACGGCTACGAGTTGCTGTGCGGCCATGGGTTCGATGCGTCGGTTGCGTCGTTCGAAGCATTGTATGGTGAAGTTGAGTTTTGCGTCGGCTTTTTTGAGGTCGGCCACGGCTTCTTTGACTGCTCCGGCTTTGGTGAGTTGGTCGATGAGTCGTTTACCTTTGATGCCGCCTTCATGTTGGCAGATGACGATGCTGGCTTCGGTTGGATTGTTGACGGCTTGCTTGCAGTAGGCGACCATGGTTTCGCCGAGTCTGTCGTCGGCGTTTTGCAGGTTGGATACGATGACGATTGATCGTTCGGATAGGAGTGATGGGCTTACCGCTTCGTCGAAGGCGTAATGATCGGCGTTGGTTGCGTCGAGTTCGATGGTTTCCGCGTCGGGGTGTTTGCGTTGCGATTGGTGGCGCAGGTCGCGTACGGTTTGCTCGTTGAGGTACGGGTCGCCTCCATAGATGAGGTGGAAGGTTGCTGCGGATGGTTTCGGCATAGTATTCAATCTCGCTGTATCGGTGGACAAGATTCATTCGTTCCATTTCATGGTTTTGAGCGCGTTGTGGGTTCGTTCGCCCCATGCTTTCGCCCGTTCGACGGGATTGCGCATGAGGCGTCGGCCCGGCAGGTTTGGTTCCGGTGTTGTGATGCGGGTGAAGAGTGTGTCGACAAGTCGTGCGGCCATATATCCGACGATTTCGACGACGATGATCAGCAGTGCGCCGCCCGCGCCTCCGGTCCACGGAATGGTGGCGCGGTCTCCTGACCCGAGGTGGAGGGCCATGAGTTCCATAATGGCGGTGCCCCAGGAGGCGATGCTGGCGAATATGAATCCCAGATTGGGCAGTATCCATGAAATGGCGAGGCTGGCAAGCCCGGTCAGTGTGGAAAAGCCCACGAAGGGTGCGACGACCAGATTGGCCGGAATGGAGTAGACGGGCAGTTCCGGTTCGATGAGCACTTGAATCGGCAGGGTGAGCAGTTGCGCGGCTATGGTCATGGCCATGGTTTGCGCGATGAACGCTGGCATGATCGGCGTGAGCCATGCGCTTAACGGCCCTGCGAACAGTACGAGGCCGAGTACGGCCGTGCATGATAGTGCGAATCCGAAGCTGCGTGACATGTGCGGATTGGCCATGAGCATGCCTAAAGTGGTCCAGTTGAGGGCGGCCAAAGCCTGTGTTCTTCGCCCGAGGAACAGGAAGCCCGCTCCGCCCAAACCCATCAGCAGGGCGCGTGACACCGAATCGGAGGGAAACACGCACATTGCCAGCATGATGTATGACATGCCGATGGCGATGGCCGTGACGCGCCTTGGCAGTAGCAGGAACGAGCAGGCGGCGCGCACTATGGTGGCGACGACCGCGAGATGCCCGCCGCTGACTGCCATCAGATGCAGTATGCCCGAACGCTGGAAGGCGTCTTCAAGCAGATTGGCGTATGTGGAATCAATACCGGTGCCAGTTTTGCCATTGCCGCTGTCTGGAGGAATGTAATCCTGTCCGAGAATGCCTAATGTCAGTCCGGGAACAAGTACTTTCCCTTGGTCGGAAAGCCGTGACGTCTGTTCGAAGAACGCCTGCTGCATCATATCGATCACACGCAATGCGGGATTGGGCGCCCGTATGCGTTCCACGGAGGCGATGTCCGTCAGCCATAGCGGCATGGTACCGTATTGCGATATGGCGAGCGTGCCCCGCATCCGGTATTCGCCGCCTTGTTTGAGTGTGCCGCAGTCCGGCCGGTCCGCATAGACGCGCACCCGCATCATGCTTGGTTGCGTGATCTGGCTTGCCGTGATTGTCGAAATCGTCGCATCGATCTGGCAATCATTCGCACGTCTGTTCGAATTCACTGCGGGGGATGTCGTACGTACCAGTATCACAACGTCGCTTTCGCCGCTTCTGGCCGCGTACGAGGCCGCATCCCTCCATTGCAATACGTCGTAGGTCAATGCGGAAGACGCGCATGCCATCGCCGCGACCACGCATACGATAATGCTGAAATGCCGTGCCGCAACCGCCCGCCGCACGCCAACCGGCAGGCGCAGGATAGGCGATCGCATAAACGGCAATCCCAACAATCCCAATAATGCCAGCAATGGCACAGACAACACTAAAACGAGCGGCAGAATGCCGAGTCTGCCTTCCTGCTCGACGCAGTAGTCGAATCCCGCATGTGCGGCCAGACTCGCCGCCCACCCGCACAGGGTGGCTGGCAGTAGACGCCAATCCCTGCTCCCCTGCTCCCTATTCCGCCATTCGAACGTGTTTCCTCTCATCGTGCGCACACTTGGTCTCGGAATTTCGCCAGCGTTTTCTCGCCGATGCCGTTGACTTTCAACAATTGGTCGACATTGTCGAAACGTCCGATCTGATTGCGGTAGTCGATGATGCGCTGCGCGGTCACCGGGCCTACGCCTTTCAAGGTTTGCAGTTCGTTGGATCCGGCGGTGTTGATATTCAACAGACCGTCAGCCGGATCGGAAGGTTCCGTTGGTTCGGATGTTTGCTTGTTCTGGCCGTTTTGTTCCATGGAAGGCTGCTGGTTTGGTGTTGTTGCCGCGGATGACGCCCCGTCTTTCGTGGTTCCGCTCGCCTGAGATTGTTTGGATTGCGTGATCTGCGTCTGTTGGAGTGCGCTGTAGTGGATGGCCTGTTGCACAAGCATGGTCAGACTTGCGCACAGCGCGCACGACAGGGTGAGTATGGCGATGATCGCGTGGATTGGCTGAAAGACGAGTCGTGGACGATCGCGTTTGGGCCCGTCCTGTTCCGTCGGCTTATCGGCAGGTTTGACTCCGGACAAATCCCGTAATGAGGGTTTCACAGGTTCCGACGTTTGTTCACGGGATATTTCAGGCGTTGCAGTTGCCGCGATTACCACAGATGCTTCAGGGGTTACGGAAAAGGCATGTTCGCTGCGAATGTTTTGCCCGCGCACGTTCTTTTCATGTGTTACGGATATGCCAAGTCCACGCAGCCGCCGCGCGGCCGGCGATGTGGTCTCGGCCTGCCTGTTCCGCCCGTTTGGCGGGGTAATAGTAATGCCCATGCATCCAAATTGGAGGATGCATGGGCATGCTGTCCAGTCGAAACGGCCCCTGTGGTCGGAGGATGCGAGTTATCCACATATTCGGCGTGTCGCCTCATGCGGGAACGGTTCACACCCTGTTGGAAACCTTGTCAGCGGCCGTTGGCTCCGAAAGTTTTCGAAATATCATTCCGCGGGAACGATGGACACGATCTTCGGAGCCTTGACGATGACCTTGCGCGGTTCCTTGCCGCCCAAACGGTCAGCGACGGCTTCCAACGCCATCTTCTCAAGTTCCTTCGGGTCGATGTCGGGCGAAACTTCAAGCTTGGCACGAACCTTGCCCTTGATCTGCACGACCGCGGTGACGGTGTCCTGTCCGACATAGCGTTCGTCGGCCTTCGGCCATTCGGCGTGCGCCAGCGACTCGCTGTGTCCGAGCTTGTTCCACAGTTCCTCGCAGATGTGCGGGGCGATCGGGGAAAGCATCAGAATCAGCGGTTCGACGGCTGCGCGCGGCACCTCGTTGAGGCTGGTCAAGTGGTTGTTGAGCACGATGAGCTTGGCGATGGCCGTGTTCGGACGCATCGCTTCCATTTCCACGGTCACGTCGGCGATCGTGTTGTTCAGCAGCTTCAGCGTCTTCGTGTCGAGTTCGCCATCGGTGACGTGCACTTCGCCGGTGCTCTCGTCGACGACGTTACGCCACAGGCGCTGCAGGAAACGCATGGATCCGACCACGTTGCGCGTGTTCCACGGGCGGGATTCGGCCAGCGGTCCCATGCCCATCTCGTACAGGCGGAAGGTGTCGGCACCGTAGTTCGAGTACATGTCGTCCGGCGTGATGATGTTCTTCAGGCTCTTGCCCATTTTGCCGAACTCACGGTTGGCGTGTTCGCCGTTCCAAGTGAAAGTCGGCTCGCCGTTGGCATCGGCCGGGCCTTCCACCACTTCGGCGGCCGGCACGTACTGGCCACGGTCATCGGTGTAGGCGTATGCCTGGATCATGCCCTGGTTGAACAGCTTGTGGAATGGTTCCGCGGAATCGACGAAACCGAGGTCGAACAGCACCTTATGCCAGAAACGGGAGTACAGCAAGTGCAACACGGCATGTTCCACACCACCGATGTACAGATCCACGCCGCCGGACTTGCCGGTGGTCTCATTGTGGTTCGGGCCCATCCAATAGTCGAACTCGCTCTTCTCGACCATGTGTTCGGTGTCGGTCGGGTCGAGGTAGCGCATGTAGTACCAGCAGGAGCCGGCCCAGTTTGGCATGGTGTTGGTGTCGCGATAGTAGGTCTTCTTGCCGTCGCCCAAGTCGAGTTCGACCTTCACCCAATCCTCGTTGCGGCTCAGCGGAGCTTCAGGATTGGATTCGGCGTCTTCCGGATCGAAGGTCTTCGGACTATAGTCCGGCACATCCGGCAGGTTGATCGGCAGTTGGTCGTCCGGCAGCAGGTGCGGAGTACCGTCCGCGCCATAGACGATTGGGAACGGTTCGCCCCAATAACGCTGGCGGCTGAACAGCCAGTCGCGCAGACGGTAGCTGACCGTGCCCTTGCCGACACCGGCCTTTTCCAGCCATGCGTTCACCTTGTCGATGGCCTCGTCCACGCGAAGGCCGTTGAGGCTCAACGCGTCGCCCTTGGCGCGGGTGGCGTCCACGGAGGAGTTGATGACGATGCCGTCGTGGGAGATGAACGGCGCCTTGCCTTCATAGTTGGCCAGATCGTCGCCGGATTCAGCCAGCGGCTGCACGGTGTAGATGACCGGCAGGTCGAACTTGACCGCGAAATCGTAATCGCGCTGGTCGCCGCCCGGCACGGCCATGATGGCACCGGTGCCGTAGTCCATGAGCACGTAATCCGCGGTGAACAGCGGCAGCTTGGCTCCGGTGATTGGGTTGATGGCGTACAGGCCGGTGAACAGGCCGGTCTTCTCGCCAGCCTCGTCAACACGATCCTTGGCGGTCTTGGCTTCCGCAGCCAAGCGGTAGGCCTTCACCGCCTCGACCGGAGTGGCATAGCCACCCTTCCAGTCTTCCGGAGTCTCGGCCGGCCATTCGGCGGGAACGTCTTCGAGCAGGTGATGTTCCGGAGAGACCACGGCGAACGTGGTGCCGAACAGGGTGTCGGGACGGGTGGTGTAGATCTCCATGTCTTTGACGCCGTTCGGGGTTTCGACCTCGAAATGCACGGAAGCGCCGTGGGATTCGCCGATCCAATTTCGCTGCATGAGCTTGACCTTCTCCGGCCAGTCGATGCCATCAAGATCTTCGATCAGACGGTGGCCGTATGCGGTGATGCGCATGGACCATTGGCGCAGCTCGCGCTGGAACACCGGGAAGTTACCGCGTTCGGACTTGCCTTCGGCGGTGACCTCCTCGTTGGCGAGCACCGTGCCCAGGCCCGGGCACCAGTTCACCGGGGACTTGGAGATGTAGGCCAAACGGAAGTCGTTGAGCACGTCAGCCTGCTCAGCTTCGCTCAGGTCTCCCCACTGCTTGCCCGCGAATCCCGGAATCTCACGCTCACCGGATTCGAACTGCTCCACCAGCGTGCTGATCGGTCGTGCGCAGCCCTTGGAACCAGACGGATTGGTGGCATCCTCGTCGTACCAGGAATCATAGATTCGGGAGAAGATCCACTGGGTCCAACGCACGTAGCCCGGATCGATGGTGGCGAAGGAACGACGGTTGTCGAAGCTCAGGCCCATGCGGTGCAGCTGGCGACGCATGTTGGCGATGTTCTGCTCGGTAGTGATGCGCGGATGCTGGCCGGTCTGGACCGCATACTGCTCGGCCGGCAGGCCGAAGGCGTCATAGCCCATGGCGTGCAGCACGTTCTCGCCCTTCATCCGATGGTAGCGGCTGACCACATCGGTGGCAAGGTAGCCCAACGGGTGACCCACATGCAGACCCTTGCCCGACGGATATGGGAACATGTCCATCGCGAAATACGACGGGCGTCCTTCGGCGTTGCGTCCCTTGCCATCCTTCAGATCGCCGTTGACGTTGGCAGCCCAGAAAGTGCCTTCGTCATCCCAAATCTTCTGCCATTTTTCCTCAATGCCCTGAGCCAGATCCGCATTGTAACGGAACGACGGCTCGGCTGGTTCGTTCGACTGCGCCTGCGCGCTTTTCTCAATGTCACTCATAATGCATGAAACTAGCCGCGCAACTGGACACTTCGCAAGGCGTCAATCATTATGCAAGAAGCGTTTCGCAAAGCGTCGCGCAAGGCGAAGCCCGTCAGCCTTCCGACGCCGCTGAGCGCGTTATCGCGGGAGGGTTGATCGACATGTCAGGAACGTAGCCAATCGACTGTTTCATCTCGTCCATGGCCTGCTTCCACGAGCCGTCGTCCATCATGGACTGCAATGCGGCGTCGACCTGTTTGGCAAGCGTGGATTGGCCGGGTTTGACCGCGATCGCATACGAGCGTTCGCCGAACGTTTCGCCCACGACCTTAAGATACCCACCTCCTCTGTTGGATGCGAGGCCCGCCGCTATGGCGTCGTCGGCCGCAATGGCGTCCGCCTGCCCGATCATCAATGCCGTTTCGCACTGCGGATACGTGTCGCGTTCGCTCACGGTCACATCTTCCGCAAGATTTCGCACGCTATCGGCGGGCATTCCGTCTTTGGCCACGCATACCGTTTTTCCGGCAAGATCGTCGATTCCGGTGATGGTTCCCGCACTGTCGGAACGCACCAGCAATGCCGCATGCACGGTCAGATACGGTCCTGCAAACTCAACCTCACCATCCTGAACGTCATCAGCTGCGAAAGCATCGACCACCATGTCCACAGTGCCGTCTTCAAGCGACGAAACGCGCGTCGACGGCAACACCTGTTTGAACACGATCTGTTTTTGCGCGAATCCCAACGTGTTCGCCACGTATTGCGACACGGAAATATCGAAGCCCGAATACTCTCCCCCATGCAGAAAACCCAATCCCGGCTGGTCCGCGGCCACGCCAATCGCAATGGTCGGCCCTTGAGCAAGACCATTGGTGACGACGGAAATGGAAGTGCCGCACGCGCTCGTGCCCAATACGACCGAAGCGGCGCATACCAGCGCCGCGATATTTCGTGACAGACGTGACATACGCGCGATTCTACGCGATTCTACTTGAACATGCGTGAACGTGTCAGGAACCAGGTGACAATGGCCGAAACGACCAGCGAGATTCCGATGATCACGGCGAAGCCCCACGGCTTGTCTGTCAACGGCATGCCGAGCATGCCCTCCTGGAAGTTCATGCCGTACATCGAGAAGATCAATGTCGGAATCGACAGCGTGATGGAGATGATCGTGAAGATGCGCATCACGTTGTTCAGATTGTTCGACACGATCGACGCGAACGCATCGGTCATGTTGGCTAGAA
This sequence comes from Bifidobacterium catenulatum DSM 16992 = JCM 1194 = LMG 11043, assembly GCF_001025195.1. Taxonomy (NCBI): domain Bacteria; kingdom Bacillati; phylum Actinomycetota; class Actinomycetes; order Bifidobacteriales; family Bifidobacteriaceae; genus Bifidobacterium; species Bifidobacterium catenulatum. Next base: position 1,063,823 of record NZ_AP012325.1, on the reverse strand, counting down.
CGCCGCTGTAGATGTTGGCCATCTCGATAGCCTGCTTGTTTTCGGTGATGACGTCGTCGAGCAGATCTTCGTCTTCTGGATACTGCTTGATGCGCGGCAGCGTGGTCAACTTTTCCATCACGATTTCGTTCGACTTGAGCGACGTGGTGAAATAGACCAACGTCTTGCTCAATTCGAGCAGCATGAGGATCTCGCGATTCTGCATGGAATGACGCAGTTTGAGTTCGAGCTTGTCGCTTTCACGGTCGATGATACGAAGATACCGCAAATACATGGTGGCGTTGCGGTACAGGATCTGCAGGATGAAACGTGTTTTCATATACGTGTTGAAACCGCGGATCGTGCCTTCCATGAACGGGTGCAGCACTGGAGTGTCCTGCATACAGACGGTGATGATGGCCGACTGCGTGATGATGATCGACAACGGGATGGTCTCGTACCAGTCTCGCCCGCCACGCTCCTCGACGGTTGGAATGTCAACGATGATCATCGTGTAATCGTCTTCCACGTCCACACGGGACCGTTCCTCGTCATCAAGCGGGGCGCGCAAGTCGGCGAGATCGACGCCAGTTTCCATGGAAACGTTGGCGAGCTCCACATCGGTCGGATCCGAAAGGCATAACCAGGACCCGTTTTCGGGTTTTTGGATCTGCTCCACCTGGCCGTTAATCGTTCTGAACATTCTCAACATGTCTCTCACCCGCCTTTCGCGCTTTCCAACGTTCTATCGCTGTACGGTAGCCCGAATCCAACGTCTCCTGCAATCAGTCTTTTGGGACCGTTCTTGGATCATTCGGGCAAACAACCTTATTTAGAATAGTCCCACCTTGGGAGCTAACCGACCGCGAGCCGGAGATTTCATCGAGAATTCATGTTCACCGCATGCGCCCACGGTGAGTAACGGCCACCGTGGGCTACCGCATGCCACTGCATATCACTGCATGATGGGCTTCCACAACGGCATGTTCGGGCCGCGCAATTCCTTCGGACCGTTCTCCCAGTCCGTAAGCGCGGCGATGGCCGGGCCTTGGTTGAAGGCGTCGAGCTTCCACTGCCATATGTCAGGTTCGGCGGGGCCACGGCTTGCATTGACGCTCATCCGCGTCCAGAAGGCGTTGCGCATGGCGCCGAGATTGTTGAGATCATCCGGATCCATGTCGAGCAATACGGCGACAGTGGCCACGATCCATGATCCGTGGCCGACGGCGAGCAGCGTGGTTGGCGCGGAATCGCCGGCATGCTCGGCGATGATGCTTCGGATGGCTTGGGCACCACGCTGGCCGGTATGCTGACGGCTTTCGACGCCATGCTTGGTTTCGCCTCCGGTGTGGGCGCGCCATGAATGGTAGTCTTCGGCGTACTGTTCGAGAATCTCCTCACGGGTCATGCCCTCCCATTCGCCGAAGCTGCGTTCGCGCAGACGCGGGTCGAGAGCTACGTCAAGTCCGAGAAGGTCGGCGATGGCGTGGGCGGTCTGTTGGGCGCGGAAAAGGTCTGACGACACGACGAACATGCGTCGGCTTGCGGCCGGTGCCTCGTTGATTTCGTTGAGATCGGCGAAATACGCGCCCTCGTACGCGGGTTGGGCGAGTTCGTCATTATGGTCAGCGAGGTGCGCGACTTTCGCCCAATAGTATGTTCTGGCGAGTTCATAAGCGCTTTGGTCGGCCTGCCACCTGCCGACGATGTCGAGGGGAATGTCGATTTGGCCTTGCAGCCGTCTTGCGAGGTTGTAGGCGGTGCGTCCGTGACGTAGGAACAATACTTCGTCGATCATGCATCTCATTGTAACTGTGGCGTGCGAGCACGATAATGATTGCCCATACGGTGGTGAGCGCGAACGCTGTGATGGCGAGTGTTCCGTCGGTGAGGCAGCCTGTTTCGGGCGGGCATTCGTCGTGGTTTGGGATGCGTGTTCCTGTGACGAGGAGTCGGTGTGTGTTGATGCCGTATGGGGTGCAGGTCATGAGCGTGGCCTGATCGGCGGTGTTGTCGCGCTTGTTTATCCAAGTGAAATCGTCGGGGGTGATGGTGCGGATGGTTTGCACTTGGTAGGTGAGGGTTTCACCGAGGGTGGTGATGGTGAATTCATCGCCTTCGCGGGCTTGGTCGAGTTTGGTGAACATGAGTTTGTCGGCGAGGCCTCGGTGTGCGGTGATGACGGTGTGGGTTCCTGCTCCCCCGATCGGCAGGGATGTTCCCACCCAGTGTCCGGCGCCGATGGCGAGCGCTTGTTCGCTTGTTCCGTGGCGTATGGGTAGGTTGATTCCGAGTTTTGGGTAGTTGATGGTTGCCATGATGTCGCTGGGTGGGATGACGAGTTGTTGATTGTATTCGATGGGGTTTTGTGTTGGGGTTTCATGTTTTGTCTGGCTGTCAGTTGAGCTGTCTGCCGGATCATCTGTTTGGGGTTCGGTTCGGTTGGCGAGGCGTGCGTTGTAGAGTTTCGCCTGCCGTTTGCTTTCTTGTATTGCCGTGTCTGCGGTGGTGGCGATGGTGGCTGCGTACGCTTTGACGTTGGCTGCTTGTTGGATGTTGTCTTCGGCGCGCATGATCAGGGGGATGCTGATGATGAGTGCCGTTGCGGTGAGCATGGCGGTTCCCACGCACCATCGGATGATGTTGTGTTTTGCCGACGTGCTTTTGTGTCGGGGTTTGCCGTGTGTGGGAACCGTCATGTGTTTCCTATCGTTGGATGCCGGTTAGCAGTCGTCGGCTGATTTGCACATGCGCAGCATTACGATGCCTCCTATGAAGAGGAGCGCTGCGATGCTGAAAAGCATGGTCAATCCTGCCGCGCCGGTCAACGGTATTTCGGTGATGGTGCGGATGTTGGTGACGACCACGGTGTGACTATCATCTTTTTTGATGAGGTTGTTGGGATCGGATTTGACGTCGATGCTCCACGTCATGGTGGCGTCGTCAATGTTGACGGTGACGACCGCGCTGGGCAGCATGAGCGACGAGTAGTCTTGGGGCGCTTGTGTTTCGGTGATGGTGTATTCGCCTTTGAGTCCTTGGATTTTGGTTTCTCCGGCTTCGAACGTGGTGGTGGTTGTGGTGTCGCCGCTGGTGGCGAGGCGGTAGTTGCCGTTGCCGAGTGACACGAGTTTCAAAGGTGTTTTGTCGCTGGTGCCTTGGGCGATGGTGAATTTCGCGCCGGTGAGCTTTTGGTTTTTGGTGTCGACCTTGCGCAATGCGATTTCGCCAGTGCAGACTTTGACTTCGTTGCCGGGCTGGTTGTTGTGGTCCTGCCATGCGTTGGGGTTGTGGGAGTATTCCAGGTCGATGGAGTTGACGTTGCAGGGGCTGCCGATGACCGCGCTGCCGTTGAGTCGGGCCGTGTAGGTGACGGTGATCGTCGCGCCGACCGGTAGGGCTGCCTTTGATGCGTCCGAGGCGAGGATGTCTCCGTTGATGCCGAACAGCCAGCTGATGGTTTTGCCGTTGACGTTTTCCTTGTAGAACGTGCTTGCTAATGCTTTGCCGCCGACGGTGATTGAAGTGAGCGAACCATAGTCGAGGCCTGTGCCGAGCGTGTCGTTCAACGCAAGATAGTAGTGGTCGTAGCCTGTCCAGTTGGGAATTTTCTGCGTCACGCGGTAGGTCAGATTCTTGCCTATCGCTTCGGATGCGCTGTCTTTCCACGTGCTGCCGACGTTGACTTTTTTATCGGGTGTTTCCACGCTGGATACCTTGTAGATCACCTGTCCGAGCGTCAAGGTCGTGCCACTGGCCGTGCGCAGTTGGCTGATGCCGTTGACCGCGGTGCCGTTCATCATCATGATGGACGCGGTTGTTTTGACGGCGGTTCCGCCGCTTGGCGTGGTTGTTGCCGGCGTACGGTCCACGATGGCGTAGATTCCCGGCACGAGCACGTTGCCGGTCGACATGGTGGTTTTGTCTTGGCTGAGCGTGGCGACCGCCGTTCCCTCCTGTTTGGCGAAGTTGGTTTGTTTGGCAAGGCTATTGCAGAAGTTGCGTAGCTTTCCGCTCCACGGATCGCTGCGTGAGTCGGTCAGATTCTTCACCACCCACACCATCGGATCGTTTTTACCGTTGACGGTGAGGTTCGCGTCGGTGGCTCCGGCTGTTTTGGCCGCCGCGGTGATGTCTGACGCCAATGCCGTGTTCGTGGTCAGATCGTAGCCGACAATCGTGTTGTCGTCCACGCTTGCCGCAGTGTATGTGGCGAGTTGGATGGCGTGGAGGTTCTTGCCTTCAAGTCTTTCCCCGTTGCTTGCTTTCACGCTCATGGACTGTTTGGCGTCCAGATCGGCCAATTGTGGAGCAGCTTGGGCCGTGCTCGGCATGGCGAGGGCCGCCATCGCGCCAATGGCGAGGAATGCTGCGCATCGGCGGCGTATGGTGCGTTGTGTCATGGTTCACCTTCTTTGGTTGTTGGTTGTCGCATAGGCGTCTTCGCTTATGCGTGCAGACCAGCATGGCAGAAACCAATATTCGCCCGCCACCTCCGTAAGAAAATCTGTGGATAAGTGGATGAGCGAACACTTATCCACACTTATCCACAGCCCATGCATGCAGCTGCCATATAGGAATCCATGGTCGAACCGCTACGAACGATATGCTGTAGATTCGCAATCTTCCGTTCCGATAACAGCGAACCGCAGACCGGACATACAGTCCCGTCTGCGGTTCTCCGATATTGTCGTTTCGACTGGTTCAGTATGGAACTGATCAGTCCTTGACGATGGTTTTGCCTGCCGTAGCGCCCGGGGTGAGATCCTGAATTTCCGTGATCTCCAAAACCGGAATGGTCACCGGCTTTTTCGTGCCGCGTTCCTCGGCGACCTTGACCTGCTCGTCATAGATCGCATCGTCGGAATGGAGTACGACGTTGCCGCGGAAACGGTAGCCTTTCTTCTGTTCAAGATTGGCGACTGCGACGACCAGATCGCTGCCGTCAAGCAGGTTACGGTATGTTTGGCCAGCGGTGCGCTCGTGGTAGCCGATATGGCTGCTGTCGATGATGAACGTGCTCATTTTCGGTCCGAGATCAATCTGGCCTTCTTTGCTGATAGTGGCCACCCATGCGAGGTTGCTGTTGAGGAATTCCTTCATCTCATCGGTGAGATCTGCCATGATGCCGTCCTTTCGTTTGCATGCCCATGGAATGCGGACATGCTTTCAGATTACGGCAAGAAACCCCACAACGCATGTTCGCCCAACGTGAATAACATCACATACGAGTTCCATCTGAAACCGAATTCAGGAGAGATAGCACCTGTTCCGCACTTTGCTGTGAACCGCACCCCGATTGTTGGACTGAAGAAATACAGATTCGATGATCGGAGGTGCGGTTTATTTGGACCATACCCCTATGTTTTTATGAGACACGTTCAGGTATATATTTTGTTGTTTTTTTTTAGATTTCTGTAGACTTTTGGCATCGCTGCCGCAGGGGTTGAAATCGTTGGAATTCCGCCAGTTTGAGTATGAAAAAAGGTTTCCGAAAATCACCGGAAACCCTATCTGTGGAGCTAAGGGGATTCGAACCCCTGACCCTCTCCATGCCATGGAGATGCGCTACCAGCTGCGCCATAGCCCCGAAGTCTGCTCTGCAAACCTCATATAAGATACATCACAGACATGAACCATGCAACTTCCGGCGTGTCGCCCGCATTGGGAAATCGCCATATGTAATCTGCCATACGCAATCATACTAGGCGGGCGACATGGAAGGTGCGACACCAGTAACGTTAGTTACTGCTTGCACCTCCTGTCGAACCGGCAGTACCGTCGGTGGATCCCGATGTGCCAGTACTTGTCGATCCGTCAGTGCCGCTACTTCCAGTTCCCGATGATGAACCATCACCAGTGGTGCCGGACGTGCTTCCGTTCGAGCCGGTACCGTTGGACGAGTCCGTTCCGGTCTGGCTGGGACCGTTGCTGGAATTATCAGATGACGATCCGCTGTTTCCGGACATGGAACCATTGGGGGTATTGCTTGACGTGCCATTGGAAGTGGACGAGTCGGTGGAACCGCTGGTGGTCTTGTCGCTGCCGTCCGTGGTGGTTTCATCATTCGAATCCGTGGAATCGGACTTGGGCTTCTGCACAGGAGTCTGCACATTACCGGATCCGGAATCGCCAGTGTTTTCATACGAAGGCACGACCTTCTCATGCACTACGTTACGCACCACGGTATCCGTTCCCTGACCGCCGGTGAAAGCGAGAATCAATCCCGCGCTCACTCCCACACCAACCAGAGCGCTGACGAATGCGATGATCGCCGGAACATATTTGTTATGCAACCAATTCGAGGAACGTTGCCCCGCATGCTGCACTTGGACATCACGCGCGCTACGAGCAGTGGATTTTCCGCTGGCGATGCTAGCGCTACCGACGCCACGATGCCCGTTCGGAAACACGGAGGTCTCCCCCGCTCCGGCAATATCACCAAGCACGCGGGTAGCATCCTCATCCTCCTGCTCGGAGGAAATGACGCGCGGCGAGATGGACGGTGCTACCGCAGTCACATCATCAGACGATACCATCGTGGCATCCAACGCAACAGGAGACGATCCGATAATCCTCGTCTCGTCACCCTTCGTGGAAGAGCCAAGCACTTGCGTTTCATCCGCAGCAGCATCACTACTTGACGGTAACGGCACGGCCTGTTGGATCTTCTCCCCCGACACCTTTAAAACGTTCTTGTACACCTGCGTAGCGACTGCGGAAACAACCGAGCCCGCAGCCACGCCAATCACCGATCCCGCGATACCGATTTTCGCAGAAAGCAGGAATGACGTGACCGCCGCCAGCGCACCCGCGCAAATCGACGAAAAAGAGATTCCCTTAAAAAAGTTTTTCACAAGCCATGACGATAGCTAATTTCGCTATGAAAGTACTGGCGATTCTGTGAAAAGCTTGAAAAACAGTGACCAGCCATCACGTGACGACACTCACAGACTGGCTACAGATTGGGATGCTCCCATTCCTCGGAATCGGCAATGGCGGGACCGTGGTTGTAATCCATCAAACGCCAACGCAATGTGGAACCGATCTCCAATGGAATGAGCCGCACCCAGTGAGCGTTGCGCATCGACAAAATGTCGGCGAAATCGCCATGCACATCCGCCATTCCCAGAAGCGTCTGCAACGTTTGGGAAATCCATGCACCATGCGAGAACACGTACAGATCCGTGTCGGATCCGGCACGGAACGCCCAATCGTTCAATGCCTCAACGCCACGACGTCCCACCTCTTCCTTGGGTTCCGCACCGTATTTAAGTTCACCGCCGCGGAACTCGGCCCAGGAACGATAGTCTTCCGGATACCGTTGCGCAAGCTCCTCGACGGGAATGCCCTCCCAGTCTCCGAAGCTACGTTCGCGCACGCGGGCGTCCGGATGTACCTCCAGCCCGAGCGGATCGGCAAATGCATGCGCCGTGGCAGAGGCACGCCCTAGATCAGAGCATACGACCATCCGGTTCGGAATATCGGGGCGACGGTCAACATACAGTTCACGCAATGCGACCGCTGTTTGGCGAACCTGCCACTGGCCGACTTCGTCGAGGGGAATGTCGATCTGGCCTTGCAGACGATGTTGCGCATTATAGGCGGTGCGCCCGTGACGCACCAGTGTGATGGCGTGCACATGTTCCGGTACTGCGCTGTTATGCTCAAGTTCGACGTTTCGAGGCATGCTGCTGTTCTCCGTTGCTTTCTCGATGATGGAATTTGCGAATACTGTTTCGCTTGATATGAAAACATGCCTTCCGCATTCAAACGTGAAGGCATGTTCGTACGTGTTATTCCGCGGTTTCCGTGGTCTCTTCGTCGGAGGTTTCAGGATGTTCGAGCTGCAGGTCGATGCTTGGGCAATCCTTCCACAGGCGTTCAAGACGGTAGAAGTCGCGGGATTCCTGATGCATGACGTGAATCACGAAATCACCGTAATCAAGCAGCACCCACTGGCCTTCGGTCAGGCCTTCGCGGGAACGCGGCTGGCGCTTTCCGCTTTTGAGATACAGGTCCTTTTCGATTTCTTCTGCGACGGACAGCACCTGACGTTCGTTCGAAGCGGTGGCGATGAGCATCGCATCGGTGATGGCCAATGGTTCGGTGACGTCGAAGGCTACGAGGTCAGTGGCCTTCATACGGTCAGCCGCGGCTGCGGCGATGCGGATGGCGTCGATGGAATCTTGTACTGCCGGCATATTCAGCGCTCCCATTCGGGCTTCCAGCCCTCTACTACATGTTGTGTGTTTTCGGAATAGACCATGGAATCGTCCGGGACGTCGTGGCGAACCACGGAACCAGCGCCGGTAGTGACACCGCTGCCGACTTCGACAGGAGCCACGAACAGGTTGCCGGCACCGACGTGCACGTTCGATCCGATGGTGGTGTGGTGCTTGTGCACGCCATCATAGTTGGCGGTGATGGTACCGCCGCCGATGTTGGTATGCTCGCCCAAGTCGGCGTCACCCACATAACTCAGATGCGGCACCTTGGTGCCGTTGCCGATGTGTGCCTTCTTCATTTCCACGAAGGCGCCGGCCTTGGATTCTTCACCAAGATCGTTGCCCGGGCGCAAGTACGTCCACGGGCCGATGTTGGCGGCGCGGCCAATATGGCTCTCCTGCACGCGGGAACGCTCCACACGGGCGTCGGCATCGATGACCGCACTGATAAGCGTCGTGTATGGACCGACCTGCGCACCCTCGCCAATCACCGTGTTGCCTTCGAGGAAACATCCTGGAAGAATCACGGCATCACGTTCGATGCGCACGTCATCTTCGATCCACGTGGTTTCAGGGTCGAGAATGGTCACGCCTTCACGCATCCAACGCTCGCAGACGCGCTTGTTGTGGGCTTTGGCAAGCGCCGCAAGCTGCACGCGGTCGTTGACGCCTTCGACGCTCAACGGGTCGGGGGCGGCGAACGCACCAACGGCACCGTTGGCTTTGGCGGTTTCAAGCGCGTCGGTCAGGTAGAACTCTCCCTGAGCATTGTTAGATTTGAGGTTGGCGATCGCTTCATCCAGCAGTTTGGCGTCGAACACGTAGACGGACGTATTCACTTCGTGCACGGCCAGTTCGCTGCTGTTGGCGTCCTTCTGTTCCACAATGCGCAGCACGTTGCCTTCACTGTCGCGGATGATGCGGCCATAGCCGGTAGGATCGTCAAGAATGGTGGTGAGCACGGTGGCACCATTACCGCTTTGCTCATGGAAGGCAAGCAACTGGTTCAACGTGTCGGCGTCGAGCAGCGGCATATCTGAAGCTGCGATCAGCACCGAGCCGTCAAGCCCGCCTTGCTCCTTCAACTGCGTCATGGCGCACTGCACGGCTCGTCCGGTGCCGGGAATGTCATCCTGGTCGACAATGGTGACACGCTCATTGTAGGAGCGGGCCGCTTCGGCGACTCGTTCCGCCTGGTAGTGCACGACCACGGCCAACGTTTCAGGGTCGAGCGCTGCCACGGAATCCATCACACGGTTCAAAAACGTCTTTCCAGCCAAAGTGTGCAACACTTTCGGCTTGTTGGAACGCATGCGGGTACCCTCACCCGCCGCAAGAATAATCGCGGCGCTTAATGCCATGTCTAATCTCCAATTCCTCAGGACCTAACAAATTCAGACACGAAGCCAGTTATCCGACGCCCCATATTAAAACGAGCCCTCCCTAAACGCAAAACAACCACGTCTTGGAGCGACTTGCGGAACACTGGAACGTCAGCCTGTACGTCTTGTAATGACTGCCGTCTGATAAACGACTATATAAAACGGCAACAGCCACAAGGCGTTGCGCCGAAGAGTGAGCGGATAGATTGATGTCCGACATGAACGTGGGGGTATCCCACGTAACGCATCATCATTCTTGGGAGGGGAATAACAATAATGTCAAATATCTCATATGATTGGATCGTGCTCGGCGTAGCCGCGATCCTGTTCGCCGTCCTATCGTTCCTCAAACGTAAGAAAAATGCAAAGTTTACTACACGCGTGCTGCTTGCAACGGTATTCGGCATCATTTTGGGAATTGCTTTCAAAGGCCATACCGATTATGTCGGTGCGGTGGGTTCCATCTGGTCCAATGCAATTACCGCACTGGTGGTTCCACTGCTGCTGTTCAGCATCATCTCCAGCATCACGAACCTTGGAGAATCCATACGCTTAAAGAATATTGGTGCGAAAACCGTTTCTTCCTGCTACTTAACACCGCGACGGCTTCGCTACTTACGCTAATCCTGGCACAAGCGTTCCAGCTGGGGCGTGGTTTCCACTACACCTTGCCGAGCGATTACAAACAATGACGTTCCTGCCGTTCTCGACACCATCGTCAACCTGTTTCCACACAACATCGCGATCGTTCTGCAGCTGTTCCAGGAGACATCGCCTCGTTCGTTGCCGGATTGGGAGCTAACCTCGGCATGCCCGGATGCGCAGGCGTATGGCCGATGCTGCTGGCGGTGTTCGCTGTCCATGCGCAAGGGTTGAACTACTCCCCCGCACAATACCTGTTCCTTGTGGTGCTTACGCTGCTGGTCTCGATAGGAACCGTGGGCGTGCCCGGCACCGCCACCATCACCGCCACCTCATTGTTCGCCGCAGCTGGTCTGCCGATTCCATTCATCGCGATCAGCCAGCCGATCAGCCAGATCGTCGACATGGGCCGCACCGCGCTGAATGTCGCTGGTGCAGCCAATACCGCAGTAATCGTCGCGCAGACCGAGCATCAGCTGGATACCGACCTCTACTATGGGCGCAAAGAATATTCCGACGACCTCAACGACGGCGAACAATTCAGGCAAACCTCCACGCAGGCCCTAACCGGGACAGGGCCCTCGCAGAGGACAAATATCACGAATGACGCCAAATTCGATTCAGCCAACGTCTCCCAACAACAGAGTGGTTTCACTCTGAACTTTGCTCCCAACGCAGTGCTCTCCGCCAGCGGAGATGACGCCTGCTGCGGCACGAAGCCGAACAAATAATCCATCCACCAATCAACAGACACCTGTGGGAGAATACCGGATCGAAGTATTCGAACGACGTTAGACTGTCAGAGCATGCCGAGCAGCTCGGCCTCGTCACGCATGGCGCGATACAGCATCCACTCCTGCTTGGCGTCGGACAATGCGCGGTGCTCCTCCATGTCGGCGATGTGGTAGTCGACGATGAGGGTGGAAACCTTGTGGGTTCGTTTTTCCGGATGCAGCCGACGGCTGAGATCCAATGTGTCGACGAAATGGTGTGCGAAGCGCGCGTCCCGATCCGCGTAAGCGAGCTGTACAGCATTGTCGAGGAACGACATGTCGAAGGACGCATTGTGCGCCATGACCACGGCCGTGTCCGAACACCAGCGTGCAAACTCATCCATGACTTCACGCACATCCGGTTTGCCGAGCAGCATGCCATCGTCGATTCCCGTCAAACCAGTGATTCTTGATGGGATGTGTTCGAACGGGTTGATGAGCTGGTCGAATTCGTCGACCAGCTCATCGTTGTGAATTTTGACCGCGCCGATTTCAATGAGCCTGGCGCCTTTGCGCACGCTCAATCCGGTTGTTTCCGTGTCGATCACGATGAAATCTGTGAATCGTCCGGACAACGGATCCAAGCGTCGGGGATCGCCACTTCTACGCGCTGCCATTCATCTCACCTCCGCTACTTCATTTGCGATGTATAACTTAATCATTCCAACCTGACTTTCTTAGCCGGGGAAACATAACAAAAAAAGATCCTGCAGCATGACGCTGCAGGATCAATGAACCGTTATTCAGGCCTTACCGCGAAGCCCGTTCAGCGGGTCGGAGCGACCGTGACTGGGCAACGCTGGAAGCTCTTGAGATCGACATAGCCGGTGGTCGCCATGGCACGACGGAGCGCGCCAATGTAATTGGTGGTGCCGTCCGCATTGTGGCTGGGGCCGAACATGATATCTTCCAGAGTGCCGACGGTGCCGACATTCGTGCGGAAGCCGCGCGGAAGCGTCTGATGACGGGCCTCGGCACCCCAATGCATGCCCTTGCCCGGAGCTTCCTCGGCACGAGCCAGCGGGGAGCCAAGCATCACGGCATCGGCACCAAGCGCGAACGCCTTGATGAAGCTGCCGGAGTCGCCCATGCCGCCATCGGCGATCACTTGGACGTAACGGCCGCCGGATTCGTCCATGTAGTCACGGCGTGCTTCCGCCACATCTGCGATGGCGGTGGCCATCGGAGCGTGGACACCGATGGTGTTGCGGTTCGCGGATACCGCGCCGCCACCGAAGCCGACAAGCACGCCGGCCGCGCCGGTACGCATCAGATGCAGAGCCGCGGTATAGTTGGCGGCGCCACCGACGATGACGGGCACATCCAAATCGTAGATGAACTTCTTCAGGTTCAACGGCTCGTGATCCTGGGAGACATGCTCGGCGGAAACAACCGTGCCACGGATGACGAACAGGTCGACGCCCGCTTCGAGCACGGTCGAATAATAGTCCTGCGTGCGTTGCGGGGACAGTGCGCCCGCAACGGTGACGCCGGCATCGCGAATCTCATGCAGACGCTCGACAATGAGCTCCGGCTTGATCGGCTCGGTGTAGATCTGCTGAATGCGCTCGGTCGCGCGTTCGGCCGGCAGCTCGGCGATTTCGTCGAGCAGCGGCTGCGGATCGTCGTAGCGGGTCCACAAGCCTTCGAGATCGAGCACACCGAGCGCGCCCATCTTGCCCATGGCGATGGCGGTGGCCGGGCTGGTCACCGAATCCATCGGCGCGCCGATGACCGGCACATCGAATTCATAAGCGTCAACCTGCCAAGAAGTGGACACATCCTGCGGATCGCGAGTACGACGGGAGGGAACGATGGAAACGTCGTCCAGAGAGTATGCCAGACGGCCCTTCTTGCCCAAACCGATTTCAATTTCCTGAGACATGTTTTCAAGGCTAATGCTCAGCAATGACAGTACGCAAGAGCGTGTCACCTGCCGTCTCCCAGTTTTTTGGACATTAACAGGTGTCGTTAACACGTTTGTTATAAGACAGGAACTTATCACCTTCAATCCCGACAGGAGGGCAACACATGGCCAAAATCAAGGTCGAAGGCAAGGTCGTCGAACTCGACGGCGACGAAATGACCCGCGTCATCTGGAAAGACATCAAGAATCGCCTGATCCTTCCATACCTCGACGTGGATCTCGAATATTACGATCTCGGCATCGAAAACCGCGATGCCACCGATGATCAGGTGACCGTCGACGCGGCGAAGGCCATCCAGCGTGAACATGTCGGCGTGAAGTGCGCCACCATCACACCGGACGAGGCGCGTGTCAAGGAATTCGGCCTAAAGAAGATGTGGAAGTCCCCCAATGGCACCATCCGCAATATTCTCGGCGGAACCATCTTCCGCGAGCCGATCGTGATGAGCAACGTTCCGCGCCTGGTTCCCGGCTGGACCAAGCCGATCGTAGTAGCCCGCCATGCGTTCGGCGACCAGTATAAGGCCACTGATTTCAAGGTTCCAGGGGCAGGCACGCTCACCGTCACCTTCACTCCGGAAGATGGTTCCGAGCCGATCGAGCATGTCGTGTACAACTATGGCGCCGACGGCGGCGTGGCCCAGGTGCAGTACAACGTGAACGATTCCATCCGTGGTTTCGCCCGCGCCTGCTTTAACTATGGTCTGATGCGCGGCTATCCGGTATATCTTTCCACCAAGAACACGATTCTCAAGGCCTACGACGGCCAGTTCAAGGATACGTTCGCCGAAGTGTTCGAAAACGAATACAAAGACAAGTACGCCGCAGCGGGCCTGACCTATGAGCATCGTCTGATCGACGACATGGTGGCCAGCTCCCTCAAGTGGCATGGCGGCTACATTTGGGCCTGCAAGAACTATGATGGCGACGTGCAGTCCGATTCCGTGGCGCAAGGCTTCGGCTCTCTCGGCCTCATGACCTCCGTGCTCATGACCCCTGACGGCCAGACCGTCGAGGCCGAGGCCGCACACGGCACCGTGACCCGCCACTATCGTCGCTGGCAGAAGGGCGAGAAGACTTCCACCAATCCGATCGCATCGATTTTCGCTTGGACCGGCGGTCTCAAGCACCGCGCCGACTTGGATAACACTCCGGAAGTCAAGTATTTCGCCGAAACATTGGAGAAGGTCATCGTGTCTACCGTTGAAGGCGGCCAGATGACCAAGGATCTCGCCATGCTCGTTGGTCCGGATCAGGCCTGGCTTGACACCGAAGGCTTCATGAACGCTTTGGACGAGAATCTCGCCAAGGCTCTGGCCGAATAATCCTCAGCCGAATAACCTTCGGCTGAACGGCCGACAGCAGGATCAAGGGCTGGATATGTATGGTTCACACGCATATCCAGCCCTTTTTGACGTCCAGATATTACAATCAGAGCTCAGCATAGGAATCATCATTCGATTTTCATGAAGGAAACGGCATGACACTGCACCGCACGACTGTGACGAAACGTCTGTTCGCACTGTTGGCATCGACCTCGCTCATCATGGCCATGGGCGCCTGCTCATCCGACAATGAAACGCAATCGCATGAAGCGGAATCCACCGGCACCACCACTACCGTCGATGCCGGCAACGTGGTGATCTTCACCCCTTCGGATGGCATTACCATCTCCCAGCAGACGCCTTTGAGCAAATGGGAAAAATTAGTGCCGGAAATAGTCTCATCTTTAAAAGATAACGACGTCAAGGGCTCTAACATCACCGTCAAAACGGCGTCGAGCCTCGACAAGCAAAGCCAAAGCGTACAGGATTATGTGGTGAACCACGTCAACAGCACCAGCGACGATGCAGGTTCCTCCGACAAAACCACTCTGGTAGTGGCGCCGGTGGCCGACACCACCGAATCCGACCGCCAGTATGGAGACTACGCGTCGCACGACATCACATGGGATGGGAACTCCTCTGACGAAGACGCCCAGGATTACGCCCAATCCGCAGAACGCTTGGTTTCCGCATTGCAGCTCGCTCAAAACGAGGGCATGAAAGTCGTGTTAGTGTCGAACACGCTGCAGGGTTTCACTCCGGATGTGTACGCACCGATGACCACGGCCGAGCAAGTCGGCCAACTGCAGGCCAAGCAGCTGGTCAGCAAGCTTGAACTCGACAAAACCAGCTCCGACAATCCGAAGCATATCGAAGTGCTACTCCCCTACGATGCCGCCGATGAAAGCGGTAACACAGTAGACGCGACTTTCGCGCAAGACGTGTTCAAAGGTATTTGGTCGGTGCTTGGACCGTATTTCAAAGACGGAAAGGCCGTTTCCCCGTCCGGCACGCTGACCTCGTCGAGTACGGAATCCGATTGGGTGTCTGTAGCGTTCGATGCGGCGAAAAGCGAGCGGGTCAAATCCACGCTCGCCAAACGTCTTGGCATGGACAAGGACACATCGCGTCATACCCGCATCGACGGTATCATCTCCTGCAATGATTATGTGGCCGGTTATGTTTCCGAAGAGCTCAATGATCTTGGATACACCGGTTCGGCGGCCGACATCAACCCATCCATCACCATTTCCGGCATCGTAGACAATATCACCGGCAAGAAAGACTTGAAAAAACAGTCCGTTCCCGATCCTGCGCAGGCGCCTGAATCCGATGACGGCGATTCCGGTACGGAGGATACCAGCGATTCCCTTGACGAGCAGAACTCGCAATGGCCGATCATCACCGGTTACGGCGCCTACGTCAGCTCCATACCGAATATCGTGAACGGCAAACAGTGGATGACCGCTTTGGAAAATCGCAAGACCTTGGCATCCGACATCGCACAGACCTGCGTGCAGCTTAACACGTCGGGCAAGCTTGCGAAGCTGACGTTCATCTCATCCGTCGCCATGGAAGACGAGAAAGTGCCGACCATCCAAGAAGAGGCGCTTGCGGTCAGTGCCAGCAATCTGAAGAAAACGCTGATCGAACCGGGATATATCTCGCTCGCCGAAGCAGGCTTGTAAACCGGCGACAAGGTAATCCGGATTATCAGGCATAGGAAGTCCGACAAGAGATAGAAAAAGCTGGCTTCCGTCGAACCGCTGCGACGGAAGCCAGCTTTTTTATGTTGAAGCCGGCGCGTTCCTACCGACGATCATCGCATTTTACTTGTTCTTCGGAACGTAGATGACGGTGTCAATCAGCGTGCGGTAATGGTCAACCACCGCCTGACGGCGTGCCTTCAGGCTCGGCGTGACCAAGCCGTTTTCTTCGGTGAACTCGTCCGGCACGATTTCGAATTTACGGATTGATTCGGCACGGGATGCGAGCTCGTTGGCTTTGTTGACGGCACGTTCCACTTCGGCGCGCACGATCGGATTGCGGGAGGCCTCCTCGAGGGATGTCACGCATTCCGCGCCCTTCGACGCAAGCCATGCGTTCGTTTCGCCAAGATCCAACGAAATGATGGCCGCTATGAACGGCTTACGGTCGCCGATCATCACGCATTGGCTCACCACGGGCGACGTCATGATCGATGCTTCCATTTCGCATGGGGAGACGTTCTTGCCGCCGGCGGTGATGATGAGGTCCTTCTTACGTCCGACGATGGAGACAAAGCCTTCGTCGTCGATGGAACCAAGATCACCGGTATGCAGCCACCCGTTGACGATCTGCTGCTTGGTGACGTCGGGATTGTTGTGGTAGCCGGCGCATACGGCCGGGCTCTTGATGCACAGCTCGCCTTCCTCGTCGACGCCCATGGTCACGCCCTGCAGTGGCAGTCCGATGGTGCCAATCTTGTATCCAGAGGTCGGATTGACGCTTGACGGAGCGCAGGTTTCGGTCATGCCGTAGCCTTCCAGCAGCGGCAGTCCGATGCCATTGAAGAAATGCGCGATGGATGAATCAAGCGGAGCGCCTCCGGAAACCGCGTATTCCACATGACCGCCGAACACGTCCATGATCGAAGAGTACACCAGCTTGTTGTACAACGCACGCTTGAGATTCAAGACAACCGGAATACCTTCGCCTGACTGCTGTGCGTGCGACCAGTCGCGCGCCGTCTGTGTGGCACCTGCGAAAATACGTCCTTTGAGGCCGTCGCCGGCCTTCTGCGACGCCGCATTGTAAATCTTTTCGAAGATACGCGGCACGGCAAGGATGAACGTCGGCTTGAACGCCTTGAAATCAGCCAGGATCGTCTTCAGGTTGCCGGACAGACCAAGCGAAACATTGCCGGCGAAGCAGAAGAACTGCATGTAGCGGGCGAACACATGTGCCAACGGAAGGAACAGCAGCAGACGACGGTTCGGCTTCATCGCGATATCAGGCATGGAGTTGATGCCGGAATAGGTGATGAACACGAAATTGGAGTGGGTGAGCTCAATGCCTTTCGGCGTGCCGGTGGAACCGGAGGTGTACACGATGGTGGCGAGGTCCGAGCCTTTGACCGCATGTTCGCGCTCTTGGAATTCGGCGTCGGACACGGCATGACCGTATTCGACCATCGTGTCAATCGCGTCAAGCCCGATGACATAGATGTCGCCAAGATTGGAGCATTCGCTTCTGATAGATTCGATCTTGTCGCGTTGCGCGTCATCTTCAGCGAACGCCATTTTGACGTTGGCGTCGTTGAAGATCATTTTAACCTGCGCGGGCGAATTCGTCTCGTATACGGGGACGGTGAGCGCGCCAATCGACATGATCGCCACGTCAAGCGCAGTCCACTGCCAGCATGTGTGAGAGATGATGGATACCGAGTCGCCGGGCATGATGCCCTGGGCGATCAGGCCTTTGGCGATGGCGATGACCTTGTCTCGGAACTCGGTGGCGCTGAACGACGCCCACTCGCCATGCTCATTCTTGTATTCCACCAAAGAATCGTTTGGAGTACGGTTCACTCGTTCCTCAAGCACCGAGAAAATATTTTTGTCTGTGTCAATCTGCTGTTCCAAAGGCCGCGTGTATTCCTTGTACATGGCATTTCTCCCCTGCGTAATCGTCGTACATGCAGCATCATAGCCTGAGAGCTTCACTTTTTCGGCGAGGCCACGACGTATGGACAAAATCGATGGTTCTGTCGCCCCCCCTGTTTCACAGAACTTTTAATCCGATTCGCACCGTACGGGTTTTGCTTTCCGGATCGGTATATTGTCGTCCTTCCGATTTGATTCCCCAATGCAGGCAATGATCGTCGCAATGGTCGGATTCGCCCTCCACACGCGCGAAACGCTCCCCTTGCACAACATGTGCGCCGACATCGCGTTCCGTCTTGGCTGGTTCGAACGTCGAGGTCAGTCCGGAAAGGCTGCCTCCATGCCGTATGGTGACCACGGCTTTGCCTCCCACGCTGCCACTGAAGGCGATCACGCCGTCTGCAGGCGCGACGACGGCTTCCTGTTGGTCGGCGAGCAAGTCGACGCCCCGATGCCCTGGAAGCCACTGTTGTTTCGGCGCGTCATACTTGCCAACTACCTGTGCGCCGTTCAACGGCCATCGCATCAGGGCTACGCAGGATTCGGACGTGTCGCCCGAATTCGTTTTCGCATATGTCGGTTCAGCCGACCATAGACAGCATACGAGCAGTATGACGCACGCCAGCGCGCATACGATCATGATTTGGCGCAACTGCTGGCGGATGAGTTTCTTTTCCTCCTGGACGATTCTGTTCCGTTGGATTCGTCGACGATATTCATGTTCGTTCATGATGGCTCCTTCGCGTTGCTGCATTGCTGTGTCGCTTTGTTGATTTGTTGCGCTGTGCGGCGGTGAATTGCCAGCATGACAGTATGTGATTGGATTGTCCAGCCGAAACGGCCCTGTGGTCGGAGGATGAGTTATCCACAGTCTCCGGGCATGTCGCGACATACGATGGAACGCATGAGCGATAACACGTCACAGCGCAAAGCGTTGCAGCAGCTGGAAGGCGAGTCCGATTACGATCGGATCACCTACTATCAGAAGCCTTTTATGGTGCTGTGGGCGGCCGTGCAGGAAGCATCAAGCGAATTGCAGGACGACTACGTTCTCTCCCCCGAGCTGGCGCAGCTGTGGGTTGCCGAGCAGATTCGTAAGGTGTCGGACTCGCTGGTGGATCGTCTTGCGGAAACGGCTTTGGCTCATGGCGAATCGAAATCGAATGTAGCGCGTGCGGCTGGCGCGAGTCCCGCCAACGTCTTGCGACGCTTCCCTCGACTCAAAGCCGATGGATCGCACGAGCGTACGTTGATCGACGACGTGCTTGATTCGCTGGAATAACAAAAAAGCCCTTGCTTTCCAAGGGCTTTCATATGGCTCCTGCGACTGGGCTTGAACCAGTGACCGTCCGATTAACAGTCGGATGCTCTGCCAACTGAGCTACGCAGGAATATCTTTCCCGTTTTAAGTCTTTTCTGAAAAACAGAAAACTCCTAAAACTAAGCTCCTGCGACTGGGCTTGAACCAGTGACCGTCCGATTAACAGTCGGATGCTCTGCCAACTGAGCTACGCAGGAATGTGCTTCCTGTACGGAATTGCTTCCGTGCACAAGTCACATATATTACACGCTTCACGCGTCTTCGCAAATCGAGTGTCGCACCGCGTGTCGCGATATCACCATTCGAGTTCCGCGATGCCCATCGGATGCTCGTTGACATCGACGGCAGTGACCTTGCCATCATGCATGCGGATCACACGGTCCGCAATCGGCGCGATCGCCGAATTGTGGGTCACGATCACCACGGTTGCGCCTTTCTTACGGCTCATGTCCTGCAGAATCTGCAGCACCTGCTTGCCGGTGTTGTAGTCCAACGCGCCTGTCGGCTCGTCGCACAGCAGGATCTTCGGATTCTTCGCAACGGCTCGGGCGATGGCCACGCGCTGCTGTTCACCGCCGGAAAGCTGCGCGGGAAAATTGTCGACACGATCGCCGAGACCGACGTCTTCCAACACTTTGACGGCATCCTGCGCGTCGGAAACGATCTGCGAGGCGAGTTCGACGTTTTCCTTCGCAGTCAAATTCGCCACTAGATTGTAGAACTGGAACACGAAACCGATGTCCGTTCTACGGTAGGCCGTCAACTGTTTCGGAGAGTAGTTGGAAATGTCGCGTCCGTCGATGACCACGCTGCCTTCGGAATTCGTGTCCATGCCGCCCAGAATGTTGAGTACCGTCGACTTGCCTGCGCCCGACGCGCCCAGAATGATGGCCAGTTCGCCCTTTTCAATGCCGAAGCTCACATCATCGTTCGCGGTGATGGTGGTAGAACCCATTTGGTAACGCTTGTAACTGTGCCGCATTTCGATATATGCCATTTTGGTCTCCATTCCACGCTGAAAAATCCCTGACTCCCAATATTACGACTACAGTAGGGATTGTTGCTCATAAACGACGAGGAAGGGAACGTTATGAACATCGCCGACGACGCCGACCGTTTGCAAACACTGCTGTACAGTGCCTACGACTCCGATACCGTGCGCGACATGGAACGTCCGCTGCTTGACGACGGCGTACCGCTGATGCGCATGGCCGCCTCGGCAGCGGCCCACGTGACCATGACGCTGCTCGACGACGAGGATCTCACCATCGAAGATGCGCGCGTGACCCTGCTTGTGGGCGCGGGAGACAATGGCGGCGACGGCCTGTACGTCGGCGCGGAATTAGCGAACGAAGGCGCGCACGTCACTGCGATCGCCGTGGGCCGCTCCCTGCACGAGGAGGCTTTCAGCGCGTTCGTGCACGCCGGAGGCCGCATTCTCGCACTCGACCCCGCCGCCGAAATCCCCGGATGCACCATGGGCTTCTCCGCAGGAGAGGCCGGCGAACGGCTGCAGGCCGCAATAGAGTACGCCCAAGGCTCCCATGTGATCA
Source organism: Bifidobacterium catenulatum DSM 16992 = JCM 1194 = LMG 11043 (assembly GCF_001025195.1). NCBI lineage: Bacteria > Bacillati > Actinomycetota > Actinomycetes > Bifidobacteriales > Bifidobacteriaceae > Bifidobacterium > Bifidobacterium catenulatum. The sequence goes on along the minus strand of NZ_AP012325.1, from coordinate 1,043,052 downwards.
TCGACGCAATGACCGGCATTGGCGTAAGCGGCGCGTTGCGTGGCATCGCAGGCGCTATCGCATCCTCCTTGGGATTCGATAGCAAACTACCCGACAGGCCCGCCTTACCGAACAATGAACCCTCCTCCGATCTGCCGCTTGTCGTGGCGATCGACACACCGTCCGGCGTTGGCGTGAATGACGGCTCGCTGCCGGGACCGTATATTCCGGCAGACGTGACGGTGACGTTCGGCGCGATGAAGCCGTGCGCGATGGTGCCGCCCGCCTCGTATGCATGCGGACACCTCACTTTGGTCGATTTCGGCTTCGATATCGATGATTGCGTTCCCGCGACCGAAATGACGGATGGCGATTTCGTAACGGATTCGATCCGTCTGCCGCAGCTTTCGGACGGCAAATATTCACGTGGAGTGGTCGGCTTAGTGACAGGTTCCGCACGTTACCCAGGTGCAGCCGTGTTGTCTTCCACTGCCGCCGCACGAACCAACACAGGCATGGTGCGTTATCTTGGACCACAACGCACGCAGGATATGGTGCTTTCCTCGTTGCCTGAGGCGGTGATCGGCAAGGGACGCGTCCAATCGTGGGTGGTTGGCTCCGGCGTTCCCGCAGGCGATGACGAAGCGTCCGACTCCGACTTCCAGCGCAAAACCATAGCCGCGCTGCTGAAGCACTATGCGCTGCCGCAAGAAACCGACCTTGACGACGATGTCGATGCCAGGCATGCAGGCGCACTGGATATGCCACCAATCGTGGTGGACGCCGGAGCCTTGGATTTGCTACCAGATAAGGTGCCGGCTCAAGTGGTCGTCACCCCGCACACCGGAGAGCTGGCCCGCATGCTGACTCGGCTGGGCGAAAACGAAGTCGGTGTCGACGAGGTGCGGGCGCAGCCGCTTGCCTGCGCCCGCAAACTCCGTGAGCTGACCGGTGCGACCGTATTGCTGAAGGGCGCGGTGACCATGGTGGTGGGCACTGATGGCGAGAGTAACGAGCGTGTGATTCTTTCCGGTCGCGCACCGGCATGGATGTCTACCGCAGGATCGGGTGACGTGCTCGCCGGCATGTTGGGAGCCCTGCTCGCACAGCAGGACGACATGCTTACTGAGGATCCGGCATTGGTTCCCGAGGTCGTGGCTGCCGGCGCCTACATGCATGGTCTTGCGGGAGCGATCGCATCGCAATCCGAACAGCGCGGATGGCATCGTCCGCAAATCTACGGTCATTCCAAAAAGCAGCATTTCGGAGAAATCGGCCATCCAATCATCGCCAGCGATATTATCGACAGTATTCAGCCCGCATTTTTACAATTACTTTAATTGTGCAACAAATTTACTGAATACCAGCCCCAGCGTCGGTTACTTTGCGTTACACTGACGTTGCCAATCCGTATTTTGCAGGAAGGATTTTCATGACCTCCCCCAGTGCCAACGTCACCGATGTGGTCTTTGATTTTTGCGGCGTGCTCATCGACTGGCAGACGCGCGCATGCCTTGAAGGCAGGTACCCCCAAGTAGTTGTGGACCGTATTTGCGCAGATAATGATCCGTGCGGTTTCTACGATTATGAGGATCGTATGGACCATGGCGAAGATTTCGAAGACATTTATCCCGACGTGGTACGCGAGCAGGGTGAGGAGATCGCTGAAATTTTCCGCGATTACATCGAACGCTATGGCGATGCGCTCCCCCGCATGATTCCGGATATGGAACAGCTGCTTCGTGATTTGAAGGCTGCAGGCTACGGCGTGTGGGGGTTGACGAATTGGTCGCACGAGACGTTCCATTTTGCTTTCGAACGGTTCCCTCAGCTGGAGGAGTTGTTGCAGGGCACGGTGGTGTCTGGTGTGGAGAAGATGCACAAGCCAAATGCCGACATCTACGAACTGGCACTGAGCCGTTTCAATCTCAGGCCGGAATCCAGCGTGTTCTTCGACGACACCGCGAAGAACGTCACTGGCGCACAGGCCGTGGGCATGCATGCGTTCTGCTTTACTAACGCCGATCAGGCTCGCCGCGATCTGAAATCTTTGGGCATGGATTTTTAAATCTTCGCTCGTGCCTTCATGGCGGAGGGATAGTAAATTTTCATCATGCAGGTCGACGAGCCGGTGCCGCCGATCACGCCGACAACAGTGCCTGCAGGAATAGTGAGATTGATGTCGGAAAGCACGTTTTCGCGTGTTTTGCCAGCCAGAGCCGCAGCAGCTCCTTCACTGATTTCAATTGGGTCTCCTGAGTTCAGTCATCAAACTTTCCCCAGCCCACCAACGGCGTTTGTCAATGTTGTATTTGCGTTCTGCGGCAAGACGACGGTATCTAGATCGCTATGACGTTACTTCAGTTTTTCCGCGAACCTCGACTGCGGCGGAATAGTAGATAGCTGTACGCATAGGGAACGAGCGCCGCACAAATCGCTATCGCCACAATAATTGCAGCCATGAGCATGTCGCCCACAGGCACGACAGAGCTGACAACGCCCGCTACGACCAATAACACTCCCAATACCATGAAAGAGATGCCACCTACACGCTGCGTACGCTTCCAATTGTTCTCATCAGCCAAAGCCCAAGGCGTTCTGATGCCGAAAGTGTAATTCTGGCGCATGCGCGGAAGGTAATTGCCTAAGCCGACGAACAGCGCTCCCAGCACCACGCTGATGATAAGTCCAACAGGACCACCAGTAGCCGGGATCACACCGAATGCGGTGGCTTCGGTGAACCATGTGGCACCGCACATAATGAGCGTGAACGCGATGACGAATCCACGATACAGTCCGCTGGCCTTCATGTAGTTTTCTCCCTTGGGATCCATCTTCGGGATGACGAGGAAAAGTCCCAAGCACAGCAACGGTAATATATCAAGAATCAACGTTACGGCACGCGGTCCATAACCATTGACCGAACCATCGGCGCTCCAATGAATTGGCACGTTTTCGGGAAGCCGACTATAGCAGGCAAGATGTGCGATGATGTTGACTACACACAGTGCAACAAGCACAATGCACAGATTGCGTCCGATCGGAGCGATCTTCTCCCCCGAATCAGTCTTGTTCTTGTCTTTGGTATTGTTGATGTTGTTATCGAAAGCCTTTTTGAAATCGTTCAAGTTATTCCCGCGCATAAGACCCTCCTTTATTTATTGCCTGTTTGATCATTCGCTTGATTGACGTTTCCATCGCTGTCCATGAATCCCATGAACCATCCGATCAGATCCTGCATCACCGTGGTGTTGAGACTGTAGATGATGTTCTGCCCGTGCCGTTCGTCGGTTACCAGTCCCGCAGTTTTCAACGTGGTCAGATGGTGGCTGATCGATGGTTTGCTCATGTTGAATTGTTCCGCGAGTTCACCAGCCGTCATGTCACGTTCGCGCAGTAATTCCAAAATGCGCCGTCGCGTGGGATCGGAGAGCGCCTTGAATCCCTCTCCCGCCATGCATTCCTCCTTCACTTCGCAATGTTTAAACATTTTCTTATTTAGATAATTATCTAAATATCTACCGCGGACATGTATGCGTTACGTTTCGCGCATTATGGTGGGAAGCATGATTGATTGGAGCAGCTAGGACTGAGTTTTCACAGAAAAAGGCGCGCCTTACCCGTATGGTGGAGCAATGGTGCGCCCGGCATCTCACTTGACAGTCGCAAATTATGGAATCGTGGATCTGTCATAACGACCAGTTCACGATGATTCGACCTGTTTTAACGGTTGGTCGATAGTGATATGGTTTACTGCTTCTGGTCGTAGGGCGGGTTGATCATGCGGTCACGCCAATAGTAGACGTCATCATGTTCGCCGATTTCTCGATACACCTTGCATGGCTGTCCGAATGCGACCACATTGGCGGGAATGTCCTTGATAACCAGCGAGCATGCGCCAATCACCGAATTGTCGCCAATGGTGACGCCGGGAAGCACGGTAACGTTGGCGCCCAACCACACATTACGGCCGATGACGACCGGCATCGAATACTGTGTGACCTTCTCGCGCAGGTCAGGACGAATCGGATGGCCGGTGGTAACGATAGTGCAGTTCAGGCCGATCATGGTATGTTCGCCGATATGCACTTCACCATCATCAACCAACGTGAGGTTGAAATTGGCGTAAGCGTGCGCACTGAAATACGTGTTGCATCCCCAATTGGCATGCAACGGCGGTTCGATATAAGCGTCCTCGCCGAATTCGCCAAGCAGTTGGCGTGCGATTTCGTTGCGTTGCGTCATTTGGCTGGGGCGGGTTGCGTTGAAGTCGTACAGCAGTTCCATCTGTTCCTGCTGCGCTTTGATCATCTCTTCGTCATCGCAGGTGTAGATCAGTCCGGAATTCATAGTGTCAAGCACTCGTTGCGGCACAGTCATGGCAGCCTCCTTGCAGTCGTTCATGTCCGTTGTGATTATATATGAATCTGCCATATATAGGGAGTTACAGAGGCAACAAGCCACGCCTTCGAAAACATGAGCAGAAGCGCTTCGCGTTCGTGGGTGGTGGGGTAGCATATTGTTGGTTTTGTCATTTTGATTGTTAATCACAAGTCAATAGTCGAAGGAGGATCATGACATATTCCAAGAATGCGCCGTTCCGCGCCGATGTGGTCGGTTCTTATCTGCGTCCGGACAAACTCAAGCAGGCTCGCGCAGATTATGCTGCAGGTATTATTGATGCCGCCGGGTTGAAGGCTGTCGAAGACAGGCTGATCGCTGATCTGGTTGCCAAGCAGAAGGCCGCCGGCCTGCATGTCATCACCGATGGTGAATTCCGTCGCGGCTGGTGGCATTTCGATTTCATGTGGGGCTTCAATGGCGTGGACCATGTCGCCGCCGCCCATCGCGTTGCCTTCCATGACGAGGTCACTCCCGCCGACACTGCCACGGTGACCGGCAAGCTCGACGGACACGATCATCCGTTCGTGGAGCATTTCAAGTTCGTCAAGCAGTTTGAAGATGACAATACCGTAGCTCGTCAGACCATGCCTTCCCCAGCGCAGACCCGTTTCGTGCTTACCGGCAACAAGAACGCCTACCCGTACGACGAGTTCTACAAGGATGACGACGAGCTGACCGCGGATATTGTGGCCGCATATCGTCAGGTCATCGCCGACCTGTATGCCGTCGGCTGCCGTAACGTGCAGTTCGACGATTGCACGTGGACTCGCCTGTGCGACAAGAGCGTGCGTGAGCGTCTCGGCTGGAGCGACGAAGATGCGGCTCGCCTGCAGCAGGAGAATCTCGACGTGATCAACGCGGTGATCGCTGACCAGCCTGACGACCTGGTGATCAACACCCATATCTGCCGCGGTAATTTCCATTCCACATGGCTGTCATCCGGCGGTTACGCTCCGGTCGCAGCCAAGCTGTTTGGCGAAGAGAACGTGGACGCCTACTATCTGGAGTTCGACGACGACCGTTCCGGTGACTTTGCGCCACTGGCTGAGGTTTCCGGTGATAAGCAGGTTGTGCTTGGCCTCATCACCTCCAAGAGGTCGGAACTTGAAGATCCGGAAACGATCAAGGCTCGCATCTACGAAGCGGCCCAGTATGTGCCGTTGGAGCGTCTGTGCCTGTCCACACAATGCGGTTTTGCCTCCACTGAGGAAGGCAACAAGCTCACTGAGGAGCAGCAGTGGGCTAAGATCGCACTCGTAAGGTCCATCGCCGAAGAAGTCTGGGGCGAATAATCCAAGCCAATGCCCGGTACGACCAGCTTATGCCATGGTCGCACCGGGCATTGTGTTATTCGATGATGTGGACGCGGAGCATTGGACGAAACGTATAATACGGAACAGCAATCGCGAAATCATAACATCGCAGACAGGGGAAGCTATGAGAAAAGTGGCTTTTATTTGCGTGCATAATTCATGCCGCAGCCAGATTGCCGAAGCGTTGGGAAAGCATTTACGCGGAACCGATTTTGATTTTTATTCCGCAGGTGTGGAAACCAAGCCGCAGATCAATCAGGATGCCGTACGACTCATGAGAGAGCTTTACGGCATCGACATGGAGAAAACGCAATACTCCAAACTGATTTCGGATATTCCAAAACCTGATATCGCGATTTCCATGGGCTGCGACGTGGGATGTCCCTATATCGGCAAGGCTTTCGACGATAATTGGAATCTGTCAGATCCAACCGGGCAAAACGATGAGGCTTTCATTACTGTTATCCGTCACATCGAAGAGAACATCATGAAGCTCTAAAGGGTCTTGACCAGCATCCGTTCGACGCCAACCAAGACCCTTCCAAAGCATTTTAGGTGAACACCATCGTATTGCGGATGAAAGTGTCGGCATAGTCGTACGGATGGTCGGCGACTTCCTCGGCACTGACCATGCCTCCCCGGCCGCTTCCGGCATACCCCTCAGAAAAGCTTGCCCGACCAGTAACCCAACTCACACTCATCAACACGATCCGTCATATCGAAGTGGCCTGCAAGGAGAGTTTCGCTGTGAGTTGCGCGGCAAGGACGTAATACTGATGAAGACGATGCATGCGAAAGTGACGACTGGCCTGACTCATCTATGGGCTTCGATGAAAGTTACGTCCAGTGCAGGGCGTAAGTTCATAGCCAACACATAAAGCAGGGGGGCTCCCCTAACGGAGCTGAGATAGGCGAATGCCTGACCCTTTGAACCTGTTGGTTAACACCATCGTAGGGAGCGGAGAATGAGTGCCACAGCACACACGCATTGCCAGCGTCAATTGGCATCCGTAAGAGTCAACGCAACAGGCGCGTCAGCTAAACAGCCTGCATCGCGAAATCATTAATCGTAATTTCGTTTCCATCCCATGTATCCAAGAATGCGGGCGTGTCAGCATACCCATTTACTGACGAATTCAAATTTTCCCAACCCAAAACAGCATAATCAAGGGGGAATCATGAACAATTATCCATATGCGTCGATGCGAGACAGCTTCGACCTGAGCGCCTATCTTGTGGTAGGACCGCAGGATTGCAAAGGCCGACCGATCACCGACGTTGTCGATGATGCGTTGCGCGGGGGCGCAAGCTTCATCCAACTTCGCGCCAAAGACGCTGATGCGAAGGATCTTACCGACATGGCGCGTGATATCGCGCAAATCATCGAAGACAACAATAAGTCGGATTCCGTGGCATTCGTAATCGACGACCGTGTGGACGTGGTCTGGCAGGCCCGCAGCAAAGGCATCAAGGTCGACGGCGTTCACATCGGACAGACCGATATGGAACCGCGCGAAGCCCGTGCACTGCTTGGCGAAGATGCCATCGTGGGATTGTCGGCGGAAACGGAAAGCCTGGTCAAACTCATCAACGAATTGCCCGACGGCTGCATCGACTATATCGGTGCTGCGCCGTTGCATGTTTCCGTCACCAAGCCGGAAGCGTCCGTAGGCGGCAATGACGGTTCCGGTCGCACGCTTGACGAAGAGCAGATCAACACTATTTGTTCAGCCAGTGGTTTTCCGGTAGTGGTAGGCGGTGGCGTGACCGCAGATGATATGGAAATGCTAGCGCATTCAAAGGCGGCAGGCTGGTTCGTGGTGTCCGCGATTGCAGGAGCCGATGATCCGGAAGCCGCAACCCGCAATATGGTAGCGCGCTGGAAAGCCGTACGTAGCGACGCAAAGCACGGGTACGCACCACGCATGAAAGCCCAGAAAACAGCGGAAATCAACCCTGACAACACAGCCGACGGCGCATCCGGCGAAAAGAAGTTCACCAATGCGAAGGAAGCCAAGGCCGCATCCAAGCTCGCCAAGCAACAGCGTGTCGACATTGCCGCACGCGATTCCAAGCAGCGAGACAAAGCCCATATTCGTAAAACCACGCCGGTGCATTTCGAAAACGAATTCGGTTCCTACGATCTGCAAGTGCCGTACACCGAAATCAAACTGTCTGACACGCCTGGCGTCGGACCGAACGCACCATTCAAGGATTACAACACCGAAGGTCCGAAATGCGATCCGAAGGAGGGTCTCGCTCCCCTACGTCTGGACTGGATTCTTGACCGTGGAGACGTCGAGGAGTATGAAGGACGTCGCCGCAATTTGGAAGATGACGGCAAACGCGCCATCAAACGTGGCAAGGCTTCCAAGGAATGGCGCGGCCGCCAGCATAAGCCGATGAAGGCCAAGGATCATCCGGTGACGCAAATGTGGTACGCACGCCACAACATCATCACACCGGAAATGCGCTATGTGGCGGAACGCGAGCATTGTAGCGTGGAACTGGTGCGCAGCGAACTGGCCGCAGGACGTGCCGTCATGCCTTGCAATATCAACCATCCCGAAGCCGAGCCCATGATCATCGGCTCGAAGTTCCTCACCAAGCTCAACGCCAATATGGGCAATTCGGCGGTCACTTCGTCTATTGACGAGGAGGTGGAGAAGCTCACGTGGGCCACCAAGTGGGGTGCCGACACTGTAATGGATCTGTCTACCGGCAACGACATTCACACCACTCGTGAATGGATTTTGCGCAACTCCCCCGTGCCGATTGGTACCGTGCCAATGTATCAGGCGCTCGAAAAGGTGGAGGATGATGCGTCCAAGCTCAGCTGGGAACTGTTCCGTGACACGGTGATCGAACAGTGCGAACAGGGCGTGGACTATATGACGATTCATGCCGGTGTGCTGCTGCGTTTCGTGCCGTTGACGGCGAACCGTATGACAGGCATTGTTTCGCGTGGCGGTTCGATCATGGCTGAATGGTGTTTGCAGCATCATCAGGAAAGCTTCCTGTATACGCATTTCGATGAATTGTGTGAGATCTTCGCCAAGTACGATGTGGCGTTCTCACTGGGTGATGGACTTCGTCCGGGATCGCTTGCCGATGCGAACGATGCGGCACAGTTTGCCGAACTGATGACTTTGGGCGAGCTTACCCAGCGTGCATGGGAACACGACGTGCAGGTGATGATCGAAGGGCCTGGCCATATTCCGTTCGACACCGTGCGCATGAACATCGAAATGGAAAAGGCGATCTGCAAGGACGCGCCATTCTACACGCTTGGACCGCTCACCACTGACACCGCTCCCGGCTACGACCACATCACGTCGGCGATCGGCGGTGTGGAAATCGCCCGCTATGGTACTGCCATGCTGTGTTATGTGACACCGAAGGAACATCTTGGGTTGCCGAATAAGGACGATGTGAAGCAAGGTGTGATCGCATACAAGATCGCCTGCCATGCAGCTGATATCGCCAAGCATCATCCGCATGCCATCGACCGCGACAATGCCATGAGCAAGGCACGTTTCGAATTCCGTTGGCTCGACCAGTTCAACCTGAGCTACGATCCGGACACCGCCATCGCGTTCCATGATGATACTTTGCCGGCCGAGCCTGCGAAAATGGCGCATTTCTGTTCGATGTGCGGTCCAAAGTTCTGCTCCATGGCCATCAGCCAAAACATCCGCAAAAAATTCGGTAATGCCGAAGCACAGGAGAAGCTCGTCGCCGACGCGCAAACCATCGCTGCCGGCATGCAAGCCATGAGCGAGCGCTTCCGCGAGCAGGGCGGCCATCTGTACCAGTAGACCGAACTGTAGTAGGTTTTTGTGACGAACGGGATTGTCTGGTGTGGTAGAAGGCCGGGCAATCCCTTTTTGTTGCTTGTATGGCGATACGGAGCACTCCGATAGAGACACTCTTTTGAGTGTAAGACTGACCCGTCAAGCCGGTCTGTCTCCATTGAGCGAATATCTGGCTGGTTTTGTCGAGCACGGTTTTGGTGGTCTCCAACTGTGTGCGGGCCTCGTCAATCTACACTTGCACGGAAACCAACTAGGATGATGCGGAGTCAATCTACGCTTGAGCGATGGAAAGCTGCGTCTGCGCGGTCACCGCTTGCTGCACCGCGTCTATTTCGCTTTGCTGCAATTGGTTTTCCGTATCCTCGATCTGTGTGATCGGTAGTCCACTATCCAGACAAGAGGGTATAAGTGCTCCCCCACAGTCAGCACATGGCTCTAACCTGAGTTTATGACTCTTCTTCAGCTGAAATATATTGTGAAGATCGTGGAATGCGGTTCCATGAACGAAGCCTCGCACGAACTGTACGTGTCACAGCCCGCGTTGAGCTCATCTGTGAAGGAACTCGAGAACGAGCTTGGCATCGAGATCTTCACCCGCTCGTCGCAAGGCATCGCCTTGACCGTGGACGGAGCGGAATTCCTCACCTACGCGCGCCAGGTGCTCGACCAAGCGTCGCTGCTCGAAGAACGTTACAAGAACGCGAAGCCACGCAAGCAGCTGTGCTCCGTGTCCACACAGCATTACATGTTCGCTGTCGAAGCGTTCGTGGAAATGATCAACTCCATCAAATCCGACGAATACGAGTTCACCATTCGTGAGACGCGCACCAAAGACATCATCAACCAAGTGGCGAACATGCTTTCCGAAATCGGCATCATCTATCTGTCCGATTTCAACAAGGACGTGATCGGCAAGATGTTGCGCGAAAAGCATTTGGAATTCCATCCACTGTTCCGCGCCCCGTTGCATGTGTTCATTTCGCGCAGCAATCCGCTGGCCGGCAAGAAGAAAGTCACGATGGACGATCTGAAGCCGTTCCCGTTCATCCAGTACGAGCAGGGCGAGGAGGGCAGCTTCTTCTTCGCCGAAGAGGCGGTCTGGCCGGAATACTCTCCCAAGCAGATCAACGTGACCGACCGTGCGACGATTCTGAACTTCATCATCGGTCTGAACGGCTATACCGTGTGCACCGGCATCGATAACGGCGATCTCAACAATGAGAAAATCGTGACCGTACCGCTTGACACCGATGAGACCATGCTGGTCGGCTGGATCACGAACGAGCGTGCAAAGCTGTCGAAGGCCGCGGAAAACTATTTGGAGAAGCTCAAGTCGGTGGTGGCCGACCATGGATACAACCTGATCGACTGAGTGCACATCGACTGGATGCACTCTGCTATGAGATATGAAAAGTGCCTCGCACCGATGCTTTCGATTGGTGCGAGGCACTTTTTTACATGTTCGACTATAGGATCCTATACGATTCACCTATGGAATTCAGGCGCCATACTGCTTCAGATAGGCGTCGGCAGCGGCCTTGATATCGTCGGTCACGTACGCGGTGCCGTCAGCGGTTTCGATATGCTGGCCGGCTTCGAAGATCTCACGCACATTGGCGATGGCGAACACCGGGAAGCCGAACTCTGCTTCGACTGCCTTCACCGCGGACATGTCGGAATCCTTGGTCTTTTCCATACGATCCACGGAAAGCACCAAGCCAACGACCTCCACATTCGCTTCGGCTTTGAGCTTGGGAATGACCTCGCGTACTGCGGTGCCTGCGGTCATCACATCGTCGACGAGCAGCACCTTCATACCGTCGGTCAACTGGGTGCCGACCATCATGCCGCCGTCGCCATGATCCTTCTTCTCCTTGCGGTCGAAGGTGTAGCCGACTTCCATACCGTGGTCGGAAGTCAGAGCGATTGCGGTGGAGACGCCCAGCGGAATGCCCTTGTAGGCAGGGCCGAAAATGGTGTCGATGTCGTCCGGTAGATTGCCTGCTTCGATTTCTGCCGCGATCTTCTCCGCATAGAATGCGCCGAGTGTGGCGATCTTACGTCCGTCGTTGAATGCGCCAGCATTGATGAAATACGGCGACTTGCGACCGGACTTCAGCGTGAACTCGCCGAATTTCAGTGCCTGTGCTTCCAGCAGGAACTTGGTAAAACGGTGGTCGAGGGATTCAGTCATGTCATGCTCCTTTGATGAATAATCGAGGTCAGCGCCAAGTTTCGCCCTTGGCGAGCTTGTCTGCGAGTTCGGGGCGTGCGTCGAGTAGGTCGTCGAGTTCGCGGGCCACGCGCAATGGTGCGGTCGGTTCGAACAGTGCGGCTGCGCCGACTTCCACGGCGTTCGCGCCGGCATACAGGTATTCGAGCGCCTTCTCACCGGAATCGATGCCGCCGATGCCGATGATCGGAGTTTTCGGTAATGCGGAGCGGGTCTTCCACACGGCCACGAGTCCCATCGGCAGCACGGCCGGTCCGGAAACGCCGCCGGTCACATGGTCGATGATCGGCTCTCCAGTGCGAATGTTAATGCGCATGCCAAGCAGTGTGTTGATCATGCTCAGCGCGTCGGCGCCGCTTTCCACGGCCGCTCGGGCAGGCACGGTGATGTCGGTGACGTTCGGCGTGAGCTTGACAATCATCTTCTTGTCGGTGAGCTTGCGCAGTCTGGTGATCAGACGGCTCAATGCCACCGGATCGGTGCCGACGCTCATACCTCCGGCGGACACGTTCGGGCAGCTCACGTTGATTTCCAGCATGTCGGCAGGCGAATCGTTCAGCTTGGACACGACTTCGACATAGTCGTCATCGCAGTGGCCGGCCACATTGGCGATGACCGTAGCGTTGATGGCCTTGAGCTTGGGCAGGTCGTCTTCCAAATAATGGTCCACGCCCGGGTTCTGCAGGCCGACCGCGTTGATGTTGCTGGATGGGCCTTCAGCGGTACGGATGCCGGGATTGCCTTCCCATGGCACCGGGGAGACGCCCTTGGTGGTGACCGCGCCCAGTTGGCTCACGTCGTAGAACCAGCGGACCGCCGCATACTGGAAGGTGCCGGAAGCCGTGGCGACCGGATTCTTCCACGGCACGCCCGCCACCTGCGTGGAGTGCTTCCATTCGTACGAACCGTACAGGTTCTCATGCTGGGTATCGTCGATCATCTCATTCACCCCATCCCAAACGTTCACGAGTAAATACCGGACCGTCGGAGCAGACCTTCAAACGTCCATCCAACGTGTCGACCGTGCACAGCACGCAAGTGCCATAACCACAGCCCATGCGCTGTTCCAAACTCAGTTGGCATGCCATGTCACGCTTCGCGGCCCATGCGGCCACGGCTTTCATCATCGGTAGAGGTCCGCAGGTCAGAATCACCGGCTTAAGCTCGCCACCGAGCAACTCGTCTTCGATACGGTCGAGCAGGGTAATCACATTGCCTTCGCTCTCGTCGATGCTGTACACCTTGTCGGCATACTTGCCCACGTATTCGTCGCCGAAATGCACATTACGGTAGCCGAACACCGCGGTGCTGACCGCGCCTTCGACGCCGGCAATATGCTGCGCCGCATGCACGAGCGGAGGCACACCAAGGCCACCAGCCACCAGCACATAATTGGCCGGCTCCTTGGTTTTGAACGAATTGCCAAGCGGACCCATCACACGAATGGTGTCTCCCGGCTTCAGCTGCGCGAATTCGGCGGTGCCCTTGCCTACCACGGCGAACATGAGGCTGACTTCGTCGCCATCGGTTTCGCAAACGCCGAACGGACGCGGCATCAGCTTGCTTGGATCGTTGGAATATACGTCAACGAATTGTGCCGGCCTTGCATGGCTGGCGATGTATTCGTCACGGAACGTCAAACGGTACACACCGTCGGCCAGTTCCCGATTGTCAACGACCTCGACTTCATGCCGGCTCGGGAAAAAGCCTGCCGCAGTCGCCTCGGCAACGGTCGGAACGAACGTTGTTGCGGTGGTCATGAACTCCCTCTCTGTTACGTTCGATGGTTTGATGGTTGTTTTTTCTTTCAGATTGAACAGTTGGCCAGTCGGCAAGTTACGGCAGGACCGCACGCAGATTGTCACGCATGTCTTTGGCTGCTTCACGTGCCGATTCGGCAACCAGGTCCAAAGCATCGTCGGCACTCATGGATTCGGAATACTTGTCGGACTTCTTCCATGCTCCGATAATGCCTCGAGACGAGTTGACGAGAGCGCCCATGCCGTCGCGGTCGAACATGCCGGCCACGCCCTGTGCGGTACCGCCCTGGGCACCGTAGCCCGGCACTAGGAAGAATGTGTGCGGCATGCGCGCACGCAATGCCTTACCTTCCTCCGGGTGGGTGGCTCCGACCACCGCGCCAACGTGCGAATAGCCGTTCTTGCCAATGGTTTCGGCGCCCCAACCTTCCACTAGATCGGCAACATGCTCGTATACGCGTTCGCCGGAGGCGAGTTCAAGTTCCTGCAGTTCGCTGCTGGATGGGTTGGAGGTACGCACGAGCACGAAGATGTCTTTGTCGTTGGCGGTGGCGGCATCGATGAACGGTGTGATGCCATCGGTGCCGAGGTATGGGTTCACGGTCACCGCATCCTCATGCCATGGATCGTAGGCGGTGTCGTCCAATCCTACACCGCTGAGGTGATGAGCATATGCGGCTGCGGTGGAGCCGATGTCTCCGCGCTTGACGTCGCCAAGCACATACAATCCCTTCTGCTTGGCGTATTCGCAGGTCATGGTGTAAGCGTCGATGCCTGCCGGACCGAGCGCCTCATACATGGCGATCTGCGGTTTGACCGCGGGAACGATGTCTGCGACGGCGTCGATGATGGCGCGGTTGAATTCGAAGAAGGCCACGGAAAGCTGCATGGCAGGTGCTTCCGCCGGATCTTCAACCTGCTCGCTGATCTCCTCGGCGAAGCTGGCCACGATTTGCGCTGGCACGAGCGCTTCGGTCGGGTCAAGTCCTACAACGCTTGGATTCTGCTTGGCTTCGATTGCTTCGATCAGGCGATCCATCAATCCTCCTTGTTAATACGACTGAAGACCAGTTTCGAACCGATGATGGTGGCGAGCGGCCGGCCGGTGACCTGCCATCCGCCGAATGGGGTGTTTCGAGCCGAGGAATGGAAACGTTCGGGATCCACGGTCCATTTCTCGTCGATGTTGAGCACTACCAGATCCGCGCGGTCTTCTGCAGGAACCTTGCCGAGGTCCAGCACACGTTTAGTGTCGTCGTCTCCGGGGACGGCGTCTGCGTATTCGTCAAGCAACGCTGTGATGTCGGCCTTGATGTGACCCATAAGTTCTGCTGGCGCAGTCGACATGAGTTCAATCAAGCGTTCGTCGGAGATAAAGCCGCCATCCACAAGAATCTTGTGGCATACGCCATACGCGCATTCAAGACCAATGATGCCGTTCGGAGCATCGAGGAAACCAAGGTCCTTCTCTTCCATGGTGTGCGGTGCATGGTCGGTGGCCAACAGATCGACGGTGCCGTCAGCTACGGCTGCGATGGTTGCCTTGCGATCCTCTTCGGAGCGCAACGGCGGATTCATCTTGGCGAGCGTGCCGTATTTCAGCAACGCTTCATCGCACAACGCAATGTAGTGCGGTGCGGTTTCGCACGTGATCGGTAATCCTTCAGCTTTGGCCTTGCGAATCGCGTCGAAGGAAATCGCAGTGCTGACATGCTGGAAATGCACGTGCACGCCGGTTTTGCGCGCCATCTCGATATCGCGTTCGACGATCCTCAGTTCGGTGTCTTCGGGAATGCCGGGTACGCCCAGTTCTCGTGATACGGGACCCTCGTTGACCGCTCCGGTGTCGTGGTGTTCGCAATGCTCGATCAGGTACAAACCTGATTCCTTGACGTTGTCGAACACTTGATCGAGGATTTCCGGTGTTACCGCGGAACCGTCATCGCTGATGGCAGTCACCGGGTGGCACAGCTGATAGGCATCCTTGTTGTCGTCATCATGTTCCGGCAGGTAGCCGACCCAGTCGGCCACGTCGGTCGCTTCCTTGCCTGCACGCCCTTTGGAAGCGCATACGCACAGGTCATAGCGCACCGGCAAGGTCACATCATGGGCTTGTTCGTAATGCTGCAAATAGTCGATGACCGTGTCGAAACCGGCGTCAAGCACTTCGCTGGCGCCCGGTTCCTCCGCCGTCACCTTCACGCCATCCATGGCGGGAACGGTGTTCGGCATAATGAGCACGTTCGTGTATCCGCCAGAGGCGGCGGCCGCGCAGCCGGAAACCATGGATTCCTTGTAGGTCTGTCCCGGATCGCGGAAGTGAACGTGGGGATCTTCGAATCCCGGGGCGATGGTCATGACCGAAGCGTCCACCGTTTCATCAGTGTCGGATGGGACGATCAGGTCGATGACTTCGCCGGTGTTCCAAACCTTGATGTCGTGAAGGGTGAGGGTCATGGGTCAGAACTTCGCTTCCTCGTCGCAGTAGTCGCAGCGGTATTCCTGACGGTCGGAATGCACCAGGTGGAACATCTGCACGGCCGGCTCGGTGGTAGTCACGCAGCGCGGGTTCACGCATTTGATGATATTGACCACATGTTCCGGCAGTGTAGGCTGCTTTTTCTCTACGATTTTGCCGCCGCGCACAATGCCGACGGTTGCGGTGCGTGCCACAAGGCCAAGCACGTCAAGGTCGATGGTTTCGGCTTCCTCTTCGCTTTCGATCTTGATGATGTCTTTGGTGCCGAACATGTGGCTGTCGGTGTTCATGATCAGCGCAAGCTTGGTCTTAGCCGGATCAATTTTCAGGTATTCGAGCACCTTGAGCGCAGTGCCGGCAGGCACATGGTCGATGATGATGCCGTTCTGAATGCTGGTAACTTCCATCAGGCCGCAACCTCCTTGGATTCAAGCGGTTCGTATCCCGGCAGTTCGTCTCCAACCACCGAGCTTTCCAATGCCATGCGCATGAGCATGCCGTTCTTGACCTGTTCGAAGTAGGCGGCGCGTGGGTCGTCATCCACTTCAACGGCAATTTCGTTGACTCGCGGCAACGGGTGCAGCACAGCCATGTCTTTTTTGGCGTAAGCCATCTTGGCTTCGTCGAGAATGTAAGTGTCGCGCAGTCGCAGATAGTCGTCTTCGTTGAAGAATCGTTCCTTCTGCACGCGGGTCATGTACAGCACGTCGAGATCGCCGATCACGGAAACGAGATCCTTGACTTCCGTGTAGGAGCAGGAGTCGGTGGCGTTGATACGGTCGAGCACGTACTGTGGGGTCTTGAGCTCGTCCGGGCTGACCAACACGAAGTTCACATTGCCGAAACGGCACAGGGTTTCGATCAGGGAGTGTACGGTACGACCGAAGGTAAGATCGCCGCACAGACCGACGGTCAGATTGTTCACGCGACCGAAGCGCGACTGCAGCGTCGCCAAATCGGCCAAGGTCTGCGTGGGGTGCATGTGTCCACCGTCGCCGGCATTGATGACCGGTACGGAAGCCGCGCGGGACGCCACGAGAGCAGCGCCTTCCTTCGGGTGGCGGATCGCCACCACGTCTACGTAGTTGGACACGGTTTTCAGAGTGTCCGAAATGGTTTCGCCCTTGGTCACGGAAGCGAGCTGGGCGCCGGCGAAGCCGATCACCTTGCCGCCAAGTCGGAGCATGGCGGTTTCAAAGCTTAGACGCGTACGGGTGCTGGGCTCATAAAACAAAGTGGCGAGCACCCTGCCGTCGCAGGCATGCGCCACTTCTTTACGATGAGAATCAATGTACTGCGCCTTGTGGAGCAATTCCTGAATCTGGCGAATGGAAAGATCATCTAATGTGATGACACTTTTTCCGACCATCGGCGTTTCAACCGCCTGTTCGAGTACTGAAGACAACGGCTCACCTTTCATGCAACTTGTGGTTGAAGGTGGCCACCCGAAGTGACCTAGCCAACTATAGCCTGAAATGCAGACCCCATCAGTTCACCGCGTGTTCATGAAGCATGCTTCAACGGGAGCGTCACGAAAGACCGTAGAAGATACGTTCCGTTACGTCGCGGGCTTTGCGCATTACTGCAAGCAGATCGTTTTCGAAATGCTGACCGCGATTCGCATCGTAGCCGAGATACACGGCGACACCTCCCAGCGAATATGAATCGTCCGGCAGAATATCGGCCTGATTGACGCGTCCGCTCCACAAATAGCTGCCGTTGCGCGCGGCAGTGCACATGCGCCATGCCTTACGCAACACCACGGCGTCGCCGGCGGAGATCAGCTTGCGATGTTCCAGCTCGTCCAATGCCTGCAATGTGCCGTTGACGCGCAGGTTGGCGTTGTCTCCCGCATGCTGCAATTGCAGCAGTTGAATCGTCCACTCAACATCCGATAGTCCACCCTTGCCGAGTTTCAGATGGCGATCCCTGCGTACGCCGCGCGGCAAACGTTCGGCTTCCATACGTGCCTTGAGCTTACGGATTTCAGCAATTTGTGTTTCCGTAAGATCGATCTTCGGATATCTAAGCGGATCGGCGATGTTCATCAGGAAGTCCTCGGCGAGCGCCGCGTCACCGGCTGCGTACCGGGCGCGTAGCAGTGCCTGGTGTTCCCATGTGCTTGCCCAGGATCGGTAGTATTCCTCGCAGGATGCGTAGGAACGTACGAGTGGTCCGTTTTTGCCTTCAGGTCTCAAGTCCATGTCGAGTTCGATTTTTGGTTCGAATGTGGTTGGGCCTTGCAGGATCGCGCGCAGGTCTTCCTGTACTTTGCGTGCGAAGAGGTTGGCTTGGGTGTCGTCGGCGCCTTCGGCTGGCCGATAGATGATGATCACGTCGGCGTCGGAGCTGAAGTTAACTTCCCTGCCGCCGTAGCGTCCCATGCCGATGATGGCGATTGCGGCGGGCGCTTGTTCGAGCTGCATGTCGTTGATGCGATGCCGGATGGCCCATTGCAGTGACGCTTCGATGGCTGCGTCGTATACGTCGGTCATGCCGGCGAGCGATGCTTCATCGTCAATCACGCCGCTCATCCATGCGAGGCCGATACGTTCGATTTCGTGTCTGCGCATGGCTCGGATGGAGTTGGCGAAGTCGTTGATGTTGCCGGCGTTGCGTTCGAGCGTTGCCTTGGTTTGGATATTGAGGCTTTCGCGCGAGCGTGGTTGCAGGGATTCGTCGTTGCCGAGCCAAGTGACGGATTCGACGGATTTGTTGAGTGCGTCGCCGAGGAATCGTGAGTTGGATAGTACGTGACATAGGCGTTGTGCCGCTGATGGCGAGTCGCGTAGGAATCCGAGGTATTCGCTTTCGGAACCGAAGTTTTCTTCGAGTTTGCGCCAGTTGAGCAGTCCCATGTCTGGATTCTGCCCTTCGCCGAGCCATTGCAATACTGCGGGCAGCAGGATGCGGTTGATTTTCGCGGCTCGGGAGATGCCTGCGGTGAGTGCGGTGACGTGGCGCATGGCCGCGTCGGCGTCGGCGAATCCGATGGATTCGAATCGTTCTTGCGTGGCTTTCGTGGACAGTTCCACCTGTTCGTCGTCGAGTCCCGCGTTGATGGGCAGCATGGGCCTGTAATAGATGTCCATGTGCAGGTGGCGTACTTCGCGACGCGTCTCATCATATTTGTTGACGAGTTCTTCGGGATGCAAGTGGAACGCGCGTGCGAGTCGACGTAGTTCGATATTTTGGTTCAGCTCGTCGATGGTGATGTCTCGTTTGCGTTCAAGGCCTCCTGCGCTGGCTTTGCCGAGGTCCGGGAACAGGTGGGTGCGCTTGAGCGCCCACATTTGCTGTCGGTGTTCCAGTACTCGTTCGAATCGGTAGTCCCATGAGAGTTTTTTGGCTTGTTTGCGTGAGACGTATCCACCTTCGGCCAAGGCTTGCAGGGATTCGAGTGTGGAGCTGGTACGCAATGCCTCGTCGGAGCGCCCATGCACGAGTTGAAGCATCTGCACGGTGAATTCAACGTCGCGCAGACCTCCCCTGCCGAGTTTGATTTCGCGGTCTTTGAGCGGGTTGGGGATAAGATCTTCGACACGTTTGCGCATCTGCTGGCAATCGTAAACGAAGTTGTCTCGTTTGGATGCGGTCCAGACGAACGGTCGGGTCATGCTCATATACGCTTGACCAAGGTCAGAATCGCCGGCTACCGGGCGTGCTTTGAGCAGAGCTTGGAATTCCCAGTTTTCCGCCCATTGCTCATAATAGGCTTCATGGGATTCGAGCCGGCGTACCAGTGGACCATCCTTGCCTTCGGGGCGCAGTCCGCCGTCAATCTGCCAGAGAGTCGGTTCGGCGACACCCATAATGACGGATTGGCATACGCGTTGCAGGGTGGTCGCCATTTTGGTTCCGACTCGGCTGAGCGTCATGCCATTGGTATCCGCGTCGGCGGGTTCCACCACGTAGATCAGGTCCACGTCGGATACATAGTTGAGCTCCTGTGCGCCCAGTTTGCCCATGCCGATGATGGCGAAACGCACATGTTCGCTGCCGTCCACTTCATGGCGTGCGATGGCGAGCGCGCCTTCAAGCGCCGCGTCCGCTAGGTCGGAAAGTTCGGTGCTGATGCGCGGTTGGATTGTGATGGGATCGTTCGCAGTGGCATCTTGCGCCATGATTGCGGCGAGTTGTTTGCGATAGGTTTTACGTAGCGCCGTCGCAGCTTCGGCAAGTGGCAGGCTTGCGGTCGGCATGGTATGGTCATTGGGATCGGCTCCTACCGATTTGAGCACATGCGCTCTGCGCTGTTCGTGATTGTAAAGATGGCTTTCGCAGGCGTCATTGGCCGCGGCCTCCACGAGTTCGGGACGGAATCGCATGAGCTTGCCCATTTCATCGGATACGCCAAGCACGGTAATCAGTCGTATGAAAGAGTTCTCATCGGCGATGATGTTGGTGAAATCCTCACCTTGGCTTTGCACCACTTTGATGATGTCCACCAGGTTGCTGAGTGCGACGTCAGGATCGCATGCTTTTTCCAGCGTTGTCAGCAGCAGTCGCATTCTGTCATCGTCAATGCCGTCATTGTGCAGCTCATCGAACAATGTGCGAGCTTTGTCGAGATCTTGCAGCCCTGCTCGAATCAGATCGAGCGCTCCGAACTTGTGTTGCATGGAAGTCATGGTTTCTATAGTAACCGTATAAAACCAGGGGCGGTTGCGAAATACCCGCAACCGCCCCTGATGTTTGTTGCATCGCCTGAAATCAGACGAAGAATGGTTTGACGTTGGACCAAATACGTCGACTGACGCATGGATGGTTCATCGTATACAGGTGCACACCGTCGACGCCCCGCGCTACCAAATCGCAGATCTGCTCGGATGCGTAAGCGATACCCGCCTCTTTAAGCAAAGCCTTGTCGCTTCCCCATTTATCGAGCATGATGCCGAGTTTTTCGGGAATCTTCGACTGACATTTGCTCGACATGTTCAACACCGATTTCGCGTTCATGACTGGCATGATGCCCGCTTCGATCGGCACGTCGATGCCTGCAGTCCTCGCTTTGTCGAGGAATCTTAGGAAGTCCTCGTTATCGTAGAACAGTTGCGAGATCAGGTGTGTCACGCCGGCGTCGACTTTCTTTTTGAGATTGTCGATGTCTTCTTCCAGTGTTGCCGCCTGCGGATGCTTTTCCGGATAGCAGGCGCCGTAGATCTTCATGCCCGGACGCTGCTGGCGGATATACACGGCCAGATCGCTGGCATGTTCGAACACTCCTGCCGGTTCGACACCGTCGATGCGGTCGCCACGCAAGGCGAGTACGCCGGAGACTTTGGCCTGTTCGAACATGTCGAGTGCCTGGTCGACGTCATCCTTGTTCAGATATTGCGCGGTCAGATGGGCCACACTGGGGATGCCGTATTCACTCACGGTGTGGGCGATGCGCGCTGTCAGCGTACGGTCGGATGATTTGCCGGTGCCGTAGGTGACGGAAATGAAATCGGGGTCCAACCCCTGCAGGCCATCCAACGTGTCGTAAATGGTACCCACAGGGGAGGTTCGCTTTGGAGGGAACACCTCGAGCGAGAACATTGGCGAATGCATGGCTGTTGTCTTGTTCCTAACGTTTCGCCTTACTTGGCGAGTTTGGCGCGCACGGCCTTGGCCGCTGCGACGAGGTTCTCCAGGCTCGGCCAGGTTTCGGCGTTGCCGCGTGTCTTCAAACCGCAGTCGGGGTTGATCCACACCTTTTCGATGTCCATCTTCTTGAGGATTTCGTAGATGCGTTCCTCGATTTCCGCTTCGGACGGGATGCGCGGCGAGTGGATGTCGTAGACGCCCGGGCCAGCTTCGGTTTCGAAGTTGGCGTCGTGAATGGCGTCGAGCACCACAAGATCACCGCGGGAGGCTTCGAAGGAGATCACGTCGGCGTCCATAGCGTCGATGTCGGTGATGATGTCGTTAAACTCCGAGTAGCACATATGGGTGTGGATCTGCGTGGTCGGCTTGACCGCGGAGTGCACCAGTCGGAATGCCGGAATGGCCCAGTCGAGGTACTTCTTGTGCCAGTCGGTCTTCCTGAGCGGCAGCTTTTCGCGCAGGGCGGCCTCGTCGATCTGGATGACCTTGATGCCAGCAGCTTCGAGGTCAAGCACTTCGTCGCGGATGGCGAGAGCCAGCTGCTGGGTCTGCTGCTCGTGGGTGATGTCCTCGCGCGGCCAGGACCAGTTGAGAATGGTGACCGGGCCGGTGAGCATGCCCTTCATCACATGGCTGGTGCGGGACTGAGCGTAGGCGCTCCATTCAACGGTGATCGGGTTGGCGCGGGACACGTCGCCCCATACGATCGGGGGCTTCACGCAGCGGGTGCCGTAGGACTGCACCCAAGCGTTCTTGGTGAACAGGAAACCGTTGAGGTTCTGGCCGAAGTATTCGACCATGTCGTTACGTTCGAATTCGCCATGCACAAGCACGTCGAGGCCGATCTGCTCCTGATGCTTGATGCAGGCGTCAATCTGCGCCTTCATGTATTCGTCGTATTCTGCCTTGGTGATCTCACCCTTGCGCAGCCTAGCGCGTTCGGCGCGCACTTCCTTGGTTTGCGGGAAGGATCCGATGGTGGTGGTCGGCAGCAATGGCAGGTTCAACGACTCGCGCTGTGCCTTCTGACGTTCGGCGCGTGCCGGCTGGCGTACGAAGTCCGCGTCGGTCAGGGCTGCGAGACGTTCCGCCACGTTCTTGTCGGCGGCAACGCGGGTACCGTCGAACAGTGCCTGGTTGGCGGCCAACGCTTCGGATGCCTTCTTGGCTTCTTCGCTGGCGTCGGCAAGGACCGCGATGTCGTGCAGTTCGCCAAGCTTTTCAACGGCGAAGGCGAAATGTTTGCGCACGTCGTCGGCGAGACCGTCCTCACCTTCGGTGCTGAACGGCACGTGCAGCAGGGAGCTTGCGGTAGAGACGGCTACGCTGTCGGTGACCTTCTTCAGCGCGTCGACGAGGCCGAGGCTGACGGCGTAATCGTTGCGCCAGATGTTGCGGCCGTTGACCACGCCGGCGAAGATGGTGGTGTTCTCTGCGACGCCAAACTTTTCAACAGCGGCGAGATTCTCATCCTTGCCTTCGTTGAGATCGAGTCCGATGCCGTCGAAGGCGAGCAGGTTGACAGTCTCATACACGTCGGCGATGTGGCCGAAGTAGGTGTTGAGCAGCACCTTGATCTTGCCATCGCGTGCGGGCAGGATCTTGGCGTATAGGCTCTTGAACAGTTCGACGTCGCCCGGTTCCTTGTCGAGCACGAGGTACGGTTCGTCAATCTGGATCCATTCGGCACCCAGTTCGGCGAACTTAGCCACGACTTCGGCGTAGACGGCGGCGACCGCGTTGATCAGGCCCTTATCGTATTCGAGTTCTTCGGCTTGCGGGTTGCGGGCGAGCTTGAGGAAAGTGTACGGGCCGATGAGCACCGGCTTGGTGGTGATGCCGAGCGCCTTCGCCTCGTTGAACTCGTCGAACGGCTTGGTGCTGTTGAGCTTGATGTCGGTGACTTCATCGACTTCCGGCACCAGGTAGTGGTAGTTGGTGGTGAACCACTTCTTCATCGGCAGGGCGGTCACGTCGCCCTTCTCGCCCTGATAGCCGCGGCCCATTGCGAAGAGGGTCTCTTCCGGGTTCTCGAAGGCGAGACGCTGGTAGCGCTGCGGAATGACGTTGAGCAGGATGGCAGTGTCGAGCATCTGGTCGTAATAGCTGAAGTCGTTGCTCGGAATCAGGTCGATGCCGGCGGCCTGCTGCAGCTTCCAATGCTTGGCGCGCAGTTCCTTGGCGGTGGCACGCACGTCGTCAAGCGCGGCGGCACCCTTCCAATAGGCTTCGATAATCTTCTTCAGCTCGCGGTTCTGGCCGATGCGCGGGAAACCGGAGACGGAAGTGAGAGCGGACATGAATCCTCCATCTGATATAAACAATGCAACCCGCTCAAGCTATCACAAATCGTCTTGCTATAAGACATTAAGAAAATTTGAGTGTCGTTATAAGCACGGTTTATAGCAATGAGGTTTCTACATGCGTTGCCACGCTTGGAGTTTCGTGTTTCCACCACCTGAGTGTCACTCAAAGTAGACTCTATTTTTCTGCTTTCTCCGTATGATACACCCGCCGGAAACACGAAAACGCCCCTCCCCCAGCATCAGCTGAGAGAGGGGCGCGTGTTAAAAAAACAGGTGCAAAAATTTCCACAAGCATTCGAATGCGGGAATTTTCTCACACCAGAAAATCACTCACGGTTAAGTGTTGTGCCTGAAACAGGTGCAACGCTTATTTTTCGTCGGAACCGTCCATGACGGTAATCCTGAGCTTGTCGAGCTTGGCCTTGACGGCCTTCTCGACCGCGGCGGCGATCTGGTCGGGGTCGGCGCCCTTGCTCTCGGCGAGGGTCTTGACCGCCTCGGTCAAAGCCGTCACCTGCGTGATGAGCTGGCTGGTCTTAGAGTCGATGCCGGCCACACGGTCGCCCAATTTTGCACCACCATGCACCGGCTGTTCGACCACGAGATTGCCCAAGGCGGACGCGTGGGTGTTCCTGTCCCACTGCGAAAGCCTGAAAAGCTCCTTCTTCGTGGCGTTCGCAGCCGCGTCCGTGCCCTGCACGCGATCACGCATCAGGACACCATTCTGTCGAAAATTCCACACGTCTTCAGCTGACATGTCGTCTCCTCCCAATAATTCGTTTGCTCTCTTGATGATCCTGTCCACCGGCAGCGCGTTGACGCACCTGTCGGGACAGCCGAAGTGGTCAGTGCCTGGCACCTCTCGATGCAGGACGATGTTCCCGGCGCGATTGCCCGAGGCGTCATGCCAGAGGGTCTTCCAACCGTATCGGCGTGCGATGTCGGCGCACAGCTTGGCGCTGGCCTCGACCTCCGCGTCGGTGACCGGAACGCCGGCCATTCCGCCCTCATGCTCGATGGTGATGCCGCTGCAATCGGATTGCCAGTTGGCGTCGGCCCACGAGCCGTTCGCCTCGTCCACCCACTGGTAGACGCTGCCGTCGCCGCCGACCCCGTAATGGCTGGCGGCTTGGAAGCTGGAGCGCATGAAGCACGAGTCCGTGCCGGCCAATCGGCCGACCATGATGTGCAGGGTGATGTGGTCGACATGCAGGCCATTGCGCCCCTGGTAGTGATTCGGGCTGCCGCGCCATTTCGCGAAGCTTGCGCCGGTCATCAGACGGTACCGCCCGGCTCGAGATCAGCGTCAGCTTCCGTGGTGTCGGCGGTGGCCGTGGCGGTGTCCGTGGCGTCCTTCGGCTCGGTCCTGGCCACGGCGGAAGCGGCGCTCAAGGCCGCGCTCTTCGCTGCGCTGATGCCATTGACCACGCCCTCTTTCTTCAATGCATCCACGAGCTGCTGGCCAGCAAGGCTCGCGCTGGTGATGTTCTGGTTCTTCCACCAGCCGTAAATGGTTCCGGCGATGCCGATGACACCGAAGATTGAAGCGCTGACCTGCTCGTTGGTGAAAGGCAGCGGATTGATGCCGGCCAAGGACAGGCCGGCGTTGACCAGAGCGTAGAGCGTGACCACGATGGTCACTCCGGCCTTGACACGCTCGCCGGTCAATCCGGGAAGATTGGTGGTTTGTTTTTCGTTGGCGTGTTCCGCCATGATTGCCTCCTTCGGGCATAAGGAAGGCCGCCTCCGGGGAGACGGCCTTGAAAATAGTGGTCACAAATGCATATGCGCGCCGTGATTGAACATGAGGATAAGCACGAGCAATACCAGGTACGCTACGATTGCGATCATGAGATGCGTCACTGTCGGTCCTCCAAATCACGCCTTCGCGAACACGCATAAACAGCGCGAGTCGGTAGCAGCCGGCGACGGATAGAAGCTGATGTCATGTGTCGAACTGTTTACGTAGACGGTGAAATTTCCCAACAAGACCCATTCCTCGCTTTCGAGCATCGCTTTTGCCGCTGGACTGGAATCGTAAGCGAAGACAATCGCGCCCTGCTGGATACTGCCCTCGGCGTCGCCCACATCACCCTTGGGGCCTTTGAGATTCCCGACATTGGACCATGCCATATTCACAACCACCTCCTAGGCGTTGAAGGCGTACACGTTGCCGGTATCGAGGTCAAGATACAGGCTGCCAACCGGCACCCCAGTCAATGACGGCACGCCGTGGCCATAAGTCCAGCCGAGACCGTTCACGCCGTTCGTACCGTCCTTGCCGTTGATGCCGGGTTCGCCCTTATCTCCCTTCGGCCCCTGGATGGTGCCGACGTCCTTCCAGTCCGCGCCGACCGTATCCCACACGTACAGGTGGCCTCCGATAAGATAGGCGTCGCCTGCATTGCCGGTCGCATGTTCGGCCTTCAACGCTTCGAGGGAAGCGTATGAGCCGAGGATGGTGACGCCGGTACCGTCCTTGCCGGGCGCTCCGTCCGCGCCCTTCTCTCCCTTCGGCCCCTTGAAGCTCACGCCGCCGATCACGTTGGACACGTGGACGGTCGTGTCGTTGACGATGGAAGTGACCGTGAACAGGTTCCCATTGGTGTCGGAGATCAGATCTCCTACCGTCATCGGCGCGGATGGCGAGAGCACGCTCGTCGCCACGTCGCTGTTGCTTGAGACGGTGATGTTGGCGACGTGCAGGCTCGTGCCCGCATCCCCCTTCGCGCCATTCGTACCCGGATCGCCCTTCGGTCCTTTCAGGTTGCCGCCAGTCGCAGTCCATGCCATTTTCGCAATTCCTCCTTGGAAATCGAATCATTTTATTTTGTGAGATATGAGATGTGAGAAAATTCAGAGCCGGAGCTGATACACGTCGCCGGTCGTCAAATCGATGTAAGTATCGCCGACGATGCCTTGCGTCAGGTCGGACGGCCTACCCATGCCGCTGAGGAAACTCGCGCCACGCTCGCCCCTGCCGCCGAGCGTCACCCCGGTGTCCACGCCGAACACCGCGTCCGAATCGACAAGACCGGTTATCATCCACACCCTGCCGGTCGAATCCACGCACGTGTCGCCGACCGTCACATTGTCGGACGGTTTCAATTCGGCGGCGGGCACGTGCGCGCCCGACGTGATGACGCCGGAATACACCCGCATGCTGTGCACGAGACCGCCAGCCGTTGCGGACGAAGCCCACGACGCCTCTCCAAGCGTCGCGTAATCCAACGTCTGCACGCTGTCCGGCACGATCACTCGCCGCACGTGCGTGTAACCGCCGACCTGCTCGCGTATGGTCCAGCACCAGTCCCTTCCGGTCGGCTGCAACGAAACGAGCAGATCGCTCCCGTCGTCCGGCAGACGCGCCACGAACGGCAACGGCAGCATGATGCTCTCGTCCTTTTGGACGACGCGGCTCGTCGGCGAGCAGACCACCAGTCCACGTGGAGATGAGCCGCCGTCAGTCAGACCGTCCGGCCTGCGGAAACGAAATCGTATCCTCGTCATTGTCCCTCCTTGCCGAATGATTCAGGCATGATGTCGCCGCGCAGCTCGTCCGGCAGATGCGGTTTCGGATGCCGCTCAAGAAAGTCGGGATCGACGACCTCGCAGAACTGCTGAAGCCAATGGAACAGACGGCGCGTGTACTCCGCCAACGCGAAATACTTGCGCTGCTGGACCTCCAAGTGCTGTATCTGCTCCTCCTGCGACTCCACCTGCTCTCGCAATGGCTTGATGACGGAATCGGTCAGGATGTCGCAGGCTTTCGCGGCGATGTCGGCAGTGTCCTTGCGGCGGCTTGAGATCGCGCCGATGATGGCGCCCACTCCACCGCCCCCGACCAAGGCGACGAGCAGCGACGCCCAGAATTCCGTGTTCGAGAGATCAAACGGCGGCATCGGCTTCCCCATGGGTCGAGCCTCTTCGACTGCCGTTCCCGAAACGTCCTGTCGGCACCACACGCACCAGTCCGCTACCCAAGTCCGCGACGCCATCGGCGCTTGGATGGCCGAAACCGAAATCAATCTGAGTCAACATAACCTCCTAGAAAAAGAGAAAACCCGCCTGAAACGACGGGAACAACAAAAAACAGACAATCAGGGAACAGGACGCCTAACCCTCGACGCCATCACTGCGCCAGGTCTTCACCTCGGTGACATCCGCCAAGTCGGACACGGCAACCGTCCTGGAATCCTTGGTATCCATGTCGGCGACAACGACATCGGTCGCCGTATCACGACCCGTGAAAGTCACGATCACGCCACGACGGTAGTCGGTCCACGTCTCGCCGGACGCGTCCTTGTGGTCGAAAGACAGTCCAAGCCGCAGGAGCTGATAGACAAGACTGTCCTTCGCCGGACGCAAATCCAGCACTCCATCGGTCTTGACGACATCATCCATACTTACCTCCATATTCCAAAAATCATCTTGTGACGATCTGACGTCCGTCGATGTACAATGCGCCAGCGGTCGGGCCCGTGGCGAGCGTGTGGTTCCCCGCCCATTTCAGACTCCAGCCCGCGGCGGAGAGCGCCAAGCCCCAGCCCTGATCGTTGGTGAACTGCAAGCCGCCGGAGCCGATGGACAGTTTGCCGTATTTCACCGTCTCCAGATCCAGGCCGGTCCGGGCCGAGCATTCGACATGCGCCCCGTCTGGCGCGGTGATGCTGATGCCGCCCGCGCCGAGCTGGATATGATAGGTGACCTTCTCGTTCGCCGTGGGCTGCACGGTGATGTCAAGACCGTCCTGCGACAGGATCAGATGCCCGGAGCCGACGCCATCGTCACCGGCCACCTGGAAACTGTGCCGGTCGATGCGTGTGAGCAGGTTGCCGTCCTTGTCCAGCAGGTCGAAACTGCCGTCGGTGTTCACGAGGGCGCTCACACCGTCGAACACGCCGTTCGACTGATGGCCGGCGCGGACGCCTGCAGAAGTGAGGCTGATGCAGTCCTCCAGCGTGCCGACGCGCGATTGGGCGTCGGAAGCGTTCGACTGTGCGGTGTTCGCCGCGTCCAGCGTGGACTGGTTCTCGACCTTCGTGGCGAACTTGACATCAAGCGACTCATTGTTCTGCGTGACTTTGGAACTGATCTCCTCCGTCACGCCATCCTTGGTCGCATACTTGCCGGAAACCTCGCTGGTGATCCTTTCATGCTCCACGGTGATGTCGGATTTCGTGGCGAGACCGCTGCCGTCCGCGCCCTTGTAGGATTGCACGACACCCAACGCTATCGACTTGGACTGCTGGTCGACGTATGACTTTGTGGAATAGTCCTCCGGCGCGGGACTCCAATCTGTCGGCTTGCCGCCCTTCTCCAACTTCCACTTGCATTTCGGAGCTAAATAGATTCCGACATGGATGCTGGCCGCGTTCGCCGCAGTCGTGAAAGTCACGTGATCCGGGCCAGGAAAAGTTATCGAATCGACGAGCAGGCCGATCAGATTCCCGTCTGAGTCGAGCTGGCTTATCCTCCCAGTGAAGGTGACGTCCGCCATATCGTCGTAGGCGGACAGCGTGTATTGCGTGGACGGCGATACGGATATTGGGGTTTTGGTGCAGGAGTCCCCGGTCCAATCGTCGTCGGACTGGGAGGCGTTCGCATCCGATGGCATTCCCGTTGACGGGTCTATGTATGTTTTTATCAGGTTCGAGTCCGCAAGCAGGTTCGTCCCGCCAATCGAAAGATTGTCGAAATCAGTTTTGGTGGCGTAGGTTTGCGACACTTCGCTTTTGAAACCGCTCAGATTCTGTTCGAGGCTGCTGGTGCGCGTGACGAGGCCGTCCGCTGTTTTCCCCACCTGAGTGATGTTCGCCGTGTTGGATTCCACGGTGCTTTTGAGGCTGTTGGCGGTCTGCACCGCCGATGCGGCTTCGGATGCCGCCTCGGTTATCCTCACGGACAGGCCGCTGGCGGTCTGCTCGACCGAGGACGCCTTGTCCATCGCGCCGTTCGCGGTCTTCGTCGTCTCCGTTATCTTCGAGGACAGCGAATCGCTCGTGGCCGACAACTCCGCCTTCGTGCTGTATTTGCCGTCGGCCTGCTTCGTGGTCTGATAATCCTTGCTGATCGTGGCCTTCAGCCCGTTCGCGGTCTGCTCGACGCTCGTGGCCTTGCTCAAAGCCGCCGAAGCGGTCTTCGTGGTCTGCGACACCGTGGACGACAGGCCGTTCACTGTCTGCTTCAGCTCGGTCACGCTCTTCACCGTCGTGTCGCCGCGCGTGATCTCTCCTTCGAGCTTCTGTCCGAACTCGGTCAGTTTCGTCTGCTGGCCGTTGACGGTGCCTTTGATGTCGGTGATCTGGCCGGCCAACTGGTCGCCGGTCTTGCCCAGGTCATCCGCTTTCGCGCTTACCTTGTCCACTTCAGCTTGCAAGTCGGAACGCACCTGGTCGGCCTTCGCCGCCGCGGCATCCGCCTTCTGCTGCGCGTCCTGGGCGGCCTTGTCGATGCCGCTCGTGTCCACGAGCGGCAGCTGATTGCCATCCTGGTCGATGCGATTCGCGCCATCCTGCGCGCCATCGCCAATGATGACATCCGTATCACCCTGGGTGGGGATGCGCACGGTGCCGATTCTGTGGGTCTTCTGGGTCAGGGCGAGGCGCATGGCCTTCATGCCCAGGCTCAGGCCGAGCGTCGAATCGTCTGGATTCAGTTCCACGTGAGAGGACATGACCACCTCCAAAATGTCAGACCATGGGATCATCCATGGCGTCGAATATCAGATTCACCTTGTCCGTCTGATCGCCGCTCATCTGCATGAGCCGGCACTCGTACACGCCGTCCGCGAGACTCGGGAATCCTTGAATGTCCAACCGCATCGTCTCGCCGGGCCAGAAACTGCCGAGCGGATGCAATGGAGTGCCGTCCGCGCTCATGTCGTTGGCGTGGAGTTCGCCCTTGATCTGCATGAGCGGCGCGCGATTCGCGGCGAGCACGCCGTCCGCCTGCTGGCGGAGCAGACCGGCGTCGGCGGCGTCGGTGTCGCTGTAGGTCATCTCCCGCAGCGGGAACGGCTCGTGACTTCCATTCACAAGGCTCAGGTCTTCGGACAGATGGCATAATTGCGCCTTGTCTGTGCCCGAGCCGGACGCGTACACGCGGCTGACGGCACCCAAGTGGTCGATGGTGATGTTCTCCAACGTCCCGCCATACGGGCTGCTGGAGAGTTCGATAACGGTGTCCTGCAGTATGTCTGGATCCGCGTCCGAACCTGCGACGAAGTCGAAGCGGATCGTGTCGCCGGACAGTTTCGGCCGCAATTGCAGATCCGGCCCGTTTTCCACGTTGGCGATCTTGTTCCACACGTCGGAGCATTTCAGATTCTGGATATCCCACGAATCGTATTCGCGCTGGTGCGAGCCCTTCTCGCCCCTGTAGTGCCAGTCGATGGGCAGTCCGCCACCCGGCTTGGCGTTGGTGCACAGCCAGCCCGCCTCGGCCGCGATGGCGCGGAGGGATAGATTGCCGAAGTTGATGACATCCGTGCTGGTGCTGCCATTGGCGGCTCCGTAGACTCCCTCGCGCACCAAGTATCTATCGCCGAGGAGCCCGTACAGGCTTGTCAGGCTGAAATCCGTATCGAGCGGGCCGTCCTTCCTCTGGCCTATCAGTCCGCACAATATTGGTGTGCCGATGGCATCCTCCGAATCGAGGGGGCTTGTCCAGCACAATGCGATGCTGCGCCGGTCGGGCGCGAGGAGCCGGGAGCGTTCGCCGGGCGAATCGGCCGGCACCGCCGTCCATGGGAGCTTCAGGCCGCTCGTCTCGTCCTGGCCCACGCCCTTCGACTTCGTGGTGGAAAGCGACGAGTCGGCCACGCTGACCGACCAGCTGAAATTCGGCAGATCGATCGGGCACAGCAATTGCCCGCTGATCGTGTCCACCACGTATGCGCGCCAAGCCATGCGCACCTCCTTAGCCGACGTTCACGCCGCGATCCCACACCTCCAAGGTGCGTCCGGGATAGTTCTCCTTGCCATCCGAATGGCAGATGAAATAGACGTTCTCGCCCCACGTGACGCGATGATTCCTCGTGCGCACGGTATGCCACCCGGCCTGCAATGACACCAGGGCGTTCAGGTGCACCTGCTGCCATGCGCGGCTTACCTGGAACTGGCCGCCGCCGCCCTGCACGTCTTTGCCGTCGATCTGGAAGCCCACGTACCAGCAGGCCATCTGGGTGGCGTCCTCGGTGGGCTTCTTCGGATTGTCATGCCGGCAGGCGCACGCGGTGGCGGTGTATCTAAGCTCCACCAATCGGTCGGTCGGCAAATAAAAGACGGTATCCTGCTCGAAATAATCCTTGTCGCCGTCCGCGATGTTCGACGGGCCCTCGTAGTTGCGCACGTTGCGCGCTATCAGACCCTTCGACGCGCCATAGGGCATGGCGTAGCGCTCCGCGCCATCCGTGCTGCACGACTTTGTCTGGGTCATGCCGGCGGGCACGAGCATGGCCGCCAGGCGCACCACGTCGCTCGGCACCTGGTCTATCGGCACGTCGGGGTCTGCGGCGGGGGTGCCCTGCGTGACGCCGAGCACGACCTGGTTGTCCGCATCGCCCTTGTCCAAGTCGTGCGCGCGCATCCAGATGATGTCATATCTGCTCAGCCCGGCGTTGCCGGCGGCCACCGCGGGAGTCTGGCCTCCCGGCCAGTACGCGAGCACGGCCTCGCCCTTCTGGCCGTCGGGCTGGATGAGCGCCGTGCCCGCGGCCACGCTGTAGGTGAGCCCTGTGCCTCCGGTCACGGTAAGCCCCTGAATGATGCCGTCACTGGCCCACTGGGCGCTGATGATATGCCGATGCACCTGAGGGCTGACGCCCTGCGATTTCGCGTCGGGACGAATGCCTAAAGCCGTGGTCATAAGTGTTGAACCTCCAAGCAGATAAACGTTTAGATATACGTGTCACGTGATTCGCATGTGACCCAGCCGCTGCCGGGCGTGGTGAGATTGACGGTCAGCGCGCTGCCGGCGGGTATCGTCATCCAGCCACGCTGCGAAAGCTTCGCCGTCACGTCCACGCCTCCCATCGTCGCCGTGCGCGAGCGTGTGTCCAGGAGCACCGGTGTGCCGGCGTGAATCGCGCTGTTGAAGGCAAGAGTCGAGCCCAGCCCATCACATGCCAGACGAAGAGTGCAGCCATTCGGCCACTCACCGTTAAGCGCGTAGGTCGGATATGCGCGGGAAGTGCCCTGGTTCGGCAGACGCATGACCGTCGCACCATCGGAGACCACGCCATACGACAGCGGGTACGCAAGGCCGGCATTGCCGGTGCCGTAGCTCAGACCTCCGGCCTGCACCACCGACGCGCGGGCCTCGCCGGAGTGCGCCAGCGTGGACAGGCGCTCGGGACGCTCGAAAACGAGCGTGATGGTCGAATCGGCAATGCTGCCGGACCTGTAACCCGGCTGTTGGGTCAGTGTGAGGTATCCACCTCTGCAGTAGGTGTCCTCGGCGCTGTCGACCACACGCATCGTGACCTGACGATGCACGAGCTTGCGGACACTGTCGATCAAAGCGATGAGCGCGTCACGACTGGAGGCATTGGCATTCCAGTGCAGGGTAACGGTACGCGACGCATACGAGATGTCATCCTCATCCACGTCGTGTCCACCGTCACCTTGGCCGCGAGCCGTCACATTAACCTTCGCGGCGGGAGTCGACCACCAACCCTCGATGCCACCCTTCGCAACGCACAGGCAATCAAGATCACCCGAGCCCTCGAAGCGTACCGGATCCAAGCCGGAGGCCGACAATTCAGCAAAATAAGCCATGACGGCCTCCTTATCGCAATTGGTGCCTTGCGGTTCGCACGAGAATCGATGCATCCGCCCACGGGTCGGAACGCTCCGGAATATTGACGTTGAGATTCACGGTCCGATCGCCCTTGTCTCTGACTTCGCCGCCGAAGACCTTGAGGACCTGCTCCCGCGTCAGCACGAGCTCAGGCTGCTTAGTCTCATTGGCGACGAGATGCCGTCCGGGGGGTAGGATGCCGCCACGGTCGTACAAGGTCGGCCGATCCCCGACGATGCCGCCGAAAGCGTAGCCGCCGGCCCTGTTTAGGGCCGACAGGCTGCCATAACGGTGCAATGCGTAGTTCACGCCAGCATAGATGTTGGCGAGTGGATTCGTGATACCCAAGCTGCGGTACGGTCCCGCGTAGGCGTTGAAAGTACCTGGGATCGTCTGCATCAGGCCCTGCGACGGATGGCCGGCCTTAGCATTCGAATCCCAATTGTTGATCGCGTTCGGATTGCCGCCGGACTCCTGATTCATGCGCCGAAGGACGGTATCCGCCCAGCTCTCAGCCTGTCCAAGCTCCTTCAAAACGCGGATGACGAGACTGCGCCACTGTTCGACGCCTCCGCCCACGGCCCCATGGTATTGGCCGCTCTCGCTCTTGCTTTTCCACTTGTCGGTCAGAGATGAGGCGAAGCTCTTCGCCTTGTCGACCAGAGCGGATGCGGCCTTGACCGGTAATTGTCCGACCATCATGCCGAACTGGCCACCGCCGATGCCGGCAACCTGCGATTTGACCGGCGAGAGGATCTTCGACGCAACCCAGTCGCCCGGATTTTTCACGAAGCTCTGCGCAGTCTCGGACAGGTCCTCAAGCCATTTCTTCGCACCGGACACCGCAGAGCCGACCTTGCCGACGATGCCGCCGCCGGCGAACCTGAGCCCACCCATCATCATGTCCTCACGGACGGCCGCGACACCCTGACGGCGTGCGATACGATTCCAGCGATAAATGTTGGCCGCACCTACAGCACGCGTCCATTCTGGGACCATCCACGCCTCGCCGGGCGATGTCATCGCCGGAATGGAATCAACGCCTGGCGCGTAGCCAGGATTGATGCCACCCTCGGCGAATTTCACGTCCGGAAGCTTCAGGTTCAATCCGACGGCTCCCGCGACGGAATTCCATATCTTCTTTATACCATTGGTATAAACGGTGTTGACGATGAAGCTCACAGGCGATTTGGCGGCGTCCTTGACCTGATTCCAGCTTGACCGGATCCAGTCCTTCGTGGTGCTGAAAGTGTTGCCGATTGCGTTCACGGCATTGCTGATCGGCGTTTTGACGTTCTGGTTGAACCAGCCGCCGACACTGCCGAAAATGCCGGTTATGCCGTTCTTCGCGGATTGGAAAATACCGGAGAATGTTCCCGGAATGCCGGAGAACCAGCCGGTTATGCGCCACGGAACACCACCGAACCATGCGATGATGCCGTTCCAGACGGATTGCGCCAAACTGCCGGCCGACGAGAACCATCCGCCGATCGCGGAAGGAATGCCGGAAAACCATGCGCCGATCACGTTTGGAATGCCGCCGAACCAGTCGCAGACACCCTGCCAGCCGGATTCGACCCATTGCCCGGCCGAGTCGAACCATCCACCTACCGTCGATGGAAGACCACTGAAGAAGCTGCCGATAGTCGCGGGCAATCCACTGAACCAGTCGGTCAGGCCCTGCCATTTCGCGCTGATCCAATCGACGCATCCAGACCACGCCTGCTGGACCTGATCCACGCCGGACTGTTGCATTCCGCCGACACTCGAAATGGCGTTACTGGCCATGCTCGGCCAGTTTAGCGGATTGAGATTATGCAGCCAAGTTGAATTCTTGACGCCAAGGAAGGAGGAATTCTCCTGCGTCTGCTGGTACTGCTTCTGGTACTGCTCGTATGCCTTGTCACTCGTATCCTTGCCTTGGACGCCCTGCATGGCCTTCCAAAGCGTCTTCGGAGTGCCCTTCTGCAGATTGTTGGCAGCTCCGGCCAGCATGCTGCCACCCAATGCGAGGGTTCCGCCCGCGCTGCCCAGCAGCTTGCTGCCGGTCTTGCCGACCTTGTCGATGAAGGAGGATACCGTCTTCGGGACTTTGAGGTCCTTCAGCACGGTGCCGAACGTCTTCAACGCCTTGCCGCCGGTCTTGAACGCGGTGGCGATGTCCTTGCCAGTGCCGTACACGTTCTTCAAGATCTTCAAGCCCTTGCTGCCGAGCCACAGGTAAATAGCCGTGTCAAAGATGGCTCCCTGCTGTTCCGCGCTCAGACTGTTCCACATCTTCTCGATGTCGGCGATGAGCTGGATGATCGGCTTCAAGCCCTCCAAGGCGACATTGAGCGCCTTGATGGCCTTGTTCAAGTTCGAATGGTCGCCCTTCGACGGAACGTCGAAGAAGGCACTGAGTCCCGGCAGGTTCTCGACGACCTGCTTCGCCGCATCACGCAAATCAAGCAGATTCTGCTTGAAGCTGATGAGCGTGTCACGGTCGACATTCTCGAAAGCGCGGTTGAACTCGTAGGTGAATTCGCCGGTCTTGACGAAATTCACCAGTCCGGCGTACCCCCACTTGATACGCTGGTAGGCGTCCTCGATGCCCGTATAGGAGCTTTTGTCGATTTTGAACGCCTCGGCGAACGCCTTGTTGACCTTGCCGGTCGACAGGAACGCTGCCAAACCATCCCACGCGCCGCTGAACCAGTCGGTGAACTGGCCGATACGGTCGGTCATCGCGTTCAAAGCGCCGGTCAGCTGCGGTTTGACCTTGTCGAGCGCGGTCATGCCGAGTTTCTGGACGGCCGCCTCCCAATTGCCCATCGCGCCTTCGAACGTGGTGGTGGATTCGGCGGCCTGCTTGGCCACGTCGGTCATGCCAAGCTGAAGAATCGCCTTGTTGAATTCCTCGGCAGTGATTTCGCCACCGGCCATCGCATCACGGAAATTGCCCGTGTATGCGCCGGCCTTCTTCATGGCGTCCTGCAGTTTGCCTGACGCGCCAGGAATCGCGTCGGACAGCTGGTTCCAGTTCTCGGTGGTCAGCTTGCCGGCGCCGGCGGTCTGCGTCATTACCATCGCGACGGACTTGTATGCTTCGGCTCCGCCGCCCGCCACTGCGGTCAGGTTGCCCGCGGCCTCGGCGAGCTTGCTGTAGTTCTTCACGCCGTTCGACGCAAGCTGGGCCGTGGTGTTGCGGATGTCGGAAAGGTTGAAGACCGTTTTATCGGCGTAGTCCTGCGTGCTTGCGGTCAGCTTCTTGATGGTATTGTCGCTCACGCCCGCGAAGCTCATGGTGCTGGCGAACTTCTGCGCCGAATCCGAAGCGTCGACCATCGAAGAGCCAAGCGACGCGAAAGTGGAAACCGCCTTGCCGACGACACTGGACGTGAAGCCGCCGACTGCGCCGGCCATCGCGCTGAACCTCGCGGTCATACGACGGCTGGTCTCACTGAACCGCGATTGCGCTTCAGACAGGCCGCTCGTGGAGGACTTCGCCAAATCGGCGGCCTGCTTCCACTTCTGCAAGGCATTGCGGAAACCGCCGGTCGCGGTGCTCGCTTTCTGCTGCGCGGCCGCCAGCTGCGTCTGCGTTTCCTTCAAACCGTTTTGCGCGGCGCGGATCTGCTCTTCGGCGTTCTTGTACGCCTCGTCCTTCTGACGGGCCTTGCTCCGCGCGTCATTCAATCGTGCCTGCGCGCTGATCGCCTGGGAGGATGCTGCACCGTATTTCGCGACGGTCTCGTTGAGCTTCGTTTCGGCGGCCTGCACGCGCAACGTGGCGCTCTTCTGCTCGTCACGCGCCTTCACGATCTGCGCGGTGGCGGTGGTCACGGCCTTCTGCGCGCGCTTTTCGGCGCCTTCGAGGTTCTTGACCTGCTCCGCCAGCACGTTCGTGCCGGCCGCAGTGTTCATCGAGTCTGCGAACTTCCTGCCGGCGTTCCGGCCGGCCGAAGCCGCTGCGGCCGTCACACCGGAATTCAGTTTCGTTCCGAAAGCGCTCAGATTCGGCAGCACGTCAATCCATGCGGCTGTACCGGCCATGACCATTCACCTTCCTAATCTCACCGGCCCAAAGCCAAGGCCATGAGTTCCTTCCGCTCGCGCATCCGCAATTCCCTGTCAGGGTCTTCCGTCACGGATTCGTCCCGCCGTCGCGTGGGCGGCAGGATGCGTGGCCGGATATCCTCTTCGGTGATCTTGCGTTCCACCAGCGGATTCGTATTGACTATCGTCAATTGCAGTTCGCGGAGCATTTCACCAACGTCATGCGTGAGCCATTCGCCTTCCGTCCAACCATCGCCGGACACCGCCCGGTAAAACACGTTGTCTGGCGGCATATTCACGATGAGGGCATGCAATGCGCGAAGGCCCAACCGTCCCTGCCAGTATTCGGCGATCGGGTCGCGTGGACTGTAGACCGCGCACAAGGCGGCCTCCAGTTCCTCCGCATGCCCGTTCGCCGTCAGCAGGTCTACTGCCGTGTAGGGTTTCCCTCGGCGTCCGTTTCGGTCAGATCGGAACCGACCTCGTTGAGCAGCAGGAGCAGCAGGCTCACTTGACCGCCCTCTTGCTCGTAACGCTCCCACTGGTCGCCAAGCAGTGCTTTCGCCAGTTCGAATTCGTCATCGGCCTTCTGAGCCCTTACGAAAGCGCGCTTCTCCTCGTTCGTCTGGAAGATTGGCGAATGGATTTTGAATACGGTGGCATCCTTGCCGTCATCCAAAGTGAATTCGATCCATTCCGGAATCGTCGGATGCGATTCGAGGTACTTCGCCTTCACTGCCTGAAGGTTGTATTTTGCTCCCATTTCAATCCTTTCATAAAAAACGGCCCTTTCATGCGGCAAACAATGGAGAAGAAAATCCCCACGACGGTGAAAGGGACAAAAGCCGTCGTGGGGAAGAATCAGAAAAAGAGCGGCTGTCAGACTTCGGTCGAGACCTTCTCGCCCTCGTAGTAGCTCTTGTTTACGGCCGGGTCACGATAGAACGTGAACGTGGTCTCCTCGCCTTCCGCGTCGCTGCGCGAATGGGTCAGATCGCCCTGGTTCGTGACCTTGGCCTTGTAGCCCGCCTCGACACGGTAATGCGCGCCGACACCGGTGCCGTCCTGCATGAGGACGAGCAGACGATAGTAGGGAAAGTCGCTGATCGCGCCATCGGAATATTCGAAGCCGTTGTTCTTGTCGGCTGGCCACTGTGCGACCGGGACGCCATGGGCGACGGCCTTCACCCACGCGTTCATTTCCAGGAACGTGACCTGCAGGGTGCGGGTCTTGCTGGTGATGTCGGAGCGAACCGGTTCCAGATCCTGTACGGCGGACACGTCGGAGGAGTCGATGCTTCGACTGATCTTCATGCCATCGGTTGAAATGTATCCGAGAATCTTGAAACCGTCCGGTAGGGCGTTCGGTTTGTTCGTGGTCTTGTCGAAGAATTCCGACGGCATGGCGGTGGAGTAGTCCGCCAATGCGAGCAGCTGGGTACCCCACTTTCGGACGTTGCCGTTGTTGTCGTCGAGAATGCTGACCACATCTGTTGCAGCCATTAATGCTCCTTAAATATTGATGTTTTGTGGTCTGAGGGAAAGCGTGACGGTGGCCGTGCATCGGAGCACGGTCGGATCATCGTCGGCGATTTCCGAAAAAGACGTGAGCGTGGAGGAATCGACGTACCCGTACTGGTTTCCCGCGCCCTGCAAAGTCGACAGGGCGGCGGTCAGCCTGCACGTGAGGTCGTCCAGTGAATCATGGTCGGCGGCGAACACGTCCACATCCAAGCTGGGAGCAGACGTGTAGGTGCCGACGTCGAGGCTTCCGCCCGGCGCGAGGCTCACAACCACGACCGGCAGAGAATCGGACAGATTCTCCGGCACCTCGGTCAAAACCTTCATATCGTGGTCTGCGAGCCATCGGATGACGATGGGCAGTGGCGCCGGCCATGAGCCTTTCAGAGTCAAAGCCATAAGCCATCAGCCCGCTTCCGCGACCGCCCGACGAAGGAAACCCTTCTTCGGATAATGCTTGGAACCGTACTCCTTCTCCGTGGCATGCTCGTCGCCGATGATGACCCGCGCGTATGGTCGCGCGATATGCGTCGGGGACTTCACGCCCGGACGGCGACCTGAATGGATTCGCACCGATTCCGCGTATTCACGGTCGCCTTCCTTCAAGGCGATGCGCTGCACGATGGGAGCGATGCGTCGGGCCTTCGCATCCAAGGCCACGGTGACGGCCGGATTCGTGAGGACGTTCTTCTCCATCCACTCTTTCGAGACTTTGAAACACGTCATAGTTCACCTTCCGTCCGTCCGATGCAGGTTCACCGCGAGATTCCATTTCGTCGGCTTGATGCCGCCATCGAAGGGGATCGGATCGCCGACGACCTGCCAGACACGATCACGCGCGCGGATACGACAGCCGCGAAGTGGCTTGTCATATCCTCGTGGGAAATAGGCCGTCAGGTCGACGCTCAAAGCGTTCGGCAGCGTGCTGTCCTGCACGTCGGCCGGAGTGGCCGCGCCCAGCAACACGCCGGACACCGGTTCATCCGACCATTTCACGGTCTGCGCATTGTATTTCCCGCCACCATCCGTCTTGGAGGGACGGAGCACGACAACCTGTTCACCGTCAAGCATCCGCACCACCATCCAAGCTGATGGAAAACGCCCGCTGGCGGCCGTATCCCAAAGACCGCTTCTCAGCGCTCGTCAAATACAGGTCGCCGGCCGGATTCGAATACGTGAGCGATTCCGAGAAAGGCCCTGCCGTCTGGGTGGACTGGCTGATTCCAGCCGCATCGTCACCAGTCAGCATGGCCCTTTTCACGATCGCGCATGCGATGCGCTTCAACGTCATCGGATTCGCTGCCGCGTATCTCGGGCATTCGGTGCGGATCAGGTCGCTCGCATCATCCAGCAGGACTTCAGCCTGACGTTCCTCCGAATCGGACAGGACGCGCCAACGTGCGACCAGATCGTCGACGGTGGCGAACGCGATCATGTCGTCGCCGGACATCATCAGTCGGCGACGGACTTCGGTTGGATGACGGACGCCGGTGGGTCCTCCACCGTCTGTTGCGACTGGGAGGCGGCGACGGACTTCGGTTGGATGACGAACGCCGGGAAACGCTTCGACTTGTTCGGCTGCACGTCGTTGATCGGATTGGCGATCTGGAAGCCGGCACGGAACACGACGCGCATGGCGACGCAATCCTGCTGGGCGAGGTTGAGGATGACCTTGCCATTATCGTCGGTGATGGGCGCCTGGTCGAGCATCTTGAAAGTGATGTCCTGACGGACGCCGATGACGAAGTTAGACCAGTCAGCGCCGAGCAGCACGGCCTTGGTCATATCCCACGCGCCATTGTCCACTTCGTTGAGGCCGTAACCGTACAGGGTGGACGGGGCGCCGGATGCGAGGGATGGTACGTAGATTGGCGCGCCGTTGTTGTCGCGCAGGCCGATGAGCTGCCAGTTCAGTCCAGGCTGGCTTGCGAAACCGTTCATCGCGAACCCCTGTTCGGCGAGCTTCTGGCCCATGGTCGCCACGTCGGCCGCTAGGTCCGTGCCCTGGGTGAGTTTGTTTCCGGCGGCAATGGCCTGCGGGACGATGCCGTCGGGAAAGCTCGACGGCTTGTCGGTGCCGAACAGGCATGCCTGGTCGAGCTTGTAGCCGATCGCGGCGGTCAATCGCGGCATGACCTCGTTCCAGATGGGGATGCCGGCGTCGTTGATGACGGCTTCCGGGATCGGCACGATCGCGGCGAGTTCCTCCGCGGTGATGTTCAGGCCGCTCCAGCTCATCTTCGTGGTCTGCTTCAAACCGGTGTCGCCGCCGACCCAATAGGCGATGGGCTTGCTGTCCAGCACCGGCTGGGTGCGGGTGCGGGTGCTCATCGTGATCTGGCGTGCGCGGGAGAGCATGACGCTCTGCTTCGGGATGTCCTGGATGATCTGATTGGAGTATTCGGTGGGGATGAGGCCGCCGCCGAGGTCGGTGGAGCCAATCATCTGATTGACGATGGAAGCCATGGGCTTCTCCTTCCGTTAGTGTTTATTTGTTGTGCCGGGCGATCGAACGTATCCAGTCGTCGGCGCTTTTCGGTGGTTTCTGGGGCAGGCCTGACGGGTCGCCGAGCGCGGAAGCGCCGGAACGTTCCGGGTTCTTCCATTCGGAGAGAGCCTTCGCGTTCGCGTTGATCTCGTCCTCGGTCGCGCCGAACAGCAGCGACGCGGGCACTTCGTACTGTTCGGCCGCCGCGTTCTTCCAGGCGTTGACCTGATTGGCTGTCTTCAATGCGGACAGTTCCCTCTCGGCTCGTTCGGCTCTGCGGGTCAGCTTCTCCGTTTCGGACAATTGACTTTCCTTGAGCCTGTCGAGTTCGTCGGCGGCGTCCTTGTTGGCCTTCGCGCGGGACTCCCATTCGCGGGAGTGCTTGATGGCGTTCTCGTACTTCGCCTTCCAATCCACAGACTTCTGCGGTTCGGTGGACTGGGCGTCCTCCGAACCCTCCCCCTGCGGCTGTTGGGCGTTGTCGATGGTGGCTGCGTCGGTCATTGCTTCTGTTCCTTCCGCCCTGTTCCAGGGCATTGAAAAAGCCTCGTTCCGGGGCTGTGAGTGGTGGGTGCGGGACTCGAACCCGCGATGTGTCGGTGTCGGAGATTTACAGGCTCCTGCCGTCGCCGCTGGGCCAACCCACCAAAAGCGTGATAGAATGTGGAAAGACCGGGGGTCCTCTGCGGCGTTGAAATAACACGCAATGAGCGGAGGGGTGCTCCCGGTTGTTTTATTTCAATTCGATTTCCGAGAACCCTTCACCGTCGAAGATGAAAAGCCTGCGGATTTTCCATTCGCGGTCGTTGTATTTCTCCAATTGGTGCACGAGTTTGTCCTTACGCTTCGTCTGGCCGAGGTCTATGACGAAACAGTCCTTGACGACATCGTGATTCTCCTTGGCGCTTCGAACGGCCTTGGTGATGCGGTCTGCGATCTTGCCGAAATCTGCTTTCGCCATGGATTTCAATTCGCACAATTCGTTCGTTTCAATCCAACGGAAGTCGTTTGTCGCCGTTGCGTTTTCCTTGTCTCTTGGTATCCATTCGACATGGTTGCCGAGATTCTGGAAACGTTCGAGGAACACGATCTCCTGCGGGTAAAGCGTATCCACCGAATGCGGGACCCCGGCCCGTTCCTGACGCCGATACCATTCCGCGTCGGTGGCATCCGCCAATCCCTTCATCGAAAGCAGACGATCCTCGTTCTGGGCGTGCGGCTGCTTCCAATCCTTCGGAACCTTCACGGGCACCAGCCTGCCATCCGTGTACTTCCCCGGCTGGCTCCGCATTGCCGCGAGAACGTCTTCCATTGTGGGATTGTCGCCTGCGGCCTTGTAAGCCTTCTCATAGTCCTCATAGAGCTTTTCTGGGTCGTAGCCTTCGATGTTCGGCTTGTCCTTGTCCCAGCTGGGTACGATCTCGCAGTCGCAGTCGGAATGGTATTTGTTCATCGCGCCGGCGGTTTCGGCTGATTCGTACACCCAGCCGCGGGACGCGAGCATGGCGCAGAACGCGCACGTCTTCGCGCCGGACGGGACTCGCGCGTAGCGTGGTTTCTTCGGATCGCGTTTCGCGTTGTAGCGGATAGTGTCGCGTCCTCCCTGCTTCACGCCCTTGTCCACGACGGCGTTGAGGAAGCGGAGCATCCGCCCCGGGTCCGCGTCGTCGCCGAACAGGACGCCGGCGTTCGCGCGGATCAGCTTGCTGATGTCATCGTTCGCCTTTACCGGCGTGTGTGCTTTGAAATCGTCGGAGATCCACTTGTCGCGCACGCGCTGATACCATTCGGCGGCCGCGACGCTGGATGTGT
Organism: Bifidobacterium catenulatum DSM 16992 = JCM 1194 = LMG 11043; assembly: GCF_001025195.1. Lineage (NCBI taxonomy): Bacteria > Bacillati > Actinomycetota > Actinomycetes > Bifidobacteriales > Bifidobacteriaceae > Bifidobacterium > Bifidobacterium catenulatum. The sequence continues at coordinate 999,514 of NZ_AP012325.1, read as the reverse complement.
CGGCGTATTTGTCGATGATCGCCGGCACCAGTTCGAGCAGCGCGTCACGTTGTCTGGCTGGCTCCCAATCGGCTATTTCCGCCCAGACGTTGCCAAGCTCGCGCTTCGCCAACGCCGTCGAGCGCGCTTGGGCCTGGGACAGGCTGTCGATCTGGCTGCGGTCGGGCGTGCGGTTCGCGTCACCGGACATCGTGGCCTCCGATCATGTGTTTCATTCGTCGTCTGGGTTCTTGAGGGAGACGGGCTGGAGTCCGGTGAATCTGACGCCATCCAAACCGATGAGCGAGGCCGCGTTGGCCGGGTCGACTCCGGCGCGGACCGCGACGCCCAGCGCATCGAACTTGGCTTTCATGCCGTTAGCCCCCCCACATCCGCAGACTCGCCGGCGTTCCTGGTTTCCGTGGCATCGGCCTGCTGCGTTTCGGAGTCCTGCTTCTGGGCTTTGCCGGCATCGCCGACGAGCCTGTCCAGGATGCCGCGCGCGTCCTGCGAGCGGATCGTGTCCATGATGTCCGCGATGTCGTCGTGGTCGAAGCCCGCGTACCGCCAGCCGGTCTCGGACCGGGCGAACGCTTCGGACACTCCGGCGATCTTGCTGAACGCGTCGGCTCGGGCTCCGATGCTGATTTCCTTTGTCGGCTGCCATTGGCAGCGTATCCCGGTCAGCGTGTCTGGCATGTCGGACGGCGGTATGTGTTCCTGGAGGCATACGACCATGCGTATGGTTTCCTCGAGAGCATACGAGAACAGGTGGTTTTGGCGGTCGGCTTCGCGCGAGAGCTTGCGTTCGGCAGCCATCATCGCCTCGGCGCTGGCTGGATTGTCCATGGTGATGCCCAGATCGTTGACCGGGATGCTGGTCTCGCTGGATACCATCAGCGCGATGGTGCGCAGCATGTCGGAGTGCGGCTGCATGGTCATCTGCCGCACTTGCTGGAGTGTTGGTATCTCGTCGTTCTGGTCGCGGCTGACCGAGTTGATGCTGCTGACCAGCGAGCTCCATTTGTCCTGGAACGCTTCTGGGTCGAGGCCGAGGAACCAGAGGCTTGGAGCCGAGTAGAACTCGGCTCCAACCTCCATGCGGAGCATGGTTCTTATGGCCGCGTCGGTCAGTGCCATGAGTGGTCTGGTGATGCGTGATCGTCCGAACGGGCGTTCGGCCTGCGGGTCGTAGCAGACCGGCACCACTGTTGGATATGGCCAGTCGTTCGGGCATGCGACGGCCTTCCATGCGCCGTGGTTCCTGAAACAGCGGTAGACCATGTTAGGGAGCCATATGTTCATGTCGGTCACGTCGCCGTATTCATCGATGTCGGTGATGGTCAACGCGGCTTTGATGCGGTTGCGCATGTAGTCCCAGATGGCCGCTGACCATGTGGCCGGCCGTGGTATCACACGGACGCGGCGGCCGTCGTCCGGGTCTTGGAAGACGGTGAGGAACGCGCATGAGTGCGTGTAGGCGTTGATGATGGTCTCTGGGACGATCAGGTCGAAGCGGTTGGCGTCCATGATCTGCTCGACACCGTGCGTATCCTCGCCGTCCGGTAGGTGGAATCCGTCGAAGACGGACAGGTCGGCGAGAGTCTTCACCGCCTTCGCCGGCCAGCCCACGCATGCGTGAAACCGGCTGGCGAGCTTGTCCGGCACCGCGATGCCGAGGTTCTTCACACGTTCGTGGGCGTTGTAATATTCCGTCCTCAACGCGTTGCGCTCGTATTTCCTGATCCATACCCGGTACAGGCGCTGCACGGTGTCCATGTCGCTGTCGGGGATGCCGGAGATCGGCCCCAATGCGGAGAATTCAACCATAAATATCATCCAACTCTCTGTTTGCGTCCTGGAACACGTTTCGATGTGAACGCACCGTACAGGGCCAGCGTGCAGGCCACCAATGGGCTGATGTCCACGTCGGCTCCGAGCTTGTTCCACGCCAACGCGCCCGAGGCACCAAGGTTGCGAGTGATCGCGCCTCGCACGGCGGCGGCCAATTGCGGCTGCGCGTCGTCCGGCAGGTGTTTCAGCTGTCCGTCGTTGAGCATGTCCTGGAATCGTCCGTAGGCGCGTCCCATCTCGGCCATCGAGGTGATGGTCACTCGGACATGAGCCTTCTGCAGTTCGGACAGCAGGCTCATGGCCGGCGACTGCGCGTCGATCACGACGGCGGCGGTCTCCGGCCAACGTTCACGCAGCCATTCGACCGCCCATTGGGTGCCGTTGCGGTGCGCGTCCTCGATGGCGGCCATCTGGATCAAGGCCGTGCCGTCGTGCAGCTTCAAGGCATTGCCGATGACCAGCGTGCTGCGGTCCGGCGGCATGTCCAAGGCGAAACTCGGAATGCCTCCATCCGGCACCTGCATGGTCTCGGACTGCTTCCACAGTTTCGGATCAATAGCGCGAACCGCCACATGCTCGTCCCAGATGCCCAAGGCCTCGCGTCTGAACGAATCTTCGGCGAGCAGGTTGCGCATTCGCATGATCGCCTGTTCGCTGGTGCGCTTCGGATAGCTTGGATTGGCTTTCGCCCACGCCTCACGGTCGTCGGAATCCGCATCACGGTCGGCCGCCAGTTCGACGTACAGCATGCCCTCGGCGTCGCCGCCGAGCGCAAGATCGCGTTTCTCGCCGAACGCCTCGGACTGGTCGCCCGGCTTCGGCGGATTGCCCATGAACACGACCAGAGGATTCGGACTCGTGTTCACGATCGGAATCAGATTGTCCAAAGCCTTCACGGTGAGGATCTGCGCCTCATCGAACACTTCGATGTCAGCGGAGTGCAGGCCGCGGCCGAAGCCGTTCTCACGGGCGCCGAACATGATGCGGCTGCCATTCGTGAATCGAATCTCCTGCTGGCCGTTCGCACGGCGAACGTTCTCCACATATCTGGCGAGCTTCGGATTATGCGTCATATCGCACATGTCAGCGAACGTCTCGTCCGAGGTACGCGTATGATGCGCCGTCCAGATCACCAGCGTGTTCGCCCGTCCGGCGCACAGAATGAAAATCGCGTTGCCGACGGTGAACGTCTTGCCGATCTGGCGGCAGCTGGATAATACCGCGCCACCGGAGCCGCATGCGTACTTGCCATCCGCGCGTTTACCGAATAGAAGGTAGAGGAAGCCCTTCTGCCACAGGTCGAAGTGTATGCCGGCCTTGCACGCGGCCTTGTCAATCATCGCGAAATCGCTCGACGTGATGCCTTCCGGCTTCACGAGCCGTTGGGCGAGTTCAGACAATCGACGCTCCGACATCCTCCGAAACCTCCGTCACATCATCGTCATCGAACAGTCCGCCACCGCCCTGCATGTTCTCCAACCGTTCGCTGACCGCGATCAGCTGTCTGCTGATGGCCGGCAAGGCGTTTGCTGGAGTCGAGATGTCGTCCAATGCCGCGCGCAGGCGGTCGCGGTTGTGCCGGAGCACGTCCTCGAAGGAATCGTCCATCATCCGTTCGAAGCTGCGTCGGTCAAGCTCCGGGATCCTTGCCGGATCATTCTCTTTCGCCTGCTTCGGTTTCGGGACGGCAACGATCTCGCTGTTCTTCTTCCTGCGTCGATAGGCTTTTGCCTTGCATGCGCCTGAACAGTACTTGCTTGGCTTGCCGCGGCCGGATGGACGGAATTCCCTGCCGCATTCAAGACATTTCATAACGTCATACCTCCGTCACGTTTTCCCTATCGTCACGTTTTGAAATCTCGGGGAGAAATCAGCCCTATGCGGCGGGGCAGGCAGCACCGGGGCGGTAGGGTCACCTGCCGTGGGTGTCCGGTCAGATGCCGATGGTTTTGAATGGCATTGAGCTTTGTTTGATGGTTGGTTTGCCCGCGGCTTCGCGTTTCGCCCATTCGTTTGAATGGTTGCTTTTGTGTTGATTGCAGCATCGGTGTGTGAGTTGGACGTTGTTCCATGCGAGTGGGTCGCCGCCTCGGCTGACTGGGATGATTTCGTCGACTTCGGCGCTCATTGGGTGTGGTGTCTTCAGTGTCTTGTCGACTGGTTTGCCGCAGATGGCGCACACATCGTATGCTGCGAGGACTCTTGCTCGGAGTTGTGCGCGTTTCCAGCCGTTGGTTTTTCTTGGGTCTGGCTTGTGTTGTCTGCGCATTTAATCCGTGATGTCGATGCCGAGTTGTTGGAGTGCGCGCAGGTAATCGGCTTGGTAGATGCGGAGTCCCCATGCGGCGAGGGCGTCTTCGCGGTTGAGCTGCATGGTGGTTTGCTCGCCTTGGTCCGCGATGCGTTTGAGCTGGTGAGCAATCTCTTGAAGTACGTCTTTCATTGTTGCTCCTTTGCTTCGGATTGGTTGGTGCCTTCGGCGGGAGTCGAACCCGCGCATACATACGGCCGCAAGGAAGAGGATCCGAAGATCTGCGACCGGTGCGATCTGCCACTGATTCCTACGAAGGCATGGACAGGCGGTTTGAGCTTCACTGCATCGCGAGTCGCGGGATTGGCTTGCCTGCCACTGTTGGTGTATGCCCACTCTGACGTGAGTGGGCGGAGCGTGTCCGATATGCCGCTCAGACAGGACGGTGTTACGTAGCCCAAGGAGTTAGGAGAATCCAAGGTGGATATGAAAAGGGTTCAAACCAAGTCGCCTCGGTTTGAACCCTCTAATCCACTGACAATTGTGCGTTGCACTTTCGATTTTGTCAAATCGAGTCGCGTCGCACGACCTGTCCATGCACGTCGGAAAGCCTGTACAACGGCTGCCCCTTCACGTTTTCACCAACCGGTTGGAGCCTGCCGCGCTTGCGCCATGAGCGAATCGTGTTCGCGTTGCACTGGAATCCGCATTCGCGCAGCAGTTCCGCACACTCCCCCGCCGTGAACGCGCGTCCCGACCGAACGCATTCCCTCAGGAACCCCAACCGCACATCCGCCACAAGGTAAGTGTTGCCGCACACGGGACATGCAACGCTTACCGCGCCGACCGCCGCTGTCAATTCGACTCCGCACAGCGGGTTCGGGCATCTTCCGATGCCATGTTTCGCAGGCGGCACGTCGATGATGTCCAGCGTCTTTCGAACCATCGACTCCCACTCATGGTAGAAGTCGGCGATGTCAGGCATGCGGCGCAGTCGAGGACTGCCGGCGCAGGCACGCAGCATGTCCACCAGCGGCGGATGCACGTCACAGGTAGCCCAAGGCATGGCGGGCGGAGCGTACAACCGGCGCCAGAGTGCGATTGCGGCATCCTCGATGGCCTGCATGTGGTCGAGCACCGGCAATCGGATTGGCGTAGGCGCGGATGGAAGGTTGACGCGTCCAGGCTGGCGGCCTCCGTAGTGCGCGGTCGAGTCCAGGAACTCATGCAGCGAATCCAACCATGATGGATATTCCCGCAGCCAGCCGCGCATCAGCCCATCGCATCTCGCGCACATGGTGTCGCCGACAGCGCATTCTCCGCCGCAGACGAGGCACACGCCGGCGAGCGCTGGCTTGTTTTGGTTGGTTTGTGCTGGTTGTGTCTGGTTTGGTGTTGGTTGGGATTCGTTGGTTTGTTCGTTCATTTGTTCGATTCCCTCCGGCGTGGTAGTCTTCTGGTGGTGTCAGGAGCCCGGCCGGAAGGTCGGGTTTCTTGTTATTCGTGGTGTTGTTGAATGATGGCTTTGATTTCCTCTTTGGGGACTTGTGGCATCAGTGGGGCGATCTCATCGAGGCTGTATCCGGCCTGATGCCATTTGATGATCATGTCCGTGAGGGTTTTCTTCACTTTCATTTCGTTTCCCTTCGTATTTGCTGGATGATCGTCTCGTATGGTTTGCGGTGGAAGATGCGTATCCACCATTCGGGGCGGCGGCCCCATATGGTTTTGACTTCGGTGAGGGGAAACCATGATACGTACCATTTTTGGCAATTTCCGCAGTACAGCACCTCGCCTTCCTCCTTCGGTCTGGGATGCTCATGGTCGAACGCTGGCGGCCTTGGCACCAAATAACTTCGATTGCTCATTTTGTGTCCTTGAGTGTGATGCGTGTTGTTTTTCTCATTTCGTTTCCTCCTGGTGTTTGCGCCATCCGCCGTTGGCGTATCGGTTCCATCCGCGGATCGCGGTTTTGATGCTGTCGTCCGGGGTGGTGATCCAGACGGCGTTCGGACATCCATGGCATTTGGCGATCCAGATGCAGTGCATCTTGGCTCCGATGATCCGGGCGTAGGGTTCGATGCCGGGTTTCCTCGTGCCGCAGTATGGGCATGGACTGGTCCTATGCCATTTCCTGGCATGCGATGTGGTGTGTTTCATGGTTTGCTTTCCGTGATGACGACGGCGCGGATGCCGTCCGAGGTTTTGTTCGTGTGATGGCGTAGGTCGCAGTCGATGACGTGCAGTCCTATGCCCCGGTATTTCAGGACCGCGTGGACCGGACTCAACCGGATCAGATCCAATGGGCCGTCCAACGTGACATCCATGCCGGTGAGCGCGATGCATCGCCGGCCGATCAGGTCGGCGGGATTCCGGTACCGCCACGCCATATGCGTCTGGACCGTCATGGCCGGCCTCCGATCCAAGCGACCAGGACGGCCGCGCACAGGAGCATCATGGAGACCGCTGTCATCACCATGCTCCCTTCAGGAGCTTGCGGTATCGGATGTAGTCGTTGATGTCGCGTCGGATGCAGTCGCGCACCCTGTGCGTGCCACGATGCCCCTCGTACGGATCCTCGGGACAGTCGATGAACCTCAAATACCGGCGGAGCGTGGTCAGGTCGAACTTGCGGTAGGACAGCCACCTGTCCGGGTTCAGGTCGAGACGTTTCAGGAAGTCGAGGTCGAAGTCCACGTTCGTTCCGGCCGGAACCAAGGTGAAGCGTTGCGACAGGGATTCGAGATACTCCTCCACAGCGTTCACGACCGCTTCCACGCAGTCGTTCCTGTCGGAGCCGTTCAGCAGTTCGAACAGGAGACCATTGTCCGTGTGCATGGAGAACGCCATCGGACTCATGTCCAACAGGTCGAGATAGTCCGGTCTGATGATGCGATGCAGGGATCCATACGAATGCTCGCCCAGCACGTCGGTGCATTCCATGCCGACCTCCAACGGCAGACTGTCATTCCTGTCCGTACCGGTCGTTTCGAAGTCGAGCCAGAGCAGCGCCTCCGGCTTCCCATTCCGGTCTTCGTCCTGTTTCCTCATGATTCTTCCTTCCAATCGCTTTGCCATTCGATGATTTCGATTTGAGTGAGCCGTTGCGCCGTGCCGTCATCCAACAGCCACCACCAGTCGCCGTTCCAGTCGCGTATCGGCGCGTTGAGCGGACCACGCCAACTCGGGATGATGTAGCCGAACCGTTCCGCCTCGGCCGGATGCGCGTGCGCCCAACCATGACAGCCGGTCGTGCCCGACCCGCACAGTTCGACGATGTTGCACGGCAGGTCACGCACGGTCGGGTCGGCCCGACGGCGCAACTGCCGGTGGTGGCCGCTCCTGCCCGGCCAGACGGTCGGGTCGTGCAGGTTGCGTCCGCAACGCATGCAATGCCAACCCTGACGTTGCAAGGCGACGCGTTTCGATTCCTGGAATTGCCGGTCGCTCATCGTCGCTCCCTTCCGAGCTGGTCGAGCAGGTTGATGCAGGTCGAGCAGTCGCGTTTGATATTGCGGATGCGGTCAAGGTCCATATCGGCGAGCGCTGGGCCTTTGAGCGCGTCGAGTTCCAATCGGTCGGCGTCTTGGATGGCCGAGGTGAGGACGCCGGCCATGTGTGCGATGGTCATGGCGTTCATGCCGCCGCCTCCTGTTCGAACAATTGTTCGACCCACGCGGTGTCGGGCACGTTTGCGAGCTGACGGCGCAGCATGTCCGGGTCCACGCCCTGGTTGAGCAGGTCCGCGACCTTGCACGCGAGCTCCATGTAGTCGTCGGTGCCTTCGAGGTCGGTGCCGATGACGCGTTTCACTTCGTCGCTCGCCCACGTGTACTTCCTCGCTGATTGCTGGTTTTTGACGGTGGTGTATCCGAGTTCGTGGCCGCGCATGAGCCAGATGCGGAATTTCGCGTCCCAGTCGGCCGATGTGGCGCCGGTGTCGAGTGCCCTGTCCTTGAACTTCCCCGCTTCGACGTCGCAGTCGATGCCGAGCCTGTCGGCGAGCGCCTGGTGTTCTTCGGTGGGTTTCCAGTCGGCTGGTATTGGGATTTGTTTTCTCGCGCGCGCGTTACTCTCTCTAGGTTCTATATAACTTTCTTCCTTATATAGGTTTGGGCGTAGTGGTATTGCGCCCCTAATTGCGCCTCTAACGACTGTTTTTTGCGCCCCTAATTGCGCCTCTTGGCTGTTTTGAGGCGTAGTATGCTGCGCCTCGGATTCGTTCTTTTTCAGGGGCGCAGTTTTTACGCCCCTGAAATCCTCCATGGTGAGGTTCCATACGATCGGTCGGTGACGTCCGTAGTGTTCGGTGAGTCTCTGGTCGCCTTTGACGATCAGTCCGGATGCCTCCAGGTCGTGGAGTCCGTGCTGGATGGTGCGGCGGCTGTACCCGGTGAGCGCGCATAAGCGTTTCTGGGATGGGAACGCGCCGTTTCCTTCGGTGTCGGCATGGTCGGCGAGCGCGAGGAGGATGCGGAGAAGCGCTCCTTTGGTCATTTCGGCGGGCACGTCGTACATGGCCCACTCCAATGCTTTCATGCTCATGATTTCTCCTTAGAAATCCGGTTCGGATTCCGGCTTGCCGAAATCACCGAACGAAGACGACGAACCCGAAACCGAACCCCACGGGTCGGAAGGCGGCAACGAAGCCGCAGCTGCGGTGGTGCCACCCGTATAGCCAGCCGGAGCGGAAGACGGATTCCCATACGCTCCAGCCGTACCCCGCTGCGACTTGGCCACCTGCGCCGTCGCATACCGCAGGCTTGGGCCGATCTCATCCACCTGCAATTCCACGACCGTGCGCTGCGTGCCATCCTTCGCCTCGTAGGAGCGTTGCGTAAGCCTGCCCTGGGCGATCACACGCATGCCCTTGGCGAGGGAGCGGGCGCAATGCTCGGCCAGATCGCGCCACGCGCTGCAGCGCAGGAACAAAGCCTGACCATCCTCGAACTGGTTCGTGCCACGGTTCCAGGAGCGCGGCGTGCTGGCGATCGTGAACGACGCGACCTGCGCGCCCGCGGACGTCGTGCGGACCTCCGGATCCGCGGTCAGATTGCCGACGATCGTAATGACGGTCTCCCCTGCCATCACTCCCCCTCTCCCACGTAGCGTGCGAAGCAGACCGCGGAACCGTCCTCCAAAGTGCGGAACGCGCCCTCGAAGGAGCCCTTCGGACGCATCGACGTAATGCCTCCGGAGTTCACGCGGTTCGCCAGCGCGCGAGCACGGCTGCGCGCGCACTTGAGGTCACAGCGGGCGAAGCCGCGCATCTTGGTCCACATGCCGGGATTGGCGCGCATCGCCGCGGCGAGCGACGCGTAGACGCCCTGCTCGGGAACCGGCGCGCAGTCGTGGGGCAGGCTGTCGATCCACTGCCAGTCGGGACCGGTCGACGTGGCCGCGGGCTTCGCGTTCAACGCCTCGCCGACCAGTTCCGCCACGCCCTTCTTCGGCTTTTCCGTCTTGGCTGGCTTGGGTGTCTTGGCGGTGCCGTGGGTCTCCGCGATGCGCCTGTCGGTGTCGGCCTTGGCCTTGCGGTACGAGGGGTTCGTGCTCGTGTTCAGGGCCTCGTCCATGCTCAGGTTCGGATGCTCCTCAAGGATGCGTTCCGCCTCGAGCATGTCCGGTTCGGACGCTCCCTCCTTCCTGTTAAAGTTGCGTACGGCCTTGCGCTGGCCGGGCTTGAGTCCCTCCCATGGGTGGGCGCTCATCCGTTGCAACGTCTCGTAGCTGTAATTGGCCATCGATCCACTTCCTTTCGGATTCCTGCTGTGTTTTCGTGCCGTGGCGTGGAATCGAACCACGCGGCCGTTCCGCGACCGGACGCGGACGGCAGGCCATTCACGGCGGGCGGCCATACGCGTGATGTGAGTTAGGCAGAAGAAGGATTCACGCGCACGGCCATGCTTGATTTTTCGGTGTTGACGACTTGGCCTTGTCGCAGCCCTCGCGGGGCGGAGGCTTTCACAGGTCGCCGGACAGCATGCCACCAGCGACGCCGCCCGACAGTGGAAGCAGCACGATCACGGCCAGCTTCAGCCAATCGCTCCAGTCCGGCCTCCACGTCAAAGCCAACGTCAATCCGACGCCCACGATCAACGAACACGCGCACAGCAGCGCGAGCCTCCTGCGGGCACGCCTGTCGCGGATTTCGTCGCGCAGCGTGTTGACGTCAACCATGTCGTTCATGTTTACTCCTCCAACGATTTGACGTATCGGTCCATTTCCTCGCGTCTGATGTGACGGCGGGAAGGCGTTCCTCGTTTGCTTGGCGGACGAAACGTGTCTATGTCGCCCTGGTTAACAGCCTGTCGGAGGCCGTCGTAGTCGATCCCGTACAGGCTCGCGGCCTGCGGGATGGTCCATGCGAGCCTGTCCTTCAACGGGATACGGCTCGCATCCTTGAGCTCGTTCTGCAAAACCATCACGCGTCTCCTTTGCGTGTGTGATGCCGGGCGGCGTTAGGAGAACCGCCCGGCCCCCTCCTAAAATCGGTGCCATCCCGCATATGCGACGTGCGGGCCGAACAGTTAGGAGAAGAATCAATGAACCCAGCCGAGTACATGCTGCAGTTCTTCAAGATCGAGGAAAGGGACGATGGATTCGACGATGGGATATCCACATCGTTCAGCAGAATGCATGACGCCGAAACGTGCTTGGACAATCTGATCAAGATGAATGTCAGACGGTTGGGCACAACGAAAAGCGTCATGCCGCAGATATGGCAGAAGCTGTGGGAGTCATACACAAATTCTTCGGGAACCGGATACTGGGCCGGTTTCTCGACTTCCCAGCAACGGGATATCCCTCTGGATGCGGCCGAGGCGCAGGCATTGGAGATCATCGCCGACAAGTCGCCATCGCTACCGATCTCCATCGCCGAAGAGGAACGCAAGACAATCTCCGAGTTCCTGGACGAGGCGTTGAAGGCGGTCCGAGAGGATGACAGTCTGCCGACATCGCTGCGAGTGTACGTACTGGACCTCATCTCCGAAGCGAGAAGGAACCTCGACGAATACGCGGCCGGGAAAGAGTTCGACCTGAAGGTCTCCCTGCAGGCCCTGTTCGGAGTGCTGTACATGGCGGAATCACAGACCGGGAAGCCCACTGTATGGGAGAACCTGAAGAGCAAGATAGCGAAACCGTTCATTTCAGCGCTTCTTTCCGAGGGTGCCCGTCAGCTTGTCGCGTCCGGGGCATCTTTCCTTCAGCTTCCCGGGTGACTTCCGGCGGCTTGCAGAACACCAAGCAGTCCTCGTAGAGCCGCTTGCGTGCGAGAAACCTGTTGGATGCCTGCGAGGCGATCATCAGCATCGCGAATCCGAAAAGGATCTCCCAACGTTCCATCCGTCGGAGGCCGGCAATCAGGCAGAACGCTCCGACACCCATGTAGATCAGCGCGAACATCGCCTCGAACGGATTCGGTTTGTCGATACGGCACGGAATAAGAGAGTTGTCGACCGGCATCACGCACCAGCCTTCGGATATTCGAGCTGGAGCGTTTCCTCGCCGAACCGGCGGGCGATCAGGGCAAGACCCTTCCTCGTGACCTTCACAGTCGGCGGGAACGCGAACGGAGTCCCGTCCTTGTGCGTCCCATGCGACTTCGACGGAACCATCATCAGATGCCCGGCGTTGATACGGCTCTGACGCGCGGACCAATGCTTGTTCTCACGGAAGATCCAGTCATGCCGGTCAAGCCATTCGAACAGTTCCGTCTGCCCGACAGTCCTACCCAGGTTGCTGAGCAGTTTCGCGGAATCACGAACGGAAAGCGCATCGTCGATATCGACGAAGTTGTCCCACGCGGACGCCTTGGGCTGGAGTTCGTCGATGCGCGACTGCTGCGAAGCGATCTGCTGGTTCTTTTGTTTGATGGTCTTCTGCGCGACGAGCACGGCACGGGCCATGATGTCCTCGTCCGAATCAGCATCGGAAACGCGGATTGCGCCACCCTCGTTGAAGTACTTGTCGAGGGCTTCTGCGGCTTCCTTCTGGTAGACGGTCACGTTATGGCGTGCCTGCTCGTCGCTGAGTCGGTTCGTGTCGATGGTGGCGAGCCACATGGTCAACGTCTTGCGGCTGATTGCCACCATGTCACGTTGTTTACCGTCTGCGCCAACTGTTCGTATGATACGAACGGTTGCCCATGGCGTTCTGTTGAGCCGTTCCCACTGTCCGTTGTATGCGATGCCGATGTTCTCGCAAATCGGTTTCAATGCCGCGTAGATTTCACCGTCATCGAACCTTTGCGCGATCATCATGCTCCCGTTGAATGGGACTTCGACGATATCGCCGTTCATTTGGTTGCCTCCGCGTAGAGAATGTCGATCATGTCGGTGGTGTTGTATTTGGCTTGGAGTTCTTTGGAGCCTCTGCGCATGGCTTTCACCAAATCTTCTGGAAGAATCACGTTTCCAGTAGCTCCGTTCTTCGCATCATTTGGGATGAGGGCTGTGAACATGTCATCTGGCAGTTTTGTGAGGAGGCTTAGCGTTTTAGTAGACATGCCTAACTCTCCTCGCAGATTGTGCAGGTAGCCGTTGTCGGTGAGGTATTTGAGCTTCTGTTGTCTGGTTTCGTTTGGTGCGGTGACTTTCATTGTGGTTCCTTTGCTTGTTGTCGTTGTGTGCCCCGTCCTGACGAATGGGTGGGGCTGAGTGGCTGTGATCGTCATCGTCGCCGAATTCGAGCGTGTACCGCACCCAGTCGCCTCCGGCGGTGCGGAAGAGCAGGAAGTATGGTGCGCCGGAGGTGATGTACAGTCCGGGTTCCTCCGGTTCCTCGGGTGGTGCCGGTTCGGGGTTGGGGATGTTGGCTTCGATGGCGAGGCGTAGCGTGTTGAGGGTTTGGTGGTATGCCTTCGTGTTTCCGTCGTGCCGGTTGGCGAGGGCTGTTCTGAGCAGGGTCGCGATGGTTCCGTCGGTGTGCTTCTGCTGTACTGTTGTTCTCATTGGTCGTCCCTTTGTCGTGGAAGCTGGTGGGTTATGGATTCGTCCGTCGTGGCCACATGGGCCGGTGTCGTGGTCGCGATTATCGCTGCCATTGTGTCTGCAATCCTTACTGGAGTTACCATCTGGTGGCCTTGGCATACTCGCGGAAGAGTCGCTATCAATCCGCGAGAAGGCGTTCTTCGGCATGCCGATAAACGACTTGTGCCTTTGATCGCGATATGCGGGTTTAGACGTCCCACATTGTTCGTTGACTGGCGGAACGATGGAGACGGAACCGCGCACGCGATCAAACTGTCGAGTGACGATTCCTGCGAAGTCCTCATGATGCTCGAAGGCCCGCAATACGAGAGGGGATTCGAGGTAGTGGAAGACGTGGCCCTGCTAAAACCCGGAGAGGCTTTTGTGGCAATCATTCTTCCGACCTCCGAAACTGCTCGGGAATCCGTGCGTGTAACCCTGGAATATCTAGAGGAACCCACCCGTTTGGAGAAGTCCCACGTATCCAGACGCATCCTCCTGCCATATCGATTGCCAGCACGGCGTCTTCTGGACATCCGGGAAAAACGCGCTGTCTGGGAATATATGAGGAAGTGGAGCGACGACCTCGGATACGGTTCCACAGACGTTGAAGTGCATTATTTCGTGGACGAGGTTCTCCTGGAACACTCGGAGTTGGCAGATCCAACACTCGACGAAAATCCTCAACAGGACTGACAACCATGCACCTGTTGGCTCGGTAGAACAGAATTGTCACCACAATCACCTCTGGTTCGCAGCGATGATGCCGGTTTCGTCCGTGAGGAGTTCTAGCGGTTCGGAGACGTGAGAGTCGGCTCCGACCGGGGACCGGTCGGAGGGTTCCCTGCCGATGGTGTCGAGGATGAGGTCCGCGAGGTCGTAGAGGTCGATGATGATTTCACCGGTGATGACGGGACAGTGCGGCTCGTATTCATCTATGGTGATGTCGTCCCATCGTTCGCAGTTGAGTGGTCGGATGGCGTCGCCGTGGTCTTTTGTTTCGTTGATGATGGCGTTGACGATGGCTCGTCGCGTCTTGTAATTGATGCGGTTTGTCATTGTGGTTCCTTTTTGGTGTCAGACGTGGAATTTGGTGATGCCGTCTATCGGTTGGATGAGGAGCATGATGAGTTGCGTGGAGTTCATGCCGAGCATCGTCGCCGTCTTTTCGAGTTGCTCGGTATCGAATGCTCCCTTGCCTCACAGTCGTTCGCTGACGGTTTTCTCGCTCATGCCGAGTTCCTTGGCGAGCGCGGCTTGTCCTTGTCCGTCATCAGGTAATGATGCGTCTTTGAAATCGAATCGTTGGATTTCGTTGTTCATTGGGTTCTCCCTTCGATTCATGCGTCAGCGAGCGCTTCGGCGTCTTTGATGATGTCGGAGAGCTTGCGTCCGGTGACTTGACCGATACGGACAAGCTCGTCGAAGTTGAACGTCCCACCATTGAGTTTGCGGTTAAGACTGTTGCGTGGAATACCAGCTTTGATTCCAGCCTCGTCCTGCGTGAATCCAGCTTGCTTAATTGCAAACTTCATAGCTTTTCCCAGATATTGTGAATTGAGCTTATTTGTTCCCATATGGGATATGTTATATTACACATGACTCATGTCAACTTCGGCGTGTCCCATATGAGTTATCTATATCCCAATTGGGTCTAAAGTTGCACTTATGGCAACAGGAAAGAAAATCCCAACTATCGAATCAAAGGCGCTATCGATAGCAATCAAGAGAGCAATGGCAACGCGAGGGATCAAAGGCCCAGCGTTGGCTGCGAAGTCAGGTGTGCCATACAGCACGCTTCGTAAAATATTTGATTTAAACACCGTTGCCGATTACGAGCAACTGCATCGGATTGCGGACGCTTTGAAGATGCCGCTATCGCAAATCATCACCGACGCTGATGAACTCAGCAAAGACCCAGAAGTTATAAGCGATTTTGAGACATCTCACGAAAATATCGACATCGATAAGTGGGCCGACCGCATCAGAACCGAAGATTCCATTAAAACCAGATAGGAAGGGAGAACAACAATGGAATTTGAAGAGAGCATTAACCAGGTCGCCGCAAAGGTACGCGACCTCAAAGAGGGCATCGAAACAGAGGAAGCCACGAAGAACGCGTTCATCATGCCGTTCATCGGTCAGGTACTCGGTTATGACGTATTCAACCCAACCGAAGTCGTACCAGAATTCACCGCCGACGTTGGAGTCAAAAAAGGCGAAAAGGTCGATTACGCGCTCGTGCACGACGATCAAGTGCAGATTCTTATCGAATGCAAGAAGATCGGCGTACCGCTCAGCTTGGAGAACGCAAGCCAGCTGTACCGGTATTTCGCGGTGACGAACGCGCGCATCGGCGTTCTGACCAATGGCCAGGTTTGGAATTTCTACATGGACATCGATGAGCCGAACCGCATGGACTCGAAGCCGTTCCTGGTGCTGGATCTATTGGATATCGACCCGACAATAATCCCGGCGTTGCAGAAGCTGACCAAGCCGGCGTTCGACCTTGATTCCATCGCCAGCAGTGCCGAAGAGCTCAAATACGTGGGTGCACTCAAGAGGGCCGTCGGCGACGAGTTCAAAGAGCCGTCGGACGAGTTCGTGAAGCTGCTCGCCTCGCACGTGTACGAAGGCGCGTTCTATGCGTCGGTCATGGAGAAGTTCAGGCCATTGGTGGCGAAGGCGCTGAAGCAGTATCTGTCAGATCAGGTCAACGATCGACTCAAGACGGCACTCGGCGCGGATGATATCAAGATCGATACAATTGAGCCAGACGCAAACGAGGAAACAAACGACGAAGACGAATCCAATGGCAACGACGACGATGGAATCGTCACCACCGAGGAGGAAATCGCCGGTTACCGAATCATCAAAGCCATCGCATGCAGCGATGTGGATCCGGAACGTGTAACGATGAGAGATGCAAAGAAATACTGCGCAATATTCCTCGACGATAACAACCGTAAGCCAATTGTTCGTCTTTATTTCAACACTAAGCAGAAATATCTCGGTGTTTTCGACGAAAACAAGAACTGCGAGCGCATGCCTATCAATACGCTTAATGGTATCTATGCCTACTCTGAGCAGATTCGCGAAGAGGTGCGCCGCCTTCTATAACAGCATCATTTGAAAATAGTTCGAGTCCCGATGTACAGCTCAATGAATGTCGGGACTCTACCTTAAAAGCCGCCCGCGCCTACGAATACCGCGTTGGCGTTGATATCGCCGGTGGATTACGGCATGGCCGAAACGGTGTACGAGGGCAACACGTGGATGATGGCAGTGGAATTGAGAGTCACCATCCAAGTGTTGAACGACTACCGGCAGCTATTGTACGATTCCGGCGTGTGCGTGCAGTGAAGAAATCCCCGGCACTCGTATATTACGAATGCCGGAACGTTAGAGATTCTACATATTTCATGTGCTTACACACAGTAGTCCTTATCGCCGTATTTTCAATGTTTCCAGCTATCAATCCTTAGAATCTAAAAGTTTTTATAGCTTAGATTCTAAGCAATGTGTTATAGTCATAAATATGAACGAAACTCCTTACAATTCCCGCAAACGGCACGTGGTCTTCCAAAAGTTGAATATCACCCCGTCATCGATGCCGATCATCTCCCTCATCGCATCCATCAAAAACGTCAGGGCTAACGGCCTCGACCTGTCACCCGACTACCAGCGAGGATACATCTGGTCGAACGAGTACAAGGACCAGCTCATCCTCAGCATCATCCTGAACTACCCAATCGGCAACATCGTCATCAACTACCTCAACCAGCCTAACCAGCGCAATGCCAAACAGGAACTCGTGGATGGCAAGCAACGCCTCACCACCATCTTCCGTTTTATGGAGGGCGGCAACGTCGGACAATGGCTCGACAGCTACGATGACTGGTTCCAGCTCAGCAAAAAGACATCGGACCAGGCCAAGGAAATCATCGACCGCATCGTCGGAGACTCCGACCCCGACGGGCTCGCTCGCATGCACAGGGCGAAACGCCTGGCATTCTCCGACCTGCCAAGCAGCATCCAGATGAACTTCAACGCATACAACATTCCCGTGTACACAATGCAAGCCGCTGACCCCGCACAGATCCGCAACTATTTCAAGGTCCTGCAGAATCAGGAGAAGCTACGAGCCGGGGAGATCATCAACGCGCTTCCGGACAATCCGATGAGCACATACTTCGACCGGATTCCAGCCGAGGCGTTCCTTGCGAGGACGGGATGCTCGAGCTTCAAACGTGCGGAACTGGAGAAAATCTACTATTCCGTCCTTGGCGCATGGTTCGACAAGATCCAGCTCAATGCCAGTGACAAAACTGTAATCTCCTTCGTAGAGAACATGCCGGACCTCACCGAAACCCAGATTGCGCATATCAACAATCTGAACTCCGGAATCATCGCGATCTCTCAACTGCCTGGCGCAGTGCAGAAGATCAGATCGTCCAAACGCATGCTCAAACTCGTCTTTGGATTGGCGCTGCATGCTCCCGGATACTTCTCCACAACAGATGCATTCTCCAGATTGCAGGCCGTCTGCGAATTGTCGTCAAAGCTTGCCGCGTTCAACACCAGCGACTCCGATCAAGTGGCTTTCTCGAAATATTTCGGAGACGAATACACCCTAGACAAAGAGAACTTCGAGACGCGGAAGGCATGCGTGTACCGAGCCTTGTTCTGGAGCACATCTCGCGTATCCTCCCGCACCGCATACGTCGACGCAATCGAGATTCTACGACGCATGTTCACCGAATCGTTCGACTCCGCTTTCGAATACTACACCGCGCACAACATAGCCAAATAAAGGGTATGTAAAATAAGTGGGTTGGAAAGACAACCAACCGAAAGGTCCGCCATGGCTGCCGAGAAGAAGGCCTTCGACTACGTCAACGACATCTGGTCCATAGCCGACTACGTCCGCGACGTCATCCGCCCCGCCGATTACAACAAGCTCATCCTTCCCTTTGCGGTGCTGCGCCGATTCGAGTGTGCGCTCGAGCCCACCCGCGACAAGGTGCTCGCCCGCAAGAAGGCCGCCATGTGGGACGACGCCGACACTGGGGAGGTGCTCGAATGAGCGAGGAAGCCGACGCGATCGACTGCTGGTGCCCGAAACCTTCTCCTGGGCTCCAAAGCCGAGAGAACGCCTTCGGTCTGCCGACCGTCGTCCCGAGAACTCCGGTGAACCTCATGAGAGAATGCGAGATGGCTTACGACGACGGGCTGGTACTTGCCGCCTTAACGCTCGTAGTGACGGTTCCCGACGTCTGCTCCCGCATAGACGGCACGGATTACCGGACATGGGCGGCGGAGTACTTGCATCTAGAAAACGACGGCAAGAGAATGGACGACGAGAGGAATGATTTGAAATCTGAGGCAGATGTCGAGCGCGGGTTCGACGAGATTCTATCGAACGGCATCTTCACGGCCTCGGATCTCTACCAGCTTCGCTGCGCGGTCGTTCATGCAGGTTCTTCCTCTATCGACGGCAAAGGCTCTGCTTACAGCCCTTATCGGGTCATCGGCGTGTCCGCAGGGTTCGGAGCAGACAAGCTCGTTGCGCAATTCGGGCATACGGCGAACGGGATAGAGCAGCTCGAGAATTGCTCCTACGACTGCGTCGTCAGCCTTGAAGGGTTGATATCGCGGATGGCGAAAGGCGTCGCCAGATTCGTGAAGGAATGCCCTGAGAGGAATCGAGAATACTCGAGCAAAAAGGGGTTCGATAGGATTGGCGTCACCGATTTTCGACCGCTTCGAAATAGAGAACATATTTGTTAAATATCGGGTTGAATCTCTAATAGATTTGTTTGTTAAATCCAAGGTTGAAGATATCCAATGCTCTTCCCGACCTCCAACCAGCAATTTAACAACCTTCAACCAGTAATTTTACATACCCCAAATAAATCTAGACCCTGGCGCCCGCATACCGCGAGCGCCGGGGTCTTCTGTCTCATTCATGAAGTGAACGTCACGCGTTTTGTCGGTCTTCTTTCCCCGGTTCGCGTTCGGTGCGTTTTTCCTTGTCGCGGCTACTTCTTGACGCGATCGGCTCGAACAGGTTGGCGATTATAGTCGCCACCGGAACCGCCAGGAAACCAAACGACCATGAACTCGATGTGACCAAGAACGATATGAAGCTCATCAGCAATGCGACCGCGAATAAACCTGCGCTGACTCACATGCCTTTGCGGCTCTGATCTATCTCCGCCTTGACGAGCTGGTTCTGCCGGTTCGATTCGTCGACCGTGAAGGCGTCGTTCCATCTGCACATACGTTCCTGGATGTCAGCCGGATACTTGTTGAAATCGCTTGGCCGCGGGAGCATGCCCGAGTAGGATTCCGAGATTCCGGATTGCACCAGCATGGATATGGCGCGGACCAGCTCCTCGTCGTTCGGCTGCGTTATCTCGCCTTGTCTTTCTCCACCTTCATCCGGCTGATCGCCGACGTCACGAGACGGCTTCTCGTCTGCCGTGACAGGTTCGCCTGCGCGTTCCTCATCGACTCCATGCGACGGTTCTCCAGCTGATGCGTCCCGCTCAGTCCTGGAATCGTCATCATTCTCATCATCGTCTTCATGCTCATCGTCCACGGCACCTCCTTGTTTCGTATCTCAATCTACCGGCGAGCGCGGGGTGTGTCAATACTCTTTCGTGTTGCGGAAAAGCCGTCGACGTCCGTCACTGGCCGTCGCGGAGGTCTGGCAGGGCGGCGTCGAGCGTCTTGGCGAGCCGCCGTTCCCTCCAATGCGTGTACACGCTAGTGGTGTGGATGTCGGTGTGGCCCATGATGGCGGTGCGCTCCTCGTCGCTCGCGCCGGCAGCCGCGAGTTCGGTGGCGAGCCAGTGCCGCGCGCTGTAGATGTCGACGTACGGCAGTCCCGCCATCTTCAGGGCGCGGCGCCAACGCTTCTCCTCGTTGTCCCGCCTGATCGGACGGCCGTAAAGATTGGTGAACACCAATCCATGGGACGGCACGCCCCATTTGACGATATGCGCCCAAAGCCGGTCCCAAAGCCCCTGCGGAATGGGAACCGTCCGCACGCCTTTGGCGGTCTTCGGTTTGGTCAGCCAGATCGCCCCATCCAGATGCTCGGCTTCCATCCAATCCGGAATCGTAGCGCCAGCTGGTATCGGCTTGGCCTGCTGGCACACGTTGATGACGGGAATCCCATGATGCAGTTCCAGCTGGTAGGGCATCAGGCCATACCTCTCCCCCGGCCGCATGCCCGTGGTGAAGGCAAGTTCGAACATGAGTGCCCACTTCTCACGCTCGTCCGGACTGTCGAACACTGCGACCGCCGGATCGGGCTCGGCGAGCGCGGCCTCGATGACCTTCGCTGGGTCGGCGACGTCGAGGATGGGGCGTTCGTACCGGTCCTCCGGCATTCGTCCGACGTTTTCCATCGGGTCGTCGGCGATGAGTCCGTCCCGTTTCGCGGTTCGGAGCATGGCGCCAAGGACTGCGAGATAGGTGTTGACGGTCTTGCTTTTGCGCGTGCGGCGCAGTCTCCTGCACATGCCGTTGATGTCGTCGGCGGTGAGCCGGTTGAGGCGGATGTTCCCGATGATCGCGTTCATGGTGCGCATCCAGCTGGATTCGTTGCGCCAAGTGGTGGGGTTGACGGCGGTCCTGTGCTCCTCCATCCACCGTTCGAAGTAGTCCGCGGTTTTCGGGCCGTCCTTGGTGGGCAGTCTTCCGTCCCGTTCCCATTCCGCTATCTTCGCCTGGAAACGGGCGCGCGCCTCGCTTTTCACCATGCCGGTGGCTTCGATCGGCGGGCGTCTGCGTCCGGTCGCCGGGTCGGTTCCCATATCCTTGCGGAAGTGCCATCGTCCTTTGGAGTCCTGGAACACGCTTCCGGATCCCCCGGTCCTCCTGTTTTTCGTCTTGCCCGCCATGACTGTCCTCCCGTGTCAGGGAGTCCACTCTAAATCACACTCTAAGCGGGCGTAAAACGCCGTTTTCGGCGGGAAAACTCGTATCAGCGTCACGCGCGCACAACACCATACAAGCCTTACTGCCGTCTACGTTTCCGCGGTATTCCAACGATTCGGCGTCACACCGGCATAGTGTGGCGCGTATTAGCACGGTTTATATCAGTTGGTGCGACAGCGTTTCATGTCCCTCAACATCATGTCGATTGCAAAGGAATTATTCAAAATCCTTGGCCGTCAGCAATGCGATGAGTTCACCACTGTGCAGCTGCCATTGGTTGAACGGCTCGTTCGATCCGAACACGGCGAGCGAAGCCGGCGACATGCCCAGGTTCAGCAAGTCGAGCAGCGTCGCATTCGATTCGGAGCTCGCCAGCCACTGGCATGCGATCGACACGGTGGGCTCATGGCCGAGCACCAACAATTCGCGATGCTTTTCCTTGGTCTGGGCGAGCTCGTCGAACACGGACTGCACCCCACCCTCATACAGACTCTGGCGATAGTCGACCTTCGGATCGTCGCCGAACACCTTGAGCATGCGATCGCATGTCTGCCTTGCTCTGGTGGCGCTGGAGCAAGCGATACGCGTCGGCACCATTTTGTGCGCGGTCAAGCCTTTGGCGACGGCCTTCGCCTGCTTGCGTCCCTTGTCGGTCAGTTCGCGCCCGGCATCGCCGCCGTCACCGAACGGTTCGGTCTTGGCGTGGCGCATCACCAGCAGCACATATTTGTAATCCTTGGCTTTCTTCGCAACCTTCTTGAGGCTCGTTCCCATGGACGAATGCTCCAATCCTTAACGATCTGGTGCGCGTCAACGCAACGCACACGACTATTGTCTCAGAACAACTGCAAGAAACACCGTATCAATCGCCGATAGCCTCGACCTGAGCGTCAAGATCGCGCAGCACTTTGCGCAGCTTACGGTCTGAAATGTCACGCAGTTCAAGGTCTTCGAGCTGTTCGGCACGTTCTTCGGCGCTCAGGGAATCGATATCTGTGGTCGTGTCTTTCGTAGCGCGGTCGCGTTTGCGTAACGCCTGGAATCCCGGAGCCATCGCACGGGATACCATGAGGAAACCGGTGTGCCCGATCATCTGATGGTCGGGGCGGATCGCCAAACCCTGCGCCTTCCAGTCACGTTCCAGCGTTTCCTGAATGTCCGGTTCCGTCCAGCAGCCGGCTTCGCGCAACGCCTCCGCCATACGACTCAGCTGCGTGGTGGTGGTCACGTACGCCACAAGCACGCCTCCGGGGGCAATCACTCGATACGCCTGTTCAAGCCGGTTCCAAGGGTCGAGCATGTCAAGCATGATGCGGTCGAAGGAATGCTCCGGCAACGCGGCCGCCACCGAGTCGAAATCTCCGGTTTTCAAATCCCACCAAGCAGGGCGGCCTCCGAAATAAACCGTAGCGTTCGCTTCGGCCACGCGGGCGAATTCCGAACGCATCTCGATGGTGGTCAGACGGCCGGACTCACTCACCGCGTCCAGCAGGTTGATGCTCATGGCGCCAGATCCGGCTCCGGATTCCAGCACGTTCATGCCGGAACGAATGTCACCCAATTGAATCACCTGGGCAATGTCCTTCGGATACATGATTTGCGCGCCGCGAGGCATCGACAGCACATAGTCGGCCAGCCGCGGACGCATTACCGCGAACTGCCATCCACCGATGGCGCGCGTGCCCTTCCAAGGCTTGTTGGCGTCGCGTTCCGGATGGTCCTGGTTAATCTGGGTCTCACGTTTGGCGCTCACCGTCACCACCACGGATCCCTCCAGCTGCCCGATCACGTCGTCGTGCAGAATGATGCCATGTGAGGTCTGCGTCACGCCACCAGGCACCAGCTGGTCGGTGATCTTATTGGATCTGCGATCCGTGAACTGCACTTTCTCGCCCGCCATCAACGGTCCTCGACGCATCAATCGCTCCTTCATTCCCAATATAGATTTCATCATTGCGACAGCGCGGTCAAGACTCGCCTGTCTGGCGCTATTCATGCTACAGCATGTTTCTGCGATGCAAAGCGTCAGTTACAGCGCGTACGCGTTCCAACGCCCATTCGCGTGCGTCACCTCGAGCTTCAGGCCGAACACCTCGCTCAAGCGCGCGGACGTGAAGCCATGTTCCAAGTCGCCCGTATACACGATGGTTCCGGGGGCCGGATCGTTGCCTGCCACATTGTCGGCATAGGCATCGGCTTCGCTGCCGGTGATTCTACCCATGATCGCCACATGGTCGAATCCCTGCGGAATCTCCTCAAGACGATGCGTCACCAATACCACGGCACGGTCTGATTGTTCGGCGCCGACCCGGCTTAACGCACGGAGCGCGATCTCACGACCGCCCAGGTCGAGTCCTGTGGTCGGTTCGTCCAGAATCAGCAGATCCGGATCGGCCATCAGCGCACGGCAGATTAGCACGCGTGTGCGTTCGCCTTCCGAAAGCTTGAACATCATCTTGCCTTCGAGGTACTCGATGCCGAATTCGCGCATGAGGGAGCGCGCCTTGGCATAATCCTCGTCGGTGTAGGTGTCGCGCCAACGGCCGGTGGTCGCGGTCAATGCGGTCACGATAGCGTCAAGCGGATCTTCCTGAGGTGGGAACGCACGGCTCAGTTCCGCGGAGCTCAAACCGATGCGGTTACGGTAGGAGAACACGTCCACTTTGCCGAGACGGTTGCCAAGAATGTCGACGGTACCTTCCGACGGGAAGCCTCTGGTACTCATCATCTGAACCAGGCTTGATTTGCCGATGCCGTTAGGACCGAACAG
The DNA here is from genome assembly GCF_001025195.1 of Bifidobacterium catenulatum DSM 16992 = JCM 1194 = LMG 11043. Classification (NCBI taxonomy): domain Bacteria; kingdom Bacillati; phylum Actinomycetota; class Actinomycetes; order Bifidobacteriales; family Bifidobacteriaceae; genus Bifidobacterium; species Bifidobacterium catenulatum. The sequence goes on along the minus strand of NZ_AP012325.1, from coordinate 975,738 downwards.
CACCCATTTCTCACCTTTGTTGATTTCCAAATTGACCTTAGTGAGAATCACGCGCTTACGACGACGGAATTCCACGTCAGTGAGTTTCAGCGCGATGTTCTTTTCCGACATTCTTCCTCCCCTGCCATTGTTCAGATTGCAGTCATGAAAACGCCTTCCGCCAGAATAATGCGTCCGGAGGAAGGCGTTCACGTATCGTCTACGTGGCGAACGGGCTATTCGGCGGCTTTGCCCTGCTCGGCAAGCACGTTCTCGTAAACCTTGACGGTCTTGTCGGCGATCGACTCCCAGCTGAAGTTGTCGCGTGCGCGTTCGTAACCGGCCTGGCCCATCTGCTTCGCCTTTTCAGGGTCGGCCATGATGCGGTTGATGGCGTCGGCCATATCGTGCACGAACTTGTCTGGATTGGTCGGGGTACCAGTACCGTCGTGCAACTGGTCGACGGGCACAAGGTAACCGGTTTCACCGTCGACGACGACTTCAGGAATGCCGCCGGTCGCGGAGGCCACCACGGGCAGACCGCAGACCATGGCTTCAAGGTTCACGATGCCGAGCGGCTCGTAGATGGACGGGCAGATGAACGCGTCGCAACCGTGTTCGAGCGCGTTAAGCTCCGGCTTCGGCAGCATTTCCTCAATCCAGATGATGTTGCCGCGCTCCTCATCAAGCTTGGCGAACGCGGTTTTGACCTCGTTCATGATTTCCGGAGTGTCGGGCGCTCCGGCGCACAGCACGACCTGGATACCCGGATCGACGAAATGCAGCGCCTGCAGCAGGTACGGCAAACCCTTCTGTCTGGTGATGCGGCCGACGAACAGGAGCGTGGGCTTATTGCGGTCGATGTTGTAGCGTTCGAACACCTTCCAGCCTGGATCGTCGTCAGCAGGAGTTTCGAACTGGCTCATAGTGATGCCGTTGTGTACCACGACCACCTTGTCGGGATCGAGATTCGGATAAGCGGACAGGATGTCTTCGCGCATGCCGGCGGATACGGCGATGACGCGGTCGGCGTGCTCGTATGCGTCACGTTCAGCCCATGAGCTCAGGTTATAGCCGCCGCCCAACTGCTCACGCTTCCATGGGCGGAACGGTTCGAGGGAATGCGCGGTGATGACCAGCGGCGTTCCGTGCAGCATCTTGGCGAGGTAACCGGCTAGGCAGGTGTACCATGTGTGGGCGTGGATGATGTCGGCGTCCACGTCGTTGGCGATTTGCAAGTCGACGCCAAATGTTTTCAACGCGCCGTTCGCCTCTTGAAGTTCCTTGGGAACGTCGTACCCGATGACCTTGAGCGAACCTTTGGGATTGTCGCCCGGAATCTCGGGAATCTCATTCTCGGCACGCGGTCCATCAAACGCACGGACCGTCACATCCACGCGTTCCGCCAGAACTTTGGAAAGCTCCTCCGCGTGCACGCCTGCGCCACCGTACACCTTGGGCGGATATTCACGGGAAAGGATCTCAACCTTCATATCTGTGCTCTCCTCTTCGAGTCAGGCAGTTATTCCATCACTACTGTAAGGCAAATTTTCAACGAAACGCCTGATTGTTTCGTTCGTGTCACAAAGTTTTGCATCTTTTCTGATAAACCAAGAATGAATAGCATCGTCATTCGTGACTCGCATGTGAAAGCGGGGCTGCATCCTTCCATCGGACGCAGCCCCGCTTTATGTTCATCGACTTACTATCAAACGGCCGTACCATTCTGATCGAGGTTCGGATTATGCTTCGGGTTACCCGCCGTGAAGAACAGGCTAAGCACACCGACCGCAAAGACAATGGAAACGGTTGCAATGAGCCACATCGGATGCGATGGAAGCCACATGACTACAAGGAATGCGATTGCGGACAATGCGATCAGCGCCCAGCTGGCCACGCGGAACCACTGGCGCATGGAATGCGGCGCTTTGAACATCTTCGGATTTGTATAATCCGGATTGGTGGTCAGCAGGTTTTCGTTTTCCACGACGCTGTCGCCGGTCGGCTTCCATGGACCATCGGTGCCGTCCTGCAGGCGACGGGACTTCTCCTGAAGCTGGTATTCGTCAAGCATGCCGGAACGGCCACGGCCTCTGGTCTGGTCGTACTGTTGGGGCACTCCCCTGCGGTTCTGCTTGGCTTGGGCACGTCGTTCGGCGCGATTTGGCATTGGTGCACTCCTTTGTTACGTGTTGCTGCATGCTACTTTAGCGTATGCTAGACCTGTATGCCGTCTGTTTTCCACGCTTCAGTCATATCGATTCAAGAAAAACGTTGCCCATAGGAAAAGTGGTCTTCATCCGCATTCCGATGGATACGGGTGAAGACCACTTGGATCTTGGTGTCGCCGTCGAATCAGCGCGGAAGCATCATCGGCCTTTTGGAGGCCACGATGGGTGCCGGCAGTTCAGTGGCACCGGTAAGGTATTCATCCACGGCAGCCGCGCAAGAGCGGCCTTCGGAGATGGCCCATACCACGAGGCTCTGGCCACGTCCGGCGTCGCCGCAGGCGAATACGCCATCCTGGCTGGTGGCGAACTTGTCATTGCGAGCCACATTGCCACGCCCGTCGAGGTCGACAGGCAGCTGGTCCACAAGCGTGGTGGTGTCCGGATGCAGGAAGCCGACAGAGATGAGCACCAGGTCGGCCGGAATCACGCGTTCAGTGCCCAGCTGGCGGGTGAACGGGCCGTTTTCGCCGGGTGCCACGTTCACGACCTTGAGGCCGGTCACATGTCCGTTCTCGTCGGCCACGAAGCCTTCGGTGGCGGTGGAGTGTTCCACCTTCACCTTAGCCTGTTCCTCTTCGGTGCCGACGAAGTTCACGGAATCCGTACTGTACACGTATTCGGCGCGCTGGGTTTCGAAGCCTTCCTCCATGGAGGAGGTCTTCTGGTACAGGCGTGCGAAAGTCGGCCACGGTTGGTTGGCCGGGCGTTCGCTTGGTTCCTGCGGCATGATCTGCAGCACGGTGACGTCCTTGGCACCTTGACGGATGGACGTGCCCAAGCAGTCGGATCCGGTATCGCCGCCGCCGATGATCACGACGTGCTTGCCTTCGGCGGTGATGTCATTGACTGGCTTAACGCCGTAGACGCGGCGGGTCGCGTCAGGCAGGAACTCCATGGCGAAGTGGATGCCTTTGAGTTCGCGGCCCGGAATCTTCATGTCGCGTGGCACGGTGGAGCCGATGGCGACGACCACGGCATCGTAGCGGGAGCGCAGGTCGTCCCAGGAGATGTCTTTGCCGATCTCCACGCCGGTACGGAACACGGTGCCTTCGGCCTCCATCTGTTCCACACGGCGGTCGATGAGTCGCTTGTCGAGTTTGAAGTTCGGAATGCCGTAGCGCATCAGACCGCCGATGGCGTCATCACGCTCGTATACGACCACGGTGTGGCCGGCGCGAGTAAGCTGCTGGGCGCATGCTAGACCGGACGGACCGGAGCCGACCACGGCGACGGTCTGGTCGGTCAGACGCTGTGGAGGCAACGGCTTGACGTAGTCAAGCTCCCATGCCTGATCGATGATCGTGCACTCGTCGTTCTTGATCATGGTCGGCGGCTGGTGGATGCCTAGCACGCAGGCGGCCTCGCACAGCGCGGGGCAGATGCGGCCGGTGACCTCAGGGAAGTTGTTCGTCTCGGACAGGCGGTTGTACGCGTCCTCCCACTTCTCCTGGCGGACCAGATCGTTGAATTCTGGAATGATGTTGCCCAACGGGCAGCCGTTCATACAGAACGGCGTGCCGCAATCCATGCATCGGGCCGCCTGCTCGGTGGTCCAAGGTTGCAGGCCGGATTCGGCGTGGACGTCGAACCAATCCTTGATTCGCTCCTCGACGGGGCGTTCGGCCAGTTCGCGACGGGTACGGACCTTCAGGAATCCACGTGGATCTCCCATGTCAGCGCGCTCCTTCCATAACCTGCTCGTACACCTGTTCCCAGACGCCGGGCGTATTGAAATCGATATTGTTCTCTTCGGCGTTCTTCATCGCCTTCTGCATGGCGAGGAAGTGCTTCGGCACGATGTGTGTGAATCGCCTGGATGCATTCTTCCAGTCGGCGAGCAGTCCGGCTGCGAATGCAGAGCCGGTCTCTTCCGCGTGCTGCTTGACCAGGCCATACACGATTTCGTCCGACTCACTGTCGAGCGGTTCGAACAACAGTGCGCCATTGGTGGCGGCTACCGGATTGACCTGCTTCATGTCGAGATCGAGCACATACACGTGTCCGCCGGAGAAGCCTGCGCCGAGGTTACGGCCCGTGGTGCCGAGAATCACGACGGTGCCGCCGGTCATGTATTCGCATCCGTGGTCGCCGACGCCTTCCACCACGAAGGTGGCACCGCCGTTGCGCACGCCGAAACGTTCGCCGGCGCGGCCCGCCACAAACATCTGGCCGGAGGTGGCACCGAAACCGGTGACATTGCCTGCGATCACGTTCTCATGCGAATCAAAGGTGATGCACGCTTCCGGACGCACGATCATGCGTCCACCGGACAGTCCCTTACCCGCGTAGTCGTTGACTTCGCCGTATATGCGGATGGTTTCGCCGCGCGGAATGAACGCGCCGATGGACTGGCCGCCTGCACCGTGGAAGGTCATGTCGATGGTGTCATCCGGCAGACCTTCCTCACCGTAGCGCTTGGTGATCTCGTAGCCGACCATGGTGCCGAGCGTACGGTACACGTTGCGGATCGGCATCTCGATGCGCACCGGCTCCTTCTTCTCGAGGGCCGGCTGCGCAAGCTCGATGAGCTTGTTGTCGAGCGCTTTGTCGAGTTCGTGGTTCTGCTCGATGGTCTGATGCAGGATGGTTCCCGGAACCGGTCCCGGCTGCATGAGCACGTTGCTCAAATCGATGCCGTCGGACTTCCAACGCTTGATCGCTTCGTTCTGGTCGAGGCATTCGACATGGCCGACGGCCTCCTCCAAGGTGCGGAAGCCAAGCTGTGCGAGTAGCTCGCGTACTTCCTCGGCGATGAACATGAAGAAGTTGATGACGTGCTCCGGCTTGCCTTTGAAGCGTGCGCGCAGTTCGGGGTCCTGGGTGGCGATGCCCTGCGGGCAGGTGTTCTTCTGGCAGGCACGCATCATGACACAGCCTTCGACGATCAACGCCGCGGTGGCGAAGCCGAACTCCTCGGCACCAAGCAGGGCTGCGATCACCACGTCACGTCCGGTCTTGAGCTCGCCATCGCATTGCACGGTGATACGCGAACGCAGGCCGTTGAGTACGAGCGTCTGCTGGGTTTCGGACAGGCCGATCTCCCATGGGGTACCAGCGTGTTTGATAGCGTTGAGCGGAGCCGCGCCGGTGCCACCGTCGTAACCGGAAATCAGCACCACGTCGGCATGGCACTTGGCAACGCCGGCCGCGATGGTGCCGACGCCGAATTCGGAGACGAGCTTGACGTGGACGCGGGCCTTTGGATTCGCCATCTTCGCATCGTTGATCAGCTGCTTCAGATCCTCGATGGAATAGATGTCATGGTGCGGCGGCGGAGAGATGAGCTCGACGCCCGGGGTCGCGTGACGGACCTTGGCGATCCACGGCGGGACCTTGGCTCCCGGAAGGTGGCCGCCTTCGCCCGGCTTGGCACCTTGGGCGAGCTTGATCTGCAGATCGGTGGCATGCACCAGATAGTCGCTGGTCACGCCGAAGCGCGCCGATGCGATCTGCTTGATCTTGCTGTAACGCAGCGGATCGTTGATGCGGTCTTCGGATTCTCCGCCTTCGCCGGAGTTGGAACGTGCGCCGATGGTGTTCATGGCGATGGCGAGGGTCTCGTGCGCCTCCTGGGAGATGGATCCGTAGCTCATGGCGCCGGTGGAGAAACGCTTGACGATCTCGCTGGCCGGCTCGACTTCGCTGATGTCAATCGGTTTGCGATCGGACTTGAACTTCATCAGGCCGCGCAGCGTCATCAGACGGTTGGAGGTGTCGTTGATGTGCGCCGAATACTTCTTGAACATGTCGTAATCGCCACGCTGGGTGGATTGCTGCAGCAGGAAGATGGCCTCAGGATCGTTGAGGTGGTCCTCGCCGGTACGACGCCACTTGTATTCGCCGCCGGTACGCAGGTTGCGATGCGGGCGTGCGGTCCACTGCGACGGGTAGGCGACGCGGTGACGGATGGCGACCTCTTCGGCCAGCTCGTCGAGTCCGACGCCGCCGACGCGGGAGGTGGTACCGGTGAAGTATTCGTTGATGACGTCCTTATTCAGGCCGATGGCTTCGAACAGCTGCGCGCCACGGTAGCTCATGATGGTGGAGACGCCCATCTTGGCCATGATCTTGAGCACGCCGGTGGACAGCGCGTTGGTCAGGTTCTTCACCGCGGTTTCGGCATCGACGCTGAGATAGCCCTTGCGTGACAAGTCTTCAACGGATTCGAACGCCAGATACGGGTTGACGGCCGCCGCACCGTAGGCAATCAGCAGAGCGACATGGTGGATCTCACGCACATCTCCGGCCTCGACGACCATGGAGATCTGGGTGCGCGTGTGCCTGCGCAGCAGATGGTGCTGCACCGCGGAGGTGAGCAGCAGCGACGGGATCGGCCCCCACGTGTAGTTGGAGTCGCGATCGGAGAGCACGAGGAAGTTGGATCCGTTTTCGATGGCTTCGTCGACTTCCTGGAAGATCTCGTCGAGACGTTCCTTCAGAGCCTTGCCGCCGCCTGCGACCTGATAGAGGCCCTTGACGACGAACGGCTTGTAGTAGCTGCCGAGGATCTTGGCTCGGTCAAGGCGCTTGAGCTGCGCCATTTCGTCAGAGTTGAGCACCGGTAGCGGAATGAGGATCTTCTTGGCGTGCAGTTCGGAATCGGCCAGCAGGTTCGGCTCGGGGCCGATGGCAGATTCGAGGCAGGTCACGATCTTTTCGCGTTCCCAGTCAAGCGGCGGGTTGGTGACCTGCGCGAACTTTTGGGTGAAGTAGTCGAACAGCATGCGGCTGCGGGAAGAGAGAGCGGCCATAGGCGCGTCGTTGCCCATGGATCCGAGTGGTTCCTTGCCGGTGTTGGCCATAGGGGCGAGCAGCAGCTTCAGATCCTCTTCAGTGTAGCCGAATGCGCGCTGGCGGCGCTGCACAGACTGGCCGGAGTGGTTGACATGCTCTCGCTTGGGCAGCTGGCTCATCTCGACGGTGTTGCATTCGACCCACTGGCGGTACGGATGCTGGGATGCGAGGGACTTCTTGATTTCTTCGTCGGGAATGATGCGGCCTTCGTTGGTGTCGACGAGGAACATCTTGCCCGGCTCCAGGCGGCCCTTGGATACGATGTGCTCTTCGGCGTTCTCCGGAAGTACGCCGGTTTCGGATGCGAGCACGATGTAGCCGTCGTCGGTGAGCTGCCAGCGACCGGGGCGGAAGCCGTTGCGGTCGAGCAGCGCACCGACCTGGGTGCCGTCGGTGAAGATGATGTGCGCCGGACCGTCCCACGGTTCGATCAGCGTGTTGTTGTACTCGTAGAACGCCCTGACGTCGGGGTCAAGCTGGTCGTTCTTCTCCCATGCCGGCGGCAGCATCATGGAGATGGCATGTGGCATGGAACGGCCGGACAGGTGCAACAGTTCGAGGCATTCGTCAAACGTGCCGGAATCGGAGTAGCCTGGGGTCGCGATCGGCAGTAGCGGCTTGAATTCGCCGAGCAGCTCGGAGCTCAGGCGGCCTTCACGTGCGGACAGCCAGTTGCGGTTGCCTTGGATGGTGTTAATCTCGCCGTTGTGGGCCAGCTGACGGAACGGCTGTGCGAGCGGCCAGCTCGGGAACGTGTTGGTGGAGAAGCGGGAGTGCACGATGGCGATCTTCGCCTTCATGCGCTCATCGGAAAGGTCCAGAAAGAAGGGCTTGAGCTGCATGGTGGTGAGCATGCCCTTGTAGGTGATGGTACGTGCGGACAGGGACGCGAAGTAGATGCCCACCTCATGTTCCACGCGCTTACGGATGCGGAACGTCTTGCGGTCCAGTTCGATGCCGGCGAGCTGTCCTTCAGGGTCGGCCACGACCAGCGTCTTGAACGCGGGCATGCTGGCGAGCGCCTGTAGTCCGAGTCCGTCCGGGTTGGTGGGTACGACGCGCCATGCGAGTACTTCAAGGCCTTCTTCGCGCACGATCTTGGCGATAGCCTGCTCTTGCTGGCCGGAGGTGGCGATGTCACGGTCGAGGAACGCGATGCCGGCCGCGTAATGGCCTTCTTCAGGCAATTCCACGCCTGCGGTGGCGCGCATGAACTCGTCTGGCATGCTCATGAGGATGCCTGCGCCGTCACCGGTGTTCTCCTCGGCGCCGACCGCACCACGGTGATTGAGATTGACGAGCACTTCGATGGCATCGTCAATGATCTTGCGTTCCGGGCGCTTGTTGAGGGTGGTGACCATACCCACGCCGCAGGCGTCGTGCTCGGCGCCGGGATCGTACATACCTTGGGAATCATGGATCGTGAGATCTAACGGGGCGTGGAAAGTCACCGAAACCACCTTCAATGTTTTTGGGCAAGAAAAGTCTTGCGGTTCTTTAATGCGTGGTTTAGAATACCGCGCCCCTGTATCAAACACGTTTCATGTGTCCATATAACGAATACCCAAAAAAGTCAAGACCCTTTCGTGAGAGAAAATCAGACGATCATACGGGGCTCTGTACCCTCTCATGCAAGCAATGACAACCAATTGCGCGTTCTTTCCGTTGCGCGGGGTGAGGAAGTCCCGTTCGTCGAAACGCACGCTTCCTACCATCATAGGCGAGCTAGGTGGAATGAATCACATGCTGTGGGTCACCACCGCGCATGTGCTCGCCAGCACTGTCACAATACCGCATGATGCCAGCCAATCGGGAAAATCTTATTGAAAAACAGATGATTAATCGCGATTATCGGCATTGTGGATTATCGTTATCGCAATCTGTTGTCGAAAACTTTCTTACAAAGAGCATGCGTCGAAGAAACGCTCGATGACGGTGTCGTTGAGCAGGCGTCCGGTTCGGGTTGGAATCACACGTCCGTCACGGATCACGATGAGACCTTCGTCTTCCATGGGTTGGATGCGAGCCATATCAACCGTGTTTCCAAGAAGGCTCAAATCAAGGCCCTCACGTATGCGCAGACCAAGCATGATGATTTCTTCGAGGTTTTCCTCGTTGGAGATTCGTTCGCTTCCCGACCATGGCATATCGCCGGCGTTGATAGCCTGGCCCCACATGCGCGGATGTGCGATATCCCAGCTGCGCAAGCCCGAAGTTTTGACTGTTTCGGTTTTTTCCTTCGGCGTGGACTGTTCGACATCCAGCACATTGCCATAGTGGCTGTGCGCACCCGGTCCAAGTCCGGCCCAGTCGATATTGCGCCAGTAGCCGAGATTATGCTGCGATTCATAACCAGGCCGTGCCCAATTGCTGATTTCGTACCATTCAAGACCAGCCGCAGACAGCAAATCATCGGCGATCTCATATTTGGTCGCCTCATCGTCATCATCGGGCGTAGGCAATGTTCCTGCCGCGATCTGACGTCCCATTTTCGTGTTCGGCGCAACGGTCAACGCATATGCCGAAATATGGTTGACGCCCAAATCGATCGCCGTGCGTACGGAAGCACGCCAATCATCAAGGCTCTCCCCCGGCGCACCGTAAATCAAATCCACGCTGGAACGCATGCCGACAGCATTTGCCACGGCGATTCCTGCCGCCACATTGGCCGGAGTGTGCGTACGATCCAATATTTTCAGCACGCTTGGCACGGCCGACTGCATGCCGAAAGAGATGCGGTTGAATCCGCCGTTCGCCAATTCTTTCACATAATCGGCGTTCACCGTGTCCGGATTCGCTTCGGTGGTGATTTCCGCGTTCTCGGCAATGCCCCACGTATCGCGCACGGCATTCAGCATGGCCACCAGATCTGAGGCTTTCAGAATCGTGGGCGTGCCACCACCGAAGAAGACGGTGGCCGCTTCCGGTTCGTCAATGCCGTGCGCGATCTGCCAATCGCGAACGATCGACATCTCGCGAATCACCATGTTGGCGTAGTTGCCGCGCGATGCGCCCTCCCCCATGTCGACGGCGGTATACGTGTTGAAATCACAATAACCGCAGCGACGCATGCAGAATGGCACATGAATGTAGACTTCGAACATCAGCCTTCGGTCTTCTGAGCCGCACGAATCTTGTCTTTGGTGTCACGGTCATTGCCGGTCTCTCCGGTCGACAATGCGGCGATGAACGCCTCCTGCGGTACCTCGACATGGCCGAGCATCTTCATGCGCTTCTTGCCGGCCTTCTGCTTTTCGAGCAGCTTGCGCTTACGGGAAATGTCGCCGCCATAACACTTAGCAAGCACGTCCTTGCGCAAGGCGCGAATGTTCTCGCGTGCGATGATGCGGGAACCGATGGCGGCCTGAATCGGGATTTCGAACTGCTGGCGAGGAATGAGCTCACGCAGCTTCTTCGTCATCATCACACCGTAGGAATACGCCTTATCCTTATGCACGATGGCGCTGAACGCATCGACCTTCTCACCCTGAATGAGAATGTCAACCTTCACCAGATCGGCGGACTGTTCGCCGTCCTCATGGTAGTCAAGCGACGCGTAACCCTTGGTTCGGCTCTTCAACTGGTCGAAGAAGTCGAACACGATTTCGGCCAATGGAATACGATAATGCATTTCCACACGGTCGGCGGAAATGTACTCCATGGTGCCCATTTGGCCACGATGGTCCTGGCACAAGTCCATGACGGCGCCGATGAATTCCTTCGGAGTGATGATGTCGGCGGCAACCATCGGTTCGACGATCTGCTTGATCTTGCCGTCGGGGAATTCACTCGGATTAGTCACACGATACACGGAATTGTCTTCCGCAGTGACCTCGTACGGCACGTTCGGCGCGGTGGAGATCAGATCAAGATTGAATTCGCGGCTCAGTCGTTCGGTCACGATCTCCATATGCAGCAGGCCAAGGAAGCCGCAGCGGAAGCCAAAGCCTAGCGCCACAGACGTTTCCGGCTCATAAATCAGGGCCGCATCGTTGAGCTTGAGCTTATCGAGCGCCTCACGGAGTTCCGGATACTGTGCGTTGTCGATCGGGAACAGACCCGCGTAGACCATGGGCTGTGGGTCACGGTAGCCTTCGAGCGGATCGGCTGCGGGCTTGAGCGCAGACGTGATGGTGTCGCCCACTTTGGACTGGCTGACATCCTTCGCGCCGGTGATCACATAGCCGACTTCGCCCGCGCCAAGCGCCTTCGTAGGCATCATGTCTGGACTGATCACGCCGATTTCAATCGGATCATGGGTCATGCCGATACCCATCATGTGCAGTTTCTCACGGGAACGTAGCTCGCCATCGACCATACGAATGTAGGTGACGATACCGCGGTAAGAGTCGTAGACGGAATCGAAGATCAACGCACGTGCGGGTGCATCCGGATCTCCAGTCGGCGCCGGAACGTCGGCAACGATACGATCAAGCAGTTCGGACACGCCTTCGCCGGTTTTACCGGACACACGCAGCACTTCGGAAGGATCGCAGCCAATCAGGCCTGCGATTTCTTCGGCATGCTTGTCTGGTTCCGCGCTGGGAAGATCTATTTTGTTCAGTACAGGAATGATGGCCAGATCGTGGTCAATGGCCATATACAGGTTCGACAGGGTCTGCGCTTCGATGCCCTGCGTCGCGTCAACAAGCAGCACGGCACCCTCACATGCGGCGAGTGCGCGGGAAACCTCGTAGGTGAAGTCGACGTGACCTGGAGTGTCGATCATGCCGAGGGTGTATTCGGTGCCGTCGAACGTCCACGGCACGCGCACGGCCTGCGATTTGATGGTGATGCCACGCTCCTGCTCAATATCCATGCGGTCCAGAAAACGATCACGCATCTCACGTTCGGGCACGATGCCGCTGAGCTGCAGAATACGGTCTGCTACCGTAGACTTGCCGTGATCGATATGCGCGATGATGCAGAAATTGCGAATCAACGACTGATCGGTGAAACCGGGCTGGTTATGCTGCTGGCCCACGCCATCCTCCTCTTGAAATATTCGACGCAAACGATTCTAACTGCTAGTATCGGCATGGTGAGTCGCGACACTCCTGAGCCCGTTGGCGATTTATCCGCGCGCCATGTTATCATCATCGTTTGTATGTCCTTATAGAAAACGTCGTTTGGAGAAATAGTGGCAAACATCAAGTCGCAGAAGAAGCGCGTTCTCACCAACGAGAAGGCCCACAAGCGCAACGTGGCCGTGAAGTCCAGCCTGAAGACTGCCGTTCGCGCCACCCGCGAAGCTATCGCCGCCGGCGATAAGTCCGCAGCAGAAGCCGCCTACAAGGTCGCAGCTCAGAAGCTCGACAAGGCTGCTGGCGCTGGCGTAATCCACAAGAACCAGGCTGCTAACCGCAAGTCCGGTCTTGCCGTGGCCATTAACGCTCTCTGAGTTTTAGAAGCTCACAGCTAACAAAAACCCGCAGGTTCTTTCCTGCGGGTTTTTTGTTACGCAAATATCTTTTACGTTTAATTACTATCTCACTGCCGCTACTTGCGCTTATCACACTTGCGTTTTTCGGAATCCTTATCAGAATGAATGACCGGCCGTTTCAAATATATCGCTTCACTTGGCAGATATGTATTATGACGCACCAGCGCTCCCGGAAGCTGAATGTCGAAAATCACTGATACCAATCGCATGCCGACCATCAATGCGACAATCAGCAGATCAAGCACCACTTCGGCTGGAAAACTGACGATTCCAGCGTCCACGCCTTTGCAGACAAGCACCGTCAGTACGCATCCCACGGCGGATGGAACCGCATACCAATGTTTGTCACGAATCACCATCGGCACTTCGTTGATGAGCATGTCTCGAATCAGCCCACCGCCAAGCGCGGTGAACATGCCCAGAAAAACCGCGGTCATGCCTGAAGTGTGGTACATCATGGCTTTGCTGGTACCGTTGACTGCATACAATCCCAATGCCAGAGCATCCAACGAAAGCATGGACCATTTGAGCTTATTGATTTCGGGATGGCACACCGCTACAGCCACAGAAGCGAGCAACGCGACGATCACCAAACCCTTGTCTGACACGCCGACTGGTGGCGAAATACCTAACAGCAAGTCACGGATGATGCCTCCCCCCAGTGCGGTAAGCCATGTGGTGACAAGAATCGCGAAAATGTCGTAGCCTTTGCGCACGGCGGCAAGTCCGCCGCACATGCCGCAGCAGAACGTCGCCAAATATTCAATCCCCCAAAAGAAGGCATTACTCTCCAACGCCACCGGCATGCTTCCCTTCCCTCGCTCTCGGATTTCGTGACTTCCCATCGTACACAAGCAAAGCGTGAGGGCGGAACATGTGTTGCCCGACCGTAGGCTTGGCCGAACGACCTTGAGCGTGTCGAGCAACATATGTTCCGCCCTCACGCAGGATCAGAACCCATGAAAGTCAGTCGAGAAAAATCAGCAGACCTTCCACATCCAGTTGTGCGGATCTTCGATCTCGCCAAGCTGGATGCCCAGCAGCTGGTTGCGCAGGTTCACGGTGAATTCGCCGGAGTTGCCGTCGGCAACGGTCACATCGAACTTCTCGGACTTGAAACGACCGATTGGGGTGATGATGGCTGCGGTACCGCAAGCGAACACCTCAGTGACTTCGCCGGACTTGATGTCTTCGAGCAGCTGATCCAGGGCGATCATGGTTTCGACCACGTCGTGGCCGTTGTCCTGAATGAGCTGAATCAGGGAGCGGCGGGTCACGCCCGGCAGAATGTTGCCGGTCAGAGACGGGGTCTCCACATGGCCGTCCTTGTGCACGACCATCATGTTCATGCCGCCAAGCTCCTCAAGGTAGGTCTTGGTGGCGGCGTCGACGAAGCAGACCTGCTCGCAGCCGTGGTCGATGCCGGTGTATTCGCCCAGCAGAGATGCGGCATAGTTGCCACCGCACTTGGCGAAGCCAGTACCGCCAGGACCGGTGCGGAACCACTTGTCTTCAACCCAGATGCTAACCGGCTTCACGCCGCCCGGGAAGTACGGGCCGGACGGGGACGCGATCACGCAGTAGTCCACTTCCTGCGGAGCACGCACACCGAGGAACGGCTCGGAAGCGAACATGAACGGACGCATATACAGGGTGTACTCGCGGCGGGTCGGAACCCAGTTCACGTCACGCTTGACAAGAGCGGCCACGGAGCCGATGAAATCGTCGATCGGCAGTTCCGGCAGGTACAGACGCTTGGCAGAGTTCTGGAAACGCTCGGCGTTCGCATCCGGGCGGAACAGCCAAGTGGAGCCGTCGGCGTGACGGTAGGCCTTCAGGCCTTCGAAGCATTCCTGAGCGTAGTGCAGAACGGATGCGCCCGGGTCCATCTTCAGCGGCGCATACGGCTCGATGCGGCGGTCTCCCCAGCCTTCGCCCTTGGTCCAAGTCATGTGGGCCATATTGTCGGAGAAGACCTGACCGAATGCCGGCTTGTCGATGAGTTCGGCACGTTTGGCGTCGGAGGCCGGGTTTTCGTTCGGGAGCACGGTGAACTTCTCGGTGAGCTTGTCGAGCTCTGCCGGATCGTGATGATTCTGTTCAGTCATTCTTTACTTCTTCTTGTTGCAGCCGCCCGAAAGCGGCCCGCGGTTGTTGGTATTCCAGCGCTTGTGGCACCGGTTCTGGTTAGTAACTCTCCCACATCATAATCTCTTTCGATTACAAGCGTTCGCGATATGAGATAGGAAGAAACATCCTGCGAAAAAGTTGCCGCCCTCACGACTGTCGGCACCCGCCACAGCTTCGTTCGGCTAAAAAGAGCTCCCAGGGTTGGGCACTGTCAGGAGGCCTAGGGAACTGCTGTTAACTGCCATGGCATATCAACTTCCTTTGCTCCGGAAACAGCACAGCGGCACAACCTGCCATATATAAGTGAGATATCACATAACACGTCCAGAAATCTGCCATATATAAGCGAAATACAGCCTGCTCGCTCCTCTCCCAGCTATTCCAGCATGGACGCCCTTAGATCCGCCCTCGAAGTATGAGATACGACGTAAAGTGCACCAGCCAGTTTAAGAAAAATCTGACGCTGGACAAGAAGCAGAATAAGAATCTCGAAAAACTATTCGAGATAATCGAGATTCCGGCAAGCGGCGGCATGTTGCCTGTTTCAACGGCGTTCTCCCGGATTGCGGATCTGCATGGCCACGCCGTCTTCCATGATTGAGAAGCCGTGCTTCTGGTAGAAGGTAGCGTTCTTGCTTTCTTCCGGCATGACTTCAATATAAAGGTAGTCGCAGTATTTCTCTTTGACCATGACCACCAGATGGCCTGCGATGCCATAACCCTGATACTCCGGATCGACCAGCACGTAATGCATGTAAGCCACCATCTCAGTGTCATCAAGCACGCGCACCAAGCCTACCAAGCGGTCGCCGTCCCATGCGCTGAACACGGTGGACGATCCCATCAGAGCCTTGTGCAAACGTTCCGGATATTTGCCTGACACCCATCCGACGGATCGGAACAGTTGCCGCGTCCGCTCTTTGGTGAACTTCTTTTTATCGGTATACGTGATTCCCATAGTCCCGAGCGTGGTTGCATGCTACGCGCGGACTGAAGCCAGTCTCTATATTTGAACGTGATTTTGAAATCACGTTTACGTTGGCTCAGGCCAGCCAGTAACCGCACGCAACGGCCATGACGGGCACGACGACCGAAGCCAGAGCATAGCCGATGAAACAAGCGATTTTCCCATTGCGCAGGAGCGTAACCGTCTCGTTCATCATGGTTGAGAACGTTGAGAAACCGCCAAGAAATCCTGTTGCAAGCAATAGGCGGCAATCAGGACTTATGGTGTTCGCCGCGAACAATCCCGCCACCAAGCCGGCAAGCAGACCGGCCACAACATTGATGGCAAACGTCGAAAGCGGGAACGTTTTGCGCCACAATACCTTGATATACGAATCGCAGATATAGCGCGCGGCCGCGCCAACGCCACCGCATGCGCATACGCCGATCGCAAGCATTGCGCTCATCGGATCGCCTCCTTGTCAGCATGTTCGTCTTTGTTTCGTTCCGCCAACCACGAACCGCATAAGGCACCGGCGTAGGCGAGCGCAAAACCGACAATGAACGTTGCGCAACAATAGGTGAGGACGCCGGGAATCGCGTGATCGTCAATCATCATGAATTCTTCCAATGCGAGCGTGGACATGGTGGAAAGGCCTCCGCACATGCCCATGCCGAATCCACGATTCACGTATTCTTTTGCACGGCCTTTCAACAGACTGGAAGATCCCAGCCATGCGGAAAGCGCCGCATATACGAAGCAGGCCACCATATTGGCCGCGAACGTACCGACATGGAAGCCGCCCACGTCCGCAATGGACGAGCTCGCATACCGCAGTCCCGTGCCGATGCATCCGCCAAGGAATACCACCGCCACCACATCAAGCCGAATAATATGCTTATTCAAATGTTCCTCTCCTCCGCACCGTCTCACTTCGTCTCTCGTGCATTGTTTCCATGCATCGTCAGTCATGCTAGTCATTATTCGATTGGAATGCTGATGCATGTCACGTATTTACTGGAATCCTGCGTCAGATCATTGTCGAACGGGTTCATTGAACGCATGGGTGAGTATAGTCCGCATCCACCCGTTGTATCAATATTGCGTAAGGAATGCAGGATTTGCCGTCAGTTTCTTATGTCTTCCAGTTCACAGAACAGGTGTTGCCTGGGTACGAAAAAGCCCATGTGCGTCTGAACACATGGGCTTTTTATCATCTCTTACGGTTTTTCAAAACCGTAAGATGGAAGTTTGCTTCCTTAAGCTAGCTGAACTCACTCAGCGTCATCAGCCGGAGCGGCTTCGACCGGAGCAGCCTCACCGGCAGCATCTTCCGGCACCTCGACGGTGACGACGGACTCTTCCGGATCCTCGACGTCGAGCACAACGCCTTCCGGCAGCACGACATCCTTGGCGAAGACCTTGGAACCGTCGGTCAGACCGTCAACGTTAACCACGATCTTCTCCGGCAGGTTGGCGACATCGGCGCGAACCTTGAGCTCCTGGATGTCGACGAATGCGACGGCAGCGCCCTTCGGGGTGCCCTCGACGAACACCGGCACCTCGACGTCGATCTTCTCGCCGGCCTTGACCTCGTAGAAGTCAACGTGCTCGACGATGCGCTTCACCGGGTTGCGCTGAACGTCCTTGACGACAGCCATCTTGGTCTCGTCACCGAACTTGATGGTGAACAGAGCGTTGGTGTGACGCAGGGACAGGGTGGTTTCCTTCATCGGCAGCTGCACGAAGACCGGCTCTTCGCCGCCTGCGTACACGGTGGCCGGAATAAGGTTGGCAACGCGCATGCGGCGGGCAGCGCCCTTGCCGAACTCGGTACGGGCAGCGCCTTCGAGGGTAATGGTGGTAGCCATGGGCTATTTCTCCTTGTTTTATTCGTTCATTCTGTTTCGGCGCATCAACGAGCCGTGAATCAACCCACAAGGAGCCTACAATCACACGCCGAGTCGATTACGGAAGCCATACGCTTCCCTCGCCAAGACAACAGTTAACTAGTATACGGCGAGGGCGGACATCATCGAAAAACGTCACACATCAAAAATGCAAAAATCTGTCAAAGCCCACGAAAACGCCGTACGCACGTACAATCGATAGTAATTGTGAACAATCCGTCAATCGCAAGGAATCGAGACAGCAATGAAGCATGACAATGACACAATCGTTCGCGACATTCGCATCGCCACGGGAGCCATAACGGCTGCCTGTATCGCATCGTTGGCTGCGACTGCGAAATACCTGTTCCATTTCTGCATCGATACGCAATGGAAACGTTCCGTTTTCCATCAATCGCTGATTTCGCCGGAACGTATCGAAAAACTTCAGCAGGGTGAGGCAAAGGAAGCAGGAGAATGGTTCTCGCAAGCCAAACAGCCTGTGACGATTACCAGCGATGATGGACTTCGACTGCATGGATGGCTGTTCGACCCGGATTGCACTGCGCCAAAACCACACCTGTACGCAATCTGCATGCATGGGTATACCGGCGTACCGGAGGAAACCGCGAAATGGGCACATCGTTACGCCCGCATGGGCTTCACCGTATTGGTTCCGTCGCAGCGTGCCCAAGACTTGAGCGAGGGACGGTACGTCGGCATGGGCTGGCTTGAACGCAATGATCTACTGAATTGGATTGACCTTATCGTGTCGAGTGACCCCGACGCCCGCATCCTGCTGTATGGCGGTTCGATGGGCGCAGCAACGGTGATGATGACGACGGGAGACCCGCGCCTGCCGCGCAATGTGGTGTCCGCGATTGTCGATAGCGGCTACACGTCTGCACGTATGGTGTTCATCGACAACCTTCGGCATTCGTCGCATCTGCCAAAACCGCTTGCCGCGGTATGCGTGGACGCCGCGGGATTGTTCTGCAAACATTATGCAGGGTACGATTTTTCGGAAGCCACCTGTCTGCAGTCGCTCAGACATACCGTCATTCCGATGCTGTTCATTCATGGCGAACAGGACGACATCGTGAGCTCACGTTTCCTCAAGATCAATTACGAAGCGTGCTCAAGCATCGATCGAGAAAAGCTCATGATTCCCGACGCACGCCATATGGAAGCATCCGTCGTGGATCCCGAACTGTATTGGAACACCGTCAACACCTTCATCAAACGCGCATTCGAATTGTGAGCCATGAAAACTGTGTCAAGACTCACATGAGATTCCTCATGTATCTGACGCCGGTGAAAAACCTGATGCTGTGGTTCGCTGACAACAAGGGTCTCGCCACCGGCATCGCCGTCGCGGGATTCGGTCTGGCCAAGGCCATCGCAAGCCCGGTCATGCACTGGTGATTTTCATCATGTCCATCGCGGTGTGCGCGCTGCAGATTTTCACACATTCGATTGACAACGGCACCCTATGGCTGATTGTGACGATGCTGTTCCTTATCAACGCCGGCTATGGCGGCGGCTTCTCTACGCTGCCGGTGCTGCTTGAGCAGCACTTCGGTATGAAATCAGTGTCCACCGTGCACGGACTGGCTTTGAGCGCGTGGGCGTTCGCCGGATTGTCCGGCAACCAGCTGGCGTCCTTCGTCGTCTCCCATACGACGGACGCAGCCCACCGATACAGCACGCTGATTCCGATCATCACCGTACTGTACGCCGTCGCTCTCATATCCATCATCGCCGTGACGCTCGCCACGAAAGGCAAGAGCGCCAACGCCTTATCATCACGCTGAACAGCAATGACACATCGTTCAACACGCTGACACGGCGGATGAGCCCATCAACACCTTACACGGATGTTCTGGGCATTCGCCCGCAACCCGCCCCACGCCGGGGAACAGACTCCGGTCCTGTTCCCCGGCAAACTTCTTCCCATTGATATATACGATGTACATGATTCCTTCCTTTCCCAATCCATTTCTCCGTATTCCACCGCATCGTCTTCCGATTCACGCACACTGACGACAGCCGTGGAAACAATGACATCCCCTCCGTTGCGGTCGAATATATGGATCAAATACCACATGCCGCAATACCATGACGGATAAGGCTCCCCTGCCCACGTGTTTTTCCGCCACACAGGTACTGTAGCAGGTATGAAACAATCATCTGGAGCTTTCCCACCGTCCCGCATCGAAGTGCGCGGTGCCTGCGTGCATAATCTCAAGAACGTCGACGTCGACATTCCGTTGAACAAATTAGTCGGTATCGCCGGCATCTCCGGGTCCGGAAAGAGCTCTCTCGCTTTAGGTGTGCTATACGCTGAAGGATCCCGACGCTATCTGGAGGCTTTGTCGACGTATACCAGGCGACGTCTCACCCAAGCGAGTCGAGCGCAGGTAGTCGATATACGTCATGTGCCCGCAGCTCTCGCCCTCCATCAAAGACCTTCAGTGCCCGGCGTGCGATCCACGTTCGGCACGATGACGGAGTTGCTCAACAGTCTACGTCTGTTGTTCTCCCGTTGCGCCTCGCATGTCTGCGAGCATTGTGGCGTACGCAACCGTCCCACAATGAACGTGGCGGCCGAGTTGCCTATACGATGCGCATCCTGCAACCAACTCATGCACCCACCATCCGCCGAACAGCTGTCGTTCAATTCCGCCGGCGCATGCCCGACCTGCTCCGGAACAGGCATCGTGCGAATCGTCGACCGTGCTTCCCTAGTGCCAGACGAGACCAAAAGCATCGACGACGGCGCAGTATTACCATGGGGATCGTTGATGTGGGATCTGATGAAGCAGGTGTGCGGCGCGATGGGAGTGCGCACGAACATTCCGTTCAACCAGCTGACCGACGCCGAGCGGGACATCGTGTTCAACGGCCCGGCCGTCAAGAAGCATATTCTATACAAACCGAAGAAAGGCAATGATTTCGCCGAACTTGACTTCACGTACTTCAACGCCGTATATACCGTGGAGAATGCGCTCGCCAAAGCCAAGGATGAGAAGGGTATCAAACGCGTGTCGAGATTCCTCAGCGAGAAACCATGTCCGGATTGTTCCGGTACGAGGCTTTCACAGCAGGCTCGTCAACCGCAGATTCTCGGTATTGATCTGGCACAAGCCACGGCGATGACACTTGACGAAACGATACGTTGGGTGCGTTCAGTACCTAAGTCATTGCCGCAGGAGATGCGTGCGATGGCCGCAGCCATCTGCGAATCGTTCGAAGATACGGCCGAGCGGCTCGTGGAACTCGGATTATGCTATTTGTCGCTTGACCGCGCAGGTGCGACACTGTCCACCGGCGAGCGCCAACGTGTGCAGTTGGCCCGTTCGGTGCGTAACCGCACTACAGGCGTGCTGTATGTGCTGGATGAACCGTCTATCGGATTGCATCCGGCGAATGTGGATGGACTGTTGGGCGTGATGCGCGATTTGGTGGCTGACGGCAATTCGGTGGTTGTGGTCGATCATGATACCCGTGTGCTTGCCGCGATGGATCATTTGGTGGAGATGGGTCCAACGGCCGGTGCCGAAGGTGGTCATGTGATCGCTCAGGGTGCGGTGGCGGATGTTATGACGGCACCTGGTTCTCAGATAGCTCCTTTTCTGCGTGATGGTGGCAAAATACATGAGCGGGCGCGGCCGCAGATTGACTTAGATGCGATGTTCGCCAAGGGTCGGATTCATTTGGAGACGAATACCGTGCATACGGTGCATCCGTTATTGGTGGACATTCCGCGAGGACGTCTCACTGTGGTGTCTGGCGTGTCGGGTTCCGGTAAGACGACGATGGTATTGGAGACACTGGTCCCTGCGTTGCGCTCGGCCGCTGATGGTACCGTTTTCCCGAGCTCGATTCGCCTGATTGACGCGGATGGCATTTCGAAAGTGGAACTGATCGATGCCACGCCCATTGGAGCAAACATCCGTTCGACCGTAGCGACGTATTGCGGTGTTCACGATGATCTGCGTCGTGCGTTTGCGAAGACTTCCGATGCCCATAAGAAGAATCTCAAACCTGGCGCATTCTCATACAACACGGGCAAGTTGCGCTGCTCCACTTGCGATGGAACCGGTACCATTTCGTTGGATGTGCAGTTCCTGCCCGATGTTGACGTCACGTGTCCCGATTGCCATGGGACACGGTATGCACAGACCGCCGATGACATTCGATTGGTTTGCACGGACAGCGTCGCTCGTTCACTGCCGGAATTGATGTTGCTAAGCGTCGACGAGATGATGCCTCTATTGGATTTCCTACGCCCCGTTCGATCGAAACTGTCCACACTGCATGAGCTTGGCCTGGGGTATCTGACACTTGGCGAGCCAACTCCTGCGTTATCAGGCGGCGAAGCGCAACGGCTGAAGCTGGCCAGCGAAATGGGACGCGGACAGTCCGGTTCGGTATTCGTGTTCGACGAGCCGACGATCGGGCTACACCCGTTGGATGTGCTGGTATTACTACGCGTGTTCGACTCGTTAGTGGCCTCTGGGGCGACAGTTGTAGTAATCGAACATGATCTTGATGTAATCGCGAACGCGGATTATCTCATCGACATGGGTCCGGGCGGAGGCATGGCCGGCGGTCGCATCGTATGCGAGGGAACACCGGAAACGGTCCGTGCCTGTCCTGACAGCGTCACGGGCAGATATCTGCGTGGATGATCCGACGCGAACTCGCCCGTGACGGTTTCCCATAGCTGCTTTCCTCGGGGTTGTCTGGGATACAGTCAGAAATCCCAGTCATCGTCGTCGGTCTCGACTGATTTGCCCATTACGTACGAGCTTCCCGAACCGGAGAAGAAGTCATGGTTCTCATCGGCGTTCGGACTTAACGCGGCAAGGATCGACGGGTTCACGTCGCAGATCTCTTGTGGGAAAAGCGCTGGATATCCGAGATTCATCAACGCCTTGTTGCCGTTGTATCGCAGGAACTTTTCGACATCTTGCGTCAATCCGACAGGCTCGTAGAGGCTGCGCGTGTACTCCACCTCGTTGTCATACAACTCGTTGAGCAGGTCGTAGGTGTAGTCGCGCAGTTCGCCGCGTTTGTCCTCGCTGACCCGCTCAAGCCCTTTTTGATATTTGTATCCGATGTAATAACCATGCACGGCTTCGTCGCGGATAATAAGACGGATCACGTCGGCGGTGTTGGTGAGTTTGGCATGCGCGGAGAAATACATCGGTAGATAGAAGCCTGAATAGAACAGGAACGATTCCAGCAGCGTGGAGGCCACTTTGCGCTTGAGTGGACTATCCCCCTCGTAATAGTCGAGCACGATGCGTGCTTTCCTCTGCAGATACTCGTTCTCCTCGCTCCAAGAGAACGCCTCGTCAATCTGTCGGGTGGAACACAAGGTGGAGAAAATCGAAGAATAGCTCTTGGCGTGCACTGATTCCATGAACGCGATGTTCGTATAGACGGCTTCCTCATGCGGGGTAAGCGCATCGGGTATGAGGCTGACCGCGCCAACGGTTCCCTGGATAGTGTCAAGCAAGGTGAGACCGGTGAACACGCGCATGGTCAACGTATGTTCGGCCTCGCTCATTGCGCGCCAAACGGGCAGATCATTGGAGACGGGTACTTTCTCCGGCAGCCAAAAATTGCCGGTCAGTCTGTCCCATACCTCAAGGTCCTTGTCATCCTCAAGTTTGTTCCAGTTGATGGCACTCACACGGTCAATGAGCTTAATTCTCTGCCGAGGTACGGATATCGGCGCCATGATGGTTGTCCTTTCTAATCGTCGTCTTATCGTTGCGGCCGTATAACCGCCTGTATTCGTCCGGAGCCGTCAAGCGAAGTATCGCGCGGTAAACCAAACGAGACATGTCTTTTCCCTTTCCTTTCAAATCACGGGTCTCACAACATGCAACTGACGCAGCCTTGCACTTCGGTGCCAGACAACGCCTGCTGACGAATGCGGATGTAATATAGCGTTTTGATGCCTTTGCGCCATGCATAAATTTGCGCCTTGTTCAAATCTCGGGTAGTCGCCGTATCGGGGAAGAACAAGGTCAGCGACAGGCCCTGATCGACATGCCGCGTTGCCTCGGCATACGTATCAACAATGGCCTTCCAACCGATTTCGTACGCATCCGCGAAATACTGGAGATTGTCGTTGGTCATATACGGAGCTGGATAGTAGATCCGTCCAATCTTGCCTTCCTTGCGAATCTCAATCTTCGAGGCGATAGGATGGATGGAGCTCGTGGAATGATTGATGTACGAAATTGACCCAGTGGGCGGCACAGCCTGCAGATATTGGTTGAAGATACCGTCACGTATGATGTCGTCACGCAGACGACGCCAATCATCCTCGTCGGGGATATGGATGCCCCGCCGTGCGAACAGCGACGCGACTTTCCCGGTCTTCGGTGCCAGCGGTCGCTCGCCGTTCGTGTATTTGTCGAAATAGTTGCCTGCGCCTGTAGGCTTCGCATAGGCGGACCGTTCGAAGCCTACAAACCGTGTCCCGCGTTCGACTGCGAGCTCATGCGAGGCACGGTAGGCATGGTATGCAACGGTCATGAAGTACATGTCGGTGAAGTCGAGAGCTTCCGGTGAACCGTACATGATTGATTCTCTGGCAAGGAATCCATGGAGGTTCATCTGTCCCAAGCCGATGGCATGACCTTCGTCGTTGGCGCGTCGGATGGATGGCACACACGCGATGTCCGTACGTTCCGACACCGAGGTCAATGCGCGAATCGCACGTTCCACAGTTCGTCCCAAATCACCGTCCATCGCTTTGGCGATGTTGAGCGATCCAAGATTGCAGGACACGTCACGTCCCACGTGATCGTAGGACAGATCCTCATGATAGGTGCTTGGCTCCTGCACTTGGAGGATCTCCGAGCACAAGTTGCTCATGGCAATTCGTCCGTCGATCGGGTTGGCTCGGTTCACAGTATCTTCGAACACCATGTACGGGTATCCGGATTCGAATTGCAATTCGGCCAAAGTCATAAAGAACTCTCGTGCGTCGATATAGGTTTTCCCAATGCGTTCATCATCCACCATGTTCCGGTAGTTTTCACTGATGGAAACATCAGCGAAGGGTCTGCCCATGACGCGTTCGACGTCATATGGACTGAACAGGGCCATACGTTCGTGTCTCTTCGCCAGCTCGAATGTGATGTCGGGGATCACTACTCCAAGAGCCAAAGATTTGATACGGATCTTCTCATCCGCGTTCTCACGCTTGGTATCGAGGAAATGCATGATGTCCGGATGATGAGCGCTGAGGTACACCGCACCGGCACCCTGTCTAGCGCCCAACTGGTTGGCATAGCTGAAAGAATCCTCAAGCAGTTTCATCACAGGCACAATGCCGCTGGACTGATGTTTGATGCGCTTGATGGGCGCGCCGGCCTCACGCAGATTGCTAAGCAACAGCGCGACGCCTCCACCTCGCTTACTCAACTGCAATGCGGCGTTAATGCCACGCGATATGGACTCCATGTTGTCTTCGATACGTATGAGAAAACAGCTGACCGCCTCTCCACGCTGCGCTTTACCGAGGTTGAGGAAAGTGGGCGTCGCCGGTTGGAAACGCCCTGATACAAGTTCTTCGAAATACGATTCGGCAGCCGCATGGTCGCCGGCGGCAAGCGCGAGCGCAACGGCGGCTGCGCGTTGCGGGAAGTTCTCCAGATATTGTTTGCCGTCGAAAGTTTTCAATGCGTATGAGCGGTGGAACTTGAAGGCTCCGAGGAATGTATCAAATTCGAAGCCGCACTCATCCACGTTGCGGTAGAACCTGTCAAGGAATTCGGTGTCATATTGGGCAAATACGGATTCGTCGTAGTAACCGTCTGCGATGAGCCGACTGAGTCTGTCTTGCGTAGATTTGAAGTGGACGGTGTTCGGCAGCACATGCTTTTCGACGTACTCGCGTACGGCTTGAAGGTCTTTATCAAATTGGATGCGCCCCTGCTTGTCGTAGAGATTCAGCATCGCGTTAAGAGAGTGCCAGTCATGGGCGCGATCGTAGGAGGTTATAACGTCGGTTGCTACGTGTGGTGTCGTTGAATCTTTTGGCATGGTTATCGTTGTTCCTGTTGTGTGTATTCGTCGAAAAATCTGCGCAGTCCTTCGCGCACGGCCGTAGTGTCTTCCGGAGTGCCCATCAGTTCGAACCGGTAGAGTAGCGGTACGCGGCATTTAGCCGCGATGATGTCACCTGCGATGCCGTAGGCTTCGCCGAAGTTGGTGTTACCCGATGCGATGACTCCGATGATGCCACTGCGGTTGCGTTCATCATTGAGGAATCGTTTGACTTGCACGGGCACTGCTTTGCCGATTGTTCCTCCGCCGTATGTAGGTGTCAGCAAGACATAGGGCTCATCCACATGCAGTTCCGGCTCATCCGGCCGCAGCGGAATGCGCATTACGTGGATGCCGAATTCATCCAATCGGCATCCCTCAACGAAGCGTGCCGTATTGCCCGATGCCGACGAGAAGTACACCAGCGCGCTCACCGGCAGCGAGCCTCCAGCTCGTGGATTTTGTCGGGACGATACCCGGACCAGGATTCGTCGTCTGCGATGATGACTGGCATCTGCCGCCATCCTTCGTTCCGCAATCTGTCGGAAATACGTGCGTTGGCCGTAATGTCGACAGTCGTATACGGAAGGCCTCGTTTGTCCAATTGGCGTTTTGTCGCCGTGCATTGCGGGCAGTTTGCTTTGGTGTATAACGTAATGTTCATGTTCCACGTCCTTTCACGACCGTACGTCGTTGGTACGTGGCACACATTATCCGAACGAAAATAAAAATCAAGACCACAACATACAGTGTCTCGTCACATTTTCAAACACTATATACGGCGTGTTTCCAGCATTGGCAACAGTTTTGAAGTTCTAGAGCAGGACGTGGGCCGGATTTGTGGGATTTTTCACATCGGATGCAATCGTTCTTCACTAAAAGCCCCATGCCATAAAAGGCATATAGGAACCAGGGTCTTATTCTCCTTCGGGAACCCAGCCGTCACTCACTCAAGTTGACCTTGGACGCCCAATCATGCACTAACCGCAGAAAAGACAGACATCCCGCACCCCGGCAACGCAGATTCAGGTTTCTTTGCAGAAATCCGCAGAGATTCTTTCGGCACACTTTTCGACCGATCTGGGAGGCATCCAACATACCATACCGACCAACGGTATGTATAATGTTGGTGTATTCGACTCCACCATTGAAGGAGAGGCATATGGCGCGCAATGCACACCCTGAGGTGACGCGACAGCGAATCCTTGACGCCGCGAAAAAGCTGTTTGCGCAAAAGGGGTATGAACGCACCACGATTCAAGATATTCTCGACGAGCTCGAGGACCTCAGCAAAGGCGCTATCTACCATCATTTCAAAAACAAAGAAGCGATGCTGCATGCGCTAGTAGATTCCGACAACGAACGACTTCTTCCCCAAGCAAATCAAGAGGATGACTCACGAAACGGATTGCAAAAACTACGCAATTCGCTCATGCTGCAGATTACCGACGCCGAACATATGACCCTCATGCGCGATGCATTTCCCCTGCTGAACGACCCGAAAATCCTCGCCGAAAATCTTCGCATCTGGCGAACCGACAGCACTAAAATCGCATACGACTTCATCCAGGAGGGGTTAAAGGACGGTTCAATCACAACCGAATACCCTCAAGAAGCCGCGGAACTTTTTTCACTGCTGTTCAATTACTGGCTAGCCCCAAACTTCTACCCCATCACTACCCTTAGTGAATTCAAGCATCGCATCCACTGTCTTGGATTGATTATGGACTCGCTCGGAGTTCCACTTATCGATCACGCCAGTGATATGGAAGATCGGCTTGCGGAAGGCTTCTTCCTACTCGCCAGCAATCCGCAATAAAAGCTCGGCAATGTCAATCTATCTTTATTTGTACCGTTTTTTCATACCGTCAGTCGGTATCGAAAGGAATGACATGAAAAACTCGTCAGAAACGACGCTCCAATCCAGCTTGCGCTCTGCAAACTTCATCCTGCTTGTACTCGGTCAAGGCATTTCCTTGTTCGGCAATACCATGCTCCGATTTGCCATGTCCATGTGGGTGCTGGACGAAACCGCATCATCCACGACCTTCGCCACCGTGCTGACCATATCCGTCATTCCGACCATACTTATCAGCCCATTCGGAGGTATCATGGCCGACCGAATAAGCAAACGTGCCATGATGGTGGCGCTCGATATCATCTCAGGAATCGTCACACTGCTCGCGACTGTGTTTTTCGCACTATCCGGATTCAACATTCTCGTCATCGCCATCATGCAGGTAGTGTTGGCTGTACTCGATGCGATGGAAACTCCCGTCGTACAATCCGCACTGCCACAAATCATCGGAAGAGAGTCCTCCACTGACCTTCGCCGAGGCACGGCCATCATCAATCAAGTGCAGCAGCTCAGCCAATTACTCCCGAGTTTCCTAGGCGGCGTGATGTACGGGCTGGTTGGCATTCGACCGATGATGCTCATCACCGCAGCATGTCTTATGTCGGCAGCCATGGTTGAATGCTTCATCAGACTCGCGAAGCCCCTATCGAATCAAGATGATACCGGCATCTGCCTGCTCGGCGTCATTATTGGCGATATGCATTCGGCGACCGCTTTCCTGCTTCGCAAGGAGCCGACCGTAGCACGATTAGCCGGTGTTTGCACATGGATTAATCTGATACTGACTGGATTCAGTTCAGTAAGCTTTCCTTACATTATTCGAACTACGTTAGGCTACGATGCGGCGACATATGGTCTATGCGATGGCATTATCGGCATTGCCGGCATAGCGGGAACATTCATTGCTGGATGTTTCGCCAACCGTTTGAAATCACAAAACGCCCCTTCGTTGTTGTTCGTGGAAAGTCTTATGCTGCTTCCGCCGGCCATCGCTTTCCTGCTTCCATGTTCAACGCAAACCAAGCTCATCATGCTGGTATTCTGCACTGCGGTAGTCATAATCTCCGTTGATTTCTTGAACCTCATTCTCGTGCCATCTATTCAGATGAGGACGCCAACCGCGTTTACCGGCAAGGTCATGGCCATTATTTCATCGTTGACGATATGCGCCCAGCCACTCGGGCAAATGCTTTACGGATGGCTGCACGCACATTGCACGGTTTGGCTTATTCTACTGATCTCAGCACTGGCATCACTACCCTTGGCATGGCTGGCTCACCCACTGTTTACGCACCTTGACGATACGATTTCCAAGTAAGGCAGGGTGACGAACGAGCAGCGGTCATTTGACTGCTTGGTTCAGCGGTCCGCGGCGTTTCATCCATGTATCGAAGCCGAGGCAAATCAACACTAAATTGCGCCAAGAGCCACATCTGCCGGACCAAGATGA
The DNA here is from genome assembly GCF_001025195.1 of Bifidobacterium catenulatum DSM 16992 = JCM 1194 = LMG 11043. NCBI lineage: Bacteria > Bacillati > Actinomycetota > Actinomycetes > Bifidobacteriales > Bifidobacteriaceae > Bifidobacterium > Bifidobacterium catenulatum. Next base: position 946,942 of record NZ_AP012325.1, on the reverse strand, counting down.
AAATATCCCATGAACAGATAGACGAGTGCGATATTGAAACACTGATTCCCAAGCTGGCCGGAGCCACTTGGCTGAATCACTATCTTGAGAGCCTGCCGAATCTGGAAAGCCCAGAAACAGATGTGCAGACAAGTTATCAGCATGCGACGTTCAACGGTTGACATCTGTTATACAGGAATGTTCGATCGGGGTTCTTTGGCACGGCATATCCAAAATTGCTACACCTATGCGGATCCGACGCCCATGCTGGTGGAAGTGAATTGCGTAAACGAGAAATTCTGACTGACATCCACACAGAAGTTCACCACAGATAGATACGTGAAAGCATTTCGCGAATTGTTGGAGCAATACGGCATAGCATGCACCGAGATTGAAGAGACAGAGCTCATCAGAACGTTCCTCCATTCAATCTCGGCGCAACCATGATACATACGCTTTGACGTTCGCAATCTAAGAGGCCGATCAGTCGCCGACTGAAACCGGCCTCTCCTCGTTTCCTCCCGTCTCATCCACGCTTCCCATGTATGGATCCATCAGATCGATATATTCTTTCGCGTCATGAGCTAAAAGCGCACGCGTGGCACGTAGGGATTCGACATCTCTCGGAAAGCGGTACAGCGCAACCATTGTCGACAGATCCCTAAGCCCGTTACAGGTGTCCATTAATTGTTTCTTCTCCTTTCGCGGTGCGAAAAGCGCATCATCCCTACTTTCCGGTTCCGGGAAGCAGATATACCCTCCCAATGTCATCACCAACCCCATCCCTTTAACGGATTCAGTCGTTCGTCTCAGACTTTCCACTCCCTGCTGGAACATCTTGTCATCACGGGTCCGGAACCCTTCAGTAAGGGGCCGCGAGCCCACTGCCCCCAACAACGACAGGGCAAGATCATGCAGGTACAGCGGATCCTCCCAAATGTTCGTCACCTGATATGCGCCCTTCTGGTAAACGCGCTCCATGATTTGCGAAGCTGATTCAGTCTGCTTGTTCCACAAAACACGATACGCTTCCACGATTTTCCCCGCATCGTACAGATACCGCGCATCCATACACGCCGGATATTCAAGCAACATGGATTCGGCAAGGTCGGCATTGCAAGCATAGTCCAGATCGGCTTGAATTCTAAGATCGCGCAGATGGTCGCACAGATTGCGATAGGAGAAGTCTTCATCGCATCCGGAATCCACCACTTTCGGATCGTCCCTCAGCATGCACATGCCGATACCGCCATATCCAAGCACCATCAACGCAACCTCGGCCGCACGCGGCTCTTCCTCACCCCAACGCAGCAGACTGTATGCGGCCAGCCAGTATACTTCCTGCAAATATTCAGCCATGCAGGCCAGTCTCTTCTTTTTGCCAGTAACGTATTTTCCGCCCTTTTTCTTGCTTCTCCGAAACACATCCTTGGTGCAGGTCAATCCAATCTGGAATGGCATTCTGCTGCTGGGCCTTTGCAAAGCCACCGCCATCGAAGCGTCATTGATCATTTCATAGAGCCAAACGCTCATACCGTACTTACGCACGATGTTACGGCATCCATCAAGAAAATTCGCATCATGCTCAACCAGATCATAATCGAACGAAATCATGGCCCACGCCAGATTCGCCACCCATGATGTGCTGCAGAATAATTCTTTCCCCAGTTCACAGACTTTTTCGTCAAAAAGCGAAAGAGGCCCGATTTCACCGTATTCATCGTGGATTTTCCCCAATTCCGCAAAATATTTGCCAGAACTGTATCCATCAAAACGCTCGATAAGTTCTTCGATCGTTGCCAAAAATCCCTGTTCATCCATATGGAACGGGCCAGTGATTATTTCCGCCATGTGCAACTCCTTTGTTGTAGGGTGCACCTACTGTCTCATATTCAAATCATCTTGCGCCACCGAACCTTGGAAATCTGTGGATATGTGGAAAACTCCACCCATATCCACAGGCGAATAACAACTGTGGATAACTCACAATTCGCATGCAACAGACCTGATCTTACGAAAACCACCATATGCAAAAAGGTCCCTTCCATCACTGGAAGAGACCTTTCAGGAAAGCATCAATGCAACGTTTCAGCTGTTAGTTGATGAGCTCCTTGACTGCCGCGATAACGGCCTGCAGGCTGGACTTGGCGTCGCCGAAGAGCATCTGCGTGTTGTCTTCGAAGTACAGTTCGTTCTGGATACCAGCGTAACCGGTACCGCGACCACGCTTCATGACCACCACGTTCTGGGACTTGTCGACGTCGAGGATCGGCATGCCGGAGACTGGAGTTCCTGGCTTGCGTGCAGCCGGATTGGTCACGTCGTTGGCGCCAACCACAAGAGCCACATTGGCCTGCGGGAACTGCGGGTTGATGTCGTCCAAGTCGACGAGTTCCTCATACGGCACGTTGGCTTCGGCGAGCAGCACGTTCATGTGGCCAGGCATACGGCCCGCCACCGGGTGGATGGCGTAGGAGACTTCGACGCCATGGTCCTTCAGGAGCACACCAAGATCGGCGAGCTCGCGCTGAGCCTGGGCCTGAGCCAAGCCGAAGCCCGGCACGAAAATGACCTTTTCGGCGTACACAAGCTGCACGGCCAGATCATCGGCGGAAGTTTCTTTCATGGTGCCTTCCGGACCTTCGCCAGCGCCAGCGGCGGCATTGGCACCGCCGAAACCGCCTGCGAGCACGGACAGCAGCGGACGGTTCATAGCCTTGGACATGGCGATGGACAGGGTCACGCCAGCGGCGCCAACCAGTGCGCCGGCCACGATCAGAGCGATGTTGTTGATGGCCAAGCCAGACATGGCCACTGCAGTACCAGTGCAGGCGTTGAGCACGGAAATGACCACAGGCATATCGGCGCCGCCGATCGGGATGACGAACACGAGGCCGTAGCACAGGGCGAATACGGTGGTGAGCACGGACCACAGCAGACGCTGGCCCGGCTGCACGCACAGCATGATAAAGGACGCAACGGTCAGCACGGCGAACAGAATGTTCCAGAAGCCCTTGCCCGGCAGGCTCAGCTTCTTGACCCACTTGATGCCCTGCAGTTTGCCAGCTGCGATCAGAGAGCCGGAAAACGTGACGGAACCGATCATGATACCTAAACCGGCGGTGATCAGCACCACGACGGACGGCGTGCCTTCGGAAGTCAGAATGTCGTTCAAAGCCACAAGCGCGGCCGCGCCACCACCCACGGTGTTGAACACGGACACCAGCTGCGGCATGTCGGTCATCTTGACCTTCTTGGCGGAAACCACGCCGGCGACGGCACCGATGATGATGCCGGCGATCAGCAGCACAACAGCCACGCCATGCTGGAAACCATTGGAGATCTCACCGGCGAACAGCACGATGAACGCCATGACCACGGCGAGGATCATGCCGATGGCGGAAACCATATTACCCTTGCGGGCGGTTTTCGGAGAGTTCATCAGGTGCAGGCCGATAACGAACATCACGGCGGCCAGCAGATAGACAAACCATTCGACGACACCGAGCGGAGTGCTCAGCATTTCAGCTATGGTACCCATTTACTTGGCCTCCTCTTCCTTCTTCTTGCCCTTGTCGGACTTGAACATTTCCAGCATGCGATCGGTGACGACGTAACCGCCGACCACGTTCATCGTGCCCAGCACTGCAGCCAGGAAGATAAACACCCAAGCGAGCGGGCTGGTGGCATGCGCGGCGACGATGACGACGCCTGCGATGACGATGCCATGAATCGAGTTCGCGCCCGACATCAACGGAGTGTGCAAGGTGGCCGGCACCTTGCCGATAACCTCAACACCGATGAGCAGCGCAAGGACGAACAGAGTGATCGCAACAACGATATCCATTGCTTACTCCCCTTCCTTCTTGGTTTCCTCGCCGCGGCCAGCCACGACCATGGCGCTGTCAAGCTCTTCGTTCAAATCGATGGCCAGCTTGCCGTCACGTACGAAATGCGCAAGCACGTCGGCCACGTTGCGGCTCAGCAGGTTGGATGCGGTGGTGGAAACGCCGCTTGCCAAGTACGGAGCGCCAATGATGGTCACACCGTTCTCGGTAACCTGAGTACCGACAGTGGAACCTTCGACGTTACCGCCGAGGTCGCTTGCCGCGCAGTCGACGATCACGGCACCGCGGTGCAGACCTGCCACGCCGGCCTTGGTCAGCAGAACCGGCGGTTTGCGACCAGGAACCTTGGCGGTGGTGATAACGATGTCGAAACCGGCGGCCTTCTGGTCGACGGCAGCCTGCTGCTGGGTCTGCTCTTCGGCGCTCAGCGCACGAGCATAGCCACCCTCACCCTGACCCTTGGAGAAATCAAGACCCAGATCCAGGAACTTGGCACCCAAGGATTCGACTTCACCCTTGGAGGCCGGGCGCACGTCGTATGCGGTGACGACCGCACCAAGACGCTTGGCGGTGCCGATGGCCTGCAGGCCGGCGATACCGGCGCCAAGAATGAGCACCTTGGCCGGGCGGATCGTGCCGGCGGCAGTGGTCATCATCGGCAGGAACGAATCGTAAGCGTTGGCTGCCACAATAGCGGCCTTATAACCCATCACGGAGTTCTGGGAGGTCATCTCATCCATGGACTGAGCGGAGCTCAACTGACGCGGCAGCTTCTCCATGGCAACACCGACCAAGCCGGCCTTCTCAATCGCAGCGATATAACCGGCATCGGTGAACGAGCCAAGCATACCGATAATCCAAGTACCCTGCTTGACGCGAGCGAGCAACGCACCGCTCGGACGATCGACAAAACCAAGCGCGTCAGCACGCGCAATCACTTCATCAGCGGAGACGACCTGCGCTCCGGCCTTAATATAATCCTCATCAACATAATGCGATGCGATTCCCGCACCGGTTTCAATCAGGCAGTTAACACCCGATTTGCGCAACCTCGCTACGATATCCGGTGTCAGAGCAACGCGAGACTCGTGCTCGGAAGTCTCATTAAGAACTCCGAAGACCACGGTGGCTTCAGCTTTTTCAGCCATAGGTGCCCTTTCTTCCTCGTTAAAGAAATCAAAATGAACAGATACAGCGCACCAGTGTAACGTAGGTCGCACCTTTGCATGAAGAAAAGTTCACCTATTGAATGGCATTCCATGACGATTTCTTCATGCAGCGCTTTATTAGCGCATACGCTTTTCCTACGCTACCGTAAGGTGACGTGTCGCGTTCAAGGGTCTATCATTCCTACAGATATTGGATTTAGATGTGTAGGAGAGTCACGTGTCCGTCATCACCTCTTTGAACAAGCGAGCTGCAAATCTTGCGCAGAAGGCACTGCGTCTGGGCGGTGACTTCGTTCACCCCGTCAGCGACGATTCCGGTAACACTCCGGACTACAACAATCCGAGCAACATCATCTCCCCCGACGGTCATATCGATCTTCCACACACCGTCGAGTGGGGCGAAGGATTCCCATCCACCACGTTCCTTGACCCGGAAACCGGTTTGCTGACCACCAAAACCGAGGGCCAGCCGCCGCTGGACGAGGGCACCACCATTTACGACATCTACGCCAATCGTGCAGAACGTATGGGTGACGAACCGCTCTACACCTATAAATCAGATAGCGAATGGGTAACCAAAACCGGCAATGAGGTGCTTGCCGACATTCGCCAGATCGCCAAGGGCCTGATGCATTACGGTCTGAAGAAGGGCGATGGCGTGGCGTTCATGTGCCGCACCTCTTACGAGTGGGATGTGTTCGACGCTGCCGTTATGGCGTGCGGCGGCGTGCTCGCCACGATCTATGACACAGATTCCGCGGAGCAGATTCGCAACATCGTCAATAATTCCGATTCACGTCTGCTGGTGGTCGAAACCACCGATATGCGTACCAAAGCCGACGGCGCCGAAAAGGAATGCCCAACGCTGGAACATATCATCTGCTTCGAAAACGGCGGTCTTGACGAGATTATGGCCTATGGTTCCGGCGTAAGCGACGAGGAACTCGATGCGCGCATTGATTCCATCAAGAAAACCGACCTATGCTCCATCGTATACACTTCCGGTTCCACCGCCGCACCGAAGGGCGTGGAAATGACTCATGAGCATTACTGCACCACCGCGTTGAATCTTCCGGTATACATGCCGCAGCTGCTGCACGAGAAGAAGAACGTGCTGTTGTTCCTTCCTCAGGCACACTCCTTCGCACGCGCCATCAACTACATCTGCGTGGCCAGCGAGCTGCATATTTACATCGCGCAGGGTATCAAGACGCTGATCGCCGATCTGCAGGTCGCCAAACCGTCCGTTATGATCGTTGTTCCGCGTGTACTCGAGAAGGTATACAACGCGGCTTCGCAAAAGGCCGGACATGGTGCCAAGGGAGTGGCTTTCGCTGCGGCGGTTGTGGCAGCTCAGAATTACATGAAGGAAGTCAGTGCGAAGGGCAAGGCCAGCGCTCTGACCAAGGCTCGCCGTATGGCGTTTGATCCGATGGTCTATGCTTCGCTGCGTGAGGTACTCGGAGGACGTGCCCAGTGGATTGTGGCGGGCGGCGCTCCTCTTGATCCGGAACTGATGGCGTTCTTCCGTGGCGCCGGTGTACCCGTATATGAAGGTTATGGTTTGACCGAAACCACCGCTCCGTGCGCGTTCAACCCGCTTGGTGTGCCATATCATCAGGGTTCCGTTGGTGTCGCCTTCCCTGGTTTCGAGCTTCGTATTGCCGAGGATGAGGAGATTCAGGTCAAGGGTACGGCAGTGTTCCCGAAGTACCACAAGAACGAAGAGGCTTCTGAGGATTCGTTCACCGAGGATGGTTGGTATCGTACCGGCGATTTGGGACGTATCGATGATGATGGATTCCTGTACATTATCGGGCGTAAGAAGGATCTCATCATCACTGCGGGCGGCAAGAACGTTTCCCCTGGTCCGATTGAAGAAGCCATCAAGCGTTGCGAGTTCATTTCCCAAGCGCTGGTTCTCGGCGACAAGCGTCCGTTCATTTCCGCTTTGGTCACACTCGACGAGGAATCCCTGCGTCCATGGCTGGAAAGCAAGGGTCTGGACCGTAACATGTCGATGGAAGACGCCGCCAATAACGCGGCCGTCCGCGCCGAAGTGCAGAAGTGGGTCGATCAGGCCAACGAAGGTGTTTCCCGTGCGGAATCCGTACGCAAGTTCATTATTCTGCCGGAGGAATTCACTCAGGAGAACGGTTTGATGACCGCTTCCATGAAGGTGATTCGTCCGAAGGTCATCCAGCGTTACGCCACTTTGCTGAACACGCAGATGTATACTAAGAGGAAGTGATTCTTCGAAAATAGAATGAGGTCCGGTTCCTGCGGGAACCGGACCTCATTCTATTCAACCCGTTGCGAAACGGATCCTAAACAAATCAAGAACCTAGCTTTTCAAGCTGCTTGACTGCGAACGAACCTTAAACTGCTTAGAAGCCTAGCTTTTCAAGCTGTTTCGGATCCGACTGCCATCCTTTGGCGACCTTGACATGCAAGTCGAGTTTTGCTTTCTGACCGACGATGCGGTTGACCGGCGTGCGCAGCTTCTTTTTGACGCGCACGAGATGTTCCGCTCCCCTGCCGATGATAATCGGTTTCTGGGAATCACGCTCCACATAAATCGACACAATGACGTGGGCTTTGCCATCGTAAGCCGCTCCGCTATCGTTGTCTTCCGGATATTCAATGGAGTCCACGACCACGGCCAACGAGTGCGGCAGCTCGTCATCCAATTCTTCCAAGAATGCGCCACGAACCAGTTCCGCTATGGTCTCTTCCGGACGTTCTTCGGTGATCTGTTCAGCCGGATACATTTGCGGACCTTCCGGCATGTTTTCGATAAGCACGTTCTTGACTTCGGCAAGATTGTCATGCTTGAGTGCGCTGACCGGCACGATATCGGTGAAATCGGCGAACTCGTTGATTTCGATAAGCTTGTTGATCAGTCCTTCACGGCTTAATTCGTCGATTTTGGTGACGATGGCAATCAGCGGCACTTTCCATTTGAACGTGCCATCATCGCGCTTCACTGCGAAATCAGAGCGCAGACGACTCAAAATGCGCCTGTCGCCGGGACCGATCTCCTGGTCACCAGGCAGCAGGAAGGCGATGGCGTCCACGTCGGCAAGAGACTCGTCCACAACATCATTCAGGCGCTGCCCCAGCAATGTGCGCGGACGATGGATACCAGGCGTATCAACCAAAACGATCTGCGCATTATCTGTGGTAAGAATGCCGCGAATGGCCTTACGTGTGGTTTCCGGGCGAGATGATGCGATGGCGATCTGCGTGCCGATCAACGCGTTGATCAACGTCGACTTGCCTACGTTCGGACGTCCTACCACGGCAACGAAACCGGAACGATATGGAACGGGCGTAGTGGAATCGGAATGGTCGGAAGTCGTCTCAGTCGTTGCTGCGTCAGTCATGCTTGTCTTTGGAATCCTTATCGTTGTCGGATGCCTCTTCGGCATCATCCGCATGTTCTTCGTTACGTGTTTCAGTTTCGTCCACGCCCTCGACGTGGGCCGGTTCCACCACAATGGTCGACACCTTCTTGCGTCGTCCCGCGGAATCGACTGCGGTCATACGCAATCCTCGGGTGACCGCGGAAGAGCCGACGATCGGCACGCGTCCCAATAATTTGGTCAACAATCCGTAAACTGTGTCGACGTCATCCTCGTCAATGTCGATTTCGAAAATCTCTTCCAGATCGGCAATCGGCGTGCGGGCTGGCATGCTCCATTTTTTGTCACCGATCTGTTCCGGATCAGCATGTTGCGTACGATCATGTTCGTCTTCCAGCTCGCCCACGATTTGTTCTATGGCGTCTTCAATGGTTACCATACCTGCGATACCGCCGTATTCGTCCACGACGATGGCGACATGCTGGCGTGTGCGTTGCATTTGATGGAACAGGTCGTCAACTGGTTTGGATTCGGGAACCAGCATCGGATCACGGACTACCGATTCGACTTCTCGCGTCATCGCCGCATGGTTAAAAGCCGTCGCTCGTACGGCGTCCTTCAGATAGGCCACGCCGACCAGATCGTCCACATCGTCGCCAATGACCGGCACACGCGAGAACCCGGAACGGGAGCAAAGCTTCAACATGTTTTCCAATGTCTCGCCTCGCTCGATACAGATCATGTCGGTGCGCGGCACCATGACCTCACGGGTCAGTGTTTCGGAAAGCGTGAGCACGTTGCGCAGCATTTCGGAAACTTCAGGGTCGAAATCGTTGGCTTCGACCAGACGGTCGATGGTCGCGCGCCCCTGCTCGATCTGGATTTTTTCGAGTTCCTCGTCGTCGGAAAGATCGTTGCCACGGCGCTTCGCGCCCTTTTGCCCGCCGATTTTTGCGAATGGGGTCAACAGCACCGCAACGGAGACGGTATCCGCATGCTGCAGCATGATGTCGACGGGCTTGGATGCTCCAGCACTACGCGGACGCACCAGCAGCGAAATCACCGCAACGACGATGGCAAAAACAAATCCGGCAAGTAATTCGGCCCAGAGTGGGGCGTCCAGCATGCCTGCGATCACAGTTACAAGCACACCGTCAAGCACATTGCAGCAAATACGGAAGAACGCACACGATCCTGCAGTGGCATACCGGTCGGTCACCAACCGCTGGACCTTATGGATGCGCTTGATCTTCTTGTCGCGAATGAACTGCGAAAGTTCCGCATCCGTCTGAATCTCAAGAATCAGGTTGTTCAGGCTCGCCCGGGTCACACGTCCCACAGCGCCTTCGGTGGCAGCCATCGAAAGAGACAGCCAGACCAGCAGCAACGCTACCACGGCAAGTACCGCGATCACCGCAATCATTGTCTCCTGCATCATAATTCAGCCCCCATCATGCCGGACGATATGCTACCGGCAACGTCATCACTATTTGGCGATCTGCCGCCCGGTACCATGCTCCCGATCCCATTCGGCAAGCGCATCCGGCGCTCCTGACGGAAGAATCGCCTGCGCTCCCGATCCTTGGCGGAGAGCAAAGAAGGTTAGCAGCAGTTGACGCTGCAGGCCGAACATCTGGCGCTCCTGTTCCGGTGTCGCGTGATCGTATCCAAGCAGGTGGAGAATGCCGTGGATCGTCAGAAGCATCATTTCCTCCATGGTGCTGTGTCCGGCTGCAAGCGCCTGCTGGGCGGCCACCCATGGGCAGATCACGATATCCCCAAGCACGCCTTCCATCACGGTTCTGCCGTCTCCTGGGCGCAGTTCGTCCATGGGGAAGCTCATTACGTCAGTCGGTCCTTCAAGGTTCATCCAGCGCATGTGCAATTGGGCGATCGGATCGGGGTCGACAAACATGATGGTCAGGTCGGATTGCGTGCTGACGCGCATCTGGTCCATCACCCATATGCCGAGATCGGAGAACACCTTGCCGTCGATCTGCCAGACGGTTTCGTTGGTTACTTCGACGCTCATTCAGCGTTCCTTTCGATTTGCTCGTCCGTTTGCTTGGATGTGGTTTTGCTTGCGATGTGCCGGCTATGGTCGCCGGCGATGGCCGCGTGTCGATCATAGGCTGCGACGATTTTGCCGACCAGCGCGTGTCGTACCACGTCTTCCGGCTTGAGATGGGCGAACGCTATATCGTCGATGCCTTCAAGTATGCGTTCGATGGTGGCAAGGCCGGATTTCGGTACTGTCAGATCAACCTGCGTCACGTCACCCGTGATGATCATTTTCGTGTTGAAACCCAGTCGTGTCAAGAACATCTTCATCTGCTGTTCGGTGGTATTCTGCGCTTCGTCGAGGATCACGAACGCATCGTTGAGCGTGCGTCCACGCATGTACGCAAGCGGCGCGACTTCAATGGTACCGTCATCCATGTAGCGTTTGAGCTGGTCCGCTCCAAGCATGTCGGAAAGCGCGTCGTACAACGGACGAAGATACGGATCGACTTTTTCGTTCAGTGTGCCCGGCAGGAAACCGAGGTTCTCTCCGGCTTCCACCGCAGGTCTGGTCAGGATGATGCGCCGCACCTGCCGATCCTGAAAGGCGCGAACCGCCTTGGCCACTGCAAGATACGTCTTACCTGTACCGGCAGGACCGATGGCGAACGTGATGGTGTGCGACTCAATGGCATTGATATAGGCGACCTGACCAGCGGTTTTCGCGCGAACCGGCTTACCAAGCGCAAAGGTGATCACTCCTGGCACGTGCGGCTTGCGGCGGTCTGCGGCATGCTCACGTTGTGAGGCACGCCCCTGCTGCCTATCAGCCAAACGTAGTTCTTCCACTACACGCCCATGCCCCGGGCGCGTGGCGCGAACAGAGGTTTTCAACACATTTTGGTCGAGCATGCGCCGCACCGTGTCGGCGTCCATCGGAGCCGTATATGCGGCTTGAATGATGTTTTCAATCACATGTTCGGCCTGCGCAGCTTGGGATTCAGATTTGTTGGAACGTGACATGATCGCGATACGGTCGCCTCTGACGATGATGGTCAGGTCGGGGAACGCTCGTTCCACTTCCCGGAGAACCTCGTCGACCGGTCCAAGCACGGTTACCGGATCAAGCTGTTGGGGAATCGCGATGGTACGTGTAGTGGTGGCCACAAAACCTCTTCTAACGTTGATATATGGGGAAAAGAAAGCTACTCGTCGAGCTTTTCACCGGTCAGCACGTGGGCATGCACATGGAATACGGTCTGCCCTGCATCAAGCCCGGTGTTGAAGATCAGCCGGAAGGCGCCATGGAATTCCTTATCTGCGATGTTCTGCGCAACTTGAGCCATGTGGGCAAGCTGCTGCGGATCGGCCGCCGCGAGCTCGGCCACGTTCGCATAATGCTCACGAGGCACCACAAGCACATGGACTTTGGCTTTCGGATTGATGTCCTTGAACGCGTAGGTAGTATCGTCCTCATACACCTTTTCGCTTGGAATCTCTCCTGCGATGATCTTGCAGAACAGACAATCCTTGTCGCTCATAATGCTCCTTAATGCTGGGAAACCGTCATGACCATGCTATTGCGCAACCGGGATAATCCACGGCAAATCGCCAGCATGGGGCATCAAACGAAACGTCCCAGCGCCCGTGCGAGCAACGATAATGCGACCGGACCGGCCGTGGACGCCCGCAGAATGTTACTTCCGAGCACGCATACTTCGGCTCCGGCGTCGGTAAAAGACTCGATTTCCGCGTCGCCGATACCACCTTCCGGCCCGACCACCACGTACACGGTACGCTGGCGACCATCCTGCAGGCACTTGTCGGAAAGCGCCGCGATCGATTCCTCCAACTGGTTCCAGGTTTTGGTGGCATCCTGATGCAGCACGATTACCATATCGCCGCGCACGCAGGCACGTTTGCATATGGCGACCAACTGCTTGCTGGCCACGCACTCCCCCAATTCAGGCGTCCAGGAACGTCGCGATTGTTCGGTGGCCGACTCAAGCACTTGCCTCCACTTCTTGTCGGTACGCCCCACCTTCCATTTGGCGATGGAACGATCGGCCTGCCATGGAATTACCTCGTCCACACCGATCTGCGTTGCCGTGTCGATGGCCTGTTCATCATGCCCTGTTTTGGCCAGCGCCTGAACCAAAGCGAGCTTGGTGACGGGTTGCTGCTCCTTGCTGAAACTCGACACTTGCGCGATTCCCTGCTGCGCGTCGCACAGCACCGCATGGATGCGCAATCCCCTACCATCGGAAAGCTGCAACTCATCACCGTCTTTCAGACGCATGGCCTGAATGGCGTGACGACGTACCGATTGAGGCAACGTCAATTTCCATCCGGCGTTCAGCTCATCGCTGTTCACAGGCACATCATCATGTTCCGTATCAAGCAGAAAAAGGGCATCAGTCATAGCTCCAGAGACTACCAGCACCTCGGATACTAATGGTGAAATTCCACGCGACACGCCGAGACTTGCATCACGCCGAGCATCTGCTATAGTTTTTATTCGTTGCCGGTGAGCAACGCACCTGTCCGGGTGGCGGAATGGTAGACGCGCTAGCTTGAGGTGCTAGTGCCTATTTTATACAGGCGTGCGGGTTCAAGTCCCGCTCCGGACACCAGCAAAACCCCTTGGAAACAAGGGGTTTTCTTGTATCTGAAAGGCTATTCGGCGAAAGATCGGTCACATGCAGTTCATCCATCTTGTTTCCATTGACGACGAGCGCGTGGCGGCATACACAAATCTTACGGAAATCCAGCTTCGCAACAAGCTTGAACCCAGCAAAGGCCTGTTCATCGCGGAATCGCCAAAAGTCATTGACAGGGCGCTTGCCGCCAACCGAGAGCCGATATCGCTGCTGGTCGAAGAACCGTGGATTGAAGGCATGGCTGAAACCTTCACGCTCATCGACAACCGATGGGGCACCGACATTCCCGTGTACGTGGCCTCCCCCGAACAGCTCAAGCAGCTGACCGGCTATCGGCTGCACCGAGGCGCATTGGCTGCGATGAAGCGTTGGCCTTTGCCCAGCGTCGAGGAAGTCTGCCGAGGGGCACGCCGCATCGCGGTCATGGAAAATATCGTCGACCACACCAATGTCGGCGCGCTTATGCGCTCCGCGGCTGCATTGGATGTCGATGCCGTGCTGGTGACGCCTTCTTGCGGCGATCCGCTGTATCGGCGCGCCGCCCGCGTGTCGATGGGCACGGTGTTTCAGATTCCGTGGACGCGCATCGGCGGAGATGATAGGCATTACTGGCCGTTCACCGGCATGCAGGAATTGCACGATCTTGGATTCACAACCGTTGCGATGGCTCTTGAAGACGACTCCATTTCGTTGGAAGAGCTCGTTCGCCGCTTGAACAATGCCGACGACGAAAAGGACCATATTGACAAGTTGGCGCTGATTTTCGGCACTGAGGGCGACGGCCTGTCGCATCACACCATTTCCCGTGCCGATCTGACGGTGAAGATTCCCATGAGCCACGGAGTGGACAGTCTTAACGTCGCCGCTTCGAGCGCCGTAGCCTTCTATTCAACAGCTGTTCACTGAAACAATCAGCAAATTTTCAAGACTCGCGGTGCAAACTCCTTGCATGTTGCAAAAAATATGCAATTATTGAGTGCGTAAGCGGTTTGCGATGCTGCAGACCGACCAATGTGTGCGGTGTCGTAACGACGCTCTAGAGAGGAGTTCTCATGGCGAAGAATCCGAAAATTCTTTCCATCGTTCTTGCAGGTGGTGAAGGCACTCGTCTGATGCCTTTGACCAGGGACCGAGCAAAACCGGCCGTTCCATTCGGCGGCGTGTTCCGACTGATTGACTTCCCGTTGAGCAATTTGGTCAATTCTGGCTACATGCAGACCGTGGTGCTCACCCAGTACAAATCCCATTCGCTCGATCGCCACATTTCCACAGTGTGGCGTTTCTCGCCGTTGCTCGGCAACTATGTCTCCCCTGTTCCTGCCCAGCAGCGTCTCGGCAAGCACTGGTATCTCGGCTCGGCCGACGCCGTCTATCAGACCATCAACATCATCGAAGACGTGCAGCCGGATATTGTGGTGATCGTCGGTGCCGACCACGTCTACCGTATGGACTTCCAGCAGATGGTGCAGCAGCACATCGAATCCGGTGCGGAGTTCACGGTGGCGGGTATTCGCCAGCCGATTAGCCAGTCCAACCAGTTTGGCGTGATCGAGGTTGATCCGGAACACCCAGGCATGATCAAAAGCTTCCAGGAAAAGCCGCAGACCACGACTGGCCTGCCAGATGATCCGAACTCCATCCTCGCTTCCATGGGTAATTACGTTGCCAACACGGACGCCCTGTTCGAGGCTTTGGCGCTCGACGAAAAGGCCGAAGACACCAAGCATGATATGGGTGGCGATATCGCCCCGTACTTCGCGGCTCGCAATGAGGCCGGCGTCTACGACTTCAATTCCAACGAGATTCCGGGAGCGACGCCGACCGATCATGCCTACTGGCGCGATGTGGGTACTCTGAAGCAGTTCTACGATGCACATATGGATCTGATTTCCTATGTGCCGGAGTTCAATCTGTACAACACCGAATGGCCGATTTACACGTTGTCCGGCAACCTGCCGCCTGCAAAGTTCGTGCATGCCGGTCGTGACCGTCTTGGGCACGCCACCGATTCGATCGTCTCCCCCGGCGTCATCGTGTCGGGCGGCGAAGTGCACCATTCCGTACTTTCACCGAACGTGCGTATCCACTCGTGGTCGCAGGTCGTCGATTCGATTTTGTTTGACGGCGTGACCATCAATCGTCGAGCACGCGTCTACAAGGCGATTCTCGACAAAAATGTTGTGCTTACCGAGAATTCGACCGTCGGTATCGATACTGAACATGATCTGGCTCGTGGCTTCACCGTCACGCCGGAAGGCATCACTGTGGTGCCGAAGGGTACCGTGGTCGACGACTGACGTTCTGCCGCACACAGAACAAAAGCGTGCTTCCCAGCGTCGGGAGCACGCTTTTTTATATTGTTTTATGTCGCTATATTGTCAGTATTTCGGAAGGTTATCGAAGTTGAAGCCAAGCGCAGCCAACTGTTCGCGTCCTTCCGGAGTGATCTTTTCCATGCTCCAACGCGGCTGCCATGTCCAATCGATACGGAATTCCTCAACGAGACCTGCAAGGGTGCTTGCGCACTCGTCTTCAATCAAATCGGTCAGCGGGCACGCCGGAGTGGTCAGCGTCATCGTGATGATGGCACGGCCAAGCTCATCGATCTCAATGCCATATACCAAGCCCAAATCAATCACGTCAATGCCAAGTTCCGGATCAATGACCTGATGCAGCGCTTCCTTCACATCGGCGGCGGTCGCACGTCCGATATCATCGACAGCCTTCAATGCGATGCCGTCATCCTGCTCCTCGGAACAGCCGCATACTCCAGCCTGATTGCCGCAGCCACAAGCATCTTGCTTGATGTTCTCGTGTTCGATTTCCACTGGTTTGCCGTCCTTGAATCCTTTGGCGAGATTAGGGTTAAGCATGACGCGACGCGCAGCGGCCTCGTCATTGCCCAATGCCTTGGCAACGGAATCGAAAATCGAGGCTTGCGGTTCTGGTACCAAGGTATCGCTCATTGTTGCTCCATATTTGATTCGAGTATATTTCGCTGAGTAGCCTATCGTGTTGGCTGGAGTTTGTCGCCGGTGTTTCGTTCACTGTAGGCATAACGCACACAACACCGGCCCACTTGCGGAAAGATGCTTGTCACGCTTTCGCAGACAACGCCTTAGCTACGGAATCCTTCATTCCTTCCCAACCAAGCAATGCGCATTTGATGCGCATCGGATACTTGGACACTCCTTGAAAAACGATGCCATCCTCAAGGGATTCTTCCGCGGATTCATCATCCAGTCCCTTGCCACGTGATTCCATGAGCTTATGGAAGGTATTAGCCAAGTTCATGGCCTCATCCACGGTTTTGCCTTCCACAAGGTCGACCATCACCGAAAGGCTGGCCTGTGAAATGGAACAACCATGACCGTCCCACACCAGTCGTTCGATAACATGCGGCTCCTGGTCGGAAACCTCCACGTGCACGGTGGCCTCGTCTCCACAGGTCGGATTGAACTGATGGGACTCGCCAGGAGTGCAATACTCGTGAACCGCCTGAACCGTGGCATTTCCCGTTTGGAAGGCATTTTCAGAAGCCAGATCTGGAGCGAAACGCTCCTTGCCATGCGGATTCTTTGAGGCTTCGAGAATGACCTCTTGGTACATCTGCTCGAGATCGTCGCCAGACATTGCAAAATCACTCATATGTGTTACTTAACTCCAAAGAACGGACGGACCTTCTTCAACGCCTCAACCAACGCCTGTGCGTCTTCGACGCAGTTGTAGATGCCACTGGATGCACGGTTGGATGCATATACACCGAAATGGCGGTGCACCGGCTGCGCGCAATGATGACCGACACGGATGGCGATGCCTTGCGCATCGATGAACTGGCCGACGTCATGCGGGTGAACGCCTTCGATTTCGAAAGCAACCGTGCCGATACGTCGCTCATTAGCATGCGGTCCAAGAATGCGTACACCCTCGATCTGTCCCATCTTGAGCAGTTCGCCTGCGATAACGCGTTCGTGGGCTTCAAGATTTTCCATGCCAATGTTCATTAGCCACTCGGCTGCAACACCTGCTGCCACGACTTGGGCAACCGGCTGCGTACCCGCCTCGAAACGTGCCGGAGGTGCCATATATTGCGCTTCCTGATCCATCCAGGCAAGTTCTACCATGGATCCGCCGAAATTCGCCGGAGGCAACGCTTCGAGCATCTCACGCTTACCATATAGGAAGCCGACGCCCGTTGGACCGTACATCTTATGCGCACTCCATGCAGCGAAATCCACGTCCAATGCGTGTAAATCGATCTTCAGGTGCGGCACGGACTGACACGCGTCAAGCACAACCACTGCGCCCACCTCGTGCGCACGCTTCACAATCGGCGCAATATCGGTGATGGCACCAGTGGTATTGCCCACATGGGTGACGGCCACGATCTTCGTGCGCTCAGTGATCACCTCATCTGCGGTGTTGGCAAGGATTCGTCCTTCATCGTCCAGATCAAACCATTTCAGTGTCGCTCCAGTACGTGCGGCAAGCTCCTGGAATGGCAGCAACACAGAATGATGCTCAGCCTTGGATACGACGATCTCGTCTCCCGACTTCACAGCGAAACGTCGTGCCGCTTCTCCCCCACGCCCTTGGGATGCGTTGCCGAAGGCGGTCGCCAACAGATTCAATCCTGCCGTGGCACCGGAAGTGACGACGATTTCTTCCTCGCCTTCAACCGTACTGGCTCCGACAAGACGCGCCACCTTGGCACGCGCCTCCTCGAACGCCATGGTGCTGCGTGCGGCAAGTTCATGCGCTCCACGATGCACACCGGCGTTGATGGTGCGATAGAAATCGCTTTCGGCGTCAATCACGCATTGCGGCTTCTGAGAAGTCGCCGCGGAATCCAAATAAACAAGCTGATGGCCGTGAATCTTCTGATTGAGAATCGGGAATTCCTTACGGATCGCTGCGAAATCGGTCATGCCAGCGCGCTTTCGGAGTCGGCACCTTCCGGCAGGTATGCGTCATATCCAAATTCCTCAAGCTCGTCGGCCAGTTCAGGGCCACCAGTCTTGACGAAGTGGCCGGCCGCAAACACATGCACAATATCCGGCTTGATGTACTTGAGGATTCGCGTGTAATGCGTGACCATGAGGATGCCGAACTGGTTGGCTTCCTTGGCGCGGTTCACGCCCTCGGAGACGATACGCAACGCGTCGACATCCAAACCGGAGTCGGTTTCGTCAAGGATGGCGAACTTCGGCTTGAGAAGCTCGAGCTGCAGCACTTCGGCACGCTTCTTCTCACCGCCGGAGAAACCCTCGTTCACGGAACGGGTGGCGAACTTCGGATCCATCTTCAGGCGCTTCATCGCTTCAGACAGTTCCTTGGTCCAGGTACGGATGGCTGGAGCCTTGCCGTCGACTTCGGTTTTTGCGGTGCGCAGGAAATTGGTCATCGACACACCCGGCACTTCGACCGGATACTGCATGGCCAAAAAAACACCTGCTTTGGCTCGCTCGTCCGGAGTCATCTTGAGGATGTCTTCGCCGTCTAGCAGCACCTGTCCGGAATCGACCACGTACTTGGGGTGGCCCGCCAGCGTGTATGCCAGCGTGGATTTGCCAGATCCGTTCGGTCCCATGATGGCATGGGTTTCACCGGAGTTGACAGTCAGGTTCACGCCTTTGAGAATCGGCTTGATGCCGTCCTTGGTTTCGACGTGCGCGTACAGATCTTTGATTTCAAGAGTTGACATGGTTTTCGCTCCTACGTTCTACTTCTCTTCCAACACCTGGGCGATTGCGTCGCTCTCACCGCGTGCCAGGCGCCTGTCGATAACGTTCATGAGATGTTCGCTGATTGCGGGAATGCCGATTTCCTCGACGAGTTCGCCGAAGAAGCCTCGCACCACAAGTTTGCGGGCTTCGGTTTCCGGAATGCCACGGGACTGCAGATAGAACAGCTCTTCATCGTCGAAGCGCCCGACGGAAGAGGCATGTCCGGCCCCGATGATGTTGCCGTTTTCGATTTCCAGATTCGGTTCGGAATCAGCGATCGCGCCCGGAGTAAGTACCAGATTGCGGTTGAGCTCATACGAGTCGGTACCCGGCGCAGTCGGAGCGATCAGCGCGTTGCCGACCCATGTGGAGTGTGCGCCCTTGCCGTCAAGAGCGCCTTTATATACCACACGACTCTTGCACTCGGGATGGTTGTGCACAATCATGGTGCGATGTTCGATATGCTCGCCCGGATCCACAAAGTAGATGCCAAGCATATTGAGATCGCCTTGATCGCCGCCAAAATCCTGATCCATACGGATTCGAACAACATCGCCGCCAAGCGTGACCACGGAATGGCGCAGGGACGCGCCCTCCCCCAAGTGGATACGCTGGTTGCCCACATGCTTGGAACCTTTGTTCCACTCCTGGATGAATGTGGTGGACACATGGGAGTCCTTACCTGTGAGGATCTCCACACCTTCGGCGATACGTGCATCGCCGTCATGCTCCACAACAACATCAGCGTGGGCGCGGTCAGCTGCGATGATCACCAGATGGAAAGCATCCAAGTCGGTTCCGGCACCGTGCACCTTGACAAGCACTGGTTGCTCGATTTCACCCTCAATATGCAGAATTCCAGCGCGGGATGTGGAATTCCATTGCACCGCGGATACGCGATCGCAAGGCTTGGAAACAACCCCTGTATCGGCGTCTCCCGGCTTGCCCTCGCTATAGGTCACGCCCTCAGTGAGAGCTGTGCCGTCGATCATAGTGACGGCAATCTGGGTTTCGTTCGACGGCGTAAACGGTTCAAAGAATTCTTCGACACGTTCCACAGGGGTATAACGCCAATCATCCTGCTTGCGGTCGGGCACTTCGAATGCGTCCACATCAAATGAACGCGGCGAGCGATCCGCCGAAGAGGGCATGGCTGCCGGATTCGCATACGGATCGTTCGGATCCGCAACGGGAATGTTGATTTCCTGAGTTTGTGCCATGGTGATCAGCCCACCGATCCTTCCATCTGCAGTTCAACCAGTCGGTTCAGTTCAAGCGCGTATTCCATCGGCAGCTCACGGCTGATAGGCTCCACGAAGCCTCGCACGATCATGCCCATAGCCTCGTCTTCGGAAAGACCGCGGCTCATCAGGTAGAACAGCTGGTCTTCAGAAACCTTGGAAACCGTAGCCTCATGTGCCATGGAAACGTCGTCTTCTCGCACATCCACATGTGGGTAGGTGTCGGAGCGGCTGAACTCATCGACAAGCAGTGCATCGCATACCGTCGAGTTGGACGATCCTTCGGCACCCTTGACGATTTTGACGAGACCACGGTATGCGGAACGTCCACCGCCGCGGGAAATCGACTTCGCCACGATGGTGGAACTGGTGTGCGGTGCAAGATGAATCATCTTTGCGCCGGTATCCTGATACTGGCCCTTGCCTGCGAAACCAAGCGACATGGTGCTGGCCTTCGCATACGGCTCGGCGAGAATGCAGGCCGGATACTTCATGGTTGCCTTGGACCCAATGTTGCCATCGACCCATTCCATGGTGCCGCCTTCACGCACGTAGGCACGCTGCGTCACCAGATTGTAAACGTTGTTCGACCAGTTCTGCACGGTGGTGTAACGCACGCGGGCATGCGGCTCGACGAAAATCTCCACCACACCGGAATGCAGCGAATCGGTCGAGTAGATCGGTGCGGTGCAGCCTTCCACATAGTGCACGTACGATCCCTCATCGGCAATAATCAACGTGCGCTCGAACTGGCCCATATTCGGCGTATTGATACGGAAGTATGCCTGCAACGGAATATCGACATGCACACCCTTCGGTACGTAGACGAACGATCCGCCCGACCATGCGGCGGTGTTCAATGCCGAGAATTTGTTGTCGTTGCTCGGAATGCACTTGCCGAAATACTTCTTGACGATTTCCGGATACTTCTGCACCGCAGTGTCGGTGTCGACGAAAATCACGCCTTGGTCTTCAAGATCCTTCTGGATTGAGTTATAGATGACCTCGGATTCGTACTGTGCCGCGATGCCGGAGACAAGACGGCTTTTTTCCGCTTCGGGAATACCGAGCTTGTCATACGTCGCACGGATCTCGTCAGGCAATTCCTCCCAAGTCGTGGCCTGCTTGTCGATCGGCTTGACGTAATATTTGAAATCGTCTGCGTCGAAATCCTTCAAATCGACGCCCCATTGAGGCATCGGACGGTTGATGAAATCGCGATAGCCTTCCAATCGCTTTTCCAGCATCCATTCCGGCTCATTCTTATCTGCGGAAATGGCACGCACAACATTCTCGTCAATGCCTTTTTTTGCCGCTTCTCCGGCGAAATCCGTGTCATGCCATCCATACGTATAGTCGCCGAACTGCTGGATGATCTCGTCATCCTGCTTGATTTTGTCTTCGTTCACTCGCGTGCGATCAGCCACATACTGGCTCATCTCCACGTCAGCCGCGGCGTTGGGCGCTTGGTTTTCTGCCACCGTACGCTGCCTCCAATCACTCGTTTGTACCTATGACAACCTAACAGAACGTTGGGCGAAATACTAGCGCCCCTTTCGCTATTCGGCAATGATTTGTCGTGATTTATCTTACATAGCGCAAAGGCGGAAGCCGAACATTCAGCCTTCCGCCTTCTCGTCTTTCTGTCGATAGCCCGCATATCAGGCCTGAACGTGAACCGTCGTTCCCATCAGGCACCAATTGTAGAACCATTCAGCCTGATCCCAGCCGACGCCGACGCAACCATGGGACGTGTTCTTCCCCATAGCCTGAATACTGCTGTCGTTAAACGCGCTTTGAGTGGCGATGCGGTGAATCGCGCAACCCGTTTTCGAGAAATAGTTGACGAATCCAACATCCTTGACATCCCACTTCTCGGTGTTTCCGTCCGACAGGGTAAGCGTGCCGCTCATATCTTGGGACTGGTACTTGAGCCACACTTTGAAGTCACCGTCAGGCGTGCAGTTGTCATAGGAGTTCGGATCGCAGTAGGTTGGCGTGCACAAGTCGCCGCTCGGCTGGCACTGGCCCGTCTGGTAATCATTGCCCTGACCAGCAGACATATGCATGACACGGACGGTCTGCCCATTTTCAATGGCTGTAACGGTATGTGAAGACAAGCTGACCACCACGGTACGCGTAGTTTTTTTCTCGTTTTGCGCGTCACAAGTGCCTTGAATACTTACTGAATCAGAGCCTTTGGCAAACGCCTCAGCGGCATCACGGCCAACATTGGTGTCGCCACCATCAGAAACGGTTATACCATCATGCCCGTCTACATTGGTTTGCAGCACATCACCGACACTATTAACGATGACATCACCATCAACTCGATCCGCATGGAAGTTCGATTTGATGGAATCATTATAGTATTGCTGCAATTTGTCACCGTCGATGATCAAAGAGCCATTTCGGATTTGATTATCGCCGAGCTTCTCACTATCCGGTCCAAGCGTGATGGCTGATGCTATGGCTTGCGCACCGAATTCCGCCACTTTATGGTCGCCGATTTTGATAGACACCGGCTTCGCTATCCACGCGTCAGCAGAGGCCTTGGCCTCGTTGGCTTGATCATCCGTAATGACGGGATCAGTAACCGTATTTTCAAGAGTCACCGTTTGAGCAGTCTGCTTGCCAAAGGACTCAAGCACGTTCTTGGCTTCCTTGACAATCTCCGTCACATCGATACCAGTCCCCTGCTGACCTGGCGTCACATCAAAGGCGGTACCATCCGCGTTGAGCTGTAGCGACGGGTTGGTGGCGGACGCAGACTGCACTCCCAGCATGCCACCTACCGTCTGGGCACTGGCTTGGGAATCGTCGAAAGGCTCGACGTCGACATCCTCACGAGCCCAGAATGCATACTTCTGAAAGAAGGAATCGTCACGTTTCGCGTTCATCACATTTTCGGCGATGGATTCCGCGTCAATGGCAACGCCGAGATCCTTCAACGTAACTTTCTTGCTCGTTCCCTCATAGGAAACGGGAACCGTCAATGACTCCGCCGTATCGGAAATCTCTTGGACGATATGATCTCGGGATTGCCCTGTCATGGACCTGCCCCAGAGTGTAACGCCTGGCAACGCATGAGACTGGAAGAACCAGTATCCGCCACCGGCCACGGCACCGAAAAGAAGCATCACCGCAAGAACGATCCACAGCCACAACAGATGGCGCTTCTTGCTGACATTCACAGACAACGCTGCACCATCATCAATGGAATCGGCCGTTTCGGCAAATGAATCCAAGCTCACCTGCGAAATGACTTTTGGGTCATCGCCCATGTTTGGGAAGGCGAACTTACGGTTGTCGCTTTCCGGAGAATCCATATCGTTCAAACTCATGTCCCCTCGTAAAGGTTGTTCATTACGAATACGTCTTGTTGGCAATTCGAGGCCAAGTCCCCATTATGCAACATGGCCATGAACTCCTTTGGATCCATGGCCATGTTGCGTATCGGGTTATCCGACGTTAATCACAATTCGTCGATCTAGCGCTCCTGCTGGTGGTCCAGAGCGGCCTTGACCAGACCTGCGAACAGCGGGTGCGGCTTGGTCGGACGGGACTTGAACTCAGGATGAGCCTGAGTGGATACATAGAACGGGTGCACTTCGCGAGGAAGCTCGACGAACTCGGTGAGTTTGCCGTCCGGGCTCTGGCCGGAAATGCGCAGACCCGCTTCACGCAGACGGTCCTTGTATGCCACGTTCACTTCGTAACGGTGACGATGACGCTCAGTAACATGCGTGGTGCCGTACAGTTCCGCGACGATGGAACCTTCTTCGAGCTCCGCCGGATAGGAGCCAAGACGCATGGTGTGTCCCATGTCACCATTGCCGGCGACGATGTCTTTCTGCTCCTCCATGGTTGCGATGACCGGGGTCGCGCAATCGGGCTCGAACTCGGTGGAGTTCGCGTCTTCCAAGCCGAGGACGTGGCGGGCGTATTCGATGACCATGGACTGCAGGCCGAGGCACAGGCCGAGGGCCGGCAGCTTGTTCTCACGGGCGAACTTCAGGGCACCGATCTTGCCGTCGATGCCACGGATGCCGAAGCCTCCGGGAACGACGATGCCGTCGACCTGGTCGAGTGCGGCGGCCGCACCCTCCTCGGTCTCGCACTTATCGGCGGCGACCCACTTGACGTTCACCTTGGCATAGTTGGCGAAACCACCGGCCTTGATGGCTTCGGTGACGGACAGGTAGGCATCCGGCAGATCGATGTACTTGCCGACGATGGCGATGTTCACCTCATGCTTCGGGTGGTGCACGCGCTCCAGCAGGTCCTCCCACTCGTCCCAATCGACATCGTGGAACGGCAGGCCGAGTTCGCGCACGACATAGGCGTCGAGACCTTCGTCGAACAGGGTCTTCGGCACGTCGTAGATGCTCGGGGCGTCCACACAGTTGACCACGCCTTCAGAATCCACATCGCACATCAGGGAGATCTTGTCCTTGATGGACTGGTTCAGCAGGCGGTCGGAACGCAGCACCAAGGCATCCGGGGAGATGCCGAGCTGACGCAGCATCATGACGGAGTGCTGGGTCGGTTTGGTCTTGAGCTCATGAGCCGCGGCAATATACGGCACCAAGGAGACGTGCACGAACATGCAGTTCTCGGCGCCCAGATCGCGGCGGACCTCACGCGCGGCCTCCAGGAACGGCTGGGATTCGATGTCGCCGACGGTGCCACCGATTTCGGTGATGATCACGTCGACGTCATCGGACGCCTGCGCACGCATGCGGGACTTGATTTCGTTGGTGATGTGCGGGATGACCTGCACGCACTGTCCAAGGTATTCGCCGGCGCGTTCCTTGCGCAACACTTCCTGGTAGATCTGGCCGGTGGTGACGTTCGCCTTTTGGCTCAGATACACGTCAAGGAAACGCTCATAGTGGCCGATGTCGAGATCGGTTTCGGCGCCGTCCTCGGTGACATAGACTTCGCCATGCTGGAACGGATTCATAGTGCCCGGATCAACGTTGATGTACGGATCGAGCTTCTGTTGCAAAACCTTGATGCCACGGCTACGAAGTAGGCGGCCGAGAGAGGAGGCGGTCAGGCCTTTGCCGAGAGAGGAAACAACGCCACCGGTGACGAAAATATGCTTGGTAACGTGCTCTTGAGAATTGCCATGTTGTCTTCTAACCATGGAACTTCAGTTTATCAGCGGTATAAGACGCGGCGTGTTTCTTCAATACGAAAAGGCGTGGCGCTCTGATCAAACTGCGATTCGAGCGCCACACTATCAGAAGCCGCAAGTCCCTTGATGACAGGCGTGCTGTCAGCATCGGGCTTGCAGTAGATGGTGACGCTTCTATCGTTCGGCAGGGTCTCATCATCTTCCTGGTGCACATCAAGACCGGGCGAATCGGTGGTCACAATACATGCCGGATGTCCATCGGAAGGCATCCGGCATGTATTGTGCAGCTTAGGCAATCCCAATCAGAAATCGAAAAACGTTACTTAGCTTCCAACAGATGCGCCACGGCTTCCAACGCCAGCTTATAGCCGTAGAAGCCCATGCCGGTGATGGTGCCGGTCGCAACCGGGGAAATCACGGAACGCTTGCGGAATTCGTCGCGTGCGGACGGATTGGAGATATGGACCTCCATCAGAGGCAGCCCCTCATCAATCACCATGTGCACGGCATCTGCCAGACCATAGGAATAATGGGTGAATGCCGCAGGATTCATCACAATCGGAGTCTTTTCGTCGGCGGCCTGATGCATCCAGCCGATCATTTCAGCTTCATCGTCGCTTTGACGGACTTCCACGTCAAGACCAAGCTCCTCACCCCACTGCGTGCACAGGCTACGCAAGGTTTCAAGATCCTGCTTGCCATACACGTCGGGCTGACGCACGCCAAGGCGTCCGAGGTTCGGTCCATTGACGACTACTACTTTAGTCATGTTCAACTCCCTTGTTATTACTGCTGAATGCGACGGAACGCTTCTTCGACGGCGTCCGCGGGTGGATCCTCAAGATGAATAGGCTTCCCAACACCTTCAAGCACCACGAAACGAAGCTTGTTGCCGCGGGCCTTCTTGTCTCGATGCATCAAAGCGAGCACATCGTCCCACGTACCGTTGTTCCAAGATGTGGGCAAGCCCAGTGATTCCAGCAGCGAACGATGGTAGTCCACAAGATCCTGATCGATGTATCCCAGAAGATGCGACAGTTCGGCCGCATACACGCAGCCGACCGCAACCGCGTTGCCATGACGCCAACGGAAATGCTCAAGCTTTTCGATGGCATGGCCGAGCGTATGCCCATAGTTCAGGAATTCTCGCAGTCCCGCCTCCTTGAGATCGGCAGACACATGGTAGGCCTTCACGCCCACGGTATGTTCGATCAGCTCCGCGACCACATCCTTCAGATCGGAATCCAGAAACGCCGACCCATCGAAGGCACGCAGTTCATCGGCATGATCCTCAAGAATCTGCAGGATCTCCGGATCCATGATGAAACCGGACTTGGCAACCTCGCCCAAACCCTCGATGAAAATGTCGTTCGGCAACGATGTGAGCGACTTCAAGTCGGCGAGCACTCCGGCCGGAGTGTAGAACGAACCGACCAGATTCTTTCCCTGCGGTGTATTAATGCCAGTTTTACCACCGGTCGAAGCATCAACCATGGCAAGCAGCGACGTCGGACAGTTCACATAGCGAATACCACGCATCCATGTGGCTGCCACAAAACCAGCCAAATCGGTTGCCGCTCCACCACCAAGACCGACAATCGCATCGGAACGGGTGAAACCCTCATCGCCCAAGCGCTGCCAAATACCGTTGGCCACCTCGATGGTCTTGCCAGCCTCCGCATCAGGAATGATAATGTCGTACGCATCATAGCCTGCCTGACGAAGCAGCGTGCGCGCACGATCCGAATGACGCTGCACCGGCTGGGTGTGGATAA
Source organism: Bifidobacterium catenulatum DSM 16992 = JCM 1194 = LMG 11043 (assembly GCF_001025195.1). Lineage (NCBI taxonomy): Bacteria > Bacillati > Actinomycetota > Actinomycetes > Bifidobacteriales > Bifidobacteriaceae > Bifidobacterium > Bifidobacterium catenulatum. The sequence goes on along the minus strand of NZ_AP012325.1, from coordinate 920,035 downwards.
GCGCCACCTTGACGGGTTTGCTGCCCAAAATCTGTGCAAGCTGTCCCATCACACCCTCGCCGATATGAACATCGTACGGTTCGATGGTAGAACCGGTGACATGTACTATACGTTGATCAATCATTTCCATCAGCTTTCTCGCAGCCGCCTGCGGAGACTGGCCGCGCGTGCCCACATGCACGTTCGCCACGCGTCTGAACACCGGGTCACGTTCCTTATAGAGTTTCTTCCAACGCATATTGGCATCACCGTTGAGCATCGGACGACCTCCACCACGATTCGCGCGTTCCATGGCCTCTTCCGGATCAGCCATCAAATACACGACCTTGCCACCAGACGCAACGTATCTCGCCAATCCCTCTTGGATGGAAGGTGTCATCGGCGCACCCCCGCCCAAGGAAAAGATGCCATCGAAATCCTCAAGCATGTCAAGCACAACGTCGCTTTCCAGTTTACGGAATTCCGACTCGCCGTACTTTTCGAAATACTCGGGAATCCGCATTCCCGCATCATATTCGATCTCATTATCGGCATCGGCAAATGGCAGATTCATCATCTGTGCCACTTCCTTGCCGACACGTGTTTTGCCCGCGCCCATCATGCCGATGATCACGGCGACAGGCCTGCGCATACCAGCCATGAAACGAATCACCTCATATGCTCAGGCCAGGAGGCAATGTACTGCTCGGCATTGCGCTTGGTCTCGGCAACGCAGTCGCCGCCAAACTTCTCAAGCACATACTGCGCGATGGTCAGACGCACCATCGCCTCGGCTACAACCGCGGCCGCCGGAACCGCGGTATTGTCGGAACGTTGGTTGATAGCCTGCGCCGGTTCGCCCGTGGTCACATCAACGGTTCGCAGCGCCTTCGGAATGGATGGAATTGGCTTCATGGCCGCACGCACCACAATCGGCTGGCCGTTCGACATGCCGCCTTCGATGCCACCGGCACGGTTGCTCAGACGGGCGATACGACCATCCTCGCCCACCACCATCTCATCATGGGCCTGGGAACCAGGACGCATGGCTTCAAGGAAGCCGTCACCGATTTCCACACCCTTGATGGCCTGAATGCCCATCACAGCGCTTGCCAAAGCCGCGTCAAGACGGCGATCCGACTCGACATAGGTACCGACGCCCGCAGGAACGCCGTACACCACAACCTCAATCACACCGCCCAACGTGTCGGCGTTCTCTTTCGCCTCATCAATGCGAGCGATCATCTGCTTTTCCGCTTCCTTGTCAAGCGTACGCACCGGAGAGGCATCCAATGCTTCAAGATCCTCCGGCTTAGGAAGCGTAGCTTGCTGCGGATCGGTAATGCCCGCACCGCCGATGGAGAGCACATGCGAAACGGTGCGGATGCCGAATGTTTGCTCCAGGAACTGCTTGGCAACCTCTCCCAGCGCCACACGTGAAGCCGTCTCACGTGCGGAAGAACGTTCCAGCACCGGACGAGCGTCATCAAAACCGTATTTGCGCATGCCGGTCAGGTCAGCATGCCCTGGGCGCGGGCGGGACAGCGGGGCATTGCGACCCTCACGAGCGATCTCATGATCAAGCGGGTCGGCGCTCATCACTTCAGTCCACTTCGGCCACTCGGTGTTGGCGATTTCAATGGCCACCGGAGAGCCGATGGTCTCACCGAAACGCACACCGGTAAGCATACGGACCTTGTCCTGCTCGAACTTCATACGTGCGCCACGGCCATATCCAAGACGACGACGCGCCAACGCGCCAACAATATCCTCCGTAGTAACGTGGACGCCCGCAGGCAGCCCTTCGATCATGGCGACAAGCGCCTCGCCGTGCGACTCACCTGCTGTCTGCCAGCGCAACATGCCGACTCCTTTTCTTCCGAATACAACTAGTGGACTATCTTAACGGTATGTGGTACATGATTTGCCTGCCGAGTCTGCTCTGTGGACTAGCCGTCAGCGTCGAAGACATCCGTTCACGTCGCATCCCACGCACATGGGTCGCCGCAGGATGCGTGGTACAGATTATCGTGAACCTCATATACGCGCTCTACGCCAACACACTATTCTTGGCGTTGCAGGCACTGCTCTTCGCCGCGCTGTCGGCGGCGCTGCAATGCGCTCTTGCTTTGATGAAACCCGGCTCGGTGGGATTTGGCGACGTCACGACCACGTTGCTTATGGGTTTGGCAGTCGGCATGTTCGGCCTGTTCGCCGTAGTGTCTTGGTGGCTTGCTATTGGCGTAGTTGGTTTGTGCTGGATTACCCTATGGACACGTTTTGATCCGCAAAAGCATACTTCTTACGCCGGCCGAACGCCATTCGCCCCGGCGATTGTGACGACCGGGGCGATAGGCATTGCGGTTGGCGTTATGTTCTGATTAGTTCGCGTTTTCGTTGTTGTTCTTATACTCGTCGCGAATCTTCCAGAACTCGTCTTCCGTTTCGACGAATTTTGTTTCGCCGGTTTGCAGATTGGTGGTGACGAAATACATCCATTTGCCTTCCGGAGGATTGATGGATGCCTTGATGGCGTCATCTCCCGGATTGCTGATTGGCGTCGGCGTCAGCCCCTTGTGAATGCGGGTATTGTACGGATTGCTGTCATCGTTCAGCTGGTCATCGGTAAGCCGGCTTGCGGAAATACCTAGACCGTAGGCGACAGTCGTGTCCATACCGAGCGCCATGTCGCTGTCAATACGGTTGAGAATGACCCTTGCGACCTGCCCATAGTATTTGTCACTGCCCACTTCAGATTCAGCAATGGACGCGATGATCAAAATACGTTCACGTTCGCTGCCGGTCGGCACGCCCAGATCATCCAACTTGGCGATGCGCGCATCGACCATGCTTTTGATAATATCCTCAGCAGACTTGTTCTGCGCATTGTAGGCGCCAGGCTCAAGCCAACCTTCGAATTTGCCACCGGCTTCTTCAGGGAGGATTCCCGATCCCCCACCATCTATGATGGCTTGGAATTCCGAAACGTCTATGCCCGATGCCTGCGCCGCATTTGCGATGATATCAGACACACGCTCACCGGCCCTGATTTCGGCGAAGCCTCCAGCCTGGCTTTGGTCAGACAAAATCTTGACCACGTCGGACGCCTTCATATGCGTCTTCAAAGCATACGATCCCGGATACAACGTGGCCGCTGCCCCACTTACCGCGGAAGTAAACGCGGCAGCGGACTTGACAATCTTCGCTTTAACAAGGTTCTCAGCGATTTCGGCGGCGCCCTGACCGGATTCTACGGTAAAGGTCACTTCCTTATCGCCTGGTCCCGTGTAATCCTCGATCTGGCTCTGCGAGTTCGCTTCGTTCGCGGCCTTCCAACGCTTCAACGCACGTACTCCGGAGAATCCGCCGACACCGATCAGAATGACTACCACAAGTGCGGCAATAATCGTGATGTACAGACGACGACGCTTTTGTTCTCTGCGACGACGCATGTCTCTACGCGATTTCGGCGGCTGCGGCGGCATTGCCGAGTTGAAGGATGTGTCATCCGACGAATCCACCCATTGCGCGTTATCGGAGAAAAAATCATTGAGATTATCGGTCACAGGTCTTTCTCCTCTTATCTCTTTCTTCTGTCGATTGCTGTCTGCAGTATCACCACCGCCGACTGCTGATCGACCATCGGACGATGCTCATGTCCACCGATTTGCGCATCGAACAGCTGATGATGCGCAGTCACCGTGGTCAGTCGCTCGTCAACCAATTCGATGGTTGGGACTTGCGTCAACGAGTATTCGTCATCCTCCACCGCGGCACGCAGTCTTCTCTCAAGATTAACAGTCCACCGCCGTGCCTTCTTCGCGCTTTTGCCTTCTTCTCCGCTTAACAACAACGGCAACCCGACTATCACATGATCGACTAATTCGTCTTCGATGACGTCGACGACCTCATCCAATGCGCGAAATGAATCCCCGTAGACTTGGATGTTGCCCGCGGGGTATGCGAGGGTGATGCCGGGGTCAGACAATGCGAGTCCGACTCTGGCATCACCCAAATCAATGCCAAGCCAAACCATGTTTGGTGGTTCAGCCCTTCATGGCCTGATGGACCAACGCCTCGAGAGCCTCGTCAATCTTGGTGGCGTCCACGCCGCCACCCTGAGCGAAGTCCGGCTTGCCGCCGCCACCGCCGCCGAGGATCTTGGATGCGCCTCGAACGAGATCTCCCGCCTTGATACCCTGCTTGCGTGCGGCTTCATTGGTGGCCACGGCAACCATGGGCTTGCCTTCCTCATTCACGCCAGAAAGGGCCACCACGACCGGATTTTCCTCACCGAGCTGGCCACGGACGTCAAGTACGGTCTTGCGCAGTGCGTCGAAGGAACCGAAATGTTCGACGTTCTTCGCAGCCACCTTGACCGGAGCTTGAGAAGCCTTGGTCTCAGCAACCAGAACCGGAACGGAAGCTGAAAGCTGGGATTCATACATAGCCGCAAGACGGCGATCGGATTCCTTGAGCTTGGCAAGCAACGCGTTCACGCGATCGGCCAGCTCATCCGGACGGGCATTGACCATGTCGGAAAGCTGGGACACCAACGCATGCTCGCGAGCGTTGAACTCGTAAGCGCTTTCGCCCACGACCGCATCGACACGGCGCACTCCGGAGCCAATGGAAGCTTCGGACATGATGTTGATCGCGCCGATCTTACCTACATGATCGATGTGGGTACCGCCGCAAAGCTCACGGCTCCAGCCGTCTTCACCAATGGAAACCACACGCACGACGTCGCCGTACTTCTCTCCAAACAGGTGCATGGCACCCAGGGCGATGGCATCATCGAACTTCATTTCCTGAGTGGTGACGGCGAGGTTTTCGCGCAGCTTCTCGTTGACACGGGCTTCCACGGAGTTCATCGCATCCTTGCTCGGAGCGCTGGACCACTGGAAGTCGAAACGCAGACGGTTCGGTGCATCTTCGGAACCGCGCTGGGTGGCCTGAGGACCAAGCTCCTCGCGCAGCGCCTTGTGCACCATGTGGGTAGCGGTGTGCGCGCGAGCGATGGCACCACGGCGATCAAGATCGATGTTGGCGTTGACCTCGGCACCGACAACCAGCGTGCCTTCGGTCAGACGGCACTGGTGCACGATGAGATCCTTGATCGGCTTCTGCACATCGTCGACCTCAAGCACGGCGCCATCGTCGGAGAGAATCTCACCTTGATCGGCGAGCTGACCACCGGCCTGCGCGTAGAACGGGGTACGGTCGAGAATGACTTCGATATTGGCCGGACCGGTGACTGCGGGAACGGAGCCCTTGCCTTCCTGCATGATGCCCAGCACCTTGGCACGCGCGGACATGTCGGTGTAACCAAGGAAGTCGATGGGCTGAACCAGCGTCTTCTTGAAATCGTCGTAGACGGAAAGATCCACGTTGTGGCGCTTCTTAAGTGCATCGGCACGTGCGCGGCTCTTCTGTTCGGCCATAAGCTCACGGAACTTGGCCTCATCTACCTTGACGCCCTGATCTGCGGCCATTTCGAGGGTAATCTCGATTGGGAAGCCATAGGTGTCGTGCAGCTTGAACGCATCTTCGCCGGAAACGGCGTCGGATCCGGATTCCTTGGCCTTTGCCACAGCGAGATCAAAGATTTCGGTACCGGATTCCAACGTGCGGCGGAACGCATCTTCCTCGCCGTAGGCTGCCTCGGACACATCATGGAAAGTGTTATTGAGTTCCGGATAGCTCGGCTCCATAGCCGCTTTGGAAGTCGGCAGCAGGGTCGGCATGACCGGACCGGTCACACCAAGTTCGCGCATGGCCTTGACGGTACGACGCAGCAGTCGGCGCAGCACATAGCCACGACCGTTGTTGGATGGGCGCACACCGTCAGACATGATCATCAAGGCGGAGCGCACATGGTCGGCCACAATGCGGAAGCGCACGTCCATGGCTTCGTCATCGCCATACGTACGGCCAGACAGCTTCTGAGCTGCTTCGATGACCGGGAAAACCTCGTCGGTCTCATAAATGTTCTGCTTGCCTTGCATCAGATAGGCAAGGCGTTCCAGACCAGCGCCGGTGTCGATGTTCTTGTTCTCAAGTTCGCCCACGATGTGCAGGTCGGTCTTGGACTTGACATTATCGACCTCGTAGTTTTCGAACACGAGATCCCAAATTTCAATGTAGCGGTTCTCGTCGGCGATCGGGCCGCCTTCCACGCCATATTCCGGTCCACGGTCCACGTAGATTTCGGAGCACGGGCCGCCAGGGCCAGGACCACCGGTCGTCCAGAAGTTGTCTTCCATGCCCATGATCTGGATGTGTTCGGGGTCAACACCCTCGTTCTTCCACATCGAACGGGCTTCCTCATCGTCGGTGAAGGTGGTCATCCACAGTTTCTCCGGATCGAAGCCGTAGCCGCCCTTGTCTTGCGGGGTGGTCAGCAGCTCATACGCATAATGGATGGCTTCTTCTTTGAAGTAATCACCAAAGGAGAAATTGCCCAGCATCTGGAAAAAAGTACCGTGACGGGTGGTTTTGCCGACCTCGTCGATATCCAAAGTACGCACGCACTTCTGATTGGATGCCATGCGGCTCTTCGGCGGAGTCTGCTCGCCCATGAGGTAAGGAATGAACGGGACCATGCCTGCGATAGTGAACAGGGTGGTCGGGTTCGGAGAGATCAGCGATGCCGAAGGCACGATAAGATGGCCGTGCTTTTCGAAATAATCAAGATAGCGCTTCGCGATTTCAGAAGTGCGCATTTGAGATTGAGCTCCTTTTTTGTTGGCAGGCCTAATGCCTTCCAAAGAATTCGTAATTGTTGTCTGAACTTGTGTCACGCTGAAGAATCAGCTGATTTTGCTCGCATATTTGGTATTAAGTTCAGCTTCGCGGGCTCGGCGTGCTTTGTCGAACTCATTGAACAGGCCTTCAAGGGTACGTACGGCCACATGATCTTGGTCTGGTCCAAGCAGGAACTGCCTGGCCGCGTCAGGAGTGTTGGCCTTGACGTATGCCTGTGCCTTGGTCACGGCCACAGCACCGATGCCCACACCGATGGAAATCCAGAAGAGACGCTTGAACATCACTCCCCCTTGTTGCTTGCTGCGCTGTTGACATTCTTCTTGTTCATGAAGGACTGCGCAGTGGTTTTCAGGGCATATGCCGCGGAAGCGACCTTGATGACCGGCTTGCCGAGGAACGATCCATACAGATCGGTCAGCGCACCGACATTATTGGCCGTGGTGGAAGCCGCTGCAGAGATCTTGTTGACGTCTTCCAACGATTTGTTGACCTGCTGGACGGTGATCACACTTTCGTCAAGCGCGGGAATCGCATGATCCCCCGTATCTTTGACGGTTTCGGCGATCTGGTCGAACAGCTTACCGAGACGAATCAACGGGTAGATCATGAAACCAGCAAGAATCGCAAAAGCGATTGCTGCAATCAGACCGGCTATTTCTCCAACACCCATCTTGAACCTCTTTTCAGTCCCACGGTTGCCCGCGAACACAATACCCGCATAACAGTAGTAAAAAGCCCCGACCTAGAGCAAGCTATGTTCACTGGTTGTATGAAATGACGCTTACCGCCTCTTCGATGGGTTTCGTCGTATCGAAGTCAAGAACGGTCACAGACCCATTGGCCGGACGTTCACTCAAATCGTATCCTTCCGGAGCAAAACGGTGCATAAGGCTCAGCAGCGTGTTGCCGTGGGAAATCTGCAGCACATCATCGCCATCTTTCAGCATGGGATTGGACGCGATCAAAGCAAAACCGGCCTCGACCCTCACCCAATACTCGGCATCGGATTCGGCGTCGTGGAACGGATCGGCCTCTTTGAGGAAGTCACGCGTCGCACCAAGGCCGTACTTTTCAACGATGTCATTGTAGTTCTTCGCACCGTGGGGGCCTCCAGCGGCGGTCCATGCCACACCCATATCCTGGCCTTCGAAATAGCCGTAGAACTGTTCACGGAAATGCATGTCGCTCATCAATTGAGGGCGAACATGCCCGGACGCCTCGTTCGCATCGAGAATACGCTGGGCGGTCATCTGCGCACGCGTGGTGTCGGAGCAATATGCCGCGGCAAAATCGAAATCCTTCAATTTGTTTGCGGCTTTGTCTGCGTCGGCGATGCCGGATTCCGTCAATGGAGAATTCGACCAGCCCTGCAATCTGTTATATCGGTTGAAAAACGTCTGCCCGTGTCGGACGAGATGAAGATGAAGCAACATGGGTTCCATGCTACCCTCACGGTTTGAGCAAATTCATGCTATACGATGTTGTTATGGGTCATTTTATTTCTCGTTGGCTAATTCTTACCGTCGCGGCGGGCGTTATGGTCGCGTTTCTCCCCGGCATGCATGCCATCGGAGAGCCTCCTGTGCTTGGCGTTGCTGCGTTCGCGTTGTTCATGGCGCTGATCAACGCTTCCATCAAGCCGATCATCCACATCATCGCATTGCCGTTGTCGATTATTTCGTTCGGATTGGTCGCATTGGTGATTAACTGGCTGTTCATGCAGCTCGCATCATGGTTGGCGCTGTCGTTTTTCTCTGTGGGCGTCACTATTGACGGATTCGTATGGTCTGTGCTCGGCTCTCTTGTCATGACGATTGTCAGTGGCATTGTAGGAGGCATCATAGGTGACTAGATGTTAACAGTTCGTTCACTAGATAGCGAAGAGCCTCGCAACCGTTGGGATTGCGAGGCTCTTGCTGTATGTCCTTATACTGTAGGTTCTTACAGTATGTAGATCCAGATCAGCGGGCGTAGAATTCGACCACGTACTGGATGTTGACCTGCACCGGGATCTCCTCGGCTTCAGGCTTGCGAGTCAGGGTGGCCTTCAAAGAAGGCAGGTTGACATCCAAGTAGCCCGGGACTGCCGGCAGCACATCGCGGTGCACGCCTTCGGCAGCGGCCTGGAACGGAACCATGGTCTGGCTCTTGGCCTTGACCTGAATGGTCTGGCCAGGCTTGACACGGTAAGACGGGCGGTCGACGACGTTGCCGTCAACGAGGATGTGGCGGTGGACCACGAACTGACGGGCCTGGGCGGTGGTGCGGGCGAAGCCTGCACGCAGAACCAGAGCGTCAAGACGGGTCTCAAGGTCGGTCAGCATGGCGTTACCGGTCTGACCGGCGGTGTGGGTACCCTTCTCGTAAGCGGCGCGAAGCTGCTTCTCGGAGATGCCATACTGAGCGCGAAGACGCTGCTTTTCGCGCAGACGCACTGCGTAATCGGACTCAGTGCGACGGCGGGTGCGGCCGTGCTCGCCCGGAGCATACGGACGCTTTTCGAAAATGCGCTGAGCCTTAGGGGTCAGTGCGATGCCGAGGGCGCGGGAAAGACGCACCTGGCGGCGAGAACGCTGAACGTTCGTCATTGGTTTAATCCTTTGTTTGTTCTGTCGTTGTCTGAACGGAACGCAAACCGGTTTCCCGACATGCGCTGAGCCAGCCTCTCCAGTGCTTCTTCGTGCAGAACACGAACGGCTTGAACACGTGCCGTAGTACAGCTCGTATCGGCCGCCGACCCACTGATGGGCTAAGACTCCAGACGGCATGTCCCTTGCGGGCGCACACCAATCATTAATAATACACATGAGGGCGGGACGAGCTTGCCGTTCCGCCCTCTTCGGCATGTCACGTCGCCATTTCGACGCTATGCCTCAGACAGTACGCCCCTGTCCATGCGGTAAGTTCGATCCACATATGCGAGCGCATCCGGATCATGGGTGACCATGAGTACGGCCGTGCCGTCTTTGGTGGCTTCCTGCAGTAGCCTCATAACGATGGCGGTGCTTTCGGCATCCAAATCGCCGGTGGGCTCATCGGCAATCAGTAGTTTCGGACCGTTCATCAAAGCTCGCGCTATGCTGACACGTCTCATCTCACCACCGGAAAGTTCTTTCGGATAGCATTCCGCCAAGTCATCGACCTGCAGTCGGCGCAACAACGAGTGCGCACGTTCCACGGCATGATCCTGAACGAGATTGTTTTGCGCTTTTACCGCCGGAACCGCCGCAATGACATCCGGAAGTCCGTTATCGACCGTCTGTTCGGAAGGCGAATCAGAAGCGTTCTCTTCCGTCGCTTTCAAATCGTGCGAATCCGCAAGTACCTGGGTATCGCACTGCTCTGTTTTGCCGTTCTGCAGAACGGAAGGAAGAATCACATTGTCAAGCGCCGTAAGATTCTGCAACAACGTCTGGCTTTGTGTGATGAAACCGATGGTGCGATTGCGCACGATCGACATTTGCCTGTCATTCAGCCGCGTCACGTCGTTACCGTCCAAATCGATGGATCCGGACGTGGGTTTGAGCAGACCGGTTATAAGATTCAGCAACGTGCTTTTACCATTGCCGGAACGTCCAACGATCGCCACGAACTCGCCTTGATTCAAGGTGAAATCGACATGATCCACAGCCGCGAACGATTTGCCACGACGTGTGAACTCGCGAGTGAGCTCTTTTACTTCGAGAACCGTGTTTTCCGCCATCATTCACCTTCTCTCAAAGTCAGATAGGTTTCGGGAGCGGAGAGTTTCACCGCCGTCGCCACGGAGGCAAGTAGTCCGGTAAGCACTGCGAGCACGAAACTCACTGCGATCAATGCCAACACATTCCATATGTTGGCTTGCAGATACGGCAACTGCAGCTGCTGTCCGATAAGCGTACTGAACGGGAAAATCGCAAGAGATGCGACCGCAATGCCAACAACTCCGCCCGAAGCTCCAATCATGGCTGATTCCTTCACGATGATGCCAACCAAAGTGGAACGATTGGCCCCAAGAATACGATACGCGGCGAATTCACGCTTACGTTCGTTCATGGCGGACGAAAACACCGCAAGCAGCACGATCAGGCCCATAATCCAGAACACCGCGACGAAAATGGTCACGTAGCGAATAATCACGTTCAGATTGGATTTCGTGGTAGCCGTAATACCGCCTGGATACACGTATCCAAGGCTTTTGATTCCGGTCGTTTTGGTGATGTTCGCAGCGACCTGCTGAGCGGAATAACCATCTTTGACCTTGATGAGCACTGCTGAAACGGCTTTGTCGGCATATTCTTCCGGAATGGCGGCATGACCCACCTTGGCGGAATAGCCGACCACGTCGGGAACGGTCTGCATGTTCACGAATACAGAATTGTCGAGTGACGTACCCGTGTTGGCAAGTTGCGCCGCCACCGGGAATTCATGTCCGTACAGTTTGACCGTGTTATTGCCCGACACGTTGATGCTGGCTCCGGCAACAATCTGACCGCGCTGGAGCGTGCCGTCGAACTGCGATGCGATCCAAGGGGTGATTACGAAGTCGGTATCGGGATTGAATCCGATGATCTGCACTTTTTCGTCGCAGCATGCGGCGGCCAGCGATGAGATATATGCTTGTTCCGTGATTTCGTCGATGCCGTCGGCTTTCGCTACTTCACCGGTGATGTCGTTGGTGAAGTAGAACGTGCTTGCTGATCCATTGGTCAGCAACGCCTCGGCCTCGTTTTTGGTGTTTTGCGGCGTGACCATAAGATCGGCGCCCATACGTTCCTGCATGCTGTTCAAGCCAGCTTCAAGATTCATGGACAGCAGCGAGCCTCCATAAAAGGCCATAGTAAGCATAGTGACGACGATGGTAAGCGCTGCAGTACGAAACGGTTTGCGCTTGAGGTTGACCAGCGGCAAACCGGCGAGGGTGATGTGATTCGCCATCGTAAGATCAGGCGTGCTTTGCCGGCTTGAGATCAAGATACGCAGCGATTGACGCGAGCACGGCCAGCAGCACGCCAAGCACGACCAGCGTCGGCAAGGTGACCATATGGCAGTGCATCATGGCACCCTTGCACACGCCGATAAGCACGGTTGGCACAGTGATGGTCAGCACGCCAAGCACGGCATTGGCAATGTCAAGACCGGCACGGGTCTGATTGGAAACGAACAGCCCTGCGACGCCAAGCACCGCAATCACAATGCCGATGCCGAGCGCAGCCTGAGCCGTGTAATGGCATGCCATCGGCGTTTCTTTGACCGCGCACACGTGAGCGAAGGTCTGCGGTGCGATGGCCACCAAAGCGCCAAGCAGAATCTGCGAAATACCGGCATACAGTTTCTTATTCATGATTTTCCTCTCAAAAAGACAAGCATCACCGATTATTGCAAGGTCCTTTTGAAAAAGATAGTCTTGTTTTTTCTTCAACTTCGTGCTATAGAGAAAGGCTTCATATGCTTTCCAGCTTCATCACAGCATTTCGATGGGTGCCATACGCAGCAGCAGACGTTTGACCTCACCATTGCCGAAATCAACGGTAATGACCGAATTCGCGCCTTTGTCCTGTATTTCGATGACCGTGCCCATGCCGAAATGGTCATGCGTGAGCCTGTCTCCGACATGCACGTCCGAGATGCTCAAGCCGCTCCGATTGTCGGTTTGGCTTGCCTGCGAGGATTTGGTCAGGTCCACAGGTTTGCTTTTCGGCTTGACTCGTCTAGTAGTGACCTTGCCGGATTTTCCGCTGGACTTGCCGGAGCCGTACGAACCGTATAAAGAACCATATGAGGAGCTCGATCCCGCTCCTACATACGAACGTTGCGAGCTGGAGCCGTACAAGGATGATGCGCCGCGCGCGGACGAACCACCGTATTGCGCGCGACCCGACCCATACGAGGACGACCCGTACGAGGACCGCGATCCATACGTACCGGAACCATATGAGGAACCACCATAACTCGACTTTCCATATGAGGAGCCACCGAACGGCACTGATCCGAAATCGTCGTCATCATCCCAGCCGCCGAACTCGTCGTCATCATTCCGCCAGCTGGCACGCATGCGTTCGACTCCGGCCTCACGTCTTTTCCAATCGATCAGCTCGTCGGGAATCTCGTCAAGGAACTGGCTGTGCATCATATCGTTGGCTTGCCCCCATTGCGCGCGCACGGCCGCACGCGTCACATACAGGCGACGCTTCGCGCGGGTGATGCCCACATAGGCAAGGCGACGCTCCTCGGCAAGCTCACTGGTATCCTCCATGGCCCGCTGGTGCGGGAATGTTCCCTGCTCCATGCCGGTCAGGAATACGTATGGATATTCCAGACCCTTAGCCGTATGCAGGGTCATCATCGTTACTTTGCCGGAGTCCTCGTTCTCCCCCGGCAACTGGTCGGAATCGGCCACCAAAGCCGTGGTTTCCAAGAATCCCGCCAATGTGGCATCAGGCGTGTTCTGCTCGAATTCCGCAGCCACCGACTGCAGTTGGGAAAGATTGTCGACGCGGGAAGCGTCCTGCGGGTCCTCGGAGCGCTGCAACTCCTCCAAAATCCCACTCTTGGAGAGCACTTCGGCAACCACTTCGGATGGTTTCGTATCATGGTCCTTCGCGAAATCCGCAAGCCCATGCATCATGTCGCGGAATACGCCCAACGGCTTCGTCGTACGCGCGGACATGCCTTCAATCTGCTCCATATGTTCAATCGCACCAAAAAACGTAGTGTCGTGAGCATCCGCATACGAGGCAATGAGGCCTTCGGCACGAACGCCCAATCCACGCTTCGGCACGTTGAGGATGCGGCGGACGTTCACATTGTCCGCGGGATTCACGATGGCCTGCAGATATGCGAGCGCATCCTTGATTTCCTTGCGCTCGTAGAATTTGGTGCCACCGACCAGCTGATATGGAAGATTGGCGTTGATCATGGCCTCTTCAAGCGAACGTGATTGCGCGTTGGCACGGTACATGATGGCGATGTCGCGGTATGCGATGCCTTCCTCTTCGTGGATTCGCGCGATTTCGTTGGCTATCCACCCTGCTTCCTGTTGTGCGTTGTCGGCCGCGTATCCGACGATTTTGTCGCCTTCGCCAAGTGCTGTCCACAATTTTTTCGGCTTGCGATTTTCATTTCTTGCAATCACCGCATTGGCTGCGTCGAGAATGGTCTGCGTCGAACGATAATTCTGCTCGAGCATGATGGTTTTCGCATTAGGGAAATCCTGCTCAAAATCCTGAATGTTACGAATATCCGCGCCTCGGAACGCATAAATCGACTGGTCGGAATCACCTACCACCGTAATCCAAGACGGTCCGACACGGCCCGCTCCTCGCATCTGCGGATCGGGCTGTTCTCCTGAATCAATGCCGGAAAGCTCACGTACGAGCACATATTGCGCATGATTGGTGTCCTGATACTCGTCCACGAAAACATAACGGAACTTGTGCCGGTAGTATTCGCTCACCTGTGGGCAACGCTGGAACAATTCGACGGTGCGCATGATCAGGTCGTCAAAATCCACGGCGTTCGCCATGGCCAGACGGTGCTGGTACTCCGCATACACCACGGCGACCAGCTCATCGACGTCGCCGGCTGAAACCTGATATCCGCGCTGGCCTGGCTTGTAGTCGCAGTTCACGCTTTTCAACTGGTCCTGCCATGAAGTCAATGAATTCTTGCAGTCGGAGATTTTGCCGAGCAGCATGCGCGGCGTATACCGCTTCGTATCGATGTTCAAATCGCCGCTGATGAGCTTGACCAAACGTTCGCAATCAGCCGTGTCATAAATGGAGAATCCTGAGGTAAGGCCGATTTCCTTGCCGTCTCGTCGGAGGATACGCACGCACGCGGAATGGAAGGTGGAGATCCACATATGTTCGGCTTCAGGCCCTACGAGGGCAGCAAGACGTTCACGCATTTCCGCTGCGGCCTTGTTCGTGAAGGTGATGGCGAGAATGCTGCTCGCCCAAAAACCGTGTGCCAGCAGCCATGCGATGCGTCTGGTGAGCACGCGGGTCTTACCGGATCCGGCGCCTGCTCCGATAAGCAGGGCCTGACCGTAGTACTTCACCGCTTCCATCTGTTGCGGATTGAGGTCCTTGATCAGACTTTGCGGATCGCACAGACTTGGCCCCATATTCTGCTCCACCGGTTCCTCTTTCCATGAAGATTCGAAGTCGATTACTGCGAAATTCATGTCTATCACACATGCAGGTCAGCGCAACACTCGCATGGTCAATTGACACGCGTATGCTGAACGTTTATATGCGGTTCACCGTATGTCAACATCAACGCCGCCTTATGCGGCCAATAATCTAAGGGGATTCATGAAGGAGCTCGAAGAGCGCATTCGCCTGCAGGGTACCGTCAAGCCGGGTAATGTGCTGAAAGTGGACGCTTTCCTCAACCACCAGTGCGATGTCGAATTGTTCGACCGCATGGGTGCCGCTTGGGCGGAGCACTTTGCCGATAAGACCATCAATAAGATCCTGACCATTGAAGCTTCCGGCATTGGTATCGCCTGTGTTGCCGCGCGTCATTTCGACAATGCACCTGTGGTGTTCGCCAAGAAGGCGCAGTCCATCAATCTCGATGGCGACCAGTACACCACCACCGTCTACTCCTTCACCAAGCAGAAGGAATTCCCCGTGATCGTGTCCAAGAGGTATCTCAACGAAGGCGACCATGTGCTGTTGCTTGATGACTTCCTGGCCAACGGCAAGGCGCTGAAGGGCCTGATTAATCTGTGCCATGATGCCGGAGCGACGGTCGAGGGCATCGGCATCGCGGTGGAGAAGGGTTTCCAAGGTGGCGGCGATGAATTGCGTGCAGCGGGATACGACGTTGATTCCCTGGCAATCGTGGAGTCGATGGATCCGGAAACCGGTGCCATCGAGTTCCGCTCCTGATCGTCGTATCTTAGGGCACGCATCAGAAACCATTACAACCTGTTGCTCATCACAGTATGAATGAGAGAGGATTCGTTGTGAGCGAAGAGAAGAAGAAAGACAACACGAACGAAAAGAAGGGCGTTTCCTTTGAAGCACTAAGCAGCTTGGACGCACCTGTTTCGTTCTGGAAGGGCATCCCGTTCGGCCTGCAGCATGTCATGGCGATGTTCGTGGCCAATCTGGCTCCGATTTTCCTGGTGGCTTCCGCCGCCAACATGAGTGCCGAGCAGTCTGCCACGATCATTCAGGCCGGTCTGCTGGTGGCAGGTCTGGGCACTTGCCTGCAGCTGTACGGCGTGTGGCTGATCGGTTCCCGACTGCCAATGGTCACGGGCATTTCCTTCACATATGTGGCCGCCGCCATGTCGATCGCCCAGAATCAAGGCTATGGCGCGGTTGCCGGCGCAGTCGTGCTTGGCGGCCTGTTGGAGGTAGTGCTTGGTTTGACCGCCAAGTATTGGCGTCGCTTCGTACCGCCGATCGTATCCGCGATTGTGGTTACGTCGATTGGTTTTTCGCTGCTTTCCGTTGGTGCCACCAGTTTCGGCGGTGGTTCCGGCGCCAAGGATTTCGGAAGCTGGCAGAATCTTACGCTCGGTCTGATTTCGCTGGTCGCCTGCTTGGCTTTCCAGCTGCTGATGAAGGGTACCGCCAAGCAGCTTTCCGTGCTGTTCGGCTTGGTTGTCGGCTATGTTGCAGCGATTTTTATGGGCAAGGTCGATTTCTCCGGATTCTCGAATCTGCAGGTCGTATCCGTGCCGCATTTCATGCCTTTCCAGCTTGAATTCGATCCGGGTGCGATTATCTCCTTCGCCTTGCTGTACGTCGTGTCTTCCGTAGAGGTGCTCGGCGATACCGCAGCACTCACCAAGGTTGGTCTAGACCGTCAGCCTACCGATAAGGAGACTGCGGGCGCCATTGCAGGCGACGGTCTCATCTCCTCCGTCTCTGGCCTGTTCGGCTGCCTCCCGTTGACGTCGTTCGCACAGAATATCGGCTTGGTCGCCATGACCAAGGTCGTCAATCGTAAGGTGATTCTTTCCGGTGGTCTGATTCTGGTGATCGCAAGCTTCGTTCCTGCTGTGGCAGAAGTGTTCAATTCCCTGCCGCAGGCCGTGCTTGGCGGCTGCACCATCATGATGTTCGGTAACATCATCCTGTCTGGCTTCCAGATGATTTCCGAGGCCGGCTACACGCAGCGCAACATCACCATTGCAGCGTTGAGCCTCACCATCGGTATTGGTTTCACGCAGGTCGGTGACATTTTCGTCAACTTCCCGCCGCTGTTCCAGTCCATCTTCGCATCCAACTGCATCGCTGTGGCGTTCGTTGTGGCCGTGCTGTTGAATGCGCTGCTACCGAGTGAAGAGCATTTCCTGTCGGCTCCGCAGCATCAGGAAGACTGAGACTGTTCAGTCTTAAGGTGATATGAGGAATCCCCCTGCTCAAACGAGTCAGGGGGATTCCTCATATTCATCGCAAAACTGCTTTATCACGATTTACGAGAAGCTATTCTCAGTGTCCTTGCTTAATCCAGTTCGTAATCGCATCCTTAACGGCTTGGGCGTACAACGTATTGGACATGCCGGGGTGAATACCATCTCCGGCAAGCTCATCAGGATACGCCGAAATCGTAGCATCCCAGTCAACGAGAACAACGTTGTTGGAATGGGTGGCCGCGAAGTCGCTCAACGCGTCGTTCGTTCCGGGAACCCAAGACACGGGGGCATGCGCGTTAATCAGCACAAGCACATGATTCGGTCCAATGTCATTCAGTATGTCATTGAGTTGGCCATCGGTCACCGCTGAATTCGTAGCCAAGCCGACCAGCACCCATTGGCGCAATCCTTCCGGCTGGCTTTTGGCTTTGTCTATAAGTCCCAACGCCTTGGTCATCGAGCGTGAGGTTTCCGCATCAACAGTGATTCCAGGGAAAACGGATTGCAAACCTTTACTGGAGGCAAGCATTACCGAGTCACCGAATGCGACCATCTGCTGCCCGTTAGGCATGGTGTGTACGGGCTTCTTAGGCGTTGGCGGATGCTTCCTATCGAAGTCGAAATGCATGCCCTGCTGCTCTTTCAGCATTCTCGCATTCTCTTCCAACGCGTGTTCCACACTGGTCTGCTTTGGTGCGTTGTCCACCACGTATCCGGACATCAAGCATGTACTCAATACCACGACGATCGTTATCCAGCATCTGGCAGCATCCCATATGCCATTTTCCGGAAGAGGACGAATCATGGCGATGAATCCGCCTCGGGCAACAGGCTGTTCCACCAACTTCCACGACATGGCGGTACAACATGCGGTAAGAGCGAATGTAATTAGCAGCATCCATCCAAGATGACGCGCACCCCACTGGGGGAACATCGCCTTGGTAAACAACCATAAAGGCCAATGCCACAGGTAAATGCCGTATGAATATCGGCCGACCACATCAAATGGTTTGAACACCAGCAGATCCTGCATCCAAGATCCGAAAGGAATGGACCCGGCGACCAGAACCACTGAAAGTAGCGAAGCCGCGAAAAACCCTCCATAGAAAGCAGCAGGACCCTGCTCAACGTGCTGCATCATCCATAACAGAATCAGTAATGCCGCAAAAGCCACCGCAGGGCCGATCTTGCTCCAGACCAGACGAGCGTATTCCATAATCGCCGTTTCTTCCGGACGACCGTTGCCACGCCGTATGATCATCAGCAGCCATGCCAGCATGGCACCTAGCCAAAGTCCCATGGCATGTGTGTCCGAACCGAAATACACTCTGGTTGGATCGGTTCCCGGGTGATACTGCAATCCCATAGAAAGCGCACTACACACGGCAAGTCCAGCAAGTACCGCCACCGGCACCCAACGTACCAGAATTTTTCGAAGCATGTAGATCAGCAAAGGAGCCAACAAATAGAACTGCATCAGCACCGACATGAACCACAGATGACGGAACATGTCTGGATTCATCTGCGAGAAATAGCTGGCACCACTGCCGATGGCATACCAGTTGTAGCAACCCAACATAACCGTCACCATCTGGTTTTTAATGCCCACCAACATGTCTTGGTTGATGAACCATGCCAACGATACGGTGACGGGAATCATCAGAATCAACGCCGGGTATATTCTGCGCAGACGCTTGAGGTAGTATTCCTTGAAACCTATTCCCTTGCCGGAATCAATATGATTCAGCAACGACGAGAAAATCAGAAAACCTGAAATGGTGAAGAATATGTCAACACCAAAGAATCCGCCCCGCAGAGTGCCCTGGTCGCAGTGATACAACACTATCGCGATCAAGGCGATGCCCTTGAGGCCATTTAGACCGACAAAACGACGTCTTACCACAACAATCAACCGCTTCTCTCAACATGCGACGTATGTGCGTAATAGACACAACGTCTCGTATCGTACTACCAGCCCCTCCCCCATTATGCGGAGCATGAACAGATATGGAAAGGCGTTGTCTGGGACGATTGGAAACGTTCGGTGAACGAGACCTCGGAAGCGGCGAAAACATAACGATTATTCGAAAAAGGACCGTACGTTCCATTGGTATTGATTTGATGCCAATGGAACGTACGGTCCTCTTCATACGGTCCCGTCAATCATTTGACTGCGGGATCTCCTCGCTCACTTGGAGAAGACGTTGCCGTAAGTGTCCTCGCCTGCTTCTGCGATGGCCGCGGACTTGCGGGCGATTGCCAGCTCCTCGTTGGTCGGAATGACGCAGATGGTGATCTTGGAATCCGGGGTGGAGATGATGCGCGGTTCCTTGGAACGGGTGGCGTTCTTCTCTTCGTCCAGCTTGACGCCGAACGGGGCGAGCTTGTCGCACACCATCTTGCGGACCACGTCATCGTTCTCGCCGACGCCTGCGGTGAAGGTGATCACGTCTACGCCGCCCATCTGAGCGGTGTAGTTGCCGATGTAGCCGACGATGCGGTGCACGTAGACGTCGAGAGCCAACTTGGCGTCCTCGTTGCCTTCGGCAACCAGACGGTGAACCTCACGGAGATCGCCGAAACCGGTCATGCCCATCATGCCGGAACGCTTGTTGAACAGAGCGTCGAGCTCATCCACGTTCATGTGGGCGTTGCGGATCAGGTGGAAGACGACGGCTGGATCGATATCGCCGGTACGGCCACCCATCATGAGGCCTTCGAGCGGGGTCAAGCCCATGGAGGTCTCGACCGGCTTTCCGGAGACCTCCGCGGAAGCGGAAGCGCCGTTGCCGATATGCAGCACGATCTGCTTGAGGCCTTCAGCCGGCTTGCCGATGACGTCCGGCACCACGGAGGAGATGAACTCGTGGGAGGTGCCGTGGGCGCCGTAACGGCGGATGTGGTACTGGTCGGCGATTTCCTTGTTCAGCGCGTAGGTGCTTGCGGCCTTCGGCAGCTGGAAGAAGAAGGAGGAATCGAACACGAAGATCTGCGGAACGTCCGGCAGAAGCGCACGCATGACTTCAGCGCCCTTGGCTTCCGGACCGTTGTGCAGCGGTGCGAGCACAGCGAGGTCCTTAACCTGGTTGATGGTCTTGTCGGTGACCAAGGCCGGGTTCGGGAAAATGGAACCGCCCTGCACCACGCGGTGGCCGACCGCCACGATACCGGCCTCGTCCAGCTTCGGGCCGAACTCGTTGAAGAAGCCGAGCACGCGCTTCAGACCCTGCTCGTGGTCGTGGATTGGCTCTTCCAGCTCATGCTTCTCGCCGTTGAACTCGTGCTTGTAGTGGCCGTCAACCGGCTCGCCGATCTTCTCGACCAGGCCGGAAGCAATACCTTCACCGGTTTCAAGATCAACCAGCTGATACTTGATAGAGCTGGAACCGGAATTGATGACAAGGACGGTTTTCGCCATTGTGGGCATCCTCCATGTGTTAATCGATGTGCCGCTTGCGCGACTTTCCAAACTTTAGATTACTCTTTGCTTGCTACAAAATAGCGTTTTACTGGGCTTCGATGGCGGTCAGGGCAACCGTGTTGATGATGTCCTGCACGGTTGCGCCTCGGCTCAGGTCGTTGACCGGTCGGTTCAGGCCCTGCAGCACCGGACCGACGGCCACCGCGCCGGAGGAACGCTGGACGGCCTTGTACCCGATGTTGCCCGCGCACAGATCCGGGAACACGAACACATTGACATGGCCTGCCACATCGTTGCCCTTGGCCTTGGTGGCTGCAACGGTCGGCGACCAAGCCGCGTCGAACTGGATGGAGCCGACAACCGCAAGTCCTGAAGCCTTCTCCTTCACGAGTGCGGTTGCTTCCTCCACGAGGTCGACGTCCGGTCCCTTGCCGGATCCCAGCGTGGAATACGACAGCATACCGACCTTCGGATTGAGTCCGAACGCCTTTGCCGTTTCGGCGGACTGGATGGCGATTTCCGCAAGTTGCTCAGCGGACGGGTTCAGATTGATGGCGCAGTCGGAGAACACGGCGACATGATCCTTGAAGCACATGAGGAACGCACCGGACACGAGGGAGGATCCCGGCTTGGTCTTGATGACCTGCAGGGCCGGACGTACGGTGTTGGCCGTGGAGTTGATGGATCCGGAAACCAGACCGTCAGCTTTGCCGAGCACCACGAGCATGGTGCCGAAGTAGCTGTCGTCGGTGAGCTGCTTGCGAGCCTGTTCCTCGGTCATGCCCTTCTTTGCGCGCAGCTCACACAGTTTGGCGACCATCGGAACGAGCACTTCCTCGTCATCCTTGGCCTGGAACTGCGCCTTTTCAAGGGATTTGAGTCCAAGCTCCTCGCCGCGGGCGAGAATGCTTTCCTTGTCTCCGACGATGATCAGATCGACGATATCGCGCTCGAGCAGATAGTCGGCCGCCTTGATGATGCGGTCTTCGGTTCCTTCCGGAAGCACGATGGTTCTCTTATTTGCCTTGGCCTTGCCCAGCAGACTGTACTGGAATGCGTATGGCGTGGTCGGCGCCTCGAACGGAACCTCAACAGCGGAGATAAGCTTTTCGGCATTGACATTCGCCTCGAATGCCTCCGTAGCCTTGGCTACAGCGTCTTCCTCGTTAAAATCAACGGCGGGTAACGTCCACACCGGCACCTCGTAAGCTGCGAACTCCTCCTTGAGAGGTTCCACCTGTTCATCTTTGCACCCGGTGATGAACACGCCGGCGACCTTGCTTCCTGCATTTTCAATGATGGTCTTCGATGCCTCGACAGTGCCCAGAACCTGTTCCGGAGTGCGGTTGATGGTGCATACGGCAAGAAGTGTGACGGACTTAAGATCAGCAGCTACGTCAGCATTGAACGTAAAGATGGACGGGTCGTTGATGGCGGATTTATCCGTTCCGACAACAACCACGGCTTCGGGCTGGGCGGTTTCGACGGCTTCCGTGTAGGCGGCCACAATATCGGCCCGGGAACCTTCCTTGTCGGTGCGTGCACGCTTCGGGCAAACACCTATGGATTGTTCACGACTTAGTCCCGCGTTGCTTGCTTCAAGCAGAACGTCGGTGAAGGTTTCCTTGCGGCAAACCGCCGGGCGGAACACGGCCGTTTTCTTGGTAGCCGCGAATGCCTTGGTGACGCCAAGGGCCACAACGTTGCGACCGTTTGCTGCTTCAGGGCTGATGATGGTGACGCTGGTTAGACTCACGAGGTCTGCTCCTATTCGTTGTTTTTAAGGTGTGTGACTGCGCTGTTTCGCACCATGTGCCATTGTAATGCGTGAACGGTAACAGACATGCATTTCATGACATGGTGTCGCAACACATTACAGTGTTACGGATATGACAAAAGCCCCAAGGGAAAATCCCTTGGGGCTTTGTTCAAGCAATCAGCCTATAGAGGCTAGACTCACTCGTTATCGCCAGCGGTTGCGGCGGTAGCGGAGACAGCACCCTGCTTGGTGGTGTTGACACCGGAGTAGACCCAGTCGGTGTAATCCGGGTGATCGTAGCCATTGTCGACTGCGAACTGGAAGGCTTCCTGACGGAAGGCTTCGAGCTCGTCGATCTTCTCGGCGTACTTGTCAGCATCGATCATGCGCAGAGCTTCGGCAACGAGCTCATAACGGTCGATGTTGTTCACGCGAACCATGTCGTACGGGGTGGTGGTGGAGCCCTGCTCCTCGTAGCCGTGGACGTTGAAGTTGTCGTGGTTCGGGCGATCGTAGATCAGACCACGCACGTCGCGGGCGTAGGAGTGGTAAGCGAACAGGACCGGCTTGTCTTCGGTGAACAGCTCAGCGAAGTCAGCGTCGGAGATAGCCTGATCGTTCTCCTTGGTGGACTGCAGCTTGACCAGATCCACAACGTTGACGACCTTGAACTTGATGCCGAGCTCGTTGAGCTTGTCGGCAGCAGCCATGATCTCCTGAGCCGGAACGTCGCCAGCGGAGGCGAGAACGATCTGGGCTTCGTCGTTGGACTTGGCGGTGGAAGCCCACTCCCACTCAGCAGCACCCTTCTCGAGCTCAGCGCGAGCTTCGTCCAGGGTCAGCCAAGTAGCGGCCGGCTGCTTACCAGCGATGATTGCGTTGATCATGTTGGTGGACTTGTAGCACTTCTCAGCCACAGCGAGCAGCATGTTGGAATCCACCGGGAAGTAGATGCCGATCACGTGATCGTTGTTGAAGCACTTGTTCAGCAGGACGGAGGTGACACCCGGATCCTGGTGAGAGAAGCCGTTGTGATCCTGACGCCACACGTGGGAGGAAACGAGCAGGTTCATGGAGGAGATCGGCTTGCGCCACGGGATCTCGCGGACGGTAGCCTCGAGCCACTTGGCGTGCTGGTTCAGCATGGAGTCGATCACGTGCACGAAGGACTCGTAGGAGCTCCAGATGCCGTGACGACCGGTGAGCAGGTAGGCCTCGAGGAAGCCTTCCATCTGGTGCTCGGAGAGCTGCTCGGTGACCTGGCCGGTGACAGCCATGTGCTCGTCAACCTGGGAGGACAGGTAGCCGGCGTCCCACTGCTTGTTGGTGACGTCGTAAGCGGCCTGCAGACGGTTGGAAGCGGTCTCGTCCGGTCCGAAGATGCGGAAGGAGTCCGGGTTGTTCTTGATGATGTCGCGGGTGTAGACGCCCAGACGACGGGTTGCTTCGAGCTGGCCCCAGCCGTGGCCGTACTCAGCGACTTCCTTGACCTCGTAGTCTTCGAGGGCCGGCAGGTTCAGCTCTTCGCGGATCACACCACCGTTAGCGTTCGGGTTGGCACCGATACGCAGTTCGCCAGTCGGCATGAAGGCGGTGACTTCCGGCTTCACAGCACCGTTCTCGTCGAACAGCTCTTCCGGATTGTAGGACTCGAGCCAGTTCTTGAGGACTTCGAAATGAGCCTCGGTATCGCGGGCGGAAGCCAGCGGCACCTGGTGGGAACGCCAGGAGCCTTCGGTCTTCTTGCCGTCGATGAACTTCGGGCAGGTCCAGCCCTTCGGGGTGCGGAAGATGATCATCGGGTAGAACGGACGAGTCATGTCGTCGGTCTGAGCTGCGGCCTTGATGTCGCAGATCTCGTCGAAGACGGTCTCGAACAGCTCGGCGAAACGACGGTGGATCGACAGGTGATCCTCGTTGTCGAAGCCAGCGACGAACTCGTACGGCTCATAGCCCATGCCGTGGAAGAACTCGTGGAGCTCTTCGTCGGAGATGCGGGACAGGATGGTCGGGTTGGCGATCTTGTAGCCGTTGAGGTGCAGGATCGGCAGCACGATACCGTCGGTGCGCGGGTTGACGAGCTTGTTGGACTGCCAGCCGGTAGCCAGCGGGCCGGTCTCAGCTTCGCCGTCGCCGACGATGGCCGGAACGAACAGGCTCGGGTTGTTCATCACAGCGCCGTAGGCATGAGACAGGGCGTAACCCAGCTCGCCACCTTCGTGGATGGAGCCCGGAGTCTCCGGAGCGTAGTGGGACGGGATGCCGCCCGGGTAGGAGAACTGGCGGAAGAACTTCTGCAGACCAGCTTCGTCCTTCGTAATCTTCGGGAAGGTCTCAGTGTAGGTGCCGTCCAGGTAGGACTGAGCGGTACCAGCCGGGCCGCCGTGGCCCGGGCCCATGATGATCACAGTGTTCTGCTGGTGATCAGCGATGAGACGGTTGATGTGGCCGATGAGGAAGTTCAGGCCCGGGGTGGTGCCCCAGTGGCCGACCAGACGGTGCTTGACGTCTTCGCGGGTGAAAGGCTCCTTCATCAGCGGGTTGCTACGCAGATAGATCTGGCCGATGGAGAGGTAGTTGGCTGCACGCCAGTACTTATCCACGCCTTCGATAGCTTCCTCGGAAACCGGAGCGTTCAGCTTCTTCCAAGGGGTGCCAATAACAGGACTCGTCATGTGTACTCCTGTACTCCTGCACTGTGTTGTGCGATTGTTTATTTTCATTCGGTCCTGAATCTTGCAAAACCTTGCGGTTCCGCGGAACGATTCATTCCCAATCACTTGAGCATATTACGAGCGAGGTGCGACTTTTTGCTGTTTTTTTGCGACTGTGTGCGTAAGTGTGTCGTTTCTGTTAAAAAATGAGAGCTTTTATCGGGAGATTTGTGAATACTTCACATGCTATCAAAAAGATTGATAAACGGCTCAATATCAACGATTTCAAGCCACCTTCGCACCTTTTTCACGTTCGTTTTGCAATACTTGCATGCGGCGTGTTGAACCATGCGTAGTAAGCAATTGTGAGGTTTGTTCACTTTCTGTTCACAGCGTTTCTAATGTCTGCTAGCGTCGCCACAATAGAACAGTTAATATTGTTGCTTCTTCATACCTCATATCAAAAGGGAGAGTGTTATGGCTGCAGGTCCTGTGCTCGTTGTTGATTTCGGAGCCCAGTACGCCCAGCTGATCGCACGTCGCGTGCGTGAAGCCAATGTTTATTCGGAGCTTGTGCCGCATTCCATGCCGGTCGATGAGATGTTGGCCAAGGATCCGCAGGCCATCATCCTTTCCGGTGGTCCGGCTTCGGTGTTCGAGCCGGGCGCTCCGCGTGTGGATAAGAAACTGTTCGAGGCCGGCGTTCCCGTGCTGGGCATCTGCTACGGCTTCCAGGCCATGGCCTATGCCTTGGGCGCGGATGTCGACAAGGCCGCCCTTGGCGAGTATGGCAAAACCGAGACCTTCATCGACAAGTCGGAAGGCCTGCTCGAAGGCTCCCCCGCCGATCAGAACACGTGGATGAGCCATGGCGTGGCTGTTAAGACAGCGCCGGAAGGCTTTGAAGTGCTGGCGCACACCGAGGGTGCGCCTGTTGCCGCCATGCAGGATGAATCCCGCAAGTTGTACGGCGTGCAGTGGCATCCTGAAGTCAAGCACACCCCGATGGGCCAGCAGCTTATCGAGACCTTCCTGCACAAGTGCGCAGGTCTCGGCAACAACTGGGATGCCTCCAGCATCATCGAGGACCAGGTCGCGAAAATCCGCGAGAAGGTCGGCGACGCACAGGTGATCTGCGGCCTGTCCGGCGGCGTTGATTCCGCAGTCGCGGCGGCTCTCGTGCACAAGGCCATCGGCGACCAGCTCACCTGCGTGTTCGTGGACCACGGTCTGCTGCGCAAGGGCGAGGCCGAGCAGGTCAAGCATGATTTCGTCGAGGCGACCGGCATCAAGCTCATCGCCGTGGACGCCTCCGAAGACTTCCTCACCGCCCTGAAGGGTGTGAGCGAGCCGGAGAAGAAGCGCAAGATCATCGGCGAAAAGTTCATTCGCACGTTCGAGAAGGCTCAGCGTCAGGTCATCGAAGAGGCGGGCGCTTCCGGCAAGGAAGTCAAGTTCCTTGTTCAGGGCACTCTCTACCCGGATGTTGTGGAATCCGGCGGCGGCGACGGCGCAGCCAACATCAAGTCGCACCACAATGTGGGTGGTCTGCCGGACGACATCAAGTTCCAGCTCGTCGAACCACTGCGTACCTTGTTCAAGGATGAGGTTCGTGCCATCGGTACCGAACTTGGCTTGCCGGACGAAATCGTCTGGCGTCAGCCGTTCCCTGGCCCGGGCCTCGGCATCCGCATCATCGGCGAGATCACCAAGGAGCGTCTGGATCTGCTTCGCGAGGCCGACGCCATCGCTCGCGAGGAGCTTTCCAAGGCTGGTCTTGACCGCGATATCTGGCAGTGCCCGGTCGTGCTCCTTGCCGATGTGCATTCCGTGGGTGTGCAGGGCGACGAGCGCACGTATGGTTCGCCAATCGTGTTGCGTCCGGTTTCCTCCGAAGACGCCATGACCGCAGACTGGTCCCGCATTCCGTACGATGTGCTTGCCACGATTTCGACGCGTATCACCAATGAATGCCGTCAGATCAACCGTGTGGTGCTCGACTGCACGTCCAAGCCGCCGGCAACCATCGAGTGGGAATAATACACGAAAAGCCAAAAAGTCTTGAAAATGCTGGACTTTTGCGTTACGGAA
Organism: Bifidobacterium catenulatum DSM 16992 = JCM 1194 = LMG 11043; assembly: GCF_001025195.1. Classification (NCBI taxonomy): domain Bacteria; kingdom Bacillati; phylum Actinomycetota; class Actinomycetes; order Bifidobacteriales; family Bifidobacteriaceae; genus Bifidobacterium; species Bifidobacterium catenulatum. The sequence goes on along the minus strand of NZ_AP012325.1, from coordinate 893,003 downwards.
TTGCCCCGTGACAACAAAATGATAACATTCTAGATTATTCAAGAATAAAGAGCTATCTGATTTCTGTTAGAGAAGTCAGATAGCTCTTTTTGTTTTACTCAGATTTAGTCATTCTTTAGCCGGTCTTTGAACGCCTCCACCAGCGCATCGCTGAATTGCTGGGACGGCACTTTCACATAGCCGGATGTTTCATCATATTTCGGGTAGTTATAACGCCACTTGTCATAGTCTTCCCGGTTGATTTCGCCGTTGTGATATTTTTCTGCTTGTTCCGCCCACGCAGTGAGCATTTAGCATGGATAACATCCATAGGCAATGACATGGATAAAATCAGCGTAATACCGGTTTCTCTTTCATGAAAGTGTCGTTCATCATTTTTCCTCTCTGGAACACGTTATGAGATATTTTTGTGGCGATGCCGTGCCATCATCACAAGAGCAACGAGCAAAGTGGCAGTTTCGGCAACCGGAAATGCAAGCCAGATCCCGTTCAGATGGAACAATCTGTCCAGACACCATAAGGCGGGAGCAAGGAAAAGCATCTGCCTGCATAATTGGATTGCCATGCTGGAACCTACTTTTTCCGTAGCTTGAAAATAGGTGGAAATCATAGTAGAGAGACCGCAAAACAGATAGCTTGCCGCCATAATCCGCATCGCGGATATCCCAAAGGAGCGCATGGTTTCCGACGCCGTAAACAATCCCAAAATCTGTGCTGGAAAAAGGATGACGGCCAATGTCCCCAGTATCATCATACCAGTGACCAAAGCGGTTCCGTATCGGAAAGCGGAATGCAGCCTTTCGCTGTTGCCTGCGCCGTAGTTAAACCGCATGACAGGCAAACAGCCCTGGATCAAGCCGTTTACCGTCATAACGATCAACTGCTGCACCTTAAAGTATGCGCCGAAGAAAGCAATCGCCGTATCGGAATACGCCACCAGGAACAGATTGACGAACGTCACCATAAACGAACTGAGGGCGTTCATAATAAAAGATGGCAGGCCAAAGGCAAAAATACGGCGGATCATCTGCTTTTGCAAATGAAAGCCTTTGATTTTTACCTGCACTTTCTGCTTTTTGCCCAGCAGCAAAGCAAATGCCAAAATCATGGATAATGAATAGCCCGCAACAGTAGCCACTGCAGCGCCGCGGATGCCCATATCCGGAAAAACACCAATACCAAAAATCAAGATGGGATCGAATACAAAATTAACAATCACTCCCGCAATCTGAAAACACATGGGAGCGACCATGTTCCCGGTGGCCTGTATCATCTTCTGGATGGCGATATGCACCATATTGGGAATTTGCATGAAGGAGCACACACTCATGTAGGCGATGCTCAGCTGATAAATTTCTTCATTATTGGTGAATGCCCGAAAATAGGGTTTCATAATCAGTAATGCCAGAAGATTGAGCAAAGCACCAATTCCAAAGGCCAGTAACAATCCATGTGTGACGGTTGTATTTGCATCATCCTGCTTTTTCTGTCCAAGATATCCTGCTATCAGCACATTCACGCCGACACCGATCCAGATAGACGCTGCATTCATCAATGTTGTAATCGGGAATGCCAGAGAAACAGCGATCAGTGCATTCTCACTCAACCGTGCCACAAACGCGCTGTCTATCAGGTTATAGGAATATTGCAGGAACATGGAAATCAGCGGCGGTATCGACATTTGCCAGATGAGCTTTCCAACAGGAGCGACCGCCATTTTATTATTCGTCTGCATACTTTCCCTCCTCTCCACAAAGTGTCCGGCGCAAAAAATTGCGCCGGACAGCAGGATCATTAAATCCGAACGATATAGTTTTGTTTGCGTACTGCGGGTTGAGTGTCTTCCTGGGCTGGATACCCCAATGCAACCGCCCCGACACCGCGTAAGGTTTCCGGCAGCTTCCATCCTCCGCGAAGGTGCTTGCACCGCCATCTGCCAAAACCACGACAGGCGCACCATAGTAGGGGTCTATGCTGCTCCCCATCACTTCTGCGTTTAACTTTGCGATCTCCTGTCTATATTTGGGTCTGTAATTGCAATAATGGTAGGGGATTGACGTCCGCCGCCGGTAGGCGCGTAAGTCCCCGCTTCCAGTACGGCGTCCAGAGCCTCAGCGGGTACAGGTTCTGCTTGATAGGTCCTTACGCTGCGGCGCGTTTTGATAAGAGACAAAAATCATTTTCCATACAAGTACCATCCTCCGTTCTGCCAGATTTTCCAAGATGCAGACAACAAAAAAGCCACACGGCTATCACAAGATAGCTGTGTGGCAAAAAGATGACCGAATCCGGAAAAGTCCACTCAAATTTTACGCGCGTTATTATAGCATTCTTTCAGGAGACTGTCGAGCATCAATCATTACGGAATTGTGGCGGCTATCTGTTGTTTTTTGTGTTACTTTATGGCATATAATTCAAGAAAAGTTCGACACACGTTCCTTTTTCAGCGCACGGGCATATTGGTACATACGCTGTATCGTATGGCGGATATCGTCCTCCGTTGTCTCCGGGTGGATCAGGCAGATCCGCAGAACGGTCCGGCCTTTCAGCTGGGTGGTCAGCACGCAGGCAAAGCCTTCCTCCATCATGCGCCGAGAAATAGTTCGTCCTGTTGCTGGGGTGTGAGCCCCTGAGGCGCATAACAAAATTTCACAATGGCCAGCTGCGTAGGCGTTACAACTTCCCATTCCGGCTGGTTCCGAAGCATGGACTCCGTCTGTTGGGCTAGGTCGATGCCGTGGGTCACCATATCACTGATCTGATCCGTCCCCAACGTCTGCAGGGTGAGCCATAATTTCAGGCTGCGCGCGGGGCGGGTCAGTTCAATGCCCCATTCCCAATAGTTGATTTCTCCGTTCTCTGCGGCGGCATCCCGGAGATATTCCGGGTCAGAACTGTAAAAGGCTGCCAAGTGTTTCCTGTCACGAAACATGACCGTACTGCAGGCGTACGTTTGGAACAGCCATTTGTGGGCATCCCATACCAGGCTGTCCGCCCGTGCGACATCCTCCAGCAGCTGGCGGATGGAGGCAAATAGGCTTGTTCACCGTGAGGTCTATGCCGAAGTGCCGCCGAAAGTAGAGTATTCTCTGACGGAACTGGGCAAGAGTCTGAAGCCCCCGAAAGTGCGAAATTTCCGGGGGCTTCATCATGCCTTCCGTCTTCTAGGCTCGAGCCAGATAACACCTCTCAAGGTGTCGGACTCCTCGTCGCTGCTTACCTCTTTACGTACGGTGTCAGGTTTCCATTGGTTCCGTGTTTTTCGTAGGCATTATGACGTTTTCGAGCGCCACTACCTTTGCCATGTTGGGGCCGGACAAGGCCAAGCCGTGTCAGGAAAGCTAAGAACCATCGTGGCTTGACATAGCGGCATCCGCAAAATGATCACGATCCTGTGCAAACGTAGAATGTCCTTCTTCCGTTTTTGCGGAGGAAGGACATTTCCGTACCGTTTTCAATATCGTGGATTATTTGCGGATTATCCTGGACAATTATTGCTAGGCCAGCATGTTGGTCCACATGTTTGCGAAATCGGGAAGCGTTTTCGCGGTGGTCGCAATGTTCTTGACTTGGATGCCGTTGATTTTCAGCCCCAGCATCGCAGCAAACGTCGCCATGCGATGGTCCGCATAGGTTTCCATTTCAGCCGGCTTGAGATTCATTGCCGGCACTGGCGCGATCTCCAGCCCGTCGGGAAGCTCACGAGCATCACCCCCGACTCTGGTGATCTCGTTGACCAATGCTTTCAAGCGGTTCGTCTCATGGCCACGCAGATGACCGATGCCCAGCATTCGCGTAGGAGCATCGGCGAAGACTAGGATTGCGGCCAATGATGGCGCGATCTCACCTGCCGCCGTCAGGTCGAAATCACCTAGGCCGCTGACACGACCGTCGCCGGTCACTTCGCAATACCGGACGCCGTCAATCACCGGGAAGCTGATCTCAGCTCCCATACGTTCCAAATAGCCCGGAAGTAGGCCTCCGGGTTGCGTGGTGGATTCCGGCCAATGAGGCACGCGCACGGTTCCTCCGGCGATGAGCGCTGCGCCAAGGAACGGGGCGGCATTCGACAGGTCAGGCTCGACCGTCACGGTTTCGGGCAGCTGCACGGCTCCCGGCTGCACGGTCCACACGCGGGCGTGTTCGTCGGCGTTGGCACGCACACCGGAACCATGCAGATCGGCCACTGTCATGCGAATATGAGGCAAACTCGGCGTCTTCTCCCCCGTGTGATGCAGTTCCAAACCGCCTGGCACTCGAGAGCCGATGAGCAATAGTCCTGAAATGAACTGCGAGGATCCCGAAGAATCAATGCTAACTACGCTCGGCTCGGCGCACTGGCTCACCGTTTGTGGTGGAGTGATTGTAAATGGCAGGCGACCTTCCTCGCCGTGGTATTCGATACATGCCCCCAACTGTTCAAGACCGTCCAACACGGGCTTCATCGGACGTGCGTACGCCTGCTCGTCACCGTCGAAATCCACAGGACCGTCTGCGAACATGGCAAGACCGGGCACAAAGCGCATCACCGTTCCTGCAAGACCGCAGAACACCTTCGTACCACCGTGGAACCGGCCGTCGGACGGCGGCACCACCGTAACTGTGGTGTCAACCTGCTCATCGATTTCACAGCGCACTCCCAACGAACGCAGCGCGTCCATCATCAGCTCGGTATCACGCGAGCGCAACAGACCGACCAATCGCACAGGACAATGCCCGAGAGCCGCAAGAATGAGATAACGGTTCGACAGGGATTTGCTGCCCGGCACCACAACGGTGGCGTCAAGCGACTTGCTGGCAAACGGCGCCGGCCAAAGATTCTCTTGAGATGCGTTCATAGGGTTTATCGTATCCAAAACCCGTGGAAAATCATGTTCCGGTATCACCATGCAGCGCGACGGTCACTTTGGGCACGTACGCGGCGTTGTGGCCGGAGAATCTGGACGGTTGCGCGGACGCGGTCGAGATGCTCCACTCCGCATGCTGGAGGACTGACGTCAAGGAGGTCGTTCCGTGTTTGCACTGTTTATACCGGAAACCGGAAAAGGTTTTCAAACCGACTGAAACGCCTTTGTTTCTAACGGTTTTCGTCGGGCTGACAGGATTTGAACCTGCGACATCCTGTTTCCGCGGGGTGTTTCTTGTTGGATTGAATGGCTTTTTGCTAAGACTAATATCGTTGGAAAAATGGCGGTTCTTGATTTTTGGCTGTCTTTGTTGAGACGGCTGGGATTGGCTCACCGTGACGGTCATTGTTACTGGTTTTTTACTGGATTTGGCAGTCATGGTGGCAACGGCGTTCGGCGTGTCGACTTTATCCGATGAGCGCTTCCATGAGAAATTCTCTAAAGCTTAAGTTTGCCATGGATTCCTTTCCATCCTTTGTGATTTGATCCTCTGAGCAGGCTCGCTGCTACGGGATCCCATTCGTGACCGCAGACACGGCAACGAGCGTGAACTTTGCCATGTCTCGAAACGTATTCGCCAAGCACTTCGATGTCGGGATTCGCTTCCCTGACTTGCTCAATGAAATCGTCTTGGGACTTGCGCAATTGGTCATGAGCCCGTTTCGTGCCACACGTTCGGCATCCATCACCTGCGAGCAGACTTGCCGGCAAGGCATCCCACACCCTCCCGCACACGTTGCAACGCACTCGGACTCGCGTATTAACATTCACATACTTGCCCACGACCTCGATATTGGGATGAATGGCATGCAACCTCTCGACAAATTGATCGGGACTCTGGGCACGTGATTCTTCGGTCGCTATTTCCTCAATCCTCGCCCAGTCATCCGCGCTGAACTCACAGATGCCACCCGCATCCTTAATCAATCCAATCGCAAGATCCCTGAGCGCCGAACGGTCGCCTGAGTTCAAATCAAACGGGTATGTGAGGCAATCGTCATCGAACGGAGACTCCATGTCTTGCGGGAATTGATCGTATATGGTCACAAGCCGGATGTCGGCCTCATGACATCTTCTCCGCTTTTCGCCGTCACGTTTGACATTCCTTTTGTGAAGAAACCACACGCCCGGCTCGACCGCAAGCCGCTTCGATGGAATCAGAATATCCAGCTCCATTCCGATGGTCGTCTTGTCCCGTGAGAGAACCGTCTCCCCGGCAAGCGCTTGCCTGAGGGCATAGAGCAGAAACTGCTCCATGAAGCTGGTGCCGGATCGGGCGCACCTCGGGCAGCCGTGACCTCGTAAAAGCGCACCCGGCACCGCCGACCAAACGTGGCCGCAGACATGACACCGGACCTTGATCTTCGTATGCACGTTCACATAATCGCCAAGCACCTCGATGTCCGGCGACGCCTCAGCCAGCTCGGCCGAGAACTGCTCACGGGTCTTGACACCAGTCTTGCCTTGGTTGTTCCTCGCGCCCCGAATCGCACCGCAATGGGGACATCCCTTGCCCTGCAACAAGTTGTATCCCTTGGAGGACCATATCGTGCCGCATCGCTTGCATCGAACGTCGATGTAACTAGAGCCCTTCGTGTATTCCATTAATGGCTCCGCCTCAGGATTGATCTTGGCAAGCTTCTCTAGGAATTTCTCATTGGTGTATGTTTTCTTACGCCGGAGCTGCTTCTCACCGCACCGAGGGCATCCGCACCCTTGAAGCAACGTGCCAGGCATCGTCATCCATTTATGACCGCAGCGCAGGCAACGCACATCCACTGGCGCTTTCGACCCCTGATATTCCGACTCAATCTCCAGATCGTCAGCATGAGCATTCAGCCGTCCGAGATCGGCAAGGAACTCACTATGAGTCTTTTTCTTGGGCATTGCTCAGCACTCCGAATCCATAATCCATAGAGCATCGCATTATTGCGCAGCCGCTCTGAATTTGCGACATTGGAAGACTGTTTTGCTATCTAAACACTATCTTTTTTACAGCATTGGCTACCAATGGAGCGGCTTTCTTGGCATATGGGGCAACTTTCGGAATAACCACTTTTGCTAGGCCGATAGCAGCAGCTGCCGCACCTTTCTTGACATTTTTCTGCAGTTGTTCCTTCTCACATGCTTCGCACAAATTGGACTTTCTCGTGCTTTCCAACTCGCTATCGCAGTTTTCGCAACGCTTGATTGTCTTGCGCATGAAAGCGTGGCCATGGGGCGCAACGGCATCTTGAGCATCGTTAACGGACTTTCTTTGAGGACTGTTTTCAGTCCCCTCGCTCTGAGCTGGATCATTCTTCTTCTTACGGAACATTGTTGCCGTCCTCCTCTTCACTGTTGCTTTCGTTCGTCTCCGGCTCAGGTCTGAATGGCTCAAGCAATCTTTGGGGGATACGGTCTAGCTGCGACGCGCCGTCTAGCGCCGTGATCCTTAGCGCCAGATCCTCGAATTGGTCAACCATGTCAGGCATCTTCGACCCAACCGGGAGATGCGAGTTAATTGCCAGTAAGGTGTCTCGCTCGTTAAGTTTATTCGCGTCGATGAATTCTCGGAACTGTTCCAAACATACCATGCTCGCCTCGTTTTGATTGAGCATGGCATATCCAGCGCCTTCGACACGTACAGCATTGGTGATCTGCGCCAGATCGTTGAACGCATCGGCAGCCCTCGATTGATTTTGCTGAGTGACGGCAGAAATCAGTTTCTTGTCTATACGCTCATTGGAATGGGCTTTCAGGTATTTGACGTTCTCCGCGAAATTACGCATCAATGTTCGCTTGGCATCGGTCGCGGATGATATGGCTTGTACTATCAATGCATCGCGCAGCCGTGAATCTTCAATGACACGGGCTTGCATGAGTTTATCCCAAGCGCCTTCAGCCAGTGCCAGACGGTCATTCTGCAAGTCCACTCGAATACCTTCGATTTGGTCCCTAAGGCTGCGGACCTCGGACAACACCATTGCGATGGCCACCTGAGTCTGCAAGTGCCGCATTGTATCCATGACATCAGGCGACATCTGCTCCCAGTCAAGCCGCACCTGCTTATAGAACTTCCCGTTCACGTCGAACACTTGCGGCATAATCTTCCCGTTGGCATCCTCCTTGAAGAAGAGCTTTCCTTCTTCAACCATCTTCATGATCTCCTCGGGCAAATGAGCCACCAATGTGGCTTCATCTTTGTTGGAGAATTCCTTGATGAGCTGGAACAGCCCTGGTGCAAGCGTCTGGAGCTGTTCCAGATTGCCTAGGAAGCCGAAGATTTTACGCCGGGTCTCCAAGGACATATCCAATGACTCGCCCACCAATGATTGCGATTGTGGATCCCAACGATCAATCTCAACTTGGAACTTTGGCACCATCTCATAAACTGCTTGTTGAGAAATCGGACGACTCGGATCGTCGCCGACAAAACCACATTGCGGGCAGGACAACGCTTTGTCGGAAATACTTGTTCCGCAGCCGGGACACATTATCATTGCCATGGCTATTCCTCTTTTTGCGAAGAATCGGAATCTCGCAGATCCACTTCTTTTACTTCTTGGTAGATGGCCGAGATGTCGTTGAGGTTGATGCGGAATTGGCTTCGGGAATGGGGCGTCCATTTGCCATCTTTGAGGGTGATTTTGTCGCCGGGGTCGTAGATGACCTTGCCGTCTTGGAAGGCTTTTAGGAACAGGCCGAAGCTGGTGGAGATGCCGAGGGTGACGAGTGGGCCAAATTCTACCGTGGTCTTCCCGTCTTCTTTTTCCCTGAGATACGGCACGTAAGCGGCGCGGTTGTGCTTGCGCTGCCAGTGTTCCAGTAGCTTGAGGTATGACCATCCGGCGGCGAGTTCGCCGGTCTGCTTGTCGTATAGGGCGATCATCCCGTTGGGATCGAAGTGCTTGGCATCGGTGAAGCCGACGAGTTTAAGGTTGAGTTTCGCTCCCTCTTTGTCTTCGCCGGGGCGGTTAATGTCGCCCGAAGTGAAGTAGTACTCGTCGGGATTGCCGTTTTCGTCGGTGCCGCTGACATGTCCGTAGCGCAGGACGAAATCGGCTTGGGATTGTCCCGTTATCCATCCCGTGTCGGGCTGCGGCGTGAACAAGGTGACCCGGTGGTTGCTGCGCCGCTCAAGGGATGGTTGTTTGATGGCCTTGAGCTCCCAGATGTCGAAGTCCGGGCCGGGAATGGCGTTCTCTCCCACGCCGAGTTCCGCCTCCAGAGTCAGTCCGGGAGCGTTGGGAGCGATGTATGGCTTGTCGATGGTTCCGTCGTTGCGCAGACGCCATGGGATGATCTTCTTGCCCATGATGCCGAGAAGAGCTTCCTCAAGGATGGAGAATTCGCCGGGCTTTCTCTGGCCTTGGAACACGACCGGGCAGACGTGCCCTTTCTCGAATGTGTCCATGTTCAAGACGTATTGGGCGGCCGGCGATGGAGCGCCGACGACCAAGGCGACAACATGTCCCATTCCTTCGCCCGTGTCCTTCACGGTTCCGAAGAACAAGCAGCGTCCCTCTTCGTGGCCACGTTTCGTCTCGCTCAACAGCTCGGACGGGCCTTCCTTGCATCCCTTCAGGAAGCCGGAGAACCTTACCTCGGGATATTGCGGGTAGAAGCACATGTTGGCGTTCGGCGCGTCGAACTCGCCGTCAGGCGTGACCCATCGCCACGGAACCGGAATGCGAATCAGCAGCGGCCCGGCTTTCTTCTTCTGTGATTTCGGATCCGTGTACCACGGCGTGCCGAGGGGAAGGAAAGCTAGGTCGGAGGGATCGTTGCCTAGGAAGATCTGCTGTTTCGAGTTGTTGTTGGGCACCAGCCGCTTGACCCAGATGCTTTCGGCACCGGCTCGGGTCAACAGGTCGTGGACCTGCTGGATGTCGGCCGTGTCGTACCATTGCTGATCGTCGTTGACATGGGTATCGCGCATACCTCAACAATACCCATGCCAATGTCAGCGCCAAAGCATCAACGGTCTAGCGGCGTGTCGTTTCAGTCGTGGCTTGCGCCGGCGACGGCCAGTTGGCGGGCCTTTTGGATCGCCTCGTCGGCCAGTTCGGAATCGGAGATCAGTTCGGGGGCCTTGTTCTCCTGCATGACCTTGAGGATATGGGGACGCATGATGCGGGCGATCTCCGCGATGGCTGGTACGACCACGGAGTTGCCGAACTGGCGATAGGCCTGCGTGTCCGAGACGGGAATGCGCAGATCATCCGGGTATCCCATGAGGCGGGCGCATTCGCGCGGAGTGAGCCGGCGGGGGCGTTCACCTTCCTGCGCGACCAATATCTCGGAACCGTCCTTGTGATAGCGGGCGGACAAGGTACGGGACACCATGTCAGGCGTCACCAAGCCATAGCCGAAGCCATGTCCCATGGCCTCGTGCTTGGCCTTGTAGTCCTGCAGGTACTGCCACAGGCGTGGGGTGAGCGTGTATTTGTCCTGCACCTTGTTGTGCTCGTAGTCGAAGTACCGGTCGCCGTCCCAAGGCAGATACGGCTCGGTGCCGTCGTTTTTATGAAGGATGTCAGCGAGCACGGGCTTATGTTCGGGGAGCTTGAGGTCATCCCATGTGAAGTCGGTATGCGAGCGGAAGCCGACGATGTAGATACGTTCGCGGTGCTGGGGAACGAAGTGCTGTCCGTCGATGACCTTCCAATGCACCTCGTAGCCCAGCTCGTTCTGCAGGGCATCGAGGATGACTTTGAAGGTGCGGCCCCGGTCGTGCGAGGTCAGATTCTTCACGTTCTCCAACAGGAACGCCGCCGGACGTTTCGCCGCGATGATGCGCGCCACGTCGAAGAACAGCGTGCCTTGCGTCTTGTCCCGGAATCCGGTCTCACGGCCTAGGCTGCGTTTCTTCGATACTCCAGCCACGCTGAACGGCTGGCACGGGAAGCCCGCGAGCACCACATCGCAGTCGGGAATGTCATCCACGTCCACCTTGGTGATGTCTCCGGCCATCTGCTCGGTGAACCCATAGTTCGTGCGATACGTGCGGGCCGAGAACTCATTCCATTCCGAAGAGAACACCGCATGCCCGCCAGCCGAAGCAAAACCACGACGGATGCCGCCGATGCCGGCAAACAGGTCAATGGTGCGGAAATCGGTGCCGTCTTCATGCGTGGTGCCGAAATACAATTCACGCAGCGCAGGAACATAAGCAGGCTTGCACTCCACCTTGCCCAACTCCCAGCGCTCCACAGTCGAGGTGGATACATGCAACGACTCGGCAAGCTGACGGCGCGTCATAGAACCACGCAACAACGTGATAAGCTCAGTTGCTTCATCAAAGCCATCGGTGGCTTGGGTGCTAAGGTTTGATTCGATAGCGCTACTCATAGGGAAGAACATATATCATTATGATGACAAAAATTCCCGGAGAAGCATATGTCGGACATTTCGAACATTCGTTCGACTAAAGGTATATTATGTGTATGCCGCACGACAAAATGTCTTACTGAAAGGTGCTGATGTCTAAGAAAACCGACTCGACCAAAAAGCAGTCGAAGCTACGCCATCCTGTAGACGATCTGGAGGCGAGAGACATTTTGCGCCGCTTTGTGATTCGAGCACGCCGCGTAGAAGCACATTCGCTAGTCCAAAATAACTCTGTCGAGAAATATGTTAAACCCTCAATGACAATTAGCTACAAGGAAGGGCAACCTACTCGAATCAAATACATAATGCCCGACCAAGAGATTTTTGAATCTCTAGCAGCTCGCACAAGGCCATGCATCCTCGAATCTGAACCCGTGTATCTTGAAAAAGTATTCCGCTCGATCGATATGCTACTTGACGGAAAGCAATTGACTGGACAGGCCAAGCAGTGTTTCGATTTTTGTCGAAAGAAATTTCGAGATCTACACGATAAAAACAACGGTGAATCTTATTCGATTCAAATGTATGACAAAGATAATGTTCCCGAGGGTCGACCCTTATCTGATCTCCTGATAGGCGAAGCTTGGCTGTACTCAGATTTGGTTCATGCTGACCCCAAGGGAGACAAAGCAAGAGCGGCAAAGCTTTCATATCGTGACCGATATTATGCCGGAACGTCATTTTTCAGCATGCTAACAATTGTCATCATTAATATGCTGAATCTCATCACCGCAATTAACAAGCAGTTCCAACTCAACATCGATAAAAAAGCTTGGAAAGAACAGGTAGTGGCTTCAGCGGAAGATTCGGAAGTGGCCACCGAGAAAATGGTGGTCTTGCCTCCTAACACTAGAGTGCCCGAAGGCATTGATCCCAGTGCTCTTCCTGCAGCCATTGATGTGACTAGCCCAACTGAAGCGATTAGATTTATACAGCCCGAACACAGCACCGATGTCATTTTCCTCCGCAGGAAGGAACTTGTCAGCAAAGTCCATGGAGCTTTTTCTTGGAAAAATGACGTACTGTCCATTCTAATTGCAGACGCACTTGTACTCGAACTCAGTACTGCCGGGGCTAGCCAAGCAGAAAGCCTTCAACGAGTGGAAACTCGCATCAAGCATCGATTCACTGCCGATACGGAGGCAACTAACTCCTTACGAGCGATCATGCACAAATGCGACCGACTCCTCACGGTCATTCCATACAAGAAGGGCAGCCTCCTATATGTTGATTGTCCTCTTGCTGTTAAAAACGATAAGCAGTCGGCAAACAACTCTTCCCCTCAGAAGTAGCTACAGATTTACGTGGATCCAGCCAACTGGCCGAGTCCACGTAAATTGAAGTAGTATAAATCAGACTACTGGTTGCGCAGTTTATCTTTGGATAGTTCCCCGTCGAGCACTTGGTTAACGAGCGTGTACACGGTCTGGGCGACGCCCACTATTCCTGCGAGCGTGATTCCCCATGTGTGGGTGCCGTCGAATCCGCCGGTGGCGGCGATGGCGATGGTGCCGAACAGGATGGATGCGGCCAAAGAGACAAGCCCGACGTATCCACTGGGAATGTACTTCTTAAAGGCCTGCACGACGGCGGGCACGATCAGGCCCACAATCCCAGAGGCAAGGGTGGTTGCGGTGGAAATATCCATGGGTTTCTCCTTAGATGATGAGAGTGGCCTCCGGCATGGTGTCGAAGGCCACAATGGTTTGGGTCAGTAGCGGAGCCGCTGACCGGGGTAAATAAGATTGGGGCTGGCGAGGTTGTTCAACTGGGCGACGCGCTGCCATCCGTCGGCCCCGAAGATGCCGCTGAGAGTTTCTCCACGCTTGACGACATGCACACGACCACTTGTGGACACGGATCCGCTGGCAGCAGCTGACGTGCCTCGATAGGTGACGATGTTGCCCGGATAGATCAGGTTGATGTTGCCGGATGGCGCACTCCATGCGGACAGCGGCCACAGTCCGGTTCGCTTGGCGATACCGGACATGGTATCGCCGTTGCGCACGGTCACGCTCACGCTTCGGTCGGAAGTGTATGTGATCAAATAAAGGTGTTCGGCGTCGGCACTTGTTCCTGTACACCCTGAGCGCTCAATTTGGACATTGCCGGCGGTGATGGTGCCGGTGGGATGAGAACACCGGCATCGTCCGGTTCCTTGATGGATTCCCGAGTGCTTATCAACCAAACTGATGGTTCCCGGGAGGAAAGGAAATGACTGTTTTGCTTCAATTTTTCTTAAGCAATTGGGGCTGGTGACGTTTTGTTGGACTCGTCATTGATTCCATCACCACCGATCATGCCGCAAGACCGAGCGCACCTCGACGAGCCATGATGCTCATGCCGAACTTCGTCTTGATCCTCCTGTTCCGGTACCAGACCATGTAGCCGTCGAGCATGCCGATGAACCCGTCCATCGAGACGCCCGCGAAGCCGCGCTTGCGGAGGAACTCCTGCTTAACCCGGCCTAGGAACCCTCCGCGGCGGCGCAGCGCTCGTATTTGATGTACAGGTCCACTGCCCTGTCACGCTGCTCCTTGTTGTACTTCGCCATAAGAGGGTTCTCCTCCCGGCCGGGAAGTCCAAGAAAACATCACCACATCGAAAAGCGGATGAATGACATGGATGATGACGACTGGCTGTTTCGCGCCGCGAGGGGCGAGAACCTGTGGACGACGTGGCGGACGCGATCAGAGCCCTCCACGAGCGCGAACTCGTGTGAATCAGGCATGGAGGTATCGCGGCGTTTGTATGCATTTGTATGCGGATTGTTTTCGACGGTATAATTAAACCCCCTTGAAAACCTAATGTTTTCAGGGGTTACGGTCGGGCTGACAGGATTTGATTTGAATAGCGTCATCTCAACGTTTATAGGCTCTCAGGTGTGATAATGATACACCTAAGGATACTTCGTATCGCTTTAAACCAGATCATAGTAAGAGGCCAGAACGATGAGCTTGTCTCATCTCGAGGAACCTTTTGAGGTTTCGATACGCCTCATCTTGATGAGGGGGGCAGGTCTGGCCTTGGAAGACGCTCTGCGGCGAGCAGATCATGTGGTTACGGTTGTTTTGTTCTTTTCTGAGATACGTTTTCTAAGAGCCTCGTGTTTTTGCTTTTGGCTTGGTCTTGGATTGATGAGAACGAACTATTCGTCTACGTTCACTTATTAGTGCCTCTAGATGAATAGCCAGATCTCGATTCGAAGAAAAACGCATTTTTGATAGATTGCACGTGAGATGGAGATTTCGCCTTTAAAACGACTCTCCGTGTTCTTGCTTCTCCTCGGAGATCCGCTGGTGCTTTTGACTGTCCTGCGGCTTGGCCGTGTCTGGCGTCTGGACGTGGGTGCATGGGGCGTGTCCTGATTACCGAGGTGACTCTGTGGCGAAGGACCTAGCAATGGGAGCGAACTCGCGAAAAGCGAGGATCGCGGTCCATTGTGGTTTCTGAGTTGCAGATAAGTCGCTGAGGTGGTGAAGGACGTTAGCTCTGTGTGCTTGCGTCTGGGTTGTTGGATACGGCTGTGCTGTGCGGCCGGGAGTGCCTTGAGCGGGTCGAAGAGCAAATCCCGGGGGCAAGCTTCGTAGCGAAACGGAGAAGCGGTCTAGACGGTTTGTAACCGGCTAGATGCCCAGTATTATTATTAGGGATTTGCGTAACTTTGATACTGATTTGATATAGACACACTTATTAGTGAATTTTTGACCTCTAGATTTGTAACACGCCAGAGACTCCATTTTAGGCTGTTTGTTACAAAAAACGACGCTGATATTAGTCCTTCCGAGTGATGAAAGGTAGTAGCCACAGAAACGGAAAACTATCAACAATGAAAGACTCTAATCTGGTCTCCAGCTCTCGTAATAACTGGTTCTTTACGTTGAACAATGTCGAGGAATGCTTCGGCACCGAAGACCCTTCCAAGATCGAAAGTGCTCTTGAGAAGAAGTTGTCCCATTACCGGTATGCCTGTCAGCTTGAACGTGGTAAGGATTCCGAACATCTGCATTTGCAAGGCGTTATAGCCTCTGACGGTCGTGTAAGGGGCAAGACTCTGATGAATAAGCTTCCTGGCATCCATCTTGAGGTTGTGAAGAATCTTCAGGGTTCGTACTCCTATTGCACCAAGGAAGACACTAGGGTCGCTGGCCCCTTTATCCATGAGTACTCCACGAAGAAGAACGATGATGGTGATCCTTTGACTTGGAACGATCTGGTGGACACCTCCATGACCTATGAGGAGTACAAGAGGTTCGATGGGTCTGGCTATACCTCGAAGAAGCTTAGGGACAGGAAGATCATCTACTTTGAGGTCTACAAGGAAGGTAGGTCTCTCAGCGATGTGATTAAAGACCCTTCTCTGGCTGTGATAGTGGCGGATAACCTTCAGTACTGCAAGACGCTTGAAGCTAAGTACCTTGAGGAGAAATCCAAGGCATGTGAGGATGAGCTTCCTTTTGTGGAATACCGTTGGGGTGAGACCGGCACTGGTAAGACGTGGACTGCTTTGCATGATCCTGAGACTGGCAAGAGGCTTGACGATGTCTATCTCGTGAAGGATTGGGCCGCACCTTTTGACAACTATAAGGGTGAGTCCGTGATTCTTCTGGATGATCTGCGTGGTAGATCTGTTGACCGTTCTTTTGCGCGTAGCGGCATTGCTCTTGCTGATCTGATCAAGATTCTCGATAATTATTCCGGTGAGGTCCACGCTAGGAACGTGAATAGGTATCTCGCCGTTAAGAAGTTCATCATCACGTCCAATTGGCCTTTGGAAGACCAGTATGTCGGTGAGTCTCCTTGTGATAGGGATGCTTTCTTCAACCGTATTGACAAGGTCGTGTTGTTCGTTGGCGGGTCTCGGCGTAAGAAGGAGCATAGCAGCTTCATCCACTATCCTGACGGTTCCGAGGTGAAGGTTTCTCTCTCTGGTAGGGAGATCGGGGACAGTGGGTTTGCCAGTTCCTTGAAGGAGTGTGTCGAGCCTCTGGATCCTAACCGTGAGAGCAAGTACGGTATCTATCCCGATGGGATTTCTCTGGACATTGACTGACCGATATTGGAATTACGTTGATTAGTAATTCCTTTTCTGCCCTCGTCATTTTGGCGGGGGCTTCTTTATTGGAAATAATGATACAGGCAATGATACACTTTTTGGGCATGAAAAAGGGAGAAACGTTGGAATTTCAACGAATCTCCCCTGTGGGTCGGGCTGACAGGATTTGAACCTGCGACATTCTGTTTGGGCGGGTGTTTGATTGGCTTGTCCGGCTGGGTTTGGGTGAGCTGGTTTTCGTTGGAATCAAGCGGATTCCGGATTTTGGAAAGTTTGCTTGACCGGGCTGGGATTGGTTCATCGTGACGGTCATCGTTACCATCTCGTTACCGTCCCTGTCGCATGCGGAAGGGGAGAAGCTTCGGCGTGTCGAACATGTGAATCATTCTTCCGACTGCTCGTCAAAGAATGTCTTAATGTCATCGAAGAAATTATAAATCGAATTAGCAAAAAACATAAATATTTCTTTGTTCCTTGAACATCCAATTTTTGGTGTGGTCATAAGGAATACTCCCGCGGAAAGAATTGAATCAGGGCTTGCTGATGGGATGAAACTTGAGGCAACGCGTGTAAACCGTTTTCTGCTTTCAGGACTATTATGCGCAATATAATTACGAATCACTTCTGCAGATTTGATAATATCGGAATTACTATTTGCTCCTAACTCAATATATATCGGATTCTCTGTACTGAAAAAAATCTCTGCTTTTGTTTTTACTTGATTAGGTTTTGCCCAATCTAATCTAACGGTATCATCGGACTGCACTAAGCCTCCCGCTAGTAACTTTTGTGCATGTACTTCATCTTTGGGGGAAATGTAGCAAGTATATTGGTCGGGATGCTTGCTCGCCATAAGAGAATACTGAATAAAGAAATCTCCTATAGTATTCTCGTACAAGCGGAAAAGACGAAAAAATAACGTTTCAAACAGTAGCTCCTTGTATTGATCATCTACCCCTTTCGAAGAGAGGAGATTGTTGTGAAAACTTACTAGTGTATTAAAGTCTTCCGAAAACTTGCTGAAGACCTGCTGTAGGTTTTCGGAATCATTCATTGTTGGCATAATCTTTCAATTGTCGAAGGATAAATTCCCATCTGCGAATTCGTGTTGCTTGATCAGTAGTTGCTCGCCTTGAGTCCTGAATAAACTGATTCCAGTCAGAAGAAGGTTCTTTACTGTCGATTTTTTCGTCATATGTAGCAGAAAAATTGTCAAAAAAGATTCTAAGTTTATTGTTTGGCATGGAATGCAGTGATTCTATTTCAAGGTTCGTCTTCAGGCAGTTTGTGCGAATTGATGCAATTACGCAGAAGAGTGTGTAATATAAATGCACTCTTCTATAATTTGTTAAAGCTATTTCCTCTGGAGCATATATATCTAGCAAATTTTGCATAGTTGCATGAAATGCTTCAATCGCATTTCTCATATTTGAGTATTCATTGCTTGATTCGGGAATTTCGTCGTATTTTTTGTAGAAAGCTGGTATAGATTTTTTCGCATGTATGCCGTCAAGCAGTGCGATAAGCAAATCGCCAGTTAGTTCCACTTCGCTCATTCTTGCTACATTGCTGCTTGTCAATATCTTGGAATCAAGCCAGTATTGGACGTACTGCCTTGCGACTTGATGAGCAAATGTTTTGAATGCGCCAAGGTACTGTGCATTAAGTAATTCTGTACTATTTAGTTTTACTGAATATGTGTTAAGTCGTGAAAAAATATCAAGAATATCTGCTGTATTCTGATTAAACAGGACGTCTACACCAAGTTCGTACTGCAATACTTCTTGCTGAACGAAATCAGGTAATGCGGAAAACACCAGTCCTCCGTATTGCTCATTATGTAGCTTAGAGACCGTAAATCCGTCATTGATGTAATCCAGTAGAGCTCGAAGCCGTTGTTGCCCATCAACCACGGTTCTTACGTTCTTGCCATCTACCAATGCCTGCGTGATAATAATCTTCGGCATTGGCATTCCTCTTAATACTGTATCCACTAAATAGGATTTAGCTTTTGTATTCCACACAGCTCTTCTCTGAAAATCTGGTGAAAGAATAAGCTGTCCATTTTCATTCCACTCGTTAAAATCCAGAATATTATATGCTCTGGTATCAAATGCTTTCACTTTTCATGTTCCTTCCTGTTGATACAATACTACCAATCACGCCTCTCACATCTCCTCGAACTCTTGAGACGGAATTACGGTGTCGAACGGACCGACCTGTGCGTCGTTCTCGTGTTTGTCGATGCCGGCGTAGGAGAGGCTGTCATCCTCGTATCGCTTGAACTTGTACACGGCGTCGTTCATGCGGGCGCTGTTGAACACGTTGAGGCTGAGCAGCAGCTCGAAATCGTCCTTGGTCAGGCCGGTGACCTTCTTGAACAGTTCCGCTCCAGCTTGGTGATGACGTCCCTCAGGGTCTGCTCGCGGTAATCCGTCAGGTACATGAAGATCGGGATACGCGTGGCAAACTTGATGAGCTTTTCCTGCACCTGCTTGCGAAGGCTCTTGGTCTCCTTCTCCTCGGCGTTCATCTCCTTCTTTTCCTCGCGCGTGGGCTTCTCGTCCTTGCTTTTCATCTCCTTGAGATGGTCGGACTTGTTGATGATCTTCTCCAGATCGTCATTGAGGCTGCGGAAGCCCTCGATGCTCATAAGCGCATCCATGGCACGCTGGTTGTTCATCAGCTTGCGCAGGGTCAGGTCGTCCACGTTCACGAGCAGTGCACTCTCCCAGCGCTTGGCGAGCAGCGTGGCCGACGTGCCGGATGCGGCCCAGTCGAGCACGTCGGTCGCGTTGACTCGCTTCATGCTGCTGCCGTCGTAGGCGAGCACCGGGAGGAAGTGGATGAACTCGCCCACGCTCTGCTCAGGCGAGATCGTCTCGTCGGGATGCAGCGAGCAGCTGTAGTCCGCGATCTGCCGCAACGCTCTGGTCGGCGCGAAGTCGAACACGTAGCACTCGCGTTTCAGAATCAGCGTCTCGTTGGGATGCAGACCGTCCGGGTTGTCGATCGTCCACGGCGACTGCACGCGGAACGCCGCCTGGAAATACGTCTCCGGACTCTTGAGATTACGCAGCATGAGGATTCCCGTCCACGGCTTGACGGTCACGCCCGTGGTCAGCTTGCCGCACGACAGGGTGATGGTTTTCGATTCCAGCGGATCCGCCATCGACCTGCGCACCGGGCCGAGCGCGTCCAGACCGATGCCGGCCTCCGCACCCGCGCACACATTCACCGTGTAGTCGTGGTAGAACACGTTCTGCCGCTGCCTGAGCATGTTCGCCATCGCATAGCAGGACGCGACCGAGGGCATGACCAGAACTGTGCGTCAGGATGTTCTTCAACCGGCTTATCGGAGTACGGCATGGGCGGCTTCTTCGCGCCCATCTTCAGCTCGTCCACCGTCGTCTCGGCGAACCCGCCGCGCAGCAGGTCAAGCCACTTCTGTACCTCGCTTGGATGTTTGAACTCGGCCTGATCCCCGTCACCCTTCGCGGCGAAGAACTCGTTCAGATCGAACTCGTCGAACTCACCGCCGGATGCGATCTCACGGATCTGATCGGGCATCTGATAGGTCATCAGCACCATGCGTGGCAGCGATTCGTACGGATTCTTCCCCTGGGCCGGCTTCCACCTCTCCTTGGCCCGCTGCTCGTCGGAATACGTCCAGTTGAAGATCTGTTCTTCGATGAACTCGCCGTTGACGATCGCGCGGAACGACGTGCCTGACAGGAATAGGTACGCGCCCGTGGTGATTGGCAGGAAGTCCGTATCGCCCTGCTCGAAGCTCTCATCAATCAGCTGCGCGACCGAGTTCATGTTGTCGTTCTGCTCGCACTTGTCCTCCTGCTCGAACAGTTCTCTCGCGCTGTCGCGCCATGCGCCGAAGTAGTATTCGTCGAAGATGACCAGATCCCAATTGATCTCGTGCACCCACTCGTTCTGCGCCTTGATGTCTCCGGCCTCGTTCTTGCCCAAGTAGTCCTGAAACGAACCGAAGCACACGATCGGACGGCTCTTGTCGGCGTGCTCGTAGTCCAAGCCTCCGTTCTGCGTGGTCTCGCGGGAGATGAACTGCCACCCCTCGAAATCCTTGTGCGATTCCAAGTCCTCACGCCACGAGTTCTCCACAGCGGGCTTGAACGTCAGCACCAGTACACGCTGATAGCCCTGCGCCTTGGCGAACTCGTAGCTGGTGAACGTCTTGCCGAAACGCATCTTCGCGTTCCACAGGAAGCGCGGGGCCTTGCCGGGATTATCCTTCTTGAACTGCGCAAAGTACTCCTGCGTCTTCTTCACGGCACGCTGCTGCTCCGGACGCATGCCGAAGCTCTGCGTGCGCTGAGTGGTGGATCCGCGACGCTCCTTGACAGCTGTGATGGCCTCCCGTACATCCTTGACCGAGCAGCGGAATCATTCGCCCCAGTGCGTACGAATCGCTGTTCGAGCATCCTGTGCACCGGATGGTCGTCGAACGCGGAACCGTCGTCACGTATCGCGCTTTCCTCCAGCACGATACGGAAGTTCACCTGAGCGGTCTTCGTCTGCTCAAGGATTCGAGTACGCACATCGCAATCCGTATAGCCTACCTTCAACTGACCTTTATGGCCGGCATCATCAATCGCATAGGCGTAAATGGTCGGAGTGAGGTCAGGACGTTCAGGGAAGAAGTTGTCAGGCATTGTCGGAAGCCTCCATCTGCATTTCTGGAATAGCTTCATCAATTAGATGCCGTTCTTCGGCCGATAGCTTGTACTTATCAAACAGCTCCTCGTTTGATCAGTGCTGCGAGACATCAGGCATGGGCACAAATTCGTATGCGCTTGGAGCCATGTCTTGAGTAGAAGTGCGTAGAGAAATAAGAGGCTTCTGCTGTTTTCGTGGGTTAGATCGTGGGTTGTGGTAGTCGGATGTCGAGTCCACCGCATCGGAGCGTGATCGGGGCGGTGAGGTTGTCGACGTGGTGGAAGCCGTAGGCCATGCGGATGGTGACCTTGGTCCTGTTGTTGAAGGCCTCGAGCCTGGCGTTGGAGTAGCCGAGTTGGATGGTCCTGAGGATGTCCGGCCGGCGGCGTCAGATCTTCTTCGCCGGTTCGACGATCTCAGGTATGCGTGAATGCGAGGCCCGGAACACCCGGTGTCTCAACTCGCCCCTGGCCTGTTCGGGCGGGTGCTTAGGCAGGGTCCTCAATGGCTCCTTGAGTTGCTAGGCACGGTGGAGCTGGCCCTTGGGGTCCGTGTTCCTCAACGCGTCGAACGCTTCGGACTACCTGTCGGTCAGATCGCCGGGGTTCTTCAGTACCGCGTATTTGACGCCGCGCATGCGCTTGACCGTTTCCTCGTCGTGTTCGTGGCGCGCCTGGTTCCACAGGCGCTCGCGGACCTTGTCGAGCGCGTCGCTCATCCAGCTGACGATGTGGAACCCGTCCAGCACGCGTTCGGCGTTCGAGCAGTGCTCCCTGACGCATGAGTCGATCCAACGCGCCCCGTCACCGGTCACCACTTTGATGGATGCTTTCTGCTCGTCGGTGAGCTGTCGGAAGAACAGGTCGAACACGTCCCTGCCGTACCCGTCGTGCGCCCAGATGACGCGGCGCCGTTCGTGGTCGACGACCACGGTGATGTACGTGTGGCCCTTCCTGTAGCTCGTCTCGTCCACGCCGATCGCGGTGAGGCCGTCGAACGGCGACGGCATGTCGGCCCTGAGACGATCCGCGACCCTATGGGCGATGTCACCCGCGGTCCTCCACGCCACGTGCAGGAAACCGCTCACCGTCTTCTGGTCGGCGACGGTCATCAGCCACGCGCACTCCGCCTCGAAATCCCTCGTGAACCGGCTGCCTGGTTCCGCCCACGGCACGGACGCGACCACGACCCCGCACCCGGGGCAGTCGACGCACGGCATCATGGCGACCAGTTCGACCCGCCAGCAGCCGAAATCCTGATGCCGCCAACGACGCACGCCGCCACCTTGGTCGTAACCATGACGACGTTTGCCACAGCGGGAGCATCGGAGTATGCCCTTGCGCGGGCGCACGCGAACCTCGAGCACGGGCTCGGGGCGCAGGGGCGAGTCGACGATCCGCACGGTCTCGACCACCACGCCTTTGACGTTGAGGAGCTGGTTGAATATGCTGTTCATCAGGCGCTTTTTGGCTGTGTTTTTTCTTGGTCGTTAAACATCCTACCCAAAAAGCGCTCTTCTCTTACTCCCACAACGGTTCAACAACGAACCACCACCCACGAAAACAACACAAGCGCCTTAAAACGACTCTCCGTGTTCTTGCTTCTCCTCGGAGATCCGCTGGTGCTTTTGACTGTCCTGCGGCTTGGCCGTATCTGGCGTCTGGGCGAAGGTTCAACCGCTGGCCGGCATCTTTACTGATGTGGAGACCGGTGAGCTGGTTATGAACCTTGAGTATGACACTCAGGTATCTCGTAAGGAATGGCTCTGGTTCCTGCGTGAATGGGCAGGTATCTTTAAAACCATCCGTGTAGAGGCTTCTGTGTGCTTGGAGATGTGCAGTATGGCCGTGCGTATGGGCGGATACAGGTGCATGGGGGCGTGGCTCGATTGCCGAGGTGATTCTGTGACGTAGACCCTAGCGATGAGAGCGAACTCTCGTAAGAGAGGATCGCGGGTCATCCTAGGTCGCAAGTTGCAGATAAATCACTGAGGTGGTGAGAGGCGTTAGCTCTGTGTGCCCGTGCTTCGTCTGTGAGTGCGGTTGTGCTGTGTGTTGTTTCTCTCTGGTGCATGAAGCCGCGTAGCGGGTGGCCTTAAAAAACGCTGAGCGGTGCAGCCGCTCGGCGGGCACGGAGTGCCTAGTGTTATTTTTTTAAGGCCACCTCTGTAACTTGATGATCTATTTCGTCTACACGCACAGATTAGTGCATCTAAGTGGTTACAAAGGTTAATTCCTCACCTCTGTAACCGATCGATGATATTAGAACATCGACTGACCGATATTGGGATTACGTTGATTAGTAATTCCTTTTCTGCCCTCGTCATTTTGGCGGGGGCTTCTTTATTGGAAATAATGATACAGGCAATGATACACTTTTTGGGCATGAAAAAGGGAGAAACGTTGGAATCTCAACGAATCTCCCCTGTGGGTCGGGCTGACAGGATTTGAACCTGCGACATTCTGCTCCCAAAGCAGACGCGCTACCAAACTGCGCTACAGCCCGTTCCTGCTCGCTTTCAGCGAACCCGCATCGCGGAATCGCATCATGTGAACACGAGTTTCTATTATAGCGTATGGTTGGACAACGACAGGCTTACAATAGCGTTTCGGAAGGGAGAGTGGCATGGGACGTCATCAGCAGGCTGAATCATCGGGCATTATCTCCTTTGTAATATGCGCCATCATCGCTTGGTTTGTCATGAACGCTTACACGCAGTTCGCTCCCGCCATTTGGCGTGTCACGCAACGACTGTTCACTGTCTGCTCGGGAATCGTGGCAGGATGCGGTGTTATATCATTCAGTCTGGGTTATGCACGAAAATCACGCTCGTTGACGCTCAAACATGGTTGGACTATTCCTGTCCGTCGTATTTTCGAGATCCTCGCGCTTTCCGTGGTGTATGCCTCGACCATTTTCGTCATGTCGTTCATGATGTTGTCCATCATCAACAACATGATGGGCATCCGCACGCTGAAAGGCTATCTGCCGATCCTATGCGCGGCCATCGCAGGCGTTGTAGGCTATATCACTTTCGTACAGGCGGAACTTATGAACGCCAAAACGATCGCTTCCCTACTGCCGTTTTTCGTGGTGTCTGGCGTGAGCATCGCAGGATTGACGTCCGACGATCCATATTGGTACAACAATAATTTCTCCCAACTGGGCGACCGTACGACGTTCGCCGCACGTATGTTCAATTCGACGCTGATGCTCGCGGGCATCTGCATTGTAATCATCAGCTATTTCGCCGTTTCCGAGCTCATCACCACGTATCGTCTGCAATTGCAGTATCTGGATTCCAACTCCATCAATGAAACGCCGAAGCATTTCCGTACAAGGATTCTGCTGCTGTCGATCATGTTGGCGTTGGCCGGCATCGCCTTCGTAGGCATCGGCATGTTCCGTTACACGCCGCATCCGATTTTGCACAACGTGTTCGCCCGCGGCCTGCCATGTTTGATGAGCGTGCTGATGATTGCCCTGCCTTGGCTTGCCCCGCAACTTTCAAAGATCGTATACGTGGTTTCCGATCTTGCGATTGTGATTGGCGCTTATGCCGGATTCCAATGGCTGAGCGGGCATAACACGCTGACGAACGTGGAGGCGTTGGCCGGCATGATGTTCCTTGGCTGGTTCATCATTTTCTCGCGTCAGATTGCCGCCATCGAAGCGGACCGCGTGCAGACGCAGCTGGTACTGGCACAATCCGAGAGGCCCCGCTCCGTCGAGGATCTTGCGGAAGTCAGCGAAACCGTTCCCGACACTGTTTCCCGGCTTGCTTCGGAAGTCTAAAAAACGTAGCTGGAAAACAGCGTCGAAAAAACAATCAGAAATTGTAATGTCCGTTGGACGGCTTCTTGTCGCTCATCAACAGCAGGAAGCTTCTTGATTGCGCAGTAATCGCAAAACCAGCCTCATAATTGAGTTCTGGCCCCTTTGGATTATGCGTGTCAACAATTAGACGCCATTTCTTGCCATATTGCTCATCGGGCAGGGTGAACATGATCGGCTCGTAATGCGCGTTGAAAATCAGAATGAAATCATTGTCGACCATCTGATTGCCGTACCAGTCGGTTTCCGGAATATCGGAACCGTTCAGATAGATCATCACGGTGAAAGCGTGTGTGTTCGACCAGTCGTCCATATCCATAATGGAGCCGGTGTGATCCATCCATTCGACCTGCGGAATCGCAGTGCTGTCGTCTCCCTGCTCGCGACCAGAGAAGAAGCGGCGGCGATGCAGCACAGGATGCTCAAGCCTCAAATGAATCAGCTTCGATACGAATTCGAGCAGGTCCTTTTGATCCTCGTCCAAATCCCAGTTCGTCCAGGAGATCGCATTGTCCTGGCAGTAGGCGTTGTTATTGCCCTGCTGGGTGCGCGCCACTTCGTCGCCGCCGCAGATCATCGGAATGCCTTGACTGAGCAGCAGTGTGGCAAACATGTTGCGCATCTGCTGCTGTCGCAGCTCGTTAACATCCTTGATGGTCGTAGGACCTTCGACACCGCAGTTCCAAGAACGGTTGTTGCTTTCGCCATCGCGATTGCCTTCGCCGTTGGCCTCATTATGCTTCTCGTTGTAGCTCACCAGATCGTTCATGGTGAAGCCGTCATGCGCGGTGATGAAGTTCACGGATGCGACCGGTCGGCGGCCGTTGACCTGATACAGGTCGGAACTGCCCATAAGTCGGCTGGCGAATTCCGGCAAGGTAGACGGCTGTGAACGCCAGAAGTCACGCACGCAATCACGATAGCGGCCATTCCATTCGGACCAGCTGGATGGGAAGCCGCCCACCTGGTATCCGCCGGAACCCAAATCCCATGGCTCGGCGATCAGTTTGACGCGGGAGATGACCGGATCCTGCTCGACGATGTCGAAGAATGCCGACAGTTTGTCGACTTCCTGGAACTGACGCGCCAATGTGGCCGCAAGATCGAATCGGAATCCGTCGATGTGCATTTCAGTGACCCAATAGCGCAGGCTGTCGGTAATGAGCTGCAACGCGTGCGGCGAACGCATGAGCAGCGAGTTTCCGGTGCCTGTGGTGTCGAAATAGTGTCTGCGGTCGTTGTCTACCAAACGGTAGTAGGCTCCGTTGTCGATGCCTTTGAAGCTGAGGGTCGGTCCGCGATTGTTGCCTTCGGCGGTATGGTTGTATACCACGTCGAGGATGACTTCCATGCCGGCACGATGGTATGCCTTGACCATGGATTTGAACTCGTTGACCTGTTCGCCGCGCTGCCCGGAGCTGGAGTAGGCGTTGTGCGGGGCGAAGAAGCCGATAGTGTTGTATCCCCAGTAGTTGCTTAAGCCTTTTTCCTGCAGGAAGCTGTCGTTGACGAACTGGTGAATAGGCATGAGTTCGATGGCCGTGACGCCCAGTTTCTTCAGGTATTCGATTACGGAGGGGTAGGCCAGTCCCGCGTAGGTTCCGCGAATGTCCGGCGGCACGTCCATGTTGAGGTTAGTCATGCCGCGTACGTGGGCTTCGTAAATTACCGAATCGTGGTATGAGATGTTCGGATGCTGGTCGTTGCCCCAGTCGAAATAGGGGTTCACCACGGCCGCTTTCATGGTGTGTGGGGCCGAGTCGAGCGTGTTCATGCTGGCAACGTCGTCAGGGCTCTTGAACCAATACGAGTAGAGGCTTTCATCGCCGTCGATGTTGCCTTCGATAGCTTTCGCGTAGGGGTCGAGCAGCAACTTGTTCGGGTTGCAGCGCAAACCCTGCATCGGGTCGTACGGGCCGTACACACGGTAGCCGTAACGCTGCCCCGGTTGGATTCCGGGCAGATAGTTGTGCCAGACGTACGAGTTCTGCTCGGTCATTTCGATTCGAGTTTCGTTGTCTTCCTCATCGAAAAGACAAAGCTCGACCTTTTGTGCCACTTGGGAAAAGAGGGCAAAATTCACGCCGGCGCCGTCATAGCTTGCGCCGAGCGGATACATCGATCCGGGTCTGATTTGCATGATTCAAGTATCTCACGTTTTAGCCCCCAAATCGTAATTTCGTGTTGTTCGGCGATTATTTTTACGATTCGAACGAACTTTTGGCTGTATTTTGCCGGTTTCTCCGAATTTGCTCGTGAAGAATGGCAATCATGGAATTGGATGCGGTGATGCGAGTGTCGCGTAGCCGCTGCCAGGAAATCCACGCCGATTCGACATGCTCATCGCCGTCGAAGTGACGTTCGACGGGATGCCATGCGTGCAGGTGAAGCACCATGATGTTGGCAAGCTCGTCGGTCATACCTTCGGACGAGTAGAACTGCCCCACATGGTCGAATTCGATGCCGTCATGTCCGGTGGGTTCCACACCGGTCTCCTCGCGAAGTTCGCGCAACGCGGCCTCTTCAACGTCCTCTCCCCCGTCGATGAGTCCGGCCGGCAGACCGTAGGCGAAAGCATCGCAACCGATACGATATTCGCGTTCGATCAGGTACCGGTCGTTCGCGCAATCATGCACCAGCATGACCACGCAAGGCGCGTGACGCATCACCTGCCGACGAATCACCGTTCGCCCGCCACCACGCATCGGCAATGCGATCCGCATGTCGTCGACACCGAAGATAGCACCCTGGTACACGTGCTTGCTGTCAAGCACCGTGACCGTACCGGACATGTCCACTCCGTCGCTGGACTCGTCCAGCAATGTATCAAATTGGGTTTCGTCTGCCGCTTCGTTATTCATGACGTGTCATCGTTCCTGTCCGCTTGAGGGGATTACCATGTTCCATGGATCGGTGTTCATGGAAATCCAACGCACGTCGGGGGTGTCGCCGGTCACGGACGCAACCGTCTGAGGAACGTCTTTCATCGCATACTGGAACCACATGGATTCGATGGCGCTATGTGGAGTGTTGATGAACGCAGGACGCACATGCTCATCGCCATGACCCAGAGCGATGCCGGAAGCGCGCATGGAAGCCTCATAGCGGGCCTGTTCGATGGCGTCCGTTACAGGATGATGCCTTAGATCGCTGGTTACATACACGTCGGCTCCGGTCGCACGCACCTCATCGAACAGCGAATCACCGGATCCCGGCAATACCGCCACCGTATTGACGGGAGCGTCCAGATCACCGCAAACCTGCACGCCAAGTTCGGTATACGGCAGCACGTCGGCCACACGGCGGGCGAAATCACGCAGCATCACAGGCTCGGCAAGCCGCCCGACACGTCCCAGACCGACCGGATGCTCGGCGTTCGGATCGTCGATGGGCACGAGCGGACGCTGGTCCACCAGACCAAACATGTCAGCCGCAGCCATGCCGACACCACGATATGCTGCATCGGCATTCGTATGCCCCACCCACAGCGCGCATCCGGCACGATTGAGCTTGCGCACGATTTCACCGCGGAAACCCAATCCCGACACCGCATGAACGGAACGGAAGAACAACGGATGGTGGCAGACCAGCAAATCAACGCCCCCGGCAATCGCCTGATCAACCACCGCCATAGAGGGATCAGCCGCAAAAGCGATATTGCGCACAGGCTGACGCAAGTCACCCACGATAAGACCAGGCTCATCCCACTGTTCCGCATAGCGAAGCGGATATAGCGTTTCCAACACATCAACGACCTGGCTTAACGCAGCCATCGCAACCTCCTCATCATCCGCGACTTCATATACGTGGCATTATCGCACGGCAACCGACATGTCCCAAACAGGCGGCATCAGTGCGCGGCAAGCTGCCAATCCGAACCAATACCCGTGGAAACATCCAGCGGAACCGCCATGTCAACCGCATGTTCCATGGCATCCTTCACCAACGCGGTGGCCTGCTCCGCCTCGCCCGGCGCAATCTCCACCACAAGTTCGTCATGAATCTGCAGAATGATACGGCTGGCAAGACCAGACTCATGCAACGCATCATCAGCCCGAATCATGGCGATCTTCATAATGTCCGCGGCGGAACCCTGAATAGGCGCATTCAGCG
Source organism: Bifidobacterium catenulatum DSM 16992 = JCM 1194 = LMG 11043 (assembly GCF_001025195.1). Taxonomy (NCBI): domain Bacteria; kingdom Bacillati; phylum Actinomycetota; class Actinomycetes; order Bifidobacteriales; family Bifidobacteriaceae; genus Bifidobacterium; species Bifidobacterium catenulatum. Next base: position 864,032 of record NZ_AP012325.1, on the reverse strand, counting down.
CAGCACGCTCCGCAGCGTCACGTACCGCACGATTCGGCGACTTCAGCCCCGGGAAATACCTACGACGACCATAAATCGTCTCCGTATATCCCTTTTCACGGGCCGTGGAAACCAACGACTCCAAATACTCATGGACCTTGCCGAACGTCGCAAAATACTGCTGCTTCAATGACTCGGCCTCACCCGGCTTAATGCCAAGCTGCTGCGAAAGCCCATACGTGCTCAACCCATACGCCAAGCCATAGCTCATCGCCTTAACATGACTGCGCTGATCAGACGTAATCTCATCAACAGGAACGCCATACACCAAGCTCGCCACATACTTATGGAAGTCCCTACCAGAACGGAACGCCTCAATCAGCGCCTCATCACCGGAAAGGTCGGCCATAATACGTAACTCGACCTGAGAATAATCCGAACTCAGCAACGATTCAAAACCCTCACCGGGCACAAAAGCCGAACGAATCTCACGTCCAGCCGGATCACGATTCGGGATGTTCTGCAAATTCGGATCGACCGAGCTTAATCGACCGGTCGCAGCCACAGTCTGCTCAAACGTCGTATGGATACGTCCGTCAGACCCGTTGGTCGCATCGATCAACGTCTGCACAATCTGCTTGAGCTTGTTCTTCTCGCGATGCAGCAACAATGCGTCAAGGAACTGGCATGCGCTGTCATTATCATACGAACGATCGCGCAACGTCTGCAAAGCCGCCGCATTCGTGGTATACGAACCGGTTTTGGTCTTCTTCGTGGGTTTCAAACCCATATCCTCAAACAGGATTTTCTGCAACTGTTTGGGACTTTGCAGATTCACACGCTTGCCCGCATACTGCCATGCCGTTTCCTGCGCATGATTTGCATCGGAGGCAAGCTGCTCACGCATGTTCATCAGCCTGTTCATGTCGACTTGCGCACCGGCATGTTCCATGCCATAAAGCACACGAGATACTGGAATCTCCACGGATTCCAACAAGGCGAACTGTTCACGCTGATCCAGCGAATTCGACAGATTTCGCGCCAACAGCCCCACAATCGCCGTGTGGCGCGGAAGCTGATCGTCTTTCTGTTGCACGGATTCTTCAGGCTCGTCGAAATCAAGCGTTCCTTGCGTAGCGCTTTCGGACTGCTCCTCGACATGCAGATCCAGGAAATGAGCCGCCGCCTGTTCCAAAGTGTCTGCATGGAAATCGGGATGGACCAGATACCCGGCAAGTTTGGTATCGAACAGCGGTTCCGGCAGTTTCACGCCGGCGCTTCCCAACAGATGGGATTGTTCCTTATAGCCATGCACCACCATGGATTGGTGGTATTCGTCAAGTAGCGTTTGCAGTTGTGACGCCATATCGCGATCAATATGATTAATGCGAATCGCTTTGCCTTGCGATGCAATCATCAGCGACGAATAGGCCGCGTTCCCCGGCTTGCTTTCGCCTTCCACCTGCAACACCCATGAATGGGCCACGGATTTCGCGCATTTCTTCGTATGATCAATGGCGAAACCGGAAGGAGTTGTTTTCGGCGCGGTTTCTCGCTCATCATGCAGATGCTTGTTTGTCGTCTGCAGATTGGATTGCGCCCATGATTCCAACGCTTCCGGCGAATCAATCGTTTCGTATTCGGGTATTTCCAGTTTGCTGGACTCGTCTTGCGGCACGAGATTGTTCGTAGGCTTGCCTGCGTTGAATGTTCTTAGCACACGGTTTTTGGTGCGAATGCCGAATTCAAGCTTGGTGAACAGTTCATTCAACTGGTTGGCATCCACCTGACCGAAGGTCAGATCTTCGATGGACACACCAAGGTCGAGGTCACGCACCAAGGCGTTCACGGAACGGTTCAGCTTAACCTGGTCGATGTTGGCCCGCAGTGCCTCGCCTTTTTTGCCGCCGATCTCGTCGGCGTGCTCGATGATTTGGTCAAGCCCGCCATACAGGTTAATCCACTTGGCTGCAAAGCCATCGCCCACGCCTGGAACGCCTGGAATGTTGTCAGCGGTTTCACCGCGAAGCGCCGCCAAATCCGGGTACTGTTCCGGGGTGACATGGTATTTCTCCACCACCGCATCGGGAGTCATATGTTTCAGGTCTTTGAAATGATGCCCCGGATACAGCACGGTGATGTTGTTGTTAATGAGCTGGAACGCGTCACGGTCTCCAGACAATACCAGCGTGCGATAGCCAGCTTCGTCTCCCATGCTCGCCAACGTGCCGATCACGTCATCACCCTCATATCCGGGTTTTTCAATGAACGTGACACCCAACGCATCAAGCATCTGTTGAATCAGAGGCAACTGCGTAAGCAGATCTTCCGGAGCCGCATCTCTCGTACCTTTATACTGCGGCAGCATCGTATTGCGGAACGTGCCGCCCTTGACGTCGAAAGCGACGGCAAGATGATCAGGATGCTCGGCATCGATCACTTGCGACAGCATGGTGGCAAAACCCCAGACGGCATTGGTTGCCTGGCCTGCGGATGTACTGAAATTCTCTACGGGCAAGGCAAAAAAAGCGCGGAACGCCAAGGAATGGCCGTCAACGACCAATAGCGTCCCGCGTGAAGTGCCTTCCACAGTTGCTGTGTTAGCGCTCATCCTCTGCTTCCGACTTCTGATCACCATACTTGGCGATGATGGCCATGGCCAAGCGCTTCTTCGGAATACGCTGGTCCATAGAGGTCTTCTGAATCCAACGGAATGCGCCTTGCTCGGAGAAATCGGCCTTGTCCATAAGCAGGCCCTTGGCACGGTCGACGAGCTTACGCTCCTCGAGGGTTTCCTCAGCCTTCTTCAGCTGCTCTTCCGCCTTCTTGAGACGCTCTTCGGTTTCATGCAGTTTGGATTCGCTGCGTTCCACATTGTCGAGCAGATCGTTGATTTCAGCGAAACGGCCCATGGCCACTTCCAAAGCCGGCAGCAGCTTGGACTCCTCATACGGCTTGGTAACATACGCCATGGCACCAGCGCCGGTAGCCTTCTTCACCAGATCGGACTGGGAGAACGCCGTAAGCATAACAACCGGGGCGATGTTCTCGTCGCAGATGATGCCCGCCGCCTCAATGCCGTCCATACGAGGCATCTTGACATCCATGCACACTACACTCGGACGGAACTTGCGAGTCAGATCAACTGCCTCTTCACCGTTAGCGGCTTCGCCCACAACCTCGTAGCCATTATCTTCCAGCATGGCAACCAAATCCATACGGTTCACAGATTCGTCTTCGGCCACGACGACGGTACGCTTGCGAGGCTTCTCCTCTTCGAGGGGCCGCTCAGGCGCTGCGGCAGCCTGAAGTTCATCGTCGGTGAGCACTTCGTCCGGTTCCGTGGTCTCTTCTGCAGACATGTCGGTCTCTTTCCACTGTCACACCCAAAGCCGGCCTTATACGTCCCAACTCGCTTCCGGAATGATTCGATGCAGTTACTTGCAATCGTTCGGATTCTGGGAATTCTCAGCTTTTCACAGCCTTGATTCACCTTTCCTAACGCAAGTTGAAACGAACCGGCTATCTTCCTTGTACTTTCATGGATGATACTAGCAGAAGCCTACAAGCGCGTGTTGCAGCAATCCTCATTCCTGCCTTGCATATCAAGCTGGAAAATTCAGGAAATATCGCAATCTTGCAAAGTATCTTTCCGGGAATCATGTTTCAACGTCACCTTGCTTATACTGGGCGTATGAATAACACTTTCACTATCAGAGATATTGTCAACGAAGACGCAACGGCATCAGTCAGCGATTACGGTGCGCATGTGCTTTCTTGGGCACCTGCCGGCGAACAGGCTGTGGTTTGGCGACCAAAGGCGATTTACCTTAAGGAAGGCACTGCCATCCGTGGTGGTGTTCCCATTATTTTCCCTTGGTTCAATTCCGGTTTCGAAGGCGGCCATGTGGCTTCGAAGACACCCAAGCATGGTTTTGCCCGCAACAGTTTCTGGCATTATGATGAGGAAGGTTCTTCCGATGTTTTGTTGCGCTATACATTGGATTCCAGTGAGATCGGCGCAGATATACTTTCCCAGTTTGTTTCTGGCCCGAATCCTCAATTTCATGCCGTTTACACTATTGAGGTCGGTCGTGAATTGACGATGTCGCTTACCGTATATAATGATGGCGACGAGCCATTGTCTTACGAAGAGGCACTGCATACATACCTGCAGGTTGGCGACGCCGAACAGTCGCAGGTGTGCGGGCTGGAGGGCGCGGACTATCTCGATACCGTATTGGATGGCGATCCGCGTTGCAGCCAAGGTGATGAACCTGTGACCTTCCAAGGCATGGTTGACCGCATCTACTATTCGGCGGATACGCTTGAGCTGCGCGACCCCGTGTTGCAGCGCACCATCATTGTCGCCAAGCAGGGCGCAGCGCAGACCGTGGTATGGAATCCGGGAGAGCAAGCCGGCAATGCCATCGGAGATTTGGGCGACGGCGAATGGCGTGGCTGCGTGTGCGTGGAAGCGGTCAACAATCGTGATTGCGCGGTCGTCGTGCCTCCACACGATTCGCATACGCTGCAGCAGACCTTGGCTGTAAAACACTGAGCGACAGGCAGTTTCAGTCGTTTAAACCGTCGCCAAAGGCGCTTGTTTTCGCTATAAACGCAAAAGGCCATCCAAGACTGAGATGAACCACACCCCGATTGTTAGACTGAAGAAACTCAGATTCGATAATCGGAAGTGCGGTTTCATCGTGTACGCGGACCGCCGGAACCAACCCGAACGCCAAGCGCAACGCCGGCGGCTGACTCGCCATATGAACCAAAGAAGACGGCACCGCCTAGTAGATGACAAGACACTGAGCCACCACGTAACGGCACATGCGCCAGATGGGTTTTCAAAGAGAAAGCCGCGGCTGGAAATCTCCAACCACGGCTGTTCATCAATCCGGTGCCCCCGGTGGGACTCGAACCCACACTGTACAGATTTTGAGGCTGTCTCCTCTACCAATTGGGATACAGGGGCTTTCGCACAACTTGATTATATTAACACAGAAAAATGATTTTGCAAAGTCCTTGAGCGGTCGGCGTTTCGCACCATGTGCAACACTTTGATCGCAACCTATCGCAATCTGTAAATCGGCGACAAATCAACATCATCCGAAAACAATAGGAGGACTTCCATCCAAACGGACGAAAGCCCTCCTATTCGCTAATCAGTCAGTCGCTGACCGAAACGCATCTCAGTCGCAAGCACCAACGGTGTGGACGTAGATGGAATCGGTGCGACCCGGCTGGTGCTCGCCCTGGGCAGAGCTCAGCACAACGATCTTGTCACCATCAGTGACCTTGCCGGCATCCTTCAGGATCTTATCGGTGAAGACCATCAGGTCCTTGCGGGACTTGTCGTGGTAATCCTCATCGAGCAGGAAGGACTCGGTGCCCCAAGACAGAGCCAGCCAGTGATAGGTGTGCTCGTTGTTGGTGATGCCATAGATCGGGGTGGCCGGGCGTTCGCGGGACACGCGGTGCACGGTGGAACCGGTCTGGGTGTAGGCAACGATGGCCTTGGCGTTCAGCTTGTCAGCCAAATCCACAGCTGCGGAAGACACGGCGCCGGTGGAAGACATATCCAGGTTCTTCAGCTCCGGGATACGGTCGAAACCATGCTCGGTGGCGAAGGAGGAGATGCGGCTCATGGTGTTCACGGTGACTGCCGGGTACTTGCCGACGGCGGTCTCATTGGAGGTCATGGTCGCGTCGGCACCGTCGAGGACGGCGTTAGCGCAGTCAGATGCCTCTGCACGGGTCGGAACCGGGGAATTGACCATGGAGCCGAGGACTTCGGTAGCCACGATGACCGGCTTGGCGTACTGACGAGCCAGCTCGATGCAGCGCTTAGTAGCCAGCGGGACCTCTTCCAGCGGGCACTCGACGGCCATGTCGCCACGGGCAACCATGATGCCGTCGAAGGCCTTGACGATCTCTTCAAGGTTCTCAAGAGCCTGCGGCTTCTCGATCTTGGCGACGACCGGAATGCGACGGCCTTCCTCGTCCATGATCTCGTGGGCGCGGTCGATGTCGGTGGCGAAACGCACGAAGGACATGGCGATGATGTCGGCACCAGTGCGGATAGCCCAACGCAGATCGGCTTCGTCCTTCTCGGTCAGAGCCGGCAGGGACACCGCGACACCCGGCAGGTTGATGCCCTTGTGGCTGGAAACCGGTCCGGCCACGATAACCTTGGTGTACACGTTGTTGCCTTCGACCTTGGTGACCTCGAGACGAACCTTGCCGTCATCGATGAGGATCGGGTCGCCAGCGTGGCAATCGCCCGGCAGGCCCTTGAAGGTGGTGGAGGTGATATGCTCGTCGCCCTCGATATCGTCGGTGGTGATGACGAACTCCTGGCCTTCGGTCAGCTGGACCTTGTCTTCGCCGTCGGCGTTCTTCTTGAACCAACCGCAACGGATCTTCGGACCCTGCAGATCAACCAGGGCTGCGACGTTGCGGCCGGTGGCCTTGGCGGCGGCGCGGAGGTTGTTGTAGACCTTGAGGTGGTCCTCCGGAGTGCCGTGGGAGCGGTTCAGACGAGCGACGTCCATACCTGCTTCGACAAGGCTGGTGATGCCTTCCAGGGACTCGGTAGCTGGACCGATGGTATCTACGATCTTGGCTTTACGCATGAATGCCTGCCTATTCTTGTTGATATTGATTTGGGATCTGACGACCCTGTTTCCAACCGACCAGTCTACTAGCAAAAAGCACTCACTTCCACCTTGAAACAAGGCGTGTTGTGAGCGCTCACATTTTTTTGCTAAAAAGAAACCACATGTTTCCATGCGGTTTCTCAAATCGTCACTTTTCCTTTGCTTCGATGGCACGCATCTTCAGCACGCTGGCCAATGCGGCACCACCAATCGCCACAACGATCACCGCCAAAGATAGCCATGTAGGCACTTCAGGCACCCAAGCGATCGGTTGACCGCCATTGATGAACGGCAACGAATTGCCGTGCAATGCCTCCATAATGAGCTTGACGCCAATGAAGCCCAGCACCACGGAAAGTCCAAGCGGCAGATACACCAGCTTGTCGAGCAGCTCGCCAAGCAGGAAGTACAGCTGCTGCAAACCGAGCAACGCGAACACATTGGACGTGAACACAATGAACGGATCCTTCGTCAAACCGAAAATCGCAGGAATAGAATCAAAGGCAAACATCACATCGGTGGTGCCGATGGTCAGAAAGACGATCAGCATCGGAGTCCAATACTTGGCACCGTTTTTGACGGTACGCAACTTTTCTCCGTCATACTCATCGGTGATCTTGATGACCTTGCGCAATGCGCGAATCAAGCCATTCTCATGATATTCCTCATCTTCGTCTCCCCCAGTGACCAACTTGATGGCGGTAACGATAAGAAACGCACCAAACAGGAAGAACACCCAGGTGAAGCGGGAGATAATGGCCGCGCCGATGAGGATGAACACGCCGCGCAACACCAATGCGATGGTGATGCCGATGGACAGCACGAATTTCTGCAGCTGTTTTGGCACCGCAAAATTCGACATAATGATGACGAAGACGAATAGATTGTCGATACTCAGCGAATATTCCGTAAGCCAGCCCGAATAAAATTCGATGGCCGGTTTCGATCCCGCGAAGAACCACATAAGCCCGCCGAAGATCAACGCCATGACCACAAAGAACGCGATATGCTGCACACATTCCTTGGTGGAGGGCACATGGGGCTTACGTCCGATGATGAACAAGTCGACCACGAAGAAGACGGCAAGCACCGCGAACGTGGCGATTTCAAAAACAAGTGGTGTTTCAGCCATAATCCACTATGGTACGGATGCCGTATGACCAGTCGAGAACTATTTGCTCGCCTCCGTCATCTGCCGAAGTTCCTTTTTCAGGTCACGGATCTCGTCACGCAGACGAGCTGCAAGCTCGAATTGCAGTTGTTCGGCGGCGGTATGCATCTGCTCGGACAGTTGTCGAATGAGATCAGCTAGATCTTGCGCGGGCAGTCCGGCCTTAAGAATCTCCTCATGCCGTCTGTCGGACTCCTCCTTGCTGGTGGCAGGCACGCCAAGATGCGAATTGCCGGCTTTGTCCGCGTTACGGTATCCGGTACCGAGCAATGTCTGGGTGTCGACGTCCTCTTTGGCAAGCATGTCGTTGACATCGGAGATCTTCTTGATGAGCGGCTTCGGATCGATGCCATGTTCCTTGTTGTAGGCGATCTGGATATCACGGCGGCGATTGGTCTCATCGATGGCCTTGTGCATGGCTTCGGTGATGTCGTCCGCATACATGATGACGGTGCCGGACACGTTTCGCGCGGCACGTCCGATGGTCTGGATGAGCGAACGATAGGAACGCAGGAAACCTTCCTTGTCCGCGTCAAGAATGGCGACCAATGACACTTCCGGCAAATCGAGACCTTCACGCAGCAGGTTGATGCCGACGATGACGTCGATTTTGCCTTCGCGCAGTTCGCGCAGCAATTCGACACGTCGCAGGGTGTCCACATCGGAATGCAGGTATTCGACTTTGATGCCACGCTCCAGAAGATAATCCGTCAGATCCTCAGCCATCTTCTTGGTGAGCGTGGTGATGAGCACACGCTCGTTTCTGTTCACACGGTCCTTGATCTCCGCAAGCAGATCATCGATTTGCCCGTCAACCGGACGCACGTCAATCTGCGGGTCGACAAGACCGGTCGGACGAATGATTTGTTCGACGACTCCATCGCTCAGACCAAGTTCGTAGTCGCCCGGCGTTGCCGACAGATATACCGTCTGGCCGACGCGTTCCTGGAATTCCGGCCATTTGAGCGGTCGGTTGTCCATCGCCGAAGGCAGACGAAAGCCATGTTCGACCAACGTGCGTTTGCGACTGGCATCGCCTTCGTACATGGCTCCGATCTGTGGCACGGTAACATGTGACTCGTCAATGACGAGTAGGAAATCGTCAGGGAAGAAATCCAATAACGTATGCGGCGGCGTGCCCGGCTCACGGCCATCGAAATGCCTTGAGTAGTTTTCCACTCCGGAGCAGACGCCAACTTGGGAAAGCATCTCCAAATCGTATGTGGTACGCATGGTAAGACGTTGTGCCTCAAGTTCCTTGCCTTGTTTGCGCAGTTCGGCGGTACGTTGATCAAGTTCCTGCTGAATGGTAGACAACGCTCGCTCCATACGTTGCGGCCCTGCCACATAGTGCGATGCAGGGAAAATATGGACTTGCGATTGATGCCCAATCACATCTCCGGTAAGTGGATGCAGGGTTGAGATACGGTCGATTTCATCACCGAAGAATTCGATACGGATGGCCAGTTCCTCATACACGGGAATGATTTCGACGGTATCGCCACGCACACGGAAAGTACCCCTGGTGAAGGCGATATCGTTGCGCTTGTACTGCATGGCAACGAAAGTGCGCAGCAAGTCGTCACGGTCGATCTGCTGGCCTTCCTCGAGAAACAGCATACGCCCAGCGTATTCCTCAGGCGTGCCCAAGCCATAGATGCAGGAGACAGTGGCCACGACCACGCAATCACGACGTGTCAACAGGTTCGCCGTGGCCGCATGGCGAAGCCGCTCCACGTCGTCGTTGATGTTGGAATCCTTTTCGATATACGTATCGGTCTGTGGTATGTAGGCTTCCGGCTGGTAGTAGTCGTAATACGAAACGAAATAGCTCACCGCATTGTCTGGCATGAGTTCACGGAACTCGGCGCACAGCTGCGCCGCCAACGTTTTATTCGGTTCGATGATCAACGTCGGGCGTTGCAGACGTTCAATAAGCCATGCTGTGGTGGCGGTTTTGCCAGTTCCGGTGGCGCCCATGAGCACCACATCGTTCTCACCGTTTTCAATACGTTCCGCAAGCTCTTCAATCGCCTTGGGCTGGTCGCCGCTCGGCTTATATGGCGATTTGACCACAAACGGTTTATCCACGCGTTCGATGTTGAATCCCATGCCTACCTCGCTTCCGTGCGCCATCGTTTCATCAGCATATCAATATGCTCGAACATTTGTTCCAATGGCTGTGTGGAATCGATGACTTCATCGGCAATGGCAAGACGCTGTTCCATGCTGGATTGATGGATCACACGATTCCACGCCTGGCTTTCGCTCATACCTCGCGTTGCCATCATTCTGCCGACCCTCACCTGTTCAGGCGCTTCAACAGTCACAATATGGTCGAATTCAAAAGGGATGCTGCCAATTACTTCGGCGAGTAACGGTATGTCATGCACCACTACGGCTTGGCAATCAGCCTCAACAGCCTCATGTTCGAGCTGCACTGCAAGCTCATAAATCAGTGGATGCTCGATTCCGTCCAGCATCTTGCGCTTCCGTTCCGCATCAGAGCCGGAAAATACATGCTCTGCCATCCACGCTCGATTGAGCTCGCCTCGATCGGTCAAAGCATCGGAGCCGAAACATTCCGCTATACGCTGAAGGCCAATGCTGCCTGGTTCCACCACTCGACGCGCAAGCAGATCATAATCGACAAGTACTGCACCAAGCTCACACAGCTTTGCAGATACCGTGCTTTTGCCAGCCGCTATGCCGCCGGTCAATCCTATTCGAATCACCACAACCGCCATTGTAATGCGCTTCGCATGCACGCTTGCCATGCACATACGAAAAGACCCCGAACCTGAATCAGGAACGGGGTCTTTTCTAGGATCTAGCCTGAGCTGAATTGGATTCTAGCTCAGCATTCAATCACTTGCCGAGCAGCTGATCGCGCAGAGCGGCGAGCTGGTCGGAGTCGGCGAGGGTGCCGGCGGAAGTGTTCTCGGAGGAGTAGTTGGAAGACACCTCTTCGACCTTCTCTTCCTTCGGAGCCTGGCCATCTTCAGCGGCGGAAGCTTCAGCGTTCTCGAGCTCCTTGGCCACAAATTCCTTGTGCTGCTCCCACAGATCGTGAGCGGCGGCGTACTGGGACTCCCACTCCTCACGCTGCTTCTCGTAACCAGCGATCCACTCGTTGGTTGCCGGGTCGAAGCCTTCCGGATACTTGTAGTTGCCCTGCTCGTCGTACTCTGCCGGCATGCCATACAGAGCCGGATCGAAGTCCTCGGAAGCCGGATCGACGGAGTCGTTGGCCTGCTTGAGGGACAGGGAGATGCGGCGACGATCGAGATCAACGTCGATCACCTTGACGAACACTTCTTCGCCCGGCTTGACAACGGTCTCCGGGTTCTCCACGTGGCGGTTGGCCAGCTCGGAGATGTGCACGAGGCCTTCGATGCCGTCTTCGACGGAGATGAAGACACCGAACTGAACGATCTTGGTGACCTTGCCCTTGACAATCTGGCCAGGAACGTGGGTGCGAGCGAAACGCTGCCACGGATCTTCCTGGGTGGCCTTGAGGGACAGGGAGATGCGCTCACGATCGAGATCAACGTCGAGCACCTCGACGGTGACCTTGTCGCCGACCTTGACAACCTCAGACGGGTGGTCGATGTGCTTCCAAGACAGCTCGGAAACGTGGATCAGGCCGTCAACACCGCCCAGATCAACGAATGCGCCGAAATTGACGATGGAGGACACGACGCCTTCGCGAATCTGGCCCTTCTTGAGCTGGGACAGGAAGGTCTCGCGCACTTCGGACTGGGTCTCTTCGAGGTACTGGCGACGGGAGAGCACCACATTGTTGCGGTTCTTGTCGAGCTCGAGGATCTTGGCCTTGATGGTCTGGCCGATGTACGGGGACAGGTCGCGGACGCGACGCATTTCGACCAGGGATGCCGGCAGGAAGCCACGCAGACCGATGTCGACGATGAGACCACCCTTGACAGCTTCGATAACGGTGCCTTCGACAACGCCATCGGCTTCTTTGATCTTCTCGATGTCGCCCCAAGCACGCTCGTACTGTGCGCGCTTCTTGGACAGAATCAGACGGCCTTCCTTGTCTTCCTTGGTGACGACAAGAGCCTCAATAGTGTCGCCGACCTCGACGACTTCGTCCGGATCAACGTCCTTCTTGATGGAAAGCTCGCGGGAGGGAATGACGCCCTCAGTCTTGTAGCCGATGTCGAGCAGGACCTCGTCGTGATCGACCTTGACGACGGTACCTTCGACCAGATCACCATCACCGAAGTTCTTGATGGTGGAATCGACTGCCTTGATGAAGTCCTCTTCGGTGCCGATGTCGTTGATGGCGACCTTGGCGACTTCGTTATTGTTCTCTGCCATTAATTTGGTTTCTTACAAATAGTGGGTGGATAAAATCGGTCTTCAATTATGTGCATGCAATGTAACACATGCAAGGTGTAAGTTTACATGGGACCATGCACAAAAAAGGCGTGCCACAACACGCGACACGCCCGAAATCATCTCGCATCGTGCATAAAGCGCAATTACAGCTGACGCTCGGCCATCTCGACCACATTCTCCAACAACATGGCACGGGTCATAGGGCCGACGCCACCCGGGTTCGGCGTATATGCCGAAACCTTCTCGTAGCTGGCTTTGTCAACATCGCCTTTCACGCGATATCGGCCAGCCTCCTCGTCAAACACACGGGAAACGCCGACATCGACCAGCACCGCGCCCTCCTTGACGTCTTCCGGCTTGACAAAGCCTGCGGAACCCATGGCCGCAATAATGACGTCGGCCTCGCGCATATGCTTGCGCACATCCTTGGTGCCTGTGTGGCACAGCGTGACCGTGGCGTTCACCGCCTTGCGCGTCAGCAAAAGACCAACCGTACGCCCGATGGTGATGCCTCGGCCGAGCACGCAGACCTCTTTGCCGTCCAAGTCGATGTCATAGGCATTCAGCAGTTCGATCACACCTCGCGGAGTACACGGCAGCGGCGTGGTAATGTCACCTCGCGCGTGCAGCACAAGTTCGCCAAGATTGTACGGATGCATGCCATCCGCATCCTTCTTGGGGTCGATCAGATCAATGATGGCGTTTTCGTCAATACCTTTCGGCAAAGGCAGCTGCACGATATAGCCCGTGCAGGCAGGGTCAGCGTTAAGTTCCCGCACGGCTTCAGCAATTTGTTCGAACGTTGCGTCGGCGGGCAACTCCTTTCGAATGGAGTTCACGCCGATTTCAGCGCAATCGGCATGTTTTCCAGCAACATATTTGACGGAGCCGGGATCGGAACCAACCAGAATGGTGCCAAGGCCGGGGTTAACCCCCCGCTCTTTCAATGATGCGACGCGCTCGGCGAGATTCGCTTTAATCTGCGCGGACACCATCTTTCCATCGATTTTCACTGCCATGCCGGCCACTCCCCTCTTTACTGGATTGCTGTTGTATTGGCATTTGCATGTATCGTAGGCTATCTTGGTTTCAGTCGTAAGTCGCACACGTATTTATGAGATGAACACGATTAAGGCGGTTCAGGAAGAGGGCAACCGATATGCGCTTGTACAAACGTTCTTCGTTACGCGCTTTTGCCGCAGGACTCGCGCTTTGCATGACGTTCGGCACGGCAGCATGCTCCGGAGAATCCTCTTCGCAGAACGATGATGCTTCCGCCGATTCCGATGCCCAGACCGAACAGATCACGCCGATCGAGGTGGTCGCCTCGGTCAACCAGTGGGGATCTCTCGCCGAGCAGATAGGCGGCGTTCACGTGAAAGTCACGTCGATTCTGTCTTCGACTGATGTTGACGCGCATGATTTCGAACCAAAGACCGACGACATCGGCAAGCTTCAACAGGCGCAGGTCGCGGTGTCCAATGGCGCGGGCTACGATGCTTGGGCCGTCAAGAATCTCAGCAAAGACACCGTTTCCGTTTCCGCAGCACAGATGGTCGGCGCAATCGAGGGCGATAATCCGCATCTGTGGTTCTCCAGCGACGCCCGCAACGCCATGGCCAAGGAATTGGCCGACACGTACAGCCGCATCATGCCCACGCAAAAGAAGTATTTCAGTAACAAACTCACCGCGTGGAACAGACGAGAAAAGAAAATAGAGAAGGACATGAAGACGTTCAGCGACACGCATAAGGACGCCTCCTATGCCGCCACCGAACCCGTCGCCTACTATCTGCTCAGCGATATGGGGTTCACCGACAACACGCCGGAGGGATACCTGCAATCGACAGGCACAGGCTCTGAACCAACCCCTGACGATCTTCAGGAATTCCAGGAATTGCTGGAAAAACATAAGGTTGACGTGCTTATCAACGACACGCAATCCGCAAGCGACGCCACGAACACGCTGACCGGCACCGCTTACAAGTCTGATGTTCCTGTACTTGACATCAGCGAACAGATGCCTTCCGACTGCAAAAGCCTGACATCGTGGATCAGATCACTCATCCTCTCGCTGAACGACATGTTCGCCGAGCAATCCGACGCCAACACCAGCTCCAACGCTGGCTCGGGAAGTACGGATTCGACGGATTCTGCGAATTCCTCCGCTGCTGACGATTCGCAAACGGCGAATGAATCGAATGATGAATCAAATGATGCCCCGCAGCCAAATCCGAGAAAATAATCTTTCAGTATCATCTTCAAAGACCGTTTCACCGTTCGACCGAACGTGAGACGGTCTTTTTTCTTGCTTATGAAGGTTTCTGACATCGTCTTGGGATTTCTTCAACGAGCCGCTTTGAATGCCGGCCCACATCTCCCTTATTGAGAATGATTGTCAACACCATTTGCGAGTATGTACGTGCATTCAAACCAAGGAGAAGCCATGCACGACGAGACACATGCCTGCATCGAATTCGATGACGCCTGCGTCAAGCGAGGCGATCGCGTCATCTGGCAACATGGCACGTTCAGCATTCCGCAAGGCTCGGTAACCGCAATCGTCGGCACCAACGGCGCCGGCAAGACCACGATGATGAAGGCCGAACTGGGACTGATCCCGACCGCGCATGGCAGCATCAGGGTGCTCGGGCGGCCTGCAGGTTCCGCGAACAGCCGCATCGGCTATGTGCCGCAAAGCTACGCTTCCGACATTGAATCGAATATCACCGCGGAACAGTCGGTGCTCCTCGGCCTGACGGGCACCAAATTCGGCATCCATCCCGTCACCAAAGCACTTCGAGACAAGGCCCGCAAAGCTATGGACTTCGTCGGACTGCAAGACAAAGCGAACTACCGCCTGTCCGAGCTTTCGGGCGGACTGCGCCAAAGGGTCGCCATCGCGCAGGCGCTCGTGGACGATCCAAAACTGCTGATGCTCGACGAACCCCTCGCCAATCTCGATCTGGCAAGTCAACGCGCCACCGTGCATGTGCTCGCCAAACTCAACCGCGAGCTCGGCATGAGCATTCAGGTGGTGGCGCACGATCTCAACATGTTGCTGCCGATTCTTACCGGAGCCGTCTATCTGCTTGACGGGCATCCGCACTATGCAGGTATGAATGAGGTGCTGGATTCCCATCTACTCACGCATTTGTATGGTACGACCGTGCAGGTGGTCACCACTCCGCAGGGAGATATGTTCGTGACGCCAAGCGAGGACGAGCCTGAAAGCATGAGCATCGGTGCGCATGCTTCCGGAGAAATCGCGCAATCTCACCATCACAGCCACACCACGCAGGAGGACTGAGCATGGACGGCACCGTATTCGCTTTCGACCCGGATTGGGTTTCCACGCTCAACGCCCCATTCATGACGAACGCGTTTCTCGCCGGCCTGTGCATCGCATTGGCAGCCGGCGTGATGGGTTATTTCACCATCGCCAGACATTCCACGTTCGCAGCCCACGCCTTAGCGCATATCGGATTGCCAGGCGCCACCGGAGCCGTATTGCTCGGCCTGCCTGTTTCCGCAGGTCTTGGCGTGTTCGCTCTTGGCGGAGCGCTGGTGATCGGTGCGCTCGGCAAGAAGGCTTCACAGCGTGAGATCGCCACTGGAACCGTGCTCGCCTTCGCCACCGGCCTTGGCTTGTTTTTCGCACGTATGTCAAGTTCGGCCTCACAACAGATGCAGTCGATTTTGTTCGGATCGATTCTGACGATTACCGACAGTCAGATCATTGGCTTTGCGATTTTCGATGTGCTGCTGTTGGCGGTTCTGGCCGTTATTTATCGTCCATTGTTATTTAGTTCGCTCGATGAACAGGTAGCGCAGGCAAAAGGCGTGCCCGTCGGTTTTATGAATATCTGTTTTATGGCGATTATGGCCGGCGTCATCACGATTGCAGTTCCAGCAGTTGGCACATTGTTGATTTTCGCGTTGGTGATCACTCCCGCCGCCACCGCCAACATCATTGCCCGCTCGCCATTCAAGGCGATGGTCGTCGCCACGGCAATCTGCCTGATTTCGATTTGGGGAGGACTGGTGCTTTCCACCATGTTCCCGGCTCCCCCAAGCTTCATTATTGTAACGATTTCAACGCTGTTCTGGGCAATCGCGAAAGCGGTTGAGTCCTTCAAAAGGAAATAACGAAACAGCCGCAAGAAAAAGAAATCAGGCTTCCTGACGTACCGGCTCGACCGGCTCCACCAAAGCATTGGCGATCGCGGCGACGCCTTCGCCGGAACCGGTGAATCCCATACCATCCGTAGTGGTGGCAGTTAACGACACGTCACAGCCCACAGCCTCGGACAACGCCCGCTCGGCCTCTTCCCTACGTTTGCCGATTTTCGGCCGATTGGCGATCACGACCACACTGGCACTCGACGGCCTCATGCCATGTTCGTTCAGATAATCGACCGTGGTTTGCAGCATCTCGGCACCATGTTTGCCGGCGCCGTCGGACTGCGATCCGACACCGAACAAAGTGCCGATATCGCCAAGACGTGCCGCGGAAAGCAAAGCGTCAATCAACGCATGTGCCGCGACGTCGCCATCCGAATCACCCTCGATACCATCGCCATCCCAACGCAAACAGGCAAGCCACAACGGCTTGCCTGCATCACGGGATGCGAATCGATGAGCGTCAAAACCCTGACCGATACGCATGAAAACGCCTTACTTCTTCTTGGACTTCTTACCTTCGGCTTCGACTCGAGCCAACGTATCCGTAGCTGCTTCCTCAGGAGCCTCGGTATGATGTTTCTCATCGCCAGGCTGAGCAGGCTCATATCCGAGGTTCACATCCAGCAGACGCTGGGCTTCGGTCTCGTCGAGCTTTTCAGACAGGGAAATCTCCGAGGTCAGAATGTTGCGGGCCTTGGTAAGCATGCGCTTCTCACCTGCGGACAGACCATGCTCGTCGACATCACGTTGGGCGAGATCACGCACCACTTCGGCGATCTTATTGACGTCGCCAGTGGCGATCTTCTCGACGTTTAGCTTATAGCGACGAGACCAGTTCATCTCCTTCTCAATAATCGGAGTACGCAGAATCTCGAATACCTTGGCCACTTCGTTGGCGTCGACGATGTCTCGCACGCCAACTTTCTTAGCATTGTCGACCGGAACGTTGATGACCAGACCGTCAGACGAAAGCACCGACAGCTGCAGATATTCGCGGGTGATTCCCTTGACTGTCCGTTCGGTGATGGCCTCCACCTTCGCAGCGCCGTGACGCGGATAGACGACCATGTCGCCGACCTTGTAACCCATGAATCCTCCGTGAAAAGCTTACACAAAACCCGAATTATTGTGCCATTAGGGGTGGACTTGACCAAAAACGCTTGAAAAAACGAAAAAATAGGCGCGACACGGGCCACTTTTCTTGCATTTCATGCTTACACTTTTGCCATGGCTACAGAATCCAAGATCAATGAAGATGTCGTTGCTGTTCCCGTTTCCCAGGGCACACTGGATGCAGTAAGCAACGGTACGTTCTACAATCCCCACGAGGTGCTCGGTGGTCACCTCGGCTCCGGCAAACACGCGGATGTCGTCACGATTCGCGTCTTGCGTCCGTTGGCAAAATCCGTGACGATCCTCACTGAGCAAGGTCAAACACTCGCAATCCATGAATACAATGGCGTCTTCATGGCACTCGTTCCCGCTGTCGCCACCGATGAAGGCTACGGCGTGCCGGATTACCGCATTCGCACCGAATATGAAGACGGTTCCATTGTTGTTTCCGACGATTCCTATCGTTATCTGCCGACCATCGGCGAGATGGACATGTATCTGTTTGGCGAAGGACGCCACGAGCGCCTGTGGGATGCGCTTGGCGCGCATGTGCTCCGCTACGACGACCCGATGGGTTCCTCCGAAGGCGTAAAGGACGAGCAGGTGGTCGGCACTGCGTTCACCGTGTGGGCTCCGAACGCCCACGCAGTGCGTGTGGTCGGCGACTTCAACGGCTGGAATGGCCGTGCCCACGCCATGCGTGAACTCGGATCCTCTGGTATCTGGGAACTGTTCATCCCGGGCATCAGCGCTGGCGAAATCTATAAGTATGAGATTCTCAACGCCAACAATGAGTGGACCATGAAGGCCGATCCGATGGAACGCTCCCATGAGATTCCGCCGCGCACCGGATCCATCGTGGTCGAGTCCAACCATGAGTGGAATGACGCCGATTGGCTTGCCGAGCGTGCGGCCAAAGACCCGCATAACGGCCCTGTCAGCATCTACGAGGTGAATGCCTCCAGCTGGCGCAAGGACGTGAACGACTACCGCGAGCTCGCCGACAAGCTGGTCCCCTACGTGCAGAAGGAAGGCTTCACGCACGTGGAGTTCATGCCGCTGGCGGAACATCCGTTCTCCGGCTCCTGGGGCTATCAGGTAACCGGTTACTACGCGATTGATTCACGTTTGGGAGGTCCGGACGACTTCAAGTATCTCGTTGAGAAACTGCACGAAGCCGGCATCGGCGTGATCATGGATTGGGTTCCGGCCCACTTCCCGAAGGATGCGTTCGCACTGGGTCGCTTCGATGGCACGCCGCTGTACGAGGATCCGGATCCGACGCGTGGCGAGCACCCAGATTGGGGCACATACGTGTTCAATTTCGGACGCCGCGAGGTGCGCAACTTCCTAGTGGCCAACGCCTGCTTCTGGCTGGATGAGTTCCATATCGACGCTCTCCGCGTGGACGCGGTCTCCTCCATGCTGTACTTGGATTACAGCCGCGAAGCCGGCCAGTGGCATCCGAACATCTACGGGGGCCGCGAGAATCTCGAGGCCATCGACTTCCTCAAGGAAGCCAACGCCACGGCATACAAGAACAATCCAGGCATCATGATGATCGCCGAGGAGTCCACGGCATACCCAGGCGTCACCGCACCGACTGACGCAGGCGGCTTGGGATTCGGTCTCAAGTGGAACATGGGCTGGATGCACGACACCTTGCAGTATCTGCATGAGGAGCCGATCAACCGCAAATGGCATCACAACGAGATCACCTTCTCCATGGTGTACGCCTATTCAGAACACTATGTGTTGCCGATCAGCCATGACGAGGTTGTGTACGGCAAGGGTTCCGTATTTGGCAAGATGCCGGGCAACGATTGGCAGAAGTATGCCGGTGTCCGTGCGCTGTTCGCCTACCAGTGGGCTCATCCGGGCAAGAACCTCACCTTCATGGGCAATGAAATCGCCCAGTATGGCGAGTGGGACCACGACGGCTCCATCGACTGGGATGCCCTTGAATGGCCCGATCATCAGGGCGTGCAGAAGCTTGTCGCCGACCTGAACGAGCTGTACAAGACATCGCCGGCATTGTGGAGCCAGGATTTCGATCCCGCAGGCTTCCAGTGGCTCACCAGCGATGACGCCGACCACAACACGCTCAGCTTCGTGCGTATCGGCAAGGATGGCGAGCAGATGGTCGCCGTCGTGAACTTCTCCGGCGAGGCCTGGTCCGACTATCAGGTGCCACTCACCAAGGGCGGAAAATGGACGGAAGTGCTGACCACGGACGACGAGATCTACGGCGGCTCCGGCATTCATAATGGCACGGTCGAAGCAGTCGAAGGCGAGTATCATTCACGAGATTGGTCCGCAAAGATCACCGTTCCGGCACTAGGCGCAGTATTCTTGAAGCCGGAACTCTGAGAAAGGCGGAAAGCTATGCTCAACTCATCAGCACAACCCACAGCGACTCCACGCACCGTTCTGGTGGTCGAAGACGAGCCGACACTGGCCACTGCCATTGCCCAACGCATCACAGCGGAAGGCTGGACGGCACGTGTGGCATCTGACGGTGCCAGCGCGGTTCAGGCCGCCGCGACCCTGCGTCCTGATCTGGTCATCATGGACATCATGCTGCCTGTGATGGACGGGCTTGAGGCCACGAAACGCATTGTGGCGGAGCGTCCTGTGCCAGTGCTGATCCTGACGGCACGAGACGACGAGGCCGATAAAGTCATCGGCCTCGGTGCCGGAGCAGATGATTACATGACCAAGCCGTTCTCCATGCGCGAGCTCATCGCCCGCTGCAAGGCGCTGCTGCGCCGTGTGGATCGCGCCAAGGTCATCGCCAAGAATTCCGAAAACGAGAAGCTTCTCGATTTCGGTTCCTTGGTCATCGATCCGGCGCAACGCATCGTCACCGTCAACGGCAAGCAGGTGCATCTGACTCCTACAGAATTCGATCTGCTGGCCACACTGGCCCGTAAGCCGAAGTCCGTGCTCACCCGCGAGAAACTGCTCGAAGAGGTGTGGGACTGGGTGGATGCCTCCGGCACCCGCACAGTCGACTCGCATGTTAAGGCGCTCCGCCACAAGCTCGGCTCGAAGACCATTCGCACCGTGCATGGCGTCGGTTACGCATTCGAACCGCCGGAACTCCAGGACTAATGATCAAGGAGCCATTGCGCTAAGATTCGGTAGTATGCGTGCTACTGATACGAAATCAGGGCGTTCGGTTAATCCATTGGAAACCGAACGCCCTATTGGTTTGTTTTCATCGCTCAAAGTCGAATTGAGCGTTCTGATCACCCTCTCCACCGCCATCGCGTTCATCATGGCGTGGTTTCTGCTCAAAGTCGGCCTGAGCGTATGGATTGCCATGCCAATCACCCTTGCCGTGGCTTTGGGCATCACCTACTTCTTCTCCAGAGGTCTCACCTCTCCCCTACGCCAAATGCGCGACGCGGCCGAGGCGATGGCCGACGGCGACTACACCGTGCGCGTGCATGTCGATTCCAATAGTCGCGACGAAGTCGGGCAGCTTGCCCTCACCTTCAACGAAATGGCGGAAGAACTCCAGCATGCCGATCAGATGCGCCGAGATATGGTAGCCAATGTAAGCCACGAATTACGCACGCCAGTATCGGCACTGCAGGCCATGGTCGAGAACATGGCGGATGGCGTGGTCGAACCCACTCCTTCGAATCTGGAAAGCATCCTCAACCAAACGTATCGTCTATCCGACCTGATCGCGTTTCTGCTTGATCTTTCGCGCATGGAAGCCGGTGCGGCAAGCCTACAGATCGAAATGTTCAATTTCGCGGATTTTCTCGATGAAACCGTTGAACCTTTGGAGATCGCCGACGCGGGGCATGCGCACGACATTGAAATGCATGTGCCCGACGATATCGAAATGGAAGGCGACCAAGACCGCTTGCGCCAACTGTTCACCAATATCATCGCGAATGCGCTCAAACATTCCGCAGACAACACCAAAGTGCTTATCGAAGCGCATGAAAACAAGGATTTCGGTACCATCGTCACGAATGTCGTCAATTTCGGCTCCCAGATTCCACCGGAGGCCCGTTCCGATATCTTCCGTCGCTTTGTCAAGGGAAAAACAGGACCGGGCACCGAATCGGGCGGAACCGGCCTTGGACTGTCAATCGCACGTTGGGCCGCCCAATTGCATGGCGGCTCGGTGAGGGTTGTCGACGATCCTCGCGGCGCCGATTTCGAAATCATCCTGCCGAAATATCATATTTCGGATGACAAATAAATAATATTTTTCTACGGTTATTACTGTGCTTGCATTGGCTCGTCCATCTGCTTTCCCGCCGGAGTGTGCGCCAGCGCGAGCACAGTAATAACCGTGGCACCGTTCTTCCGCATCGTCTCGACGCAACTACGCATGGTCGCACCAGTCGTGACGATATCATCCACCAAAATCACCATCGTATTCTGCAATGAAACCGAAGAACGCACCGAAACATGCCCTTTCAAGCGCTGCGAACGCTGTGCCGCGCCCTTGGTCTGCACTGATTTTCCTTTGACGCCCTTGTTTTCCAAGGCGTCGCATACCGTCACCTTGCAACCTGTTTGCCGTTGAAGAAAACTTGCCAGCCGTTTGACGATCGGTATCATGTGCCTTCGTCCTCGACGCCGCATCGAAGCATGCGACGACGGTGCCGGAACCACGAAAACGGCACGGTAAGAGTTTTGTCTGTCGTGAATGAAATCAATGACGCCAGATGTTTCAGCAAGTCTGCATATGGTTTCAGAAAACGGCCTGTCGCATTCCTCATCCCCATGGTCCTTCCATGCGAGAACCGCTTGTCTGACGGTACCACGGTACCATCCGCATGCAAACCAGCTTCCCATCGCAACGCCATCGAAAGTCTGAGCGGAAGAACGGGAGAACAACGCCATGCAGTCTTCGCACAGCACGTCATCCGGGCTATCGCAGCCGGCGCAGCCTCTGGGAAACAGCAGATCAACAACCTGCGAACATGCCCTCGTCATTGAGTTCATACGCGGACTTCCATCCGGTTCTACCGTGACAGACTGGCAATGATTCCACCGCACAGTTTCACGGTATCGTTTGGGCAGGTGACCTTCACCGCCCTGGTACCGGCCCGCGCCGCAGGGTAATCATTGCCATCGGGATCCATACGGTCCCCTACGAATACGATCTGGTCCACCTTGATGCCAAGAATATCGGCCAATTCCCGGACCGCAAACGACTTGTCAACGTTTTTTTCAGAAATATCAACGCTGCTGGCTCCGCCCGGATGCACCTCAAGATGCGGCAAATCGGCAGCGACAGCCCTCGCCAAACGATTTTTCTTCTCGTTGGTCGGATCCCATGTCTCCTTGGCCTCAGTGGGTGCAAGCTGCCCCAATGCGGAGAACGTGATCTGGCTGCCGCGGTCTTCGATGCGCTCGCCCCAAACATGGGTGAGCCATATGTTCTGCCCGCGCGCATTGCGTTCCAACGATTCGTAGGCTTTCGCACGATCCTCTTCACTGAGGTCGTGGGCGAAGACCTGCATCCAATTCGCACCATCCCAACGATAGTATCGCGTGCCGCTGGTCGGCATAAGATGCAGATTCGCCCGGTTTGCCTGCCCTGTCAGCCGTTCCACCACCTGGCTTTTCAGCAACGCATACTTGCCTCCGGTGATCACCGCGACATCGATCAGTGACGTCAATGCGGAAAAGCATTCGGCCATATCGTCCTTCATAGGTTTTTTTGACCTTGCCAGTGTGTTGTCAAGATCGAAGGCGATAAGTCGTGCCCCAGCGCACAAATCATCGATATTCACGTCATTCCAACAGGGCACGGAAATATCCGCCATGATCGTTCCTCCTATGTCGGTGCAATGAACAATATGGTATCGCATGATTCGCGCAAAGCCCTGATATGGTAGAGGCCATGTATCAATTGCCTTGGGAATCAACCGTGTATAGAAATCGTCATGGTCGTGGAACGAGAACGCCGATGTTCGGCACGAGACTTCCACGGTATCGTACAAGAAGCGGCATGTTCGACGATATGCTGGTGGCGCAGATCCGCAGGCTCAACGATGCGTGGCCGGAACTGGTGGCGCCGGTGCAGTTTGCTGTCGAAGATGTGCCGCCATCCGACCCGGCGCCTTGGGAGGCCACACCGCGTTTGGGATCGCAGTCGTTTCCTGCCGAGCATGGCATACCGCCGCGCATAGTGCTGTACCGTATGCCTTTGCAGTCGCACGCGCGTAGCCGCATGGATCTTCAGTTCGCGATTCGAGACGAAGTGGTGTTGCGTCTTGCGGAACTGTATGGGCGCCGTCCTGAGGAGATCGACCCGGATTGGGGTATGTGATCAGCGCACGATGGTCATGTTCTGATTGGACCACACCTGTTCGCGGGCTTCCTTCAGATCAGTTGCGCCGATAATGGACACTCCGGCCAGCTTTGCATCCGAAACGTCCTTCTGGCTTACGCGGATATTCCACACCATGGATTGATCCGGATCGGCGAGACTGACCGCGGCCACGTCTCCATCATTGATATCCGCCAATTCGATCGTAGTTGAAGCGCCAGCTCGGATGGTGAGGTCACTTTGTTCCACGATATCGCCGTCTCCGTTATATGACGTCAATGTAGCCGTGCGATCGTCGTCCGATGTGTTGGTGACGCTCACTTGCGCTGTGGCATGGTCGGGAACGGCTATGGCGGAGACGTTCATAGGCACCGAGGCATTGACCAAAGCGAAATCAGCCTGATCGCCGTCTCCATCATTGGTGACTTTTGCAGCAGCCGTTACCGGCTCAGTGGCGCTGATGGTGAGGCCGGTCGCCGACTTGGGAACGGAACCCAAGTCGATGACCGAAACACGATTCGCCTCAAGCGTCTGTTGATTGGTGTTCTTCGTTCCTGTTCCGTCCGTCCAAGATACCGTGACGTCGGCCTGCTGGGACGGATACACATACAGATTGACGTCATCGCCTTCCGACAGTCCGTTAATCGCCAGCGTTTTCGCAGAAACATTGTTGGGAACCGCGTAATCCGACCCTTTCGAAGTCAGACCGTCCATTGTTATCGTGCGGACCACGGCAGCGACCGGAGTATCCGCACTGGACACGGTGACATACAGGGCATCCTGTTCGGAAGCCGCCGCGGCAAGGTTCAATATGGATTCCTTGCCCGCTCCCACCGTCAACGTCGAACCTGTAGATAACGCCAGAGCGCCGGCCTTGTCGGATCCCCAGACCTTGATGTTCACCGATGTGGCTTTGGCTGAAGGATTGGCCACAACCAGTTGCTGGGTTATGCCTGTTTTGGTGCCCGACACCATCAACGACTGCTTCAAAGCCGGCGTGACGCAGGAAGCCGCGGAAACGCCTTTCAAATCTCCATCAGTGGCCCAAGACATCATCGAGGAAGCCGCTCCCGTTCCATCGGAAGCCGACAACAAACGGGTGTTCTGCAACTGGGAACCGTCGTTGACCGTACCGGACGCAATAAAAACATCATCGTCCGCTCCCTCATCATCCTTGGTCAGCACCAACGCCGAAGTGGTCTCATCAGTGCCAAGAAATCCTACGGAGGAATGGAACACCGCGCCGAATGCCGTGTAACGCACCGACGATGCGATATTGCCGTTGGACGCCTGATATTCACTGTCACCATACGCATCGGTATCAGCAATCGTCATTCGCGCAGGGCAATACGTTTCCAGTTGGCGGGGACTGACCGTACGAGACACGGATGAACGTTGCGTCATCGGCGAATCGGCATGAATCCATGTCGGACGATATACCGCAGCCACAGCCACCAATGCGACGATAACCAGCACTGACACAACCGCCAGCACCATACGCCAAACCGTTTTGGAACGGGAATGCTTACTCATGCTTCCTCCTGACCCTGACGCCTCATGCGCGGAAACGCAACCAAACAGTACGCGGCAATAACAACCCCCATGCACCACAGCCATGCATGGCGCCAAACGCTCGACTCCGCCTGGCGATACCCCTTGCGGTCGATATGTTGCTTGGCTGTGTCTTGAATGGTAAGGCGATAGTATGTCCCCGCATCGGTGCTCACAACGTTCTGCGTACCATCGGAAGCACTGATATTGGAGCTCAACTGGTCGGATATCTGCTTTTGCGCCTTGTCATCACCGGAACGCACCACATAGATGCCACCAAATCCCAATTCGCTCAGATCGGTAACGGCATCGGAATCAGCATTTGACAATAGCTGAGCACAATCCTTCGCAATCGCCTTGCTCGCATCATCGGAACGGCCGAAAGCCACTTCGACGCGCTGCGCCGGAGAACTGTCAATCAAATCACCTCGACGGGTGCGCATCACACTGTAGCTGATGGAACCTGTGCTATCCGCACGTACGGCAAGCACACGTCTCGCCTCATCCTGCGCAAGAAAGTCGGAAGCGACAATCGGCAGTCCCGAATCACTGGCAGCGACCGTGTCATGATCTCGCGTGATGAAATCGAAACCGGCACTCGCTACAACGGATGCGGCGATCAAGACGACCAGCACGATTCGCACGGCATGACCGGCAATAATGCCCTCAGAGGATCCATGCTCCTCAATCCCAATATCACCGGCAGGCCGCTGCCACAGCATGACGAATCGTTGCACCGCACTACCGGCGACCATGCACACGCAAGACAGCAATCCCATCATCGTGAACGAAACGCCTGGAAGCACGGAACCGGCCACGGCTCCGTCGGAGTCGACCGCGACCACAACCGCAGCGGAAAGCAGCGAAGTGACCAAGCCCGCAACCGACACAACCCACATCATGCGCGACACCCGAAGCACAAACGGCAGGAACAGCGACACCGCGGCGAGAAGCACAATCAAGGCCAATATCACCACAGCTGCATACTGCCATGCCTCACCTGATAGGGTGACGCCGAACGCTCGGGAGACAATATCCGAAAGATTGACGATCATCGGACGCCCATCATGCGCCGACGACGGCAACATCACGTTACCGAAAATTTGACGCCAGGTGCCAGCTCCCGCGTAACGCACCGCATTGACCAACGTCGGCGCGCATACGAATGCAGCCGGCAGCGGAATCAACAGCAAGGTCGTTCTATGGGAACGCACAAGCATAAGGAACACAAGGAACGACAACATCAACGGCAGCAACAATTGCGGTTCGGAGGCCACAACGGGAATGAAGCATAACGCGGCAAGAGCGGCGGCCTGCACGGAAGCCTGAGGTTTGAGCAAATCCTCCGTTCGATACATACCCACAGCTCGGAAAGAGAACGCGAAAGCCGCGGGGAGGAACACCATAACCGTTATCATCGCCACATCGGCATCGTTATATACGCTCATTGACAACGCTATGGCGAACCATGCCAATGCAGTCACGCAACGTACCGTGTCAGAGCGGGTGAAGATTCCAGCCAAAGCCCAAAACGACAGCACCATCAACGGCGCAGACAGGAAAAACACCACAGCGACGGCGGTCGCCACATGCCCCGCAGTGAACACGGAAACCACCATGAGCACCAACAGCCATGGCGCACTCGGCGCGCTGACACCAGTTCCCGCGGTATACGCCCACGATGTAGTGGCGGCACGGACCAGCTGGGCAAAGCCTGCGTCGGTCGGCAGCAATGTATGCGAATACATCGACGCGCCGGAGAGCACGCTACGGAACACATTCCAATACAGGAAGACGATCCAAGCGAACGCGATCAGCGCAGAGGTGAGGGCAAATCCCCATCTGCGCATCAGCCTTTTGCGCAGATGCGCCTTGGCGAGGGGGCTAAGAATCACCGTGCCACGCTGGTCGAGGAAGGCTCGCTTGCGATCGTTCCATTGTTTGATTTGTTGACGGCCCGCCTGCAATGCCGACAATGATTTCAGGGAAACCTTGCTTTGCTCGCGCAGCCTGGCACGAGCACGCCATGCGCCCGGCAGACAAAGCAACGAACGCCACGGCAAAGCCAGCTCACAACAGGCATGGTACGGCTGCTTACGGGTGAGGCAGAGCACGGCCAAGCCCAGTGCCTTGATAAACGACCAGATCCACAGCAAAAGCCACCAGGAACGGTGCACATCCGTGTACGCATATTTCGTATTCGCTTCACGCTTCGCGAGATATGGATCGATGCGACCATCCTCGTCTCCGACCTGCTGGCCGCTTTTGGAGCGCACGCCTTCGAACCGTGCTCTCCTATGGGCAATCCGAGCCTGCGGCACCACCACCACACGACCTCCACCCAGGCAGATGCGCCGGCATAGATCCGTGGACTCGGCGAAGGTGCCAAACCAGGAATCAGCGCCCTTCCACGTTCGCAAGGTGGCCAATGGAACCAACGCGCCGGAAAGCGAGACTGCCAGCACATCCTGCCGGCCATCATACTGTTCCTGATCGGGTTCCCCATCCACCACCAAAGATACGAGATTGTGACGCCCCGCATACAGGCCGACGTTATGCAGGCTTTTCGCCTGCCAATCCAGCTGTTTCGCGCCGAGCAAAGACGCCGTCGGTGTATTTCTCCAAGCATCAAGCAATGCTTCGAGGCATGACTCGTCAGCCGGCCTCGAGTCGTCGTGCAAAGTCCACAGTGCGCTGATCTGGGCGTCAAGGTCGATCTGCCGCATCGCACGAGACACGGCATTCGTGAATGACGTCGCCCCTTTCACCCCTACCAGAACGACACGTATGGTCTTGCTTTCAGGAACTTCCGTAAGCACGCCAGCCGGCGACGGAATGACGTCAAACGTCATCTGCATGGGCTGTTCGACCTGATTGGTGCAATCCGCAACGATGATGGTGCCCGGAAGCACACGCTGTGCGAGCACCGCCGCAAAGGTGGAGGGGAAAAAACGTAAATCGCTCTGCGCGGTAATCACCGCAGCCACGGACGGATCGGCATCCTGCCGGTGAGAGTACGGCCTGCTGTTGAGCAGATCGGTCACGATTCCCTGAATATCGCTGCTGGCATTAGAATTCATAATTTCAAGTGTACGCACGGGGCACGCCGTACGTCATGCCCGTTCCTTGTGTTCCTTCTTGTAACGACGCCGCTCGCGTTCGCTCAAACCACCCCAAATACCGAATCTCTCATCGTGTTCGATGGCCCATTTCAGGCACTGTTCGCGAACCTCGCACTGGGCGCACACGCGTTTGGCGTCCCTAGTGGAACCGCCCTTTTCGGGAAAGAACGCCTCCGGGTCGGTTTGGGAGCATAAGGCCCTATGCTGCCAGGAAACATCGTCATCGCGCTTGAACAGACCCCACAACTCCGCAAGCGGATTGTCGGAGGACTCATCGATCACACCCCACATGCGTCCTCCCCTATCCATACGTATGCGCACTTAGTCACGTTGAATTACACACATGCAATTTCTTTTTGTCAAGTTTTCCGCCGTGTCAATAACCTTGATTCAAGAAAAATGTGGTACGAGGAACGATCAAGATGACGGGGGCCTGAAGCAGAATCAGCGAAAATCGGGGAACATCTCTATAATCCCATAACAGCGTAGTGATATGTTCTAGAACGCGTTGAGATATGGCGTGATCTTTTATACAAACAGGAAGGCGATACCGTGACCACATCACCAGCCGGCGATAAGCTTCCTAACGTCAATGGACTGCGAGACGCACAGCCGCGTCACAGCCTTGGCTATCGAGTGCAGCATCGCGCGAGAACGATAGTCGCTTCGGTCATCGCGGCGATGCTGGTGTTCTCGGGTACCGCGGCAGCTGCGACATGGTTGGATGTGAATGGCATCATCAAAAACCATTCAGTGGAGCTTATCGGCCAAGGTTCACTTGACGCCAACACGTCGATCATCGACCCAAATTCCGGCAAGCCCATCGAATTCGTACTCATCGGACAGGATTCCCGCGACGGCGAGGAAAACCAGTCAGTCGGAGGCAATTTCGACGATGTGGTAGGCAACCATCAGGCTGATACCACGATGGTGGCGCAGATTTCCGCGGACCGCACCAAAATCAACCTGGTTTCCATTCCACGCGATTCCTTGGTGGATGTACCTCAGTGCGAGACAACCAATGGTACAATTCCCGCGCAATACAACGTGATGTTCAATTCGATTTTCGCGAACGCATATCAGACCGGCGGTGATCTCGCTTCGGCCGCAAGCTGCACATTGAATGCAGTGAACAGCCTCACCGGATTGAACATTCAGAACTTCATCGTCGTGGATTTCGCAGGCTTGGTCAAGATGATCAACGCCGTGGGAGGCGTCGACCTGTGCATCCCGCAGGATGTCGATGATCCCTACACCAGCCTACAGCTCACCAAGGGACTGCACCATCTGGACGGATATCAGGCGACGCAGTACGCGCGAACCCGCCATGGTTTGGGAGATGGTTCCGACACGTCGCGCACAACCAGGCAGCAGTACCTCATCAAACAGTTGATGAACGAGGCGCTCAGCAAGAATCTTTTCACCGATACCGCACAGCTATATCAGCTGGCGAAATCGGCGTTGCAATCACTGTATATTTCACAAGGCATGGCTGACACCGCCGCACTTGCAGGTCTCGCCATGAGCCTCAAGGATTTCAATCTGTCCAACCTGTATTCACAGACCGTTCCAGTGGTGTCCGCGCCGTCGGATCCGAACCGTTCGGTCTGGGCCGATGAGGCGGAGACGCTTTGGGAGAAGATGCGCATGGACAAGCCGATTTATGGTTCTGATGAGTCCGATACGAACACTGATGCCGACAGCGCAGGCAATGCCGGCGATTCCACCGATAATTCGACTGAAGGCACCGACAACACGGGTTCTCAGGAAGCCGCGCCAACACCCGATTCGGTCACTGGTCTAATCACGCAGGCCGATGGCACGCTGATCGATCCGAACACCGGCGGCACGGTCGACCCTGAAGATGGTTCCATCCATGACGCTCTTACCGGGCAGTACATCGGACTTGCCGACCGTTACCTCAACGCGACGGTTTGTGCCGTTCCCGCAAAGAACTAGACCGCTTTCACCGAATCCGTTCCTACACGGTGTAAATGGTGTAGGAACGGATTTCTTTTTGGAGGATATTTGTATGAGTGAAGAGAACGGCGGCAAGGACCCCCTGTCCGTACCACCGAGCTTCATCCCGTCCGCAGGACGGAAGAAGACGGAACCACAACCTCATAAATCCCCGGTCCCTCCGAAATCCGGCTCCCCATCGATTCCGAGTTTTTCTCCCGCCTCGCAACCGGCCCGTTCTAGCGCTTCGCATTCGGCCAGACGATCTACGCAATCGTCTTCCGCAGCTTCGTCGGGCGCACCGCAAAGCTTCCGTCCTGTCGCACGTTCCGCCAGCGGAACACGCAAACCGGCCACGTCCTCTCCCGCATCATTCGCACCTGCTTCAGCATCGCATAATCCGAAACGTGCGGCACAACAGGTACGAGGCTCCTCCTCCATACCAGCAAGCACGCCACGAATGACTAACCAAGGCACCCCAAACCAAAACATGGCCAGCTCCGGCACATCGGCATTGCGATCCGTCGCAAAAGCCGCTCGACCGCATGGACAGCGACATGTGGGAAAAACCATTCTGCTCATCTTCCTTGTCATACTCCTCGCTTTGGGATTGTCGATATTCTCCTCATGGAATTGGGTGGACGGGCAGCTCAACAAACAGTCCTGGCTGACCGACAAAGCCGATACTGCCGGCGAAAGCTGGCTGATTCTCGGTTCCGACGAGCGCGAAGGCACCATTGGCGATGCGGGAGACGTGACCGGTTTCAGAACGGACACTATTCTCGTGCTCACCAAGCCGAAATCCGGCCCGTCCTCACTGATTTCCATTCCGCGTGATTCCTTGGTGGAAATCGACCAAAGCTATATGAAAATCAATGCGGTCGCGCAACTATATAGCGGAAAACAGCTAGTCAACGAGGTTGAAGACATCACAGGGCAGAAAATCAACCATGTTACCATGGTGCAGTTCGGCGGCCTTGTCAAAGTGGTCGACGCCCTTGGCGGCGTCGAATTGTGCTACGACCAAGACGTGGATGACCCGTACTCCCAATTGAACTGGACTGCCGGTTGTCATACTGCCGACGGCACCACCGCGCTTGCGTTCTCTCGTATGCGTTATGCCGACGCGCAAGGTGATTTCGGGCGTGCGGCCCGTCAGCGCCAGGTCATCAATGCCATAGTGAAAAAAGGCGCATCCAAGAATACGCTTCTGAACTTCGGCAAGGTCAAGAAAGTCGCGGAAGCGGCGTTAAGCTCCGTGACCGTGGATGAGAAGGCTTCGACCTCATCGCTGATGCGCATGGCCTTGGCCTTCAAAAGCGCTTCTGGAGACCAAGGCATTTCGGGAAGCGTCTACTGGACCGACCCCGGCTATTACGTTGATGGCGTTGGCTCCAGCGTACTGTTGGATGAGGAGAAGAATCTCGAATTGTTCTCCGAGCTGGCCAAAGGCACCCACAAAGCAGGCACTGTAGGCACGCTTGCCGAACAGCAAGGCTGACATTCCGGTCGGGAGATGTGGATAACTCATCCTCCGACCACAACCATGGTTTCAGCTTGCACCCGCTCATCCGCATTGCCCACTATGGCGTGTATGAAGGGCAAGAACAAACGCAAGCATACCGATGGATTCAATGAAGACCGGCTGATGCTCATCAGCTGGGCCGCACCCGTGCTGGCGCAGCTCGTCATGCTTGTCGTGATGATCGCGCAACGACAATGGCTGTACGTGGCTATGCTCGCCCCGGGGCTTATCGGCAGCGCGATGTCGTTGGTATCCATGGCATTGCGGTCCCGTCAGAAACAGCAGTATGACGAACCTGCGGACGCCACACCGTCGAAGGTTGCGGAAACGCTAGAGCGGACCATTGACCGACCATCATTCGCCGCGATGCCCCGTGTATGTTTCGAACACCTCTACGGTTTGAACGACGACATGCTGCCGTGGCGTACCATCGCACGAACGTGGCTCTCCCCCACATCCTCCTGCCTCTTAGGAATCACGCAACATGGCTTGTTCCGTACGGATTTGCAACGATCAGGCCCGCACGCGATGGTTGCAGGCACCACGGGATCGGGAAAATCGGAACTGCTCATCAGCTGGTGTCTATCGCTCGCCATGCAGTATAGCCCGGACGATCTGCATTTCGTGTTTCTGGATTTCAAGGGCGGATCGACATTCAACGCCTTGGAACAGCTTCCACACACGGTTGGCAACGTTTGCGATCTTGACCTGTCCCATGCGGTCCGTGCACTGAACGCCATCGAACAGGAGCTGATTCGGCGTGAGGCTTTGGTAAGCTCCGAACGCGTCTCCCGTTTCGATCAGCTGGCCAATCCTCCGGCAAGACTGGTCGTGGTCATCGACGAGTTCCACGCGCTTCGCGACCGTCTGCCCGACTATATGCAACGGTTGAACCGTCTTGCATCGCTCGGCCGTTCCCTTGGCATGCATTTGATTGTCTGCACGCAAAATCCCATGGGCCAAGTCCATGCCGATATGAAGGCCAACATGTCGCTAAACATATGTTTAAGGGTTACGGACCAGATGCAGTCGAACGAATTGATCGGTATACGCGACGCGGCGTTGATTCCTCCCAATATGCCTGGCGCCGCCTATTGCAATGACGGACAGCGCACCACGCCTTTCCTATGCAGCGCGGTTCGAGATGTCGACCGGCTTATCCTCAACATCAACATAGCCGCACGATTCCATGCTTGCAAACGCCCCGTTCTCTTGTTTTCCGATCCTCTCGCCCGGCATGCGACGCAATCCGATCTGTCGACCACAACGAACCGGCCATGGAACGAAATTCCTTTCGCTCTTGCCGACGATGGCGTGCTTGTACATACCGCCGTTCTCAACGTGAGCCAACAGAACATCGCCATTATCGGCGCTTATGGCAGCGGCAAAACCAATTTGCTGCTGCATTGCGCACGTTGGCTGTACGACACAGGTCGTGCCAATATTCGTTTCACACGCAAAAGCGAGCATGGCATGGTGACGGATGACGGAAGGCCATCGCCTTTGCATGAACGCACCATTTGGATTGTGGATGATGCGGACGAGCCGCTCAATCCTTTTTCCACTTCGCCTGAAGCGAACGAGCTGCGGGAGGCATTGGCAAATCCCAATATCACCGTGATTGCAGCTACGGAAAAACCCATTTCCGCACTGTTGGACCGATGCCCCACCCGTGTGGCATTTCCCTGCGGAGAACGTTCCAATGATCTGATGTTAGGCATTCCCGGAGCAATTCTGGACGGATTCTCAGCGGACGACTATACCCTTCACGGTCGTGGCGTGCTCATTCAGCAAGCCAAAGCCCGCCCTATTCAATGTGTGGAATTTCAAGGTTTTTGACGATTCGTGGGATTCTTTTCGTAAAGACTCTTGAAAAGTCGCACGATTCGTGGTTATCTGAGTAACAGACTTATATGCCGTACATGGCAAGAGGAAGGCGATTATATGAGCAGTGCTTTTGACTGGCGCGCCAAGGCCGCATGCCGCGACAAGGATCCGGAGCTGTTTTTCCCGGTCGGCAACACAGGTGCCGCCTACCAGCAGATCGAAGAGGCCAAGGCCGTCTGCCGCACCTGCAAGGTGATTGACGCGTGTCTGAAATGCGCTCTCGACACCAATCAGGATTACGGTGTTTGGGGCGGTCTGAGCGAGGATGAGCGCCGCGCGCTTAAGCGTCGTGCCATGCGAGCCCGTCGTTCCCAGGCCATGCAGATGCAGATCTAAGGGTTTTTCGAAGATCCGTCATTTGCATATGCTCTGCGAATAGCAGCTTACAAGAAAGTCCGGTTGACTTCTAACAGTCGACCGGACTTTCTTATGCCTTCCGAATCGCTTTCGCGTTCATCGGCCTTATGCTGCACGCAGCTTCATGTCAAGCACCACTCGGGTGCCGCCGCCGCGGCGAGGTTCCCAACGGACCGTACCTCCGAAATCGTTGTTGACGAACGTGCTGATGATCTGCGTACCTAGGCCTGACCCGGAGGAACGCGCCATGCCGTCATGCTCCTCATTGGCCAAACCGGTGCCATCGTCTTCAACTACGACATTGAGGTTGTTGCCGCCACGGCCCACGGAAATCGTGATGTGCCCGTCTTTCCGGCCTTCAAAACCATGTTCCACGGAATTGGTGATCAGCTCGGTCAGCACCAGAGACAGCGGCGTGGCATCCTGCGCCGGCATCATGCCGAATCGGCCGATGAAATCGATGTCGATGTGCTGGTCGCGCATGGTGGCCAGATCCACAGCCATCTTCAACAGACTGGAAATGACCTTGTCGTAGTCCACGATCTCATCGGCGGTCTGGCTCAAGCCTTCATGGACCATGGCGATGGTCTGCACACGGCGCTGCGCCTCTTTCAGCTCTTTCTTGACTTCTTCGGACTTGGTTTTACGTGCCTGCAGCCGTAGCAATGCGGAAACCGCCTGCAGATTGTTCTTGACGCGATGGTGGATCTCGGAAATCGTCGCATCCTTGGTCTGAAGTTCCTTTTCACGACGACGAAGCTCGGTCACATCTCGGCATAGCACGACAGCGCCAACACGGCCATTGGCATCCATCAACGGCAGCGAACGCATGGACACTGCGGACTTGTTGGCGTCAAGTTCAGAATCGACGGCAGCCTTGCCACTGAGCACCAGAGGCAGGGTTTCCAGCACGGGATCGTTCTCACGCAGCAGTTTGGTGCCGATTTCGCTCAGGTACTCCCCCTGCATGGTGCTGACCGACCCCAAACGTCGGAAGCAGCTGATGGCGTTTGGCGAAGCGTATCGCACGATGCCGTCGACGGTAAGCACGATGAAACCGTCCGCCACACGCGCATTATGACGCTGGTTCATGATCGGATTGCGGTACGGGAACTGGTCGCGCGGAATCATCTCATACAGATGCTTGCCCGCGCTGATGCTTTCGGATTCGTAACGTCCATTCGACTCTCGGGTAGCCATGTTCGTCTCACGTACCACCAGTCCCAGCGTCTTGCCGTTGTGGCGCACCGGCGCATACACATTGCATACCGTAGATCCACCCACCGTGCGGAGCACCGTGGAACGGAACACCGACTCGGAAGCCATCGCGGCATCCAATTCAGCGCTCATCTCCTCCTCAACAACATCGCCAACGACGTCATCGGTTCTCAGGCTCATCACCGTGGATGGACGACACTGCTCGGCGATAATGTATTTGCCCTCGCCATTTTGCAAAA
Source organism: Bifidobacterium catenulatum DSM 16992 = JCM 1194 = LMG 11043 (assembly GCF_001025195.1). Lineage (NCBI taxonomy): Bacteria > Bacillati > Actinomycetota > Actinomycetes > Bifidobacteriales > Bifidobacteriaceae > Bifidobacterium > Bifidobacterium catenulatum. The sequence continues at coordinate 828,386 of NZ_AP012325.1, read as the reverse complement.
TGAGCAGCAGGTCAGCAAAACTCAGGTCGGCAATCACCTGCCAGTCGGCGACCAGATGATGCAGCCATTCACGATCTTCGTCGTCGAAATCAGGGCGGGTCGTCAAGATATGTGAGAAATCAGCCATGCGTTCCATCATACGCATCACGCCAGAGGTTTTGTACGACACATGCGCATATTAGACGCATATTATTGGAAAGGGATGTTGACATATCCATGAGTTACGGTAACGTAGGTTACGGTTCCGTAACTTACAGTGGAGGCACGCAGATGGCGAAACCCACAGAAGCTCAGATCGAGGAAAAACGCGCGATCATCGCAGAAGCACGCGAACAGGCTCTTCAAGCCAAGGCCGATATAATTCGCGTGAAGGCACGCAACAAGGCCGAGAACATCCGCAAGAAGGCCGACGGCAAGGCGAAAATGGCTATCGCCAAGGGCGAAGCTCGTGCCGCAAAAATAGAAGGCATCACTCCGGCGGAGATTGAACGCAAGATTCGTCTTGACGTGCATGGTCGCCCCAAGCCGGCGATGCGTGGCTGGATTCATGCCGTGGCCACTCCTCTGGCGTTGGCGGCCGGCATCGTGCTAATCTGTCTGGCACACGGTATCGGTTTGAAGTGGGCCTGCGCCGTGTTCATGACGTGTTCGCTGGTATTGTTCGGCAATTCCGCCTGCTACCATTTGGGCGATTGGTCACCTCGCGTTACCGACGCGCTACGACGCATCGACCATATGAATATCTTCCTGCTAATCGCAGGAACTTATACGCCGGTCTCCTTTGCACTCGAACCATTCTGGCGCAATTCAATCATCGCAGGCATGTGGATCTGCACTACCGTGGCGCTCATCATTCACGTCATCTGGATCAGTGCCCCACGCTGGCTTTACGTGATTGTGTATATTATTTTCGGCGTTTCCGGCGTGGCATTCATGGGATTGTTCTGGATTTCACCATACGCCGGCCCAGCGGTTGTGGTGCTGTTGGCCGCGGGCGGCGCCTGCTACATCGCCGGAGCCATCGTATACGCGCTACGTAAGCCTGATCCATGGCCGAAGGTGTTCGGCTTCCATGAGATTTTTCATTGCGGCACCGTCGCCGGTTACGCATGCCACATGGTGGCGATTTACATGGTGATCGTGCAGCTATGGCCGTAAGTTCAGATCATATCTGATTGCAGTTTGACGAAATATATGACAAGGCTGGTTCATCATTTTATTCGATGAACCAGCCTTGTCATATCGCTTCATGTCGTTGGAATATCAGATTCGGCTTATGGCGAACATCACTCAGGCGAGCGGCTTGGCTTCCTTGATGGTCACGGAAATCTCACGTCCGTTCGGAGCCGTATACGACACCGTGTCTCCCTCGTGAGCGCCGTTGATGGCTGCGCCGATCGGGGATTCCGGGCTGATGATGCTGTAGTCCGTGGCGATGGATAGGTCACGCGTGCCAAGCACGTAGACCATTTCACGGCCGTTGACATCCAGCGTCACCAAAGAACCGTCGCCGACTTCACCGGCCTTGGGTGCGGTCAGAATCTTCGCGTTGCGTAGCTTGACGGTCAGTTCCTCGATGCGTCCCTGATTTACTCGCTGAGCCTCACGAGCGGCCTGATAGCCGCCGTTTTCGCTCAAATCGCCCTCGGCGCGTGCCGCGGAAACCTTGGAAAGGATTTCGTCGCGATACTCGCCTTCACGCCAAGCGAGCTCTTCCTTCATCTTGTCATAAGCTTCCTGCGTCAGCAGAAGCGTTTTTTCTTCGGCCATGTTGCCTCCTTGACCTTGGAAATTACTCTATACCGCTTAGTTTCAGCGGGTGGAGATGATGTCAATCACGAATACCAGGGTGTCTTCGCCGCCGATGCCGGCCTGCGGAACGCCACGGGAACCATAGCCATACTCCGGCGGAATGGACACCACCAAGCGGGAACCGACGTTGTGACCCGGAACGGTCTGGTCCCAACCCTTGATGACCTGGCCAACACCGATGCCGAAGCTGGCCGGCTGGTGACGGTCGAAGCTGGAATCGAACGGGGTGTCTTTGCCCCAGACCACACCGTGATAGTTAACGGTGACGGTGTCGCCGCGACGAACCATCGGGCCATTGCCCTCGAGCAGCTCCACAACCTTCAGACCTGCCGGAGCGGTCTCGGACGAGAATTCGATGGTCGGGCGATCGCCGAACTCAACATTGACAACGGGCATTTGAGATGCCATGGTGAACCTCCTTGAAAAGCACAATGCCACCTAGACTAGCACCAACCACCGCTAGCATTCAACGACATTGACCGCCAAACCACCTTTTGAGGTTTCTTTATACTTGGCCATCATGTCTTCGCCCGTGTCTTTCATGGTTTTGATGGCCTGATCCAAGGTCACGATATGCGTTCCATCTCCCAGCATGGCCATACGAACCGCATTGATAGCAGTATTCGCCGCCATGGCGTTGCGTTCGATGCATGGAATCTGTACTAAACCTCCCACGGGATCACAGGTCAGTCCCAGATTATGCTCAATGCCGATTTCCGCAGCGTTCTCCACTTGCCGCGGAGTACCACCCATCACCGCGCACAAACCGGCCGCAGCCATCGAACATGCCGTACCGACCTCTCCCTGGCATCCGACTTCCGCACCGGAAATGGAGGCATTGCGTTTAAACAGGTACCCTACCGCGCCTGTAGTGAGCAGGAAGGTAATAACACCCTCTTCATTCGCATGGTCAACGAAATGCCAGTAATAGTGAAGCACTGCCGGAATGATTCCTGCAGCACCGTTGGTCGGTGCGGTGACGATTCGCCCACCACTGGCGTTTTCCTCCGACACCGCCAAAGCGAACAAATCCACCCATGCCGCATCCGACGATTCGAGCACCGCATCCACGCGCTTCTTGTCTCGCGCAAGCACATCACTGTTGGAGGCAAGCCTTGCATACATTTTCGGCGCCCTGCGGGGCACATCCAAACCGCCGGGCAGCACGGTCTGCGACGTATAGCATCCGTGCTGTACACAACGACGCATCACCCTCCACACGTTATCCAGTTCGCTACGAACCTGCACCGCCGACTGCATGGCCGTTTCGTTGGCCCACACAATGTCGGCAATACTCATATGGTGCTTCTCGCATAGAGCAATGAGTTCGTCGCATGACGTGAATGGATATGGCACATCCGAAACGTCATCAAGTGAGGAATCACTTTGCTGATCGGCGAAAGACGTTCCGACCGGCGGACGCTCATGAATGCCGATCATCAGATCCTCGGCATTGCCTTGCCGCACGAAGCCTCCACCGATGGAATACCAGACCTGTTCATCAACAAGATTGTTCTGCTGGTCAAATGCTTGGAAACGCATGCCATTAGGGTGCGCGGCCATGCGATGCCACACGTCCATCACCACATCATGCTCATAGTCGAAATCGATGCGATGCTTACCCGCCAGCAACAGTTCCCCACTCGCCTCGCATTCATGACGAATGGTATTCACATGATCCGTATCGACGGTTTGCGGCATGTTGCCTTCCAGACCTGCCACAGTCGCACGATCGGTACCGTGCCCCAAGCCCGTCAACGCAAGAGACCCATACAGTACCGTACGCACGCGGCTCACACGGCCAAGCGTTCCCGTATGCTCAAGGGATTCGACAAACTTGCATGCCGCCACCATCGGACCAACAGTGTGTGAGGAACTTGGCCCAACGCCTATCTTGAACATTTCGAGAATACTAAACATACCAATCGCCGCCTTGCCTCTCAGGTGCCTTGCTCAGGCTGCATACAATGCACGGAACATGAGAATCATAATAATCAAACCAATGATGGCGGCCGCAACTTCCACCACCAGCATGATGATGGCAGTGGTTTTACGATTGCCGAGTTTAACGTCAAGCAACTTGGCGAACAGGAAGGCGACGAAGCCAAGAGCTGCGCCATTCAGCGCAATCGCACCAATCTGGCCATTGGTGAGCACACTTTCCCCCACCATGGCAAGCACGGAATTGATGGTGGCGGAGAACACCAGCAGGCTCCACACACCGTAACCGATAAGTCCAACAATCGCATATGCGAACGGACGGAACCGCTCACGCATTTTGAGCGTAAACGATTCGGCACACCACAGCAACGCAAAGCCCACAACGAACGTGAACGCCACTGCCATGAACACCGCTTCCATAGCCCATGGAATCAACGCCAACGACGACTTCAACAACGAGAAATACAGCGGAGAGCAAGCTAGTTCGCCCACAGCCAAAACTCCTGCGACGATAATCGCTTGGGAGAGCATCAGCGGAATTTCCGTATCGGGCTGTTCGATTACTGGCTTGATATCTTTCGACGTCATACTTTTTCCGTTCCAGTCGGCTACTTGGGGTTATCAATGCCGCCAGTGTAATAACGGATTGTTTCGTACGTGCTATCCAGCAACACATTTACAACGTCATTCGGTGCCGCCAGCGGGAATCGAACCCGCAATCCGAAGAGACCGATTTTAAGTCGGTTGCGTATACCAGTTTCGCCATGGCGGCAAGGCGTCGAACAAGCCGACGCCCAAGTTATTATGCCACGTTAACGTTCGGCAAGCAATCGCGTGCCGTAATCCAACACAATGCCATCAAGCAAACCGTGTTCGCTGGCCATGAAGGAGTCGATATGCTGACCATGGTCGGCATAGGCTGCCTCACTGACTTTGGCGAGCACACGATTCCACACCAGAGCACCACCGCCGACCACGTCAACACGACCCGGGTGAATGGTTTTATAGGTCAGGCGCTCTTCGCGCGGCATCTTAAGGAACTTGTTATCGACCGCATAAGCGTCTTCCAGCGAGCAGCTGGCACCATCCACCGCGGAATGGTCGTATTCGGTCAATCCCATGGCCAGAGCGGTCATGGTAGTCACTGTGCCAGACACGCCGATGATAGTGCGGGTTTTACCTGCAGGAACCGTTTTGAACGCTTCATCGATATGCTCGTCGATGTCGGCAATAGCCTCTTGAATCTGTGCTTCGGTAGGCGGATCGTTCTTCAAGTGGCGTTCGGTCATACGCACCGAGCCAATGTTCATGGAGAACGCGGCCTGCACCTGCGTGTTCGGATGGCTTACACCGTCGCCGCCAAGCACCAATTCCGTAGAGCCGCCACCCAGATCAACCACCAAATACGGAGCTTCGACGTCGCGACGAACCACGCTCGTGGCACCAAGGAAGCTTAGATCAGCCTCTTCCGTGCCGGGGATGACTTCTGGACGCACGCCGAGGATCTGCTCGATATTGTCTTCGAATTCCTCACGGTTCTCAGCATCACGAGTGGCCGAAGTGGCAACGAAACGAATGCCGTCCACCGGATGATCTTTCAGCACCTCGGCGAATTCGCGGGCAGCGGCGTAAGCACGTTCCAATGCCTCATCGGCGAAACGATGCGTCTTATCAACATCCTGACCGAGACGAATCACACGAAGGATACGCGGAACAATATCTTCAACGCCGTCTTCACTGACGCGGGAGACCTTCAGACGAATCGAGTTCGTACCGCAATCAATGCCGGCAACAGTAACGGATTTCATTGCTTCTTCTTTCTGTCTGAATATGGTTCAGTCTTCATTTGCCACCGTGCAACGGCATACATTGGGGTCGAATTCATGACGAATCGCCTCCAATGCCATGTCTCCAATCGGGTTGGCACCCTCGCCCATCACCAGCGTTTGCGCCAACAAGGCGTGCAGACACTTAACGCGAACAGGCATGCCGCCGGCACTGGTGCCTTCGATATGCTCTTCGCTGTCTTCCATGGCAACGGCGATTTCATGCCGGAACGCCAAATACAGTTCGTGCGCACGCTCGTAAGCGGCTTTCAGATCGTCATCTTCAGCCAAAAGATCGTTGTACTCCTTCATCTTACCTTCGGCTTCGATGTGGGAAATGGCTTTCACCGCTTCCGGACCAGTCAAATAGCAAGTGGTAGGGAAAGGCACGCCTCCCGGCAGCAGCGGACGCGTGACCACAGCCAAAGGCCTGCCGCACACGCAACGCGCTCCGACAGCCACCATGCCACGCGGGTAGCGACCCAACTGACGCTCAACCACAGCAATATCATGCTCGGTGGCAGGCTGGTCGAGAACCTTCTTCGCCAAGGTTTTGGCCTGTTCGCTGATTGTCATACCCTGTGTCACTCCTGCTGATCTCCTGATTGCTGTTGGTTGTTGTCTTGTGAAGCCTGCTGCTGACCACCGGATTCCGGGCTTGTTCCATTCGCATCCGATTCGCCGGTTGCCGTACTTTCGGACGTTTCCCTCGATTTCACCTCATCCGATTGGTCGGCCTGTTTGAACGAATACGCCATTTCCTTGTACCAAGGCAGTACGGTTTTCCGCGATTCGTCCGTCGTCTTCTTATCTTCTGTGGTTTCGCCGGTTACCGCTTCGGGATGTTCCACACGAATCGCCTGTTCTCCCGGAAACACGAATCCCAGACGATCCCTCGCCTGCGCCGTAACGTAGGCTTTGTCATCCCAGCGCGCGATGTCGTTTTCCAATTCCTGCTTTTGCGCTATCAACGCGGCTTCCTGCTTCTTCAAGCCATTCAATTCAGCCATATTCAACGCATAGGTGTGGAATGTCGACGCCAACTGGATAGCTCCTAAAGCCACGATAAATACCGCCACAAAGAACGCGATGGGACCCGCGCTGCCTTTTTTGGATGCTTTCTTGCGTGACTTTGAGCTCATAGCAACGAAAATACCCGTCGCGTTCGACGAGGAACACGACGGGCACTCTACATCAGCGCATATTCGATGCGCTTACGCTCACTTGGCGATGTACTTCTTGCAAGCCTTGAAAGCGCTGTAGCCAGCGTACTGAGCGGTGGAGCCGAGCTCCTCCTCGATCTCGAGCAGGCGGTTGTACTTAGCAATACGCTCGCCACGAGCCGGAGCACCGGTCTTGATCTGGCCGGTGTTCTTTGCCACAGCCAGGTCAGAGATGGTGGTGTCCGGGGTCTCGCCGGAACGGTGGGAAACCATGGAGGTGAAGCCGTTCTTGGTGGCCAGCTCGATGGCGTCGAGGGTCTCGGTGACGGTACCGATCTGGTTCAGCTTGACCAGCAGGGAGTTGGCGGCGCCGAGCTCGATGCCCTTAGCCAGACGTGCCGGGTTGGTGACCAGCAGGTCGTCGCCGACGAACTGCAGACGATCGCCGAGCTTGGCGGTGATGGCAGCCCAGTCTTCCCAGCCTTCTTCCTGGAACGGATCCTCGATGGAAACGATCGGGTACTCGTTGATGAGGTTCTCGTAGAAGTCGAGCATGTAGCCGGCTTCGCGATCGTCACCTTCGAAGTGATACTTGCCGGTCTCCTTGTTGTAGAACTCAGAGGAAGCCACGTCGAGGGAGATGCCGATCTGCTTGCCCGGCTCGTAGCCGGCGGCGGAGATGGCGTCCATGATGTAGTTCAGGGAGTCCTTGTTGGACTTCATCTTCGGAGCGAAGCCGCCCTCGTCGCCAAGGCCAGTGGCCAGGCCTTCCTTCTTCAGGACGTTCTTCAGGGTGTGGTAGACCTCAACGCCTGCACGCAGAGCCTCGCTGTAGGTGTCGAAGCCGTACGGGGAGATCATGTACTCCTGAATGTCGGTGGCGAAGTCAGCGTGAGCGCCACCGTTCATGATGTTCATGTTCGGAACCGGCAGGATGTGGCCGTTGGTGCCGCCGATGTAGCGGTACAGCGGCTGGCCTGCGGACTCAGCGGAGGCGTACAGAGCGGCCAGGGACACGCCGAGGATGGCGTTGGCGCCCAGACGACCCTTGTTCGGGGTGCCGTCGAGCTCGATCATGACCTCATCGAGAGCGCGCTGGTCGGCAGCATCCATGCCGATGACCTTCGGAGCGATCTCTTCGTTCACGGCCTTGACGGCATTGAGAACACCCTTGCCCTGGTACACGGACTTGTCGCCATCGCGACGCTCCCAAGCCTCAGCTTCACCGGTGGAAGCACCGGACGGAACGAGGCCCAAGCCCTGAGCACCGTCTTCGGTGTCGAGAACGACCTCAACGGTCGGGTTGCCGCGGGAATCGAGAATCTGACGCGCGTAAACGCTTTCAATTACTGCCACAACTACTCCTTATAAACGTTAGGTTGTGATGACATTGCCTAGAATAGTGCGTTTTGTGGACGTATGGCAAACTTATCCGACACGTTTTATGTGAACGCTCACATAAAACGTGTCGGACGCGTCCGGAACTTCGCCTGTTATTTCCTTGGCGCTGGCTTCCAGTCAAGATCGTCGAGAAGTTGGTTGGTCCATCCAACGATCTCATCGGAACTCATTGGCCCGGATCCAAGCGAACCCGCAAACGGGGTGGGGATCACATACGTTTGAGTGACAGGCCTGTACTGGATGCCTTTGTAGATTCGCGCCATGCGCATCTGTACGGATTCACGTGGCTCGAATTTGGACACACGAATGTTACGTCCTTGACCGATGATCTCCGTAATGCCAAGCTTTCTTGCTTTGAATCGCAATCGCGCCACATCGAACAATGCTTCGAAATCGACCGGAGGCTTGCCGTAACGATCCGTAAGTTCATCGCGCAACTCGTCAAGATCAGCTTCCGTACGTGCCCCTGCCAGCTTGCGGTAGGCTTCCAATCGCAATTTGTCGGAATCGATGTAGCCGACGGGGATGGACGCTTCGATCGGCAGATCAATTGTGACAGCAACCGATTCCACACGTTCCGGCTCCTTGTACTGTTCGACAGCTTCGGAAACCATGCGCACATACAGATCGAAGCCAACGCCCTCGATATGCCCGCTCTGCTCGTCGCCCAGCAGATTGCCAGTGCCACGCAGCTCGAGATCCTTCATCGCCACGTCAAAACCTGAACCAAGCGCAGTGTTCTGCGCGATGGTGGCCAGTCGGTCATGAGATTGCTGGGTCATCGGCTTGGTCGGATCGTACAGGAAGTACGCGTAGGCACGCTCACGGCCTCGCCCGACACGGCCACGCAGCTGGTGCAGCTGGCTTAGGCCGAAACGGTCGGCATGATCGACGATCAACGTATTCGCATTGGAAATATCAAGACCGGTTTCGATGATGGTGGTGCATACGAGCACATCAATGTCGCGATGCCAGAAGTCTCGGATCACACCGTCGAGCTGCTTCTCCCCCATCTTGCCATGGGCGATGCCGACATGCGATTCCGGCACCAGCTCGTGAATCTTCGCGGCAACCGAAGCGATGTCTTGCACTCGGTTGTGCACATAGAACACCTGGCCACCGCGCAACAGCTCACGCCTGACCGCAGCAGTAACCTGAGCATCCTCATACGCGCCAACGTAAGTAAGCACCGGCAAGCGGTCTTCCGGAGGCGTGGCCAACGTGGACATTTCACGAATGCCTGTAACGGCCATCTCCAACGTTCGCGGAATCGGTGTTGCCGACAGACTCAGCACATCCACATTGGTACGCAGCGCCTTCAACGTCTCTTTGTGTTCGACACCGAAACGCTGCTCCTCATCGATGATGACCAGGCCTAGATCCTTGAATTTGACCTTCGGCCCGAGCAGTTTGTGCGTACCGATCACCACATCGACGGAACCGTCTTCAAGTCCCTTGATGGTGTCGTTGATTTCCTTGGTGGTTTGGAAACGGCTCATCGCCCTTACTTCCACCGGGAATCCTTCAAAACGTTCGGTGAACGTCTCGAAATGCTGTTGCACCAGCAATGTGGTCGGCACCAGCACAGCCACCTGTTTGGAATCCTGCACCGCCTTGAATGCGGCACGTACGGCGATTTCGGTTTTGCCGAATCCCACGTCGCCACAAATCAGGCGATCCATCGGCACGGGCTTTTCCATATCGGATTTGACTTCGTCGATGGTAGTCAGCTGATCGGCGGTTTCTTGGTATGGGAAAGCGTCTTCCAGTTCTTTCTGCCAAGGGGTGTCTTTGCTGAAGGCATACCCCTGCATGCGTTGACGTGCCGAATACAGTTTGACCAGATCTTCGGCGATTTCGTGCACATGCTTACGTGCTTTCGCCTTGGTAGCAGCCCAGTCGGATCCGCCCAGTTTGTTGAGTTTTGGAGCGTCGGCACCGATGTATTTGCTGACTTGGTCAAGCTGATCGGTGGGGATGAACAGTTTGTCGGCAGGTGCGCCGCGCTTGCTGGATGCGTATTCGATGACCAGATATTCGCGTGTTGTCTGGTTGGCGCCCGCTCCGATGGTACGCTGTCGCATTTCGAGGAACCGGCCGATGCCATGCTGCTCATGCACCACGTAATCGCCGGCTTTGAGCTCCATAAGGTCAATGGCCTTACGGCGACGTTTCGGTGTTTTTGCCTGTCCCGCGGCCGATGTGCGTCCGGTCAGATCGCGTTCGGTAAGCAGTGCGACTTTCGCAGCATTATCGACGAATCCGTCGATGGCACGCGATCTGATGCAGTCGAAGTTGGCGATTCCCGTTTCGTTGATGGCACGCTTGAGTCGAACAAGAGTACCTTGCGCTCCTGCAGTGACGGTGACGGCATAGCCGGCATCAAGAAGACCTTCGATACCGGATGCGGCTTTGACTTCATCTCCGCGATATTCGCCGGGATTGGCAGCGTCGAGCTGAACGTGTCCTTCCCTGCTTGAGTCCACGCCGAAACTCGTAAGCTTCCATACGTCATGCCTTGAGAAAACCAGCGATGAAATCGTTTCTTCAAAATCGTAGAAATTCGCCTGATCGAACGTAATCGGAGCGCCGGCACCATGACCGGATGCTGCGACATGCCAGCTGGCCGCAAGAAACTCATTGGCGGTTTTTGCGAGATCGTCAGCCGAACGACGCAATTTTTCCGGATCAGAGAGCATGACCAGCGCATGCTTGGGCAACATGCCCTGCACCGGCTCCATGTCATCGACCAATGCGGGAAGTAACGATTCCATACCTTCGACCGGAATGGCGTTGGCAATGGATTCTAGCATGTCTTCGGCATTGGGAATGGATCCAATCAAGGATTTCGCACGCTTGCGCACCTTGTCAGTCAATTGCAGTTCACGGCATGGCGTGGCCCAAACAACAGGAACATTCCCGCCATACGTACGCTGATCCGAAGCGTGGAACTCCCTGATGGTGTCAATCTCATCACCGAAGAACTCAATACGCACAGGATGTGGCAATGTCGGTGGGAACACGTCGATAATGCCTCCTCGCACCGCGAATTCACCACGATCCATCACCAGATCGACTCGAGTATAAGCATTTTCCACCAGTCGACGCGACGCCTCGTCGAGCGCCAATTCCTCGCCTTGAGAAAACACCAAAGGCTCCACGTCGGCCAAACCTGCAACCACTGGCTGGATCAGGGATCGCACCGGCATGACGAGAATGCGGATGGGGCCGAACAGCTTGCTTCCCTCTTGAGGGTGCTTCAGCCTGCGGAACACCGCCATACGGCTCGCCACGGTATCGGCGCGTGGCGAGAGGCGTTCATGAGGCAAGGTCTCCCATGCTTCGAGCTGTGCCACGTCGTTCGGATCGCCGGAATACCACGAACGAATCGTCTCGACCGTCTCTTCGGCTTCGCGACCGGAGGCCACCACAAATACAACCGGCCGTGTTCCCGATGCTCCAGCGGCCAGTGCCGGGCGCAATCCTTCGGGAATGCCAACGGTAATGCTGGGGTCTATGTCGGATTCCGGCACCTCGATCTCACCGGAAATCAGCGCACGAAAATCCTCGTCGGTTTCGAGTACGTCAAGAATGCCAGCCAGGGAACCTGAAGTCGGCAACTGCACCGGTTCAGCGGCCATTGAATTGCTCCTGAGCTTTGGCGAGGCCATTGAAAATGATAGTTTCGGCGGCATCAGCGCCATCGGCGAGGAATTCCGGAAGCTGCTTGCGCTGATCCGGTCCGAATCCGCCCAGCACCCAGTTCACGGTGTTGTCGTGGGCGTGGGCACCTCGCTGCGCGTGTCCAACGCCCATGCGTACACGGGCATACTTCGGAGTTCCCAAGGCGCGGTCAATCGACTTGATGCCATTATGTCCGCCTGCGGAGCCGCCTGCCTTGACTTTGATACGTCCAAAATCAAGATCCATGTCGTCGTGAATCACCACGATATGGTCCGGTTCAATCTGGTAGTAGGCGCTGATGGAAGCCAACGCATTGCCTGACTCGTTCATGTAGGTGAGCGGCTTTGCCAGGAAGAATTTGACGTTACGACCAGACAGGTTCATCACACCCTTGCCGAGCATGGCAAGCCCTTTATGGTCGGAAAAGTTAACCGACCAACGTTCAGCAAGCAGATCAGCTGCCATAAATCCCATATTGTGACGGGTGCCTTCATATTTGGAACCCGGATTGCCGAGTCCTGCGATCAGCCAGAAATCAGATGCCATTGAAATCGTTCCATTCATTCATACATACGATTGCGCGCATTCATATTGCGCCGCGTTGTCTCGTCTTGATAACCGCAAAGATTGTACTTACAGGTCGAGATACCAGTAACTCATGTCACGCATGGTGCCGGTGGAATCGGTGGCGGCGGTTGGCATGAGGCCAAACTGTGTAAAACCGAACCATTTCATCAGTGCGATCGAACCGGCATTGTCTGCGAAAATAATGCCGCATGCCTTACGCATATTACGCTTTCGGCATTCTTCAAGCAGTTTGGTGAGCGTATATGTGCCGACTCCCCTGCCCTGCCATTGCGGGTCGATGTAGTAGGCAAGATCGGTGACGCCATCATATCCCGCGCGATCGTAGAAAACGGAAAGCGCGCTGAATCCAATGATCTGTCTCTCTCCGTCATCATCTGCCGTTTCCGTAACGAACACCGCGTACGGATCATGATGCGATTCAACCCATGCTTTGCGCTGTTCGTATGTGCGTGGGGTTATATCGGCCGATGATCCACCTCGTATGACTGCAGCGTTGTAAATGTCGGTGATTGCTTGAATGTCGTTTTGCGTGGCGATGCGGTAGGAATACTCACTCATGTTTTTGAGCATACCGGGCATATGCAGAAGGCGGAAGACCGGTTCCATATATGAGGAACCAGACTCCCGCCTTACGCAAACAGCAATCGTACGGAACTTGTGCGGAAACTACTGCTCGAGTTCGAGCGCCTTGTTCAACGCTTCCTGAAGTTTCTTCTGCGCTTCGCCATAAGCGGACCAATCGCCCTTCTTCATGGCCGCGTCGGAATCCTTCATTGCCTGGGATGCGTCGTTGAGGGCGCTCTTCAGATCGCTGCTCATCGTGCTGGAACCGCCAGTATTGCCGGAACTGCTGTCATTGTCGGAATTCGATCCAGATGACGAGTCAGTACCGTCGGTTCCGGAAGAACCGTTAGCGGAGGCATCCCCACTGGTACCGGCAGTATCGCTCGTGTCGGTCTTACTGCTGGTGGAACCGTCGACGTTTTCGGCATCGCCCGCGGACGCGCCGGAGTTGCCGCCGAACACCTGATCGAGCGCTTCGTCCAATGTGTTGGCGAATCCGACCTGGTCGCCGAAGGCCACCAACACCTTCTTCAACAGCGGGAAACTGGTGGAACCGGAGGACTTGACGTACACCGGCTGCACGTACACCAATCCGCCGCCGAGCGGCAGTGTAAGCAGATTGCCTCGCTGCACGTTGGTGGAGCCGGACTCAAGCAGGTTGAGTTCCTTCGACACGTCGGCCGACGCATTGAAGTTGTTCTGCGCCTGACCGGGGCCTGGCACATTGGAATCCTTCGGCAACTCCTGCAATCGAAGCGTGCCATAGTTCGCACCGATCTTGCCTTTTTCGTTGCCCGCATCAGAATCGACAGACAGGAATCCCGTCAAAATCTCTCGGGTTGACGTACCTGCGGGAATATATGACGACGTCAACGAGAACACCGGCTCGTTGGACCCACCGGTCTGCAACGTCAAATAATACGGCGGCTGCAGAATGTCGCGTTCCTGAGCCTGCTGAGATTCGGTCGGGTCGACCGGAGTCTGCCAGAAATCCTCACCGGAGAAGAACTGGCTGGCGCTCGACACATGGTACTTGGTCAACAGCTCGCGCTGCACCTTGAACAGGCTTTCCGGGTAACGCAGGTGGCTCATCAGATCGCCGGAAATTTCCGACAACTGGTGGTACTGGCCGGGAAAGATCTTCTGCCATGCCTTGATCACCGGATCGGATTCGTCCCACACGTACAGGTCCACGGAACCGTCATACGCATCGACGGTAGCCTTCACGGAGTTGCGAATGTAGTTGGCGTTCTTCGAAGCCAGCTCACTCACCGTGGCCGAAGATTCCGTGGTGGAATCCTTGGTTACCTCGCCCAGATCGGTCATCTGCGAATACGGGTAGACGTCAGACGTGGTGTAGCCGTCGACGATCCACTTGACACGACCATCCACGACCGCCGGGTACACACGGCCGTCAAGCGTCAGGTATGGTGCGACCTTGGCCACACGCTCCTTCGGGGAACGATCGTAGAGAATCTGTGATGCGGAATTCACACGGTTGGAGAACAGAATCTGGTCGGAGCCGAAACGGATGGCATACAGCAGTCGGGAGAAGATATTGCCGATCTTCGGGCCGCCATTGCCGCCGAACGTGTTGGTGGCGCCTTCGGAACCGGTCGGGTAATCGAACTCCCACGACTGCGTGCCTTCCGGAGCGCCCACGATCGAATACTCGGAAGCGTTCGGCGAGAAGTAGATACGCGGCTCATACTGTTCGGATTCGGTGAGCTTGCCTTGGGTTGGGATGCCCGCCTCGAAGAACTTCGGCTGGCCGTCGGCCGTCACCTTGTTGCCGTAGGCGGCCACCACACCATAGCCGTGCGTGTACACGGTATGGTCGTTGACCCAGTTGCGATTGTCAAGACCGGCAAGGTCAAGTTCTCGTGCTGCGATCACCGTATCTTGGCTCACACCGTCGACCTCATACTTGTCGACGGCAAGAGTGTCGGCAAATGTATAATACTGCTTGGATTGCTGCAACTGTTTGAACGTTGGGGAAACGATCTGCGGATCGAGCAGTCGGATCTGCGCGGTCGATTCCGCGGAGTCGGCCAGTGCGCCTTCCTCGCCTTCGGTAGTGGCCTGGTATTGTTCCGTCTTCACATTGTTCAGACCATAGGCTTCACGAGTGGCGTCGATATTGCGCTGAATATATGTTGATTCCATCTCCTGCGCGTTCGGGTTTACACGGAAACGCTGCAGCAGCATCGGCCATGCCACGGTAAGCACCAGGCTCACCACAATGGCGGATGCGATGGCCACGGTCGGCACCTTCCACGCCTTGAGCGCTTCGGAGGCGCGCACCGCGATTGGGGCCTGGCCTTCCAGCGCATGCGATTTCATGATCCACACGCCGAGAACCACACCAAGAGTGGCGGTGATGGCGGCCATGATGAAGGTAACGGGAATCGTGGCGTTGACCGTGGTGTAGGTGGCGCCGGTGATGCGGCTACCCTCCTGCGTGAGGTGAGAGAACACACCAAGCACCTGATTCGCCGCCCATGCGAACATGTTGAGCATCAGCCAGATGCCGATCTGCCTACGCGCACGCTTGGTGATGTGGAACAGTCCACGACCATGCACTGGCATGGTGATGCGAATGCCACCCATCATCACATGCGTGACGATGGAGAAGATAATGCCTGCAAGCAACAGCAGCGCCACCGCCGACATAATCAACTTCAAACCAGGCAACACGAATACGTAGAAACCATTGTCAATGCCGAATTGCGGATCAGTGGTGCCGAAACTCTGCGCATTGAACATCAGCAGAATCTCAGACCAATTCGCATTAAACTGCGATCCGAACATCAAACCGACGATCAATGAAATCACCACTGCCACACGACGTGCACTCTTTGAGCTCACGCCCTTGCCCACTTCGATGGTGTCGCCATTAATACGAATGGTAGAACCATCGGCAGCATCGGGGCGAGCCCAGATCGCCAGCGACGCGGAAAGGAATCCGACCGCGGCGATCAGCAGCGCATACGCCACCCACAGGCCTACCCTGGTACCCAACTGCGTCCAAATCACGCTTTGGAAGCCAAGCTGCGCATACCACATGACATCGGTGATGAACTGCGCCAAGCCAAAGAACAGTCCGACGATGATGGCAAGCGCCAGCACCACACCGATTAGAATCTTGTTGCCGTTCGACGATTTGCGCGGACGGTTCGGCTGGCGTGTGATGCGCGGACCGGACGGACCTCTTGGAGGCATGTTCGCCGAAGACCGGGCGGTGTTATCGCCATCGGTTTCGACATTGAGAATGATGGGATCATCGTTGTCGGATTTATTGGCACGCTGCCCTTGGGAGCGGCTCGGGCCGCTTTCCGGGTCGAACATGGGACCAAACATATCAAAAAAAGACATACTAATAGCCTATCGACAGGCACGGAACGTGCTTTATGCCACTGGCCTAATGTTTACGCAATTCACGAACACGAATCCACCCGTTCTTTTCTTATGCGATCGTATTCGCCATCACTGGCATGTGATAGATAATGACACTATGAAGAGGGTCCACGTTCATTTCGCTCGTTGTGCTGCCGCACTGTGCGCCATCGCACTGCCGCTATCGTTCGCTGGGTGTTCATCCAGCGCGAGTTTGAATGCTGGCTCCAACCAATCCGAGCAATCCAATTCGCAGCAGTCCGGCGCATCACATGATGCGCTTGACAAATCCAACGTGCCAAGCGTGATGGACGACTCTCCGCACGGCAAAGCCGTGGCTGCAGTCAATGCCATGAGTCTTGCAGAGCGTGTCGGTCAGCTCGTCATGGCACCTCTCTACGCGGGATCCGATCCTTCCTCATTGCAAAATCTCATTATGAACCAGCATATCGGTTCGGTGCTGATCATCGGCAACTGGAATTCTGGAACGGCCGGTGTCGCCGCAGCCACATCCGCATTGCAATCGTATGCGCCGGCCAATAATCGGCTGTTGATGACCACCGATCAGGAAGGTGGTTTGGTGCAGCATCTTCAAGGCTCTGGTTTCGATCAGATGCCTTCCGCCACCGATCAGGGAACGATGTCGACCGATCAGCTTCGTCGGTCGGCGGCCGTATGGGGTTCCCAGCTTAAGTCAGCTGGCATCAATGTCGATTTGGCGCCGGTGGTGGGTACGGTGACGGTGGATCGCACCACGAACGACCCTGTCGGAGCGTTGGATCGTGATTTTGGATTGGACGCGGCCGGTAATGCCGACCATGCCAAAGCGTTCATTCAGGGCATGGCGGATTCGGGTATTGGCAGCGCCATCAAGCATTATCCGGGACTTGGTTCGGTAACCGGCAATACCGATTTCACCGCCGACGGCATTCTTGACACCACCACCACGTTGGACGGTGCGGAAATCAACGCGTTCAATAGCGCGTTGGAGGTGAACCCTTCCATGGTGATGATGTCTTTGGCTACCTATCAGGCCATTGATCCGAACAATCCCGCCGTGTTTTCCAGCACTTTGGTAACGGATTATCTACGTAATACGGTTGGTTTTCAGGGTGTCATCACTTCGGATTCCCTCTCCGCCACTGCCTTGAGCGGTGTTCAGCCGAGTGATTTGGGTGTGCGATTGGTTGAAGCCGGCGGTGATCTTGCCTGTATTGGCGCTTTCGATTATGTTCAGCAGGTTTTGGATGGTTTGAATGCGAAGGCCGCGGCTGATTCTGCTTTTGCGGACAAGGTGAAGCAGTCCGCGATTCGCGTGATGACGCTGAAATACGATATGGAACTCGCCAAATAATCACGGCCCACTGCGACACGGCCGAAAGCCGCGCTGTTACGCAAAAGCTTTCATGAGAATACCAGCTGCACCAACAGCATGTAAGCAGCGGTGCCACCGGCGATCGACAGCAGCATGTTTCTTTTCCATACGTGCAGCAGAACGATCACCATAATCGCAAGCAATTCGGGAATGCCGTGGCTGCCGGACAGCAGATGCACGCCCTTGAGCGAATACACGACGAGCAGACCTGTCATGGCGTACGGCAGCACCGTGCCCAGATAGGTGATGAAACGCGGCGGTTCCTTCGATTCGGGGAATACCAGAAACGGCAGGAAACGGGTCAAAATGGTACCAAGTATCGCCATGATAATAGTTACGACGCCCTGCCAGGTGGTCATGATCATCATGCACGTGCCTCTTTCTGCATATCGTCGGACGTTACGCTGCCAGCTCCGCCGGCTTCATCCGTCTTGTCGTTTTTCAGATCGTTCAGATACGGCCGCAGCAGAACGAACATGACCAGCATGCCGGCAAGCGAGGGAATCATGAAATTGTCGGCGCCGAAAACTCCCAAACAAATCGCAGGCACGACGATGCCGGTCAACGCCGCCATATGGCTCTTATGTTTCGTAGCCAGCCACTGGTCTGCGAAGATCACGGCGAACATGGCGGTCATAATGAAATCGAGTCCGGAGGTATCGAACGTGATACGTCCGCCGAGAATGCCTCCAACCGTGGCACCAGCCACCCAGGAGAATTGGTTGAGGAATCCCACGAAGAAGTAGAACCAGCCTCGGTTGACGCCTTTGGGAATGACAGTGCCGTTGTCGATGGCGAAAGTCTCATCACACAGGGAGAAGATGAGATACGGTTTTTTCACCCCCATGTTCTTGAACCGGCCAAGCATGGAAATGCCGTAGAACAGATGCCTTGTGCCTAGCATGACGGCAAGCATGAACGTGGCGAACGGATTGAACGCGGACACCAGCAGATTCACCGTCACGAATTCCATGGAACCGGTGAAGATGAACGCGCTCATGCACATGGGCCACAGGAAGGAGAAACCACGCGTGCCCATCAGCACGCCATATGACAAAGCCAGAAGGAAGAAGGTGATACAAACCGGCAACGTTCTGGGCAAAGCGGTTTTGAAGGCTGTGGATGCGACCGCCTTCCTACCTTGTATTCGCGAGACCAAATGCCTTTCCTTTCAATCCTCGTCTCATCTCATGGCATGCCGACACCTACCATCACGCCGGCCATCATACTATCGCGCTCCCCGACAAACGCCCTTGGGTCCATCGGCTCCGGTTATGGCCGATCGCACTCGAAACGTAACGGAAAGGGCTATTATGCTGCATACTGAAAATCGTCGGACAGTTAAAAGGAGTATGCATGAAAACGCTGGTTCTGGTGTTCCATCCGCATCTGGAAAAATCGCAGGTCAACCGCAAGCTTATGGACGCGGCCAACGAAACCGGAGACGTGACCGTGGTCGATGAATACGCCGCATATCCGGATTTCAGAATCAACGTCGAACATGAGCAGAGGCTCATCGAAACGCATGACCGCATTGTGCTGCAGTTCCCGTTCTACTGGTACAGCTCTCCCGCTCTGCTCAAGCAGTGGGAGGATGACGTAATCAAGGCCGGTTGGGCTTATGGCGGCGGGCGCGCCCTTGAAGGCAAGGAGTTCATGCTGTCCGTGTCCACCGGATCTCCAGCCGATTCCTACACCCGTGAAGGCAGCCATGTGCGCACCATGGACGAGCTGCTTTCCCCGTTCGAGACCACGTTCCGTCATACGCATGCGACGTATCTGAAGCCGTTCCTCATCCAAGGCGTTGCCACGTCCACCGAAGAGCAGATCGATGAGGCCGTGTCCAAGTATCCTGCCGCGCTGATCGGCTGATCGACCCATATCGGATCCACTGCCGAATGGGCGGCTAGGTTTCGCTTTGCACGAACATGGCCGCCCGTTTGACTTCGAGTGCTTGAGGTTTCTATGCTCTTCCACCGGAGCACATGAAGGAGCACATGAAGGAGCACACGATGAACATTCCAAAGACACTTGAATCCAACGCCGATCAAGACATTCCCGAGACCCGTCAGGCGCTTCTCACCGGCGAGCGCGCGGAGTTTTTTGCACATGACCGTCATTATGTCGACACGATTTTCGATGATGGCGAGTCGCCGTTGAAGCATGCACATGCTATTGAGCTTGAGTCGAGTTCGTTCAAATGGAAGTATCCGCTGTGGTATTGCTCGGATATTTCGGCGAAGGATTGCACGTGGTTCGAGATGGCACGCGCAGGCGTGTGGTATACAAACAACATTCGTGTCGAGGATTGCACATTTGAAGCGCCGAAGAATTTCCGCCGTTGCCGTGATGTTTCGTTGAGGAACGTTGATTTCGTCAATGCCGAGGAAACATTGTGGGCTTGTTCGAATGTCATGATGAATAATGTAAGTGCGCGCGGTGATTATTTAGCAATGAATTGTTCTGACATCAAAGTCGATAATTTGCGTTTGGTTGGCAATTATCCGTTTGATGGCGCGCGTAATATTGAGATTTCGAATTCTCGATTGATTTCCAAGGATTGCTTCTGGAATTGCGAAAATGTGACTGTGCGCGATTCGTTTATTTCCGGCGAATACTTGGCTTGGAATTCTCGTAATGTCACGTTTGAGAATTGTACGATTGAAAGCCTGCAGGGCTTGTGTTATGTGGACAATCTGGTATTGCGTAACTGTCGGCTTATCAATACCACGCTCGCGTTTGAATATTCTTCCGTGGACGCGGACGTGCATGGCGCGATCGACAGCGTGTTCAATCCTGCGTCCGGTGCGATTCGTGCCGATGCGATCGGTGAGCTGACGCTTGATCCGGAGAGGATCGATCCGTCAGCAACGACGGTCATCACGGCCGACGTTACGGAGCGGTAGATAGAATCGACCATATGACCTACGATTTCGATACTCCGATCGACCGTTTCGGCACCTATTCGCTCAAATGGGAGGAGGCCGGCGACGCATTGCCCATGTGGGTGGCGGACATGGATTTTAAGACCGCACCCGAGATTCGCGAGGCGTTGCGTCGGCGCGTAGAACATGGCGTTTTCGGCTATTCGATAGTGCCGCCTGAATGGAACCAGGCGTATGTGGATTGGTGGGGGCGTCGCCATGGGCTTGTCATCGACCCTGATTCGCTGGTATTCTGCACTGGCGTGGTGCCTGCCATCTCCAGCATGGTCAGGAAGCTCACCACGCCGAATGAGAATGTGCTTATTCAGACGCCGGTTTACAATATTTTCTTCAATTCGATTCTCAACAATGGTTGCCGTGTACTCGAATCGCCGCTTGCCTATGACGGCGAAGGCCGTTATTCGGTCGATTGGAACGATCTCGAGACGAAGCTTGCTGATCCGCAGACCACGTTGATGATCCTATGCAATCCGCATAATCCAATCGATCGTATCTGGAACCGGGAGACGCTGAATCATATCGGTGAACTGTGTTGGAAGCATCATGTGACAGTGATCAGCGACGAAATCCACTGCGATTTGACCGATCCAGGTTTTGATTATGTACCGTTCGCCTCCGTGAGTGAACATTGCGCGATGAATTCGGTGACCTGCATGGCGCCAACCAAAACCTTCAATATCGCCGGTCTCAATTCCGCTGCCGCGATGATTCCGAATCCCGTGCTACGCCATAAGGTGTGGCGTGCGCTTAACACCGACGAAGTGGCCGAACCGAACGCCTTCGCCATGACTGCCACGCTGACCGCATTCAAGGAAGGCGAACCTTGGCTGAATGAGCTGCGCGCCTATCTGGCGGGTAACAAGGCCACCGCGCGTGCGATGGTTGACGCATACAACGCATCCGTACCGAACGACCGACGCGTCATCATGATCGAAGGCCATGCCACTTATCTGCTGTGGGTCGATTGTTCAGCCATCACGCACGATACAGACGCGCTGTGCGATTATCTTAAGCGCGAACACAAGGTAATGTTCTCCGAAGGTTCCGAATACGGTGGGAACGGACACGATTTTGTACGCATCAATGTGGCATGCCCACGCTCGCGTATGATCGAAGGGCTCGCACGGTTCATCGACGGCCTGCTCGCATACCGCACGAAGACATCCCCGACGGCAGCCGGTTTCTAGATTCGCGATTCACATATGTCGGTTTCAGCGCGCCTTCAAGTTGGAACAAACGGATTTTGGTCTCCAAATCCTCCCGCATAACTGGTGATACCGCCAAGTGGTGAATCGTAATGGGACTTCCGTGCAACATCCATTTCCATCACATTCCCAATATAATTGTCAACGGACATCAACGAAGGAGTTGGCATGGGATACGTACTTATCACGGGAGCGTCCGGCGGCATCGGGCGCGAATTGGCGACGTTGTTCGCTGCGGACGGACATAATCTGGTGATTACCGCCCGCAGCCAGGAGCGACTTGATACGGTGAAAGAACGGCTCGAACAGCGTTTCGGCATACATGTGGTGGCATTCGCCATTGACCTGAGCGAATCCGACGCGCCGAAGAAACTCCATGAATTCACCACGTCACAGGGCCTTGTGGTCGACCATCTCGTCAATAACGCGGGTTTCGCAGATTGGACCGGGTTCCTTGACGCCGATTGGAACCGGCAGAATGAGATGATGCAGCTCAACATGCATGCGTCCGCCGAATTGACGTACCGGTATGGCTGTGATATGCGTGCCAACGGGCATGGCAGGATTTTGAATATTTCGTCAGTCGCGTCAATGATGGCAGGACCGTATATGGCGATGTACTTCGCCTCGAAAGCGTTCGTACGCTCGCTGTCGGAGGCTGTGGCCCATGAGCTGCGCGGCACGGGTGTGACGGTGACCTGCGTGTGTCCTGGCCCGACCACCACCGGTTTCGAAAAAGCCGCCAACATGCATGGCCGTAACTTCTTCACTATGACCAAGCCGGCCACCGCACGGCAATTGGCGGTATATGCCTACCGCAAAATGATGCGCGGTTCCGCTCTCGCCTATCATGGTCCGCTCACCAAGGCGGGCGCAATCGCGGAACGCACACTCCCCCGCGCGCTCACCCGCAAAATTGCCGCCTTCATGAATGGCGGGAATCCGAATCGAAGGTCGATTTGTAGAAAGCCATAAAAAAGGGCTATGACGTTTTCGATTCTCTCTTGACGTTGGGTGGAGGCTACGCATTAGTATGAAAGGCATGACTGAAACCGTTTCAACCGCATCCAACGCGGCCGGCACGTGGACGAATCCGCTGCGCGATCCGCGCGATCTTCGACTTCCACGTATTGCAGGCCCGTGCAGTATTGTGATTTTCGGCGTGACCGGCGATCTGTCACGCAAGAAGCTGCTTCCTGCCATTTATGATCTGGCTAATCGTGGTCTATTGCCGCCAAGCTTCGGTCTGACGGGGTTCGCCCGTCGTGATTGGACCGAAGAGCACTTCAAGGATTTTGTGAAGGAGAATGTGCAGGCGCACTGCCGTACGCCATTCAAGGAGGCGACATGGAAGCAGCTCGCCGACGGCATTCGTTTCGTGCAAGGCACGTTCGACGATCCGAAGGCGTTCGAACGACTGTCGAACACTGTTGCCGAGCTTGACCGCGATCGTGGCACGCGAGGCAACCATGCGTTCTACATGTCGGTGCCGCCGCGCGCGTTCCCGCAGGTTTCCCGACAGTTGGCCGATTGCGGTTTGGCGAAATCGTCTGAAGGTGCTTGGCGTCGTGTGATCATCGAGAAGCCGTTCGGGCATGATCTGGCAAGCGCCAAGGAACTGGATCGTGTGGTCTCCGAGGTGTTCGATCCATCGAGTGTGTTCCGTATCGATCATTATCTCGGTAAGGAGACCGTGCAGAACATATTGGCACTTCGTTTCGCGAACGCGATGTATGAGCCGATCTGGAACAATAATTACGTCGACCACGTGCAGATCACGCATGCCGAGGATATCGGCGTGGCGGGTCGTGCCGGCTATTACGACGGTATCGGCGCGGCGCGTGACATCATCCAGAACCATTTGCTACAACTTATGGCGTTGACGGCGATGGAGGAGCCTGTTTCGTTCTCCGCTTCCGATCTGACGGCGGAGAAGACGAAGGTGCTGTCCGCAGTGCGCTTGCCGAAGGATCTGGCGGCGCATACGGCGCGTGGCCAGTATGCGGCCGGTTGGCAGGGTTCGCATGAGGTCGTGGGGTATTTGGACGAGAAGGGTATCGATCCGGAGTCGACGACCGAGACGTATGCGGCGATCCGTTTGGATGTCGATACGCGCCGTTGGGCCGGTGTGCCGTTCTATCTGCGTACGGGCAAGCGTTTGGGCAAGCGTGTCACGGAGATTGCCGTGGTGTTCAAGCGTGCCCCGCATCTGCCGTTCGAGTCGACCGCGACGAAGGAGCTCGGCAAGAACGCGATCGTGATCCGTGTACAGCCCGATGAGGGTGTGACCATGCGGTTCGGCGCGAAAGTGCCGGGTGGCACGTCGATGGAGGTCCGTGACGTGTCGATGGACTTCGGTTACGGCCGTTCGTTCACCGAATCGTCTCCGGAAGCCTATGAACGTCTGATTCTTGACGTATTGCTGGGCGATCCTCCACTGTTCCCAACCACGCGCGAAGTGGAATTGAGCTGGCAGATCCTTGACCCGATCGAGGAATTCTGGTCCACGCTCGGCCAGCCGCAGCCGTATCGTTCCGGAACGTGGGGCCCTCAGGAAGCCGTTGAAATGCTCGCCCGTGATGGACATCGTTGGAGGATGCCGTGATCATTACCATGAAGAACACCGAAACCCGTGAGATTTCGGCGAAAATCGACGAATTGCACGAGGAGCGTGGCGAAGCGGCTTTGGGTCGCGTGCTCACACTGTTGATCTCCACGAATGAGACGTCGCTGGAGCATGATCTTGCCGTGGCGAACAACGCCAGCCGAGAGCATCCTTGCCGCGTGATCGCAATCGCACCGAATTCACGCAAGGTGGATGCCGTTGTCGATGATGGCAAGCCGCACACCTTCCTCGACGCGGAAGTGCGATTCGGCTCCGATGCCGGCGCAGGAGAGATTATCGTGCTGCGTCCGCTTGGCGGCTTGGTGCATCATCCGGATACGCTGGTGATTCCATTGCTGGTTCCCGATGCGCCGGTGGTAGCTTGGTGGCCGAACGAGGCTCCGGCGAACCTGTCCACCGACCTGTTGGGATCGATGGCCCGCAGCCGTATCACGGATGCGATGCATTCCTCGAATCCGATGCGCACGATGGATGACCTGCGTCGTAATTGGTCGTCGAAGAACGTGGATATGTCGTGGACCAGGCTCACCGTATGGCGCGCCATGCTGGCTTCGATGCTCGACCAGCCTCCGCATCTGCCAGTAAGCGGTGTGCGTGTGACCGGCAAGAAGGATTATCTACCGATGGACCTGTTGGCCGCATGGTTGCGTTTGCGCCTCAACGTACCGGTGGTGATAGAAGACGATCCGAACGCAACTGCGGTGACCGGCGTGTATCTGACCCGTTCCGATGGCGTGCTGAGTCTGGAACGCCCTTCCACCGATGATGGCATCGCAGTGCAGAACGTGCCTGGTCAATCACCTCAGACCATTAGCGTGCCCGCACGTACGCTTGAGGAATGTCTGAGCGAGGAACTGGGACGTCTCTATCCGGACGAGATTTATGCCGAAGTGGTGACTCAGGGTTGGGATCTGATCAATCCGAAGCGCTGAACCCGAAAAACCAGTCGCCCTGCCCATGACCCGGCGGGGCGACACCGTATAAGGAGCAAATATGGCAGAACGCAAGACCATTGTGTATCCGAATCCTGAAATGCTGGCTCAGGCTGTGGCCGCACGCACATTGTTGACCATCATCGACCTGCTGGCCGAACCGGGACGTCGTCGCGTGGACATCGCAGTGACCGGCGGCACCGACGGCAACCGCGTATTCGCCGCGATGAATGCCAGTCCGTTGAACGATGCCGTGGACTGGAACCGCGTGCATGTGTGGTGGGGCGACGAACGCTTCGTGGCGGCCGATGACGACGACCGCAATGCGAAGCAGGCTCGCGAAGCCTGGTACGGTGCGCTTGTGGAAGATGGACGCATGCCTGCCGGGAACGTCCATGCGATGCCTGCCGACACCCGTAGCGCCACCGAAATCGCATCGGCCTCCCCCGAGCAGACCGATGCAGTGCTGGCCGAGGCCGCCGCCGAATACCAGCGTGAGCTGGCTGCGCAGCTGGGAGAAAATCCGGCATTGGATATCGCGATGTTCGGCATGGGGCCGGACGCGCATTTCGCATCCTTGTTCCCCGACCATGGCGAATCCGAGATCGCCGACCCCCACGTGCTGGTGGCGGGCGTGCGCGATTCGCCGAAGCCGCCGCCGCTGCGACTGACGCTGACCGTGCCGATGATCGCCCGTTCGAAGCATACGTGGGTGTTCACATCCGAAACACGCAAGGCCAACGCGGTCAAAACTGCCTTCGCGCAACGCAACAACCCGCATGCCCCAAGCTCCTACGCCGACGGCGAGGAACTGCTTTGGCTCATCGACAGTGGCGCTGCCTCCGAACTGTGATTCTCTAAACAGTTTCCAGCGGCGGAAATCGACTCTGATGGGAAAGCCCCGCAATGCACCATGCATTGCGGGGCTTTCCCATCAGAACGTCACACAGACGGATGATCGTTTCCGTTGCATCCTCTGGCTTGCATCAGGCGGATTTGGTTCCGCAAACTGCCATATCCGCCTAGTCGCCGATGACGATGGTGGAGAACGACCAAGCCGGCGCAGCATAGACTCCACCGGTTAGATCCACCACGGTTTTGACTGGGCTGGTGGGCGATTCCTCGCCGACCCGGCCGGCATATGGGTCTTCGCCCGTCAGAATGGTGGCTGTCGCACCCGCTGCGGACTCCGAGGAGACGTCCAATGCGGCAAGAATCCGGCTGATATCCACTTCGGCCGGTTCAGCCATGGCATTGACCACACGCACATAGGTCTCCCCTCGTTCGCCGCTACGCGATACGGTGATGGTACGTCTTGGCTCGTCTTTAGTCTCCGTTCCTTCGGCGACAAGCGTTCCATCGATGTACAGCTTCATGGACTGTCCACGATCCGCTATCTCGACGTGCATACGCCATGTAGTGCCCGGCTGCACGTCGTTCATGGACCATTCGGTGCCGCCGAGCGCGTAAGCGGTGCCATCACGTACCACTTTCACTTCATGGCCGCGCCCCAGAGAAGTGACATTATGGTTCTTCCCGTCGATATCACCGCTGACGAACTGTATGCCCCACTTACCTTCGTAATACACCACCGTCGCATCGATGCAGTACGAATCAGCATGCAGATCGACGGGCAAGTCCATGGCGCTGCCCCGGTACTGCACATCGCCGAGTTCGACCCGCGCCCCAGACGCGGTGGTGACGACGAGATCATTCAAATCGGCTCTTGCACCGCCCTCGACGCGTAGCCTGATGCCGTCCGGCAGGTTGCGGCGGAACGTGGTCGCCCCTTCCACACCGACTGGCCACGCGGTGTCTGCGGTGGTGGCGGCGTACATCTGCTGCACCCAGTAGCTATACGGCAGATAGGTGCGTTCGTTGTCGAAGTAGATGAGATCCGGATCCCAGCTGTGATGACCGTTTTTTGCGAACAACGGGGCATAGGAGGCCATGGCCACCACGTCGCCGTTGAGTTCCATACGGCCCATGAAGGCCGCTTCGGACAGGCCGTTGATGAGCTGCGTACCCCAAGAGCCGTATTCGCCGAGATAGACCTTCGGCCCCTTTCTCTCGATATGGTCGTAGTGGTCGAGATTGTGGAACCACCAGCTGGACGACTGGTAGGAATGCTCGTCCACAATCGGGATGCCGGCTTCACGCGCATACTGCCAGCCCGCTTCATAATCCGGGCCGCTGGGCGCCGTGCCGACGGTGCCGACGACGACGATGTCGGGATAGACGGCTTTGACCGCATCGAAGATCTGCTGGAAACGGTTCTTGAACACATCATCGATGAGGTCCTCATTGCCGATGCCCAGGTATTCGAGTGCGAATGGTTCCGGATGACCCATGGCGGCTCGTTTGGCACCCCATTCGGTGGTTTCGGCGTCTCCGTTGCAGAATTCGATGAGATGCAGTACCTCATCGATGTAGGCGGGCATATCCTCCTGGGCGACTGGCACCGGCCCCTGGCTGGTGTTCTGGCAGCTTACCGCGGCGGGCAACACCGGCAACGGCTTGGCACCAATGGTCTCGCATAGGCACAGGTATTCGTAGTAGCCGATGCGGAACGACTGATGGTAGCCCCACAAGTTGAAGTTGTGCGGCCGATGCTCCACCGGTCCGATGGTGCGATCCCAGTGGTACATGTTATCCATGCCGAGACCGTGGGTGATGCATCCGCCCGGGAAGCGCATGAACCTCGGGTGCAGATCGGCAAGGGCCTTCACCAGGTCAGGACGGAAGTGCTTGAGCCCCCGATACGTGGTGCGCGGCTCAAGGGTGACGAAATCGAGATCCACAACGCCTTCGGCCCCGAAGCTCAGTCGCAGAGCACCCTGTCTGGCCACCACCGAACCGGGTTCCGCCCCCGTGCCGTCGCTGTTCGCCGGCACGGTCAGCGACGCTTCGCATTTCGTCCATGCCGCATGTTCAATGTCGATGGTGGTTTCGGCGATGCTGTCGCCGTCATCGTTGCGCAGCGATACGGTCAACGGCACCGCCACACCGGACTGCAGGCGCAGCCAGGCGGAGAAATCATAGGTCTCCCCCGCTCGGAACACCATGCCGTCCCAGCCGGTGTTGTCCAACGCAGCCGGGGCGTGTTCGATCTCGATGCTCGCATAATGCGGGTTTTCGATCGCCACCGGATCGCCGTCACGCACGCAGAAAGCCGCAAACGATCCCTCCGGCACGATCTTGCGCCAGAAGCTGTAGTTGCTCCAATCCACATTGTCAGCACGGCTGTATTCGAAGGCTCCATTCTGCACGAGATCAGCATTGAGACCGCCGTCGCCGGAATAGCTGATGTCTTCGAAGAAGATGCCCCACAGGTCGGTGCTGATGTTGCGTACGCCCGCCTTATCGAGCGTTGCAGTGAGTTTGTCGGTCATGTACTGTCCTTTGCGTTTCCGTATGTTGTTTTGAATACTGTGAATAACCGTCGTGGCGCTATCTGCGGGCCCGAATCGCTTTACGAATCGCATCCTGCTGCGCGGCAACGGCCTTGTTGCGGGCAAGATAGATCGCCAGAGTGACGGAATACAATGCGAGTCCGATCAGATCCATGGTTCCGAGGGAGAAGACCATGACAATCACCAGCCAGATGATCACCCACCGATTGACGGTTCCCGGAGCGAGGCAACGCATGGCCGTGATGAAACTGACGATGCCGACGATCAGCACCAGCAGAGCGTAGATGTTTGTCACCGTCGAGGCGTTGTCCACCGCGGAATAGTCCGTCTGCAGCATGCCGTTGCGTTCCAGCACATCGTATGCCCGCCCCTTGAACCAGCTGCCGAACATGAACAGCGTGACAGACGCCATGATCACGTTATAGGAGGCGGCAACGATCATCAGCACCCGTTCGGCCTTACGTGCCAACGGGGCCGGCAGGCAAACGCCATTGCTTTGCGAATTCATAGTGTTCCTTTCCGTTTGCCGACTTAGCGATACTATCATTTCAACGATGGAAAAGGGAAGGATTGGGACTGCTCGTTTCCGATAGCAGACCCAATCCTTGTGCCATATCCGAAGCGGCTCAGCCCTTCAGACCGGATGTGATGTTCAGCGACTGCAGGAAGTACTTCTGCGCGAACAGGAACAGAAGCAGCGTCGGCAGTATGGCCATGCAGGTGGCTGCCATCAACGAACCCATCTGGTTATACTGTCCCATCTGGTTGCTCAACAGTTGCAGACCTGCGGTGACCGGCATCTTATTGATATCGTTGAACACCAAGGTCGGCCACAGGAAGTCATTCCAAGCGCCGGTGAAGCTGAAAAGGAAGATGACGATCAGAATCGGACGGATGGCCGGTAACATGATGCGGGTGAAGATCTGGAAGTCGGACGCGCCATCGATTTCGGCGGCTTCATCCAGTTCCTTCGGGATGCCCTTCATGAAGTTGCGCACCAAGAAGATGTTCGCCACATTGCCTAGACCCGGCACGATGCAGGCCCAGTAGGTGTTGACCCAGCCCAAGGACGCGATGATGCGGTACTGCGGAATCATGTTGACGACAGCGGGGAACATCGAGATAAGCAGCAGGACGAAGAAGAGCGTATCACGGTACTTGAAATTAAGTCGCGAATAGCCAAAACCCGCAAGGGCCACGATGGCCACGGACAGCACGGCGAACACGGTCGAGATGATCAGCGAGTTGCCGAGCCAGTTTAGCACAGGATAGCTGGCAGACGCTTCAACCAACGTCACATAATTATCCAACACCCACTTCGCCGGCAGGAAGTTGAACGCGTTGGAGGTAAATTCGGCGACCGACTTGAACGATGTCGTCACGGTGTAGATCACCGGCAGGAGCCATACGACCGCCAGCACGATGAGCAGCACATAGACCGCGATCAGCGAAGGGCTTACTTTCTTCGTTTTGTTTTCTGGAATTACCGGACGCGAGGCTTGCATTGTTGCAGCGGACATCGTCAGTCCTCCTTGTTCATGAAGATGAGCTGGATTGCGGCAATGGCCATCAGGATGATGCCCAGCAGCAATGCCATTGCGGAAGCCATGCCTGCGGCTGCAGGACCGGCGGGGAATGCGAGGTTTCGAATATCCATCAGCAGCACCTGCGTCTGGTAGTTCGGCCCGCCGTTGGTCAGCATGACCGGCTGGCCCCACACGTTGAACGCACCGGTGGTGGTCATGATGGTGGTGTAGAACAGCGGCAGCTTGATCTCCGGCAGAGTGATGGAGAAGAAGATCCTGATAGGACCCGCACCATCCACCTTTGCCGCCTCGTACAGGCTTTCGTCCACACCGGACAGCGCGGAACGGTAGATGACGAGGTTGCCGCCGATGCCAGCCCACAGCACAAGCACGAAGATGGTGATCCATGCGTATGGGTTCTTGCCCAGCCAGTTGATGTCGGTGTGGAAGGTGGTGTTCAGCAGACCGAACTGGGAGTTGAAGACCATGCGCCAGACCAGTGCGCCGGCGGCGATGGAAATCAGACCGGGGATGTAGAAGATTGCTTGGAACAGCCCGGCGCCCTTGAGTCCCTTTTTGCCGAGCGCCACGGCAAGCAGCAGCGGCACGATGATGGTCAGCGGCACGCTGATCAGCACGAAGATCAGGGTATGCCAGAGGTCACGCCAGAAGATCGAGTAGAAGTAGGTGCTGGGATCGAAGATCTTCGCGAAGTTCTGCAGTCCGACGAATTGCGGAGAGCCGACCATGTTCCAACGGGTGAACGCCAGCCCGATGCCGAAGATAATCGGGATGATGCCGAACACCGCGAAGATGATGAAGTGCGGTGCGATGTACGGCAGAGCATGCCAGATGGAGTTTTTGCGCTTCATGGATGATGCTGCGGATCCGATCGTAGATGTTTTGCTCATCACGATTCCTCCTGAATCTCGATTTGGCCTTGGGCCATGAGGTCGAGGGTCTTCAGACCTTCCTCAAGACCGACATTGCCGTAGACGATGTCGTTGTATGTGCCCCAACCGGCGGTCGCGTAGCCGCCATACAGATAGTTGGAGGTCTTGATGGCGTCACGTTCCTTTTTGCCGTTGGTAAAGGATGCCTGGATGAGCTTCTGGTACTCCGGATTGTTCAAATCGCGGTAGGCCGGGGAGATGGAGCCGACTTCCGACCAATCCATCCAGTGCTCGTACACATAGTTGACGAAGTCAGCCGCCGCCGCGGATTTCGCCGCGGAACGATGCGGGTCCTTGAGCTGCATCCAGTTGCACTGGTAGAAGAAGTTCACCGGATTGTCGGCGTCGTATTGCAACGTATTGGCCTCAGCGATCTTGTCGGCGCCCAACGTATCGGACATATTGCCCTGCGCCCAGGTGCCAAGCTGCGCGAACACGGCCTTGCCGGAGCCGAACGCCTGCTCGCCGTCGACGTCCATCGGGGCGACCACGCCGGCGTCGTATGCGTCCTTGAGTTTTTGCATCGGCTTGCGCCACACATCTTTGGTCAGGTCGTCCATATCGTTCTCGAGCGTGCCGCCAGCACCGTACAGCAGCGACATGAACGCCCATGGAAGGTTGCCGTAGGTCAGCGCATACGTACCTTCGGGCAGTTTGCCCTTGAGGTCCTTGATCTCATCGATGGTCACGTATCCGTCATCCAAGATGTATTGCAGATTGTACTTTTTAACCAGGTCCTTGTTGTAATAGATGGCCATCTGGAACAAATACAGTGGAATGCCGTACGCCTTGCCATTGACGGTCACGCCCTTCCATGTGGCGGGCAGGAAGCTGC
The DNA here is from genome assembly GCF_001025195.1 of Bifidobacterium catenulatum DSM 16992 = JCM 1194 = LMG 11043. Lineage (NCBI taxonomy): Bacteria > Bacillati > Actinomycetota > Actinomycetes > Bifidobacteriales > Bifidobacteriaceae > Bifidobacterium > Bifidobacterium catenulatum. The sequence continues at coordinate 796,201 of NZ_AP012325.1, read as the reverse complement.
TCTCCTTCAGTTCAGGCGCCACCTTCTGCCAATCATCCATGGTGTTGATCAGCCCTTGGGACTGCAGCACGGCAGTTTGGAACTGGTCACCGATGATGATGTCGGGGATGTTCTTGCCGGTCTGCATCACGGAGTAGATCTTCGTGGTCAAATCATTGCCGTTCATAGGCTGGAATACGACTTTGTAATCGCTTTGCCTATTGTATTCCTTAACGATGCGCTGCATGGCCGGACCATCATCGCCGACCAGATTGTTCCAGAAATAAATGGTCTTGTCTTCGCTAGAGGCCGCACCGCAGCCTCCGGCCGCGACCACAAGACCCAACGACGCGCATACTGCAACTGCAGCTTTTGCGAAACGCCGCAGTCCCGCGAAACGTCTTAAGGGGGACATTGTTACCTTCCTTCATTTTTCTCGACGATCCTTCGATGGATAGTCTCACGTTGCGTTTCCGATAGAGCGATTCCTTGGATTCGCTAGGCCTCGCCGCCTATTTGCAACGTTGTAATTTCAATTATACCGTTTTTTCTATCGTTGTACAAATTTGTGACACTCCGACAGCATCGGCGGCTTCTCTTGCAATATTCAGTTATGAGCACCACTCGTCGGCATTGCCTGCCAGGTCAACGCGTCGCAGGTGTCCCGGCAAGCGGGCCGCCATCGGCCGGCAGTACGTCCGTAGTGATGGGAGTCCACAGATCATCAGGTTCCGGCACGCCGAAGTCGGGCCCGTCCGCAGTCCATCGAACCACGCCGACACGTGCGTGGCGGTTCGGGTCGAACAGCGGGTCGCCCTTGATTTCCGTATAGTTACGGCAGTGGTAGATCATCAGGTCTTCAGTGCCATCCTCGGACTTGGTGAACGAATTGTGCCCTGGGCCATACTGACCGTTCTCGACGCAGGTCTTGAACACCGGCACCGGGCTCTTGCTCCAGGAAGCCTTGTCCAGCAGATCGCTGCCGCGCTCGGCGGTCAACAGTCCCACGGCATACGGGACGCCGGTGCCGGAGGCGGAATACGTAATGTAGATCTTGTCCCCATGGAGCAGGAAGGCCGGTCCTTCATTGACCAGGAAGTCGATGCATTCCCAGTCGTATTCCGGCTTGGTGAGCATGACGGGCTCGCTTCCCAGCGTCCATGGATTGGCCATCCTGGCGATATACAGGTTGGAGTTGCCTTCGATGGCGGGATCCTTCTGCGCCCATACCAAGTACTGCACGCCGTCGACTACCTCGGTGGTGGCGTCAAGCGCGAAGGAATCGATCGGGGTGACGATCTGGCCTTTCTCCACCCAGTTGTCGGAGGTCGGGTCATCGTCGGCGTTCTCCAGCACGAACATGCGGTGCGTCGGCAGGCCGGACGCTTCGAAATCCGTCGCGGCACCTGCGAAGTAGATGTACCACACGCCGTTGATGCGATGCAGCTCGGGAGCCCAGATGTAGATGCTCGCCGGACCGGATTCGTGCTTACGCCACACCACCGTCTCGGGGGCCTTTTGCAGATCGTTGATGCTTGACGCATGGCGAATGGCGATGTAATTGTATTCCGGATCTGAAGCGGTGAAATAGTATTCGCCGTTTTCCTTGATTACCCAGGGGTCCGCGCGCTGAAGCACGATCGGATTATGGTAAACACCCATGTTCAGTCCTTTCCAATCCGATATTCCAGTATTTACAACGTTGAATATATCATTCTTACAACGTTGTAACAACTCGGCGAGTCATTCTGCAGAATTCATATGGCAGAGCTGCGTATCCTCGCGCAGCGGCATCATAGGCTCATGCCGCTGCGCGAGGATACCAAAGTGGGAGATTCCGCCGGAAACCGCCTTTACGTGGCGGTCAATGCCCCCTCAGAAAATCAGTGAGTCGCCCAGTTGCCTAGTGGACTGCCGCACCACCAAAGACGAGGAGACCTTACGGAATATCTTTTCCCCTGGACGCCCGGCGTTCGGATCACGGCCATCGATGCGTTCCTTGAGCACTTTCACCGACAGACGGGCGACCGCTTCAAGCCCAGGCGCAATCGAAGTCAGCGAGGGAGAAAGAAACTGAGAATCATCGGAATTATCAAAACCGACCACGGAAACATCTTCGGGGATGCTCAGACCGCGCATCTGAATCGCATGCATCACACCAGAGGCAAGCATATCGTTCAACGCGACGACGCCGTCAACATCGACTCCGGAATCCAGCAGTGCGTTCATGGCCCTTACGCCGTCGCTGCGGTGCCACATAATCGACGCCGCCACCAATCTATCGTCGAAATCCACGCCGAACTCTTCCAGCGCTTCCAAATATCCCCGATAGCGCAAAGCCGCAGAACCGACCTTCTCCCCCGGATGCACGCCGACTACCGCCACATGCCGGCAGCCGGTCTTCAGCAGATACTGGGTGGCGCGCTTGGCCCCTTCCACGTTCTCCGTGGCGATGTGATCGACGGCATCGGTGAAGATGCGCTCACCGATCAGCACCAACGGATAGTCCACGTTCAGCTGGTCGACGTCATCCTGCCCAAGCTCCAGTGGTGAATAGATCAGCCCATCGAGCATCGTCTGTTGAGTGCCGTGCAACGCCTCGAGCTCGCCTTCGCGCGAATACTGCGTCGGCTCCACAATGACGCGCAGCCCCACCTTCTTAGCTTCCGCAATGATCAGCGACGACAGCTGCGCGAAATACGGCATCTGCAGATCGGGAATGGCCAGACCGATGATGCCGGTCTGGCCCTTTCGTAGGTTACGTGCCGACATATTCAGCGTATAGCCGAGTTCGGCGATCGCCTTGTTGACCTTGTCTCGCGTGGCTTGCGAAACGAATTCATAATCGTTGACCACATTCGAGACCGTTTTGACCGACATGCCGGCCGCCTTGGCAACGTCCCGCATAGTCACCACATGTTCGACGTTGCCGCCAGTCTGCTTTACCATACCTTTCTCCCTTCCCCACCACCCGCCTCTCGTACAGGCGCCTTTGGCGCCGAATGTCAGCGAGCGGTAATTTCCATCGTTATATCAGCATAACTCGGGTCAAGTTCCTCATCTGACTGCATATCCAAAATCGGCATGCCTTCCGCGGACCAATGCACGCGCCGCACCTGTGCGTCACGGCCGCCGTAGCACCCGTTGTCATACTCGGCGTTATGGAACACATAGATGAGATTGCCGTCCTCGTCGTGCGACCACATGCCATGACCGGTGCCAAGCTGCCAACGGCCGTTGTACACGCCGGATTTCTGCAGCGGATAATCGAGTTTCGTCCATGCTGCAGGGTCGGTCAAATCGGCATTGGCTCCGGCTGGAGCCTCGACAAGGCCCGTCGTGTAGTCGATGCCGACCAGCGAACCGGAATAGATCAAGAAGATCCTACCCTCGTGGACGATGGCGTTCGGCCCCTCGGCGATCATGTTGTCCCACGCGAATTCCGGTACGACGATCTGCCTGGGCCTGCTGGTGAGCCGCGACGGGCAGGATGGGTCGAAGCCGGCGATCCAGATGCTGCCGACCTGCTGCCACGCATAGTACCAGCGGCCGGAGTCGGAGATAACGGTCATGTCGAGCGAAATTCGTTGGACGGGGTTAAGCGTACCACCATCCGGATCGAGAATTGGCTCAGGAACCGTCCAGTTCTGCGGATCGCGCGGATCGAAGTCGGTGCCATCGGCATGCTGCTTGAGCTGCATGATATGGCAGCTGCCGGTCCACATGTCGGGTTTGCCGGCGCGGTCGTTCGGCGTGCCATCAGGATTGTGATCTGGCCCGTCGAAACAGGGCATGAACAGAATGCTCAGTTTCCCGCCAATCACATGCAGCTCCGGAGCCCAGAAGCAGCCGGTCATGCGACGGCCTTCCGAATTGAGATCGCCGCACTTGAGCAGATCAATCTCCCGGGCGCGACCGCCGGCCTCGTCGGACAGTGCCTCGATGGAATCCGCGACACGCAACGGCATGTGGGTGCGGCCCTCATGCGGGTCCACACAATTGCCGTCGGTATCGTCGGTGGCGATGAACATGAACATCGGCTTTCCGTTATAGTTCCATGCGAACACCGAAGGATCGGCCCGTTCCACAGCAAACGGCACCGGATAGACCGTCTGGCGAATGCGGCCTGCAACGGTACGGGTCTGGCCGGCTTCGAATGTTCCTTCGGCGGCTTCGCTGGCCAGGGCTTCAAGCTGCGCCGCATCCCAGTCCACCGCACGCGTTCCCCGGGAACCATCGCTGTAGGCGAGTTCGGCACGAGTCGCACCCAACGCCAGTATCGAGGCCTTCGCGGCTTCCCCGCGCAAGGCCGAGTCGGCATGTTGCGCCGGAACGGACGCGCCAACGTTGCGGATGCGCCCGAACCGTTCCGTCAAACGCTTCGCTTCCGTTTCGCTGATGGGAATGACATTGCCCGGTACGGCATTGGCGATACCGCAATCGCCGGTATATCGAAGCTCTTGCGGCTGCGCCTCCCGTACGACGTCAAGCGGATCCTCCGAACCAGCCTCCGCCGTGATATTGCCCGTCTGCGCGGCATATGACTCCCCATTGTCTCCGATCCAAGAGATGACGTAGCGATCAAAGGCCGCCTGGTACGCAACAGAGACGCGGTTGACTCCGCTGTCCGTGCGCAACCGCACCAGCCCCAACTGCTCAAACGATGTCAGGTCACGGCTGACCGCCACTAAAAACGCAGATCGTTCGGAGCCGTCCGGTGCGCCGCCGCGATCGGTGCGAGTGGCTGCGATGCCGAACCGTCCATCCGCAAGACGGAACAGAAAAGGGTCTTTCAATGATTTCAACGTGATATCCACACCGGGCATCACCGCGCCATAGCCCACGGCTTCAGAAGCCGGCTGCGGCGCCTCGTATGGATCAGCGGCGTATTGCGCCGCGGCGGTACATGCGCGGCGGGATTCTTCGGGCACGGCGGCGATAGGTACGCCGGCAGCGAAAAAAATCCCGTAATTCTCATTAAGCGGCCGCCATCTGGCGCCATCATCATCCCCAAGGCGCAGCGCCAAGTGCATGCTGTAGGCGATATCCTCGTTGTTCGCCTCTTCACGGCCAGTGGCTTCACGCGTATAACACAACAGGGAATAGGTATTCGGCACGAGCTTCTCCCTTGACAGATAGTTGGTTTACATCGATGTACTATACCGTCTTTTACATCGTTGTACAACTCGTGTGCCAGTCCATTCCAGAGCCACACCAATTGCAGTCCAAAAGAAGCCAGATATGAATTCTTTCAATCCACAATTGGCATGAAGGAACCCGTTGCACATAGCGGGATCCTTCATGCCTTCACATCAGATGCAGGACATCAAGCTTCGATTTCCTCGCGGCCCGGCTCGGCCCACAGGGTGTGGAACGCACCCGGCTGATCCACACGCTGGTAGGTGTGGGCGCCGAAGTAGTCACGCTGGCCCTGGATCAGGGCGGCGGGCAGACGCTTGGAACGCAGGCCGTCGAAGTACGACAGAGACGAAGCGAACGCCGGGGTCGGCAGGCCGTTGAGCGCGGCTCGTGCCACCACGTTGCGCCAGGACTTCTCGGCGGTTTCGATGGCGTTCTTGAAGTACGGTGCGAACAGCAGCGACACGTTGGCCTCACCGGATTCGAACGCTTCGGAAATACGGTTGAGGAACTTCGCGCGGATGATGCAGCCGCCACGCCAGATGCGTGCCACGGCAGCCAGATCGATGTCCCAACCGTATTCCTTGGCGGCGGTGGTGATCTCGTTGAAGCCCTGGGCATAGGCGACGATCTTGGAGGCATAGAGGGCCTGGCGGATGTCTTCGATGAAGGCCTTCTTCTCCTCGCTGTTCAGGTTCAGTTCGCCGTTCGGGCCGGCGAAGCCCTGCTTCTGGGCTTCCTCACGCAGATCAGCTTCGGAGGAAAGACCGCGGGCGAACACGGCTTCAGCGATGCCAGTGACCGGAACGGCCAGAGACAGTGCGGTCTGCACGGTCCACGTACCAGTACCCTTCATGCCGGCATGGTCGACAATCAAATCAACCAGCGGTTTGCCGGTCTTCTTATCGACCTGATGCAGCACTTCGGCGGTGATTTCGATCAGGTAAGAGTCAAGTTCGGTCTTGTTCCATTCCTCGAACACGTCACCGATCTCAGCCGGGGTCATGCCAAGGCCGCGACGCATCAGATCGTAGCTTTCAGCGATGAGCTGCATATCGGAGTATTCGATGCCATTGTGCACCATCTTGACGAAGTGGCCGGCACCGTTAAGTCCGATATGGGTGACGCACGGCTCGCCTTCGGCCTTTGCTGCGATGGATTCGAAAATCGGCTTCAGCGTCTTCCAGGATTCTTCGGAGCCTCCCGGCATCATGGAAGGTCCAAGCAGAGCGCCTTCCTCACCACCGGACACGCCGCATCCGACGAAATGCAAACCGCGAGCGCTGATTTCCTTCTCACGACGAATGGTGTCTGGGAAGTAGGCGTTGCCTGCGTCGACAATGATGTCTCCCGGTTCCATCAGGTCGGCGAGCGCGTTGATCATGGCGTCGGTCGGCTCTCCGGCCTTGACCATGATGATGGCGGTACGTGGCTTGACGAGACTGTCCACGAACTCTTCGAGGGTTTTCGCCGGGAAGAATTCGCCTTCGCTGCCGTGCTCGTTCATGAGCTTTTCGGTACGACCGTAGGAACGGTTGAACACGGCCACTTTGTTGCCGTGGTGTGCGAGGTTACGTGCGAGGCTACCGCCCATTGCGGCAAGACCGACTACGCCGACGTTTGCTTCAGCTGACATGCTTACCCCTTCCATCAGGAAAAGTAGTACTTTATGAACCGTTCTTTAGTGTAGACCCGAGCTACCCCAGGACCATGGACCGTCTCAAGTCTGACATTTTGTCAAAGCTGCTACCATGCCAAATCTGACGTACCGTCAATCATGTGGCGTGATGGTGCGCACAAAACGCATGGCTTCGGCAGGTGTGAGTGACGGCACGTAGGCTTGCGCCACAGCAAGCGATATTTGCGGCAGTTTGGCCGCGTCAGGATAGCAGATATACACTTTCTCTTCGTCGGGGTGGAATTTCAGTTTGAAACGGAACAGTGAGTGGAATCCGTATGCTGGTTCCATGATGTCTGCAACCATTTGCAGTGCATGACGTAACACTTCGCTTTCCTCGTGTTCGCCTTTGTTGGATCCCATACCGGCCAGTGGCGCCGCCGATAGGCTCATGAATTCCGCGTTGCCTTCGTCGCGCAGTCGTTCAGCCATGCGTGCAATCAGGAATTCCATGATGCCGTTGACGCTGTCGGTGCGATGCCTCATGAAGTCAAGCGTCCAACCGATGATTGTGCCGTCGCGATAGGTGGGCAGCCAGCTGGTTACGCCAAGGACTTTGCCGTTGCCGTCGACCGCGTAGAGCAGGCGTACCCGGGAGTCGATCAGTTCGTCGACGCCACCCAAGGTGAATCCCATTTCCGGCAAGGCCTTTTTGCCGGCCCACTGTGCGGAAATCTCACGAATCTGCGTTTGTACGGAGAAGGGTGCCTCCTTGAAAGTGGTGAGCACGTCGGTGATGCCGTCTCGTTTGGCTTTGTTGATGGCGGTGCGCACGTCCTGCCATTTCTTGCCTCGGGTTTGCCATTCGTCGGGATTGACGATCATTTCCGTGCCGACGTCAAGTGAGTCCCATCCGGCTTTGGCGAGTTCGGCTCGCTGTGGCTCGTGTACGCTGTAAAACACGGGCGTCCAGGAATGTTGTGTGCAGAATGTTGCGAAATCAGTGAGATCTTCCGTATATTCGTTTGGATCTCCGAATGGTCCTGTCACCGTCAATGCGATACCGTACGACACTCGATAGGCGATTGCGGAACGTCCGGTTGCAGAAAACCAATAATCATTGCCTTCCCAAGTTGCCATGAATGACATGGATTCGCCGCCAAGCGGAATAATCGCGTCAACACGATGGCGCGAAGCGTCATTCACCATGGAACGATCCCGCAAACACTCCCAAACACACAGCAGAGCGATAATCCAAAACGCCGGACCGACGCACTGATATACCAGCAAGGAGATTTGCCCGACGGGTACAAACTCAGGTTCGATACCACTCAGCAATCCGATCGGCAACAATCGTTGCGCATAATCGGCAAGCAATGCAATCAATTGCGGGCTTTCGTTGAAATCCTCGGGAGAGGCAAGCCCATACCCGACATACATCAATCCCAACAACAGAAAAGCCGACAATGCACCTGCCACAGCACGCAACATAATCTCACTTCTAGTGCGAATCGTAAAACACTGACGGAACGCAATGACGATAACGATAAAAATCAATGGCAATGCCATAGTGGAAAACATCGCGTGAAACGCACCGTGACGAGCCAACGCAGGCAACGTATCAGCCTGCGAATCTCCAACATATTGCAGCGGAAGCACCACATAAAACAGCATCGCAAGTACCACCGTGCACGCATTGAACAGCACACTTAACACGGCGGCAATGCGGCGTCCGCGATACAGACCCCATGCGATCAACAGCAGCATCAGCGTCGGCATCAACGACACCAGCCAGTTTCCGGGCATGGTGAATCGCATCATACGATATTGCGCGAAACAGTTGGCATGCGAGGAACCGTTGAGGCAATCCAACACTTGTTCCGTGTCGAATTCCGTGGAACCGGTCAGCAAGCCGAACATGGAGAGCAATCCGAATGATTGTCTTGAGGAAACGGCAACCAGCGAACCGAACGCCTGCACGCCGGCAGCCATACCAATCAGCCTGCGCATCTCGTACAAGGCGCCATGCCTATACACATCGCCTTGACTCTCGGACGCCATCAAATAACCAAGCACATGACCGATCAGCGCGGCAGCCAGCAAACAATAATCGCCGGCTTCGCCACGGTATAAGAACATGATCAGAACCACGCTATAGCCGATCACACGAATGCGCCGACGCCACAGCATGGCGGTGAATGCGCTGGCACACATCAGCGTGCCTACCACAACAACCAGCGGCCCCAGAATCGCGCCATCATGCGAAATCGCATGCCATTGCGGACTTTTGCCTGCGAACAGCGAGCATAATCCCATACCGAGCGCTATGCCGCCAAGCGTGGTGATCAGCGACACCCATGCCGTCTTCGCCTTTCCAATCACCGTTTCGCATAAGCCGAATGCGATGAGTATCAGTGGAATGTCGATTAGCAGACGACCCAAATGAGGCACCGACAGCAGTGAGATCGGCGCGGTATACCAACGCCCATGCGCGAGCGCGTCAAAACTCACGCGCGACAATTGCGGCGGAAATTGCGTATGTCTGATGCCGCATACGAGCTGCATGCCGACATTGAACAGCGTGATGAACAGCACGAAGCCCAAGGTCATACGGTGCCGACGAATCCAGTCGGCAAGATCGGATATGAGCGCGCGAAAGCCGAATAATGGTTTTACTGCTGATTCCTGCGATTGCGTCGTCATAACAATGCTTCCATTCGATAATTCGGATTAATGATTCGATAGATGATTCAGATTGATACTTGCGATTGCGAGTTGCTGACGCTTCAAAACGACATGTCAGATCGTGATGCGTTTAAGATTCGGATAGTCAGCCAATTTCGGCTTAGCATCACTCAGTCCCGTGTTATAACCGAATACGACAAGCCCATACCGCAACGTGTCTCGCACGGCATGCCAGTCATGCGCATTGCCGAGCGATTCGACTGCCGTAACATGCATGCCCTCCTGTTGAGCAACCGGTGCAATGAGTTCGACATTGCGCACAGACTCGCGATCACGCTCCCCCGCGCCGATCACAAGCGTCTGGTTCGAAGGCGCATGGTTGCGAATAGCGTTGATGGGAATCTGCTTCTCATATGCGGTGCGATCGCCGTGAAAGAACCGGCTGATCATACTGCTTTCACTGCCATTGGTCGGTTTGAGCTCGCTGCCGGTGGGGATGATGGTGCCGAACAAATTCGGATGGTTCGCACCGATTTGCAGCGAACATGTGGCCCCCTGTGAAAAACCTGCGATCGCCCAATCTTGTGCTTGCCATGCCGCAGGAAGATTGGTTTTCACCCAGTCGACCACATCTTTCGTCAAGTAGGTCAACGCCTTGCCGTACACCGGCGAATCCACGCATAGGGTGTTATGCGAATCGTCTCCCAACTGGTCGGCCGCAATAACAATGGGTGCGAGTCCGCCATGATGCTGCGCGTAATCGTCCATCATGGTTTGAATGCCACCCGCGGCAAACACGCGCCCCGGAGAGCCCGGCTGGCCGCTCATCATCAGTATGACCGGCAACGCCGGCTTGTGTTTGGCTGTGACAAGCGCTGCAGGCGGTAGATATACCAGCGCCTGTCGCGCTTCGAAATGCGATGTTGTGGCTGGAATATTTACTTTACTGACTTCGCCATGTGCGGGAATATCGCTGATGCTACCGTCTGCCGCTTCCTGCCTCCATTGCGTGACGCTAATCAAATCGCTGCGTTTCGCCATTCCCGTCAGGTCGGCTTCGCGATAGGAGTCTTGGCCGAACAATGATCCGATGGTGGCATATTCTCCATACGCCTGATCGATGCCGGTGGCGGTGGAAAACACTGCGCATACCACCAGTATTACGGCGACGGCACGCAACACTCCCCTATGCAGCATCACATGGCTGACCGCAAAACCGACGATCGCGCAACCGCAACCAGCCCACGCGATCACACGCGGGCCCAGCTCAACACCGAACACCACAAACACGTCCGACAGCAACCAGGCAATCACCAATCCGACAATGCCGGCAATAACCGCAATCACCATCGGACACGCAACTACGGCAATTGCACGTTTACCACCGCCACGGCTTCCGTCAACCATCTCCCATATTGCAATACCCAGCAGTATCGCCGCCAGCACCGCGGTTATCGAAAACAACGTTGCCGGAAACCAGCCATCCACCAAACTTATGTTCATCAACCATGCACGCATGCTCACTTCTTGCTTTCATATTTTTCACTTCCAACGTGCCAGTTGTAGTCCACGAAACGTTGGCACGACCTCATCCTTGAGACTGATTTTCCTTGGAATATCAACGAAAAATACTGTAAGCAAGCTGAATGAATGATGCTATTCAGTAGCGTTCTTGCCTTTGCCGATCACGCCTCGAACGCCATCATGTGCCGCATTGACGGTGTTTTCCGGATTGTCTGCCTGCACCACGTCGAGCAGATTGGAGATGATCATTTCATGCGGTCCACATCGAATCTCAGCTCATTCAACGGCTCGTCGATGGACTTATCTCGCTTATGGCGGAATTCAATAAGATCGGCTCTTGTATAGAGGATGGCGAGCAGTGTTTTCAATTCGTGACTGGCAGACGCAATATTCCCATGCAATGTGATCCAGCTTAGAAGACGCTAAAAAACGCATCCAATGCTTCCGAACGGCAGTCAAGCGGTATGGTGTTGGATTATGCAGTATGTTTTTTCGGCTTCGAATGTTTCCTGTGTCGTGCCTGTCGATGGTGAGCAACGCACGATTTTCAGCGGATTATCCGTTGATATGAAGCTTGGTGAGATTGTGGATTTGGTCGGCCCTTCCGGATCGGGCAAGAGTAGTCTGCTTACCGCTTTCGCACGATTGAATCCGAATGCGAAAGGCGATTTTCAGCTTGAAGGGCGCTCTGCCAGCGAATTCACACCGCAGCAGTGGCGTAGTCAGGTGGCGTATTTGCCGCAGAAGCCAGTATTGATCGGTTCGAGTGTGGCCGAGGCGATTCGTTTACCGTTCACACTGGCTATTCGTGCGGGCGAAGGCAAGCAAGGATTCGGCAGGAAATGGTCGTCCGGCAAGTCTCTCAAACCCGCCGATCTACTGCCGGATGCTCGCATTCGAGCCACGCTTGACGCCATTGGCTGCGCGGATATTGACTTGGGGCGTGCTCCGCATGACTTGTCTGGAGGCCAGGCCGCCCGCGTGAGTTTGGCGCGCACCTTGCTTACTTCGCCAAAAGTGCTGCTTGCCGACGAGGTTGATGCCGGTTTGGATGATGAGAACGCCGATAAGGTGGCGTCCATCATGGCTCAGGCCGCAGAGCGGGGCATGACGGTGATCCGTATTCGCCATCGTCCACCGGATGGGCGTGCCACGCGTATTCTTACACTGGCCAATGGCGTATTGCAGAGTGCGAATGCTCCGCGAACCACAGCAACCAATGATTCCAATGATTTCGCGGCACAGTCCGATTCGATGCAAGGAGCGCAGGCATGAGCGGCAATTACTATTCCATTGATATTTGGGGTCTGCTTATCGCATTGGTTATGGTTGCCGTGGCCGCGGGCATTTCCGAAGCGATGCGCATGGGCATTGGCAAGACACTGCTATGGTCGGCGTGCCGCGCGTTGCTGCAATTGTGCGCCATGGGTTTCATTATGGAGTTCGTCATCAAGTCGAACAATCCATGGCTGGTGCTGCTGCTGGTGATGTTCATGCTGATCGCGGCCGTGCAAATCACCCTGTCTCGTGCCAAGGGTGTACCAAAAGGCTTGGCCGGCCCCGTGTTTTTGAGCTTGGTCATCACCATGCTCATTATGATTTCGTTGGTCACCGAATTGATCATTCGCCCGCAACCGTGGTATGCGCCGCAATTGGTGGTACCGTTGACCGGCATGCTGCTTGGCAATACCGTGTCCGCTTTGGCGGTTGGATTGAGCCGGTTCTTCGAAAGCATGAAGGAACGCCGTGACGAAGTGGATACGCTGCTGGCGTTGGGTGCGACCGCTTGGGAAGCCGCGCGCCCATCCATCGTCTCGTCGATTCGTTTGGGTCTGCTGCCGACTACCGCCTCGCTGGCTTCCAGCGGCATTGTGACGGTGCCTGGCATGATGGCCGGTCAGATCATCGCCGGCGGCAATCCTATCGATGCTGCGAAATACCAGTTCCTGATTCTCGCCGCCATCGCAGCGTTGACGCTTCTGGCTGACAGTCTCATTATGGTGATGGCGTACCGTAAGTGCTTCACCGCAGACGACCAATACAATCCGATTACAGGCTGAGCAACTTTTCATATAGCCAAGCAAATTAATAGATAATCAGATTTAACAAAAACGGTGTCCGCCAAGTGTTCATAGACTTTGGCGGACACCGTTTTCTTTGTTTACCAGCTACGCAAGCTTTGATTTTGCTTTTCAGCGATCAACGCGTACGGAATGGCGCTTTCCTGATGTTCGCATGACGATGCCGTGACTGCCCTGCATGCTTGTCATGACGTTCGCCGCGACCGCCACGCTTGACTTCCGTATGACGGTCATAGCGTTTCGCATCCGAGGAACGCTCGTCATACTTCTTGCCTTTAGACCGACGATCGTCGTCGTATCGACGCTCGGCACGGGCTTCAGACTTACGCTGCTTCTTGCTTGGCGCACCCTGCCTTTTCGCAAGCTGTCCGGACTTCTTCTTTCCCGGCTTCCTGCGATTGTCGGTATTGCCGTAATCGCCGTCGTTCCTACGCTTGTTCGTTGTTTCGCGCTGTTCATTGTCGCTGCGCTGCTGCTCATGCAGGCGCGTGTACTTTTCACGACGTTTGTTGTTGCGCTTTTCCTCGTGCTGTTCGCGGCGTTCCTCCTGAATTTCAGGATGTTCCCAACGATGTTCACGCGCTTCGAATTCACGATTGTCACGACCTTCGAACTTGGCGGCACGACGTTCCGCACGGTTCTTCTTCGGCTCGAACTTCTTCGCGCTGTCGTTACGCTCCTCACGCTGGTCGCGATCACGACGATCCTTACGTTCGGACTTAAACGGCTTGCCGCCCTTGTCTTTGCCGCGATCCTTGTTACGCCCGCCGGAACGGTTCGGCCTGCCGGAACGTTCGCCGTCGGCACCCCCCTTGCCATTCTTCCTACGGCGCGGATTTCCTACCGGCTGCGACTGCTCAAGCGTCCAGCCGAACACCGGCTCGGCCACTTCACCAACGAGTTCCAACACTTCCGGCGAATCAGGGGTCACGTCGATCGGTTCGACCGTCAGCCCGGCCTCACGCATCATGCGACGGGTTCTGCGGCGCTGGTTCGGCAGAATGATGGTCACCACGTCACCGGAATGACCGGCTCGCGCGGTTCGTCCGGAACGATGCAGGAAGGATTTCGGATCTTCCGGCGGTTCGACCTGCACTACGAGTTCCACACCGGAAACGTCGATGCCTCGCGCAGCCACATCGGTGGCCACCATAACGTTCACATCGCCGGAGTTGAAAGCGGCCAGATTGCGGTCACGCTGGTTCTGGCTCAGGTTGCCGTGCAATTCGGCCGCAGGAATGCCGTTCTGCGTTAAATCCTTGGCAAGCTTCTGCGTCTGGAATTTGGTACGTGTGAACAGAATGCGACGGCCCTTGCCGGAAGCGAGGGTGCGCACCAGCTCGTGACGGTTGCCCTGCGTGGTTTTGAACACATGGTGGGTCATCTCGTCAACGGTCGCCGTCGCGGAATCAACGCTATGCACCTTCGGATCAGACAGGAAGGTTTCCACCACTTCGTCCACACCATGGTCGAGCGTGGCGGAGAACAGCATAATCTGTGCGTCGAACGAAATCTGGCCGAGCAGTCGCTTGACTGGCGGAAGGAAGCCCATATCGGCCATTTCGTCGGCCTCATCAATAACCGCGACCTCAACCTTGTCCAAGGTGAGCGCGCCCTGTTCGATCAAATCCTCAAGACGACCTGGGCAAGCCACCACAATATCGGCACCGGCCTGAAGGTCACGGATCTGACGGGCATAACGTACGCCGCCATACACGGTAGTGGTGTTGATGCCGTATATCTGGGCAAGTGGCATCAGCACGTCGTTGATCTGGTTGGCAAGCTCACGGGTCGGAGCAAGCACCAAGCCACGCGGATGAGGCACGAAATCATCGGCGCGCCGCTCCTTGGCATGAGCCTGCTTCACACGATCAACCTCATGGCGGAACTGGCTCATATTCTCATATTCGTTGGCATCCACTTCACCCAGACGAGCGACCAGCGGAATCGAGAACGCCAACGTCTTACCGGAGCCGGTACGACCGCGGCCAAGAATGTCTCGCCCAGCCAACGAATCGGGAAGCGTGTCGGCCTGAATCGGAAAAGCGGTTTTCTTGTCATCGGCCGCAAGCACGCGGACCAGCGGACCAGGAACGCCGAGTTCGGCGAATGTCAGCGGGCGTTCCTCTTCCTCGCCCATCGCTTCGGAAGCGGCTGCGAGGGTATCTTCATCAAAAACGGTATCGGGCACAATGGCCTTTCATGTCAAATATTACGCACGTTGCGCAAACCTGATAACTGTAGCCTATGCCCGATACTTTTTCTTACGTTCCTTCAATCCTTCATATTCGTTATATTCACGCCGGATTGCGGTTGATTTCGATATCAGTGACGGTCAGATTCGCTTCGTTGACCAGATTGAACAGAATCACTTCGGCCAGTTGGTTGGCACGCATGAAGGTATGCTGCTTTTCTTCTGAAACGTAGTCATGGCTGTCACGGTAGAACGGGGTGTCGATGCCACCCGGATAGACACCCACGATTTTCACACTGGTCCCCTTGTATGCGGCCTGCAAACTCTTGGTGTAGCCCTTCTCACCCCACTTGGTGGCGCAGTACACGGATTCGTTGGGGTTGCCTCGCGTTGCCGCAGTAGACATGACGTTGGCGATTTTGAGATCCCGCTCACCGTCTGCTTTCAGCGTTTCCACACTCCACAACACCATGCCTTTCAGCCCCTTCAGACACTTGTCCACATCGGCCGCCTCGTATGCGGTCGGGACTTTGAACGAAGGCTGCCCGGCATTGTTGATCAGCAAATCGATATGACCGATTTTCGAGATTGCGGCAACAGAGTTCTTCACGAACGATTCGTCGGAAATATCCCCCACAAAAGCTCTGTATTCGTCGGCAGCAAAAGCCTTTGACAACTCCGCCTGACGTGCGCCATTGAAATCAATACCAGCAACAAACCATCCTTTGGCGATCAGCTGTCGAGTCAGCTCATATCCCAATCCAAGCGCGGAACCGGTGACGATAGCGATCTTCTTTCCTGCTGCAGTGCTCATCATACCTCCCTTGCCGCATGCGCATTCACTTACACGCACCATCATAAAACCTGCTCAACGCAACACATTGATCGATTGACGAAATATGTTGGAACGTTTGTATGGAAACACGTACAAAAAGAACCCGCCGGCCATAAGACCGACGGGTCCGATACGGCTGATTGCCGTCCGTCACAGAATGTCCGGATCGTCCTTGGCAATGGTGCCGGTAGCCTTGCCGATGGCCTTCAGGCCGTGGTAGGCGACGAGGACCACGATGGTGCCGATGGCGATGCCGTTAAAGGAAATGCCATTGAAAGCGAACGCGAACTGGCCGATGGCGATAATCATGGTGATCGCGGCAACCATGATGTTCAGCGGCTTGTCGAAGTTGACCTTGTTCTCAACCCAAATACGAATGCCGACCATGCCGATCATGCCGTACAGCAGGGTGGTCACGCCACCGAGCACGCCAGCAGGAATGGTGTTGATGATGGCGCCGAACTTCGGGCACAGGCTCAGAATCAGCGCGAACGCAGCGGCGCACCAGTAAGCTGCGGTGGAATACACCTTGGTGGCTGCCATCACACCGATGTTCTCACCGTACGTGGTGGTGCCGGAACCGCCGCCGAAACCGGCGATGGTAGTACCAAGACCGTCGGCGAACAGGGCGGTGCCGATCTGGTCGTCATAATCGCGGCCGGTCATCTGGGACACGGACTTGACGTGGCCGACGTTTTCGGCGATGAGCACGAGCACGACTGGGATGAACATCGGCAGGATGGTGAAGTCGACCTGCGGCAGACGGAATTCCGGCAGGCCGATCCATGCGGCCTTGCCGATGGCGGAGAAGTCGACCTGACCACGGAAGCAGGCGTACGCATAGCCGATGATCACGCCGATGAGGATGTTGAGTCGGCCGAGCAGACCCTTGAACAACACGGCGACGAGCAGCACGGCCACGAGGGTGACGATGGCGGTGTCGGGAGCGACCTTGAAGTTGTTCCACACGCTCGGAGCCAGGTTGAAGCCGATGATGGCCACAATGGCACCGTTGACAACCGGCGGCATGATGATGTCGATCCACTTGGCGCCCGCGTAATGGACGAGCACGCCGATCAGGGCCAGCAAGATGCCGGTGACCATGATGCCGAAGGACGCGACAGCGAGGCCCTTGTGGGCGCTGGCCACGGCGGCGATCGGCGCGATGAAACCGAAGGACGAGCCTAGGTAGCTCGGCAGCATGTTCTTGTTGATCAGCAGGAACAGTGCGGTCGACATGGCCGTAAAGAACAAGGTGGTGGACGGGTCGAAACCGGTCAGAATCGGCACGAGGAACGTGGCGCCGAACATGGCGATGACATGCTGTGCGCCGATTTCGGCGGTGCGCGGCCAAGTCAGGCGCTCGTCAGGCTCAACGACTTCGCCCGGCTTCAGCGTCTTGCCGTCACCGTGGACCTGCCACGTGAACAGATTGGACATACGATTGTCTCCTTAACTCTCTTGCGCGGCAAGCAAAAACGCGCCGCGTGTCACAGCCATTGTAGTGGGGCGTGGACACGGGCGCGTTGCGCACGCAAGATGGGGGCATCAATCGTCGATATCAGCCAATCCGATCATGCAATCAACAGACCAACACACATCACAGGTGACGGTCAACCGCATGAACAACGTCCACCAAATCGCCATTCGACAGCACTGGACGCTTGAATTCACGCCAATCGTCCACTTTCACCGCCCAACGACCTTCCGCATCGTCGAACACCGGGCGGGCGGTCTGCTCCCAACAGAACCGCTTATGCGTACGCCCGGTCGCCGGATCACGGCGCGAATAATGGAAGCACGTACAATTAGTGATCTTCCATTCGTCGGACGCCGCACGGTGCATGAATTCCTCGTCGGACAAGTCCTCCAAAGTGAGCATAAGCGCCAGCATGAGGTCGCCGTGACTGACCATCACCACGGATTCTGCGTCCGACTTGCGGTTCAGGGATGTGAGCAGATTATGCACGCGGTTTTCGGCCACATCGGCGATCGATTCGCCCGCCGGCGGACGCCAATACAGCGGATCAGTGTTCTTGAACATCCAGTTACGCGCGTAATTGGTTTTGAAATCGTCTTTCGTGATGGTATTGATCTCACCCCAGGAGCGTTCGCGCAGCACGCGTGTCTCCTCCCATTTCGCCTTAGGCAGGGCCATCGTGGCAGCCGTCTCACGCGTGCGCACGTACGGCGAGACGAGGTAGCGGTCGAACAATGGCTGCTGTGAGACCAGCCAGCGGCCGATGCAGTCCGCCTGCTTGCGGCCGGTGGCCGTAAGCCTCCACGAACGGTCGGGCACGGTGACGTTGTCCTGCGTATACAGCGAGTTGTCACCCTGTTCACCGGCACTGATAATCACGTTCGCTTCGGATTCGCCATGTCGAATCACATACAAATCAAGGGGCATTCCCATATTCGTTTATTCCTTTGCTTTCATCCACATCCTGCGCGCGTTTCCGTTCTGTCGTTCATTCGGCCGGCGCGCATCATCATTGAATACTTTCACCGTAGTCGATTCGAACGTATGCCACACGCGAAACCACATCGATTTCACGATTGGCACACCCGAAGTTCGCGATGTCGTTACGTCCGGTTCACCGCATCGCCCGCGACACGCCGAGGCGCTACTACTCCGGCCAAATGCCGTTCTGTGAATACTTGGCGCGGTACTCCCCCGGTGTCATGCCGCTATGTTTTTTAAACACTTTCGAAAAGTGGCTTTGCGACCGGTATGCGAGGATCTGTGCGATCTCATTGAAGCTGTATTCCGAATATTTCAGCATGTTTTCGGCGGCTTCCATACGTTTGTCGGTAATGTATTGCGACAATGACGTTCCCGTTTCGCGTGCGAACAGTTCCGACAGATACGTGGGATTCAAATGCACGTGCTGTGCCAGAATCGCGACAGTGATTTTCTCATGCAGATGGTAGTGGATGTAGTCCATGCACTCGTTGACGGCTTTGGAATGGGTGTCGGTTTTCTGCATGTCGGCCATGGCCCAAGTGAAGAAGGTCATCATGTCGGTGTGCAGTCGGCGCACATCTTCCGGAGTCTTGCAATTGTCAAGATCTTGAATGTACAGATCGGAGGCGTTGTATGCGTCTTCCTCGTCCATGCCACCTTCAATGGCGAAACGCGTGGCCAAGGTAATGGTGGTGACGAAACGGTATTTCGCGTTTTTCAGAGGATCGTCCGACAGATGGCCGTATAGTCCGGAATCCCACAGTTTCGCGCTTTCCGAAATGGCATTGATGTCGCCGGAGCGCATCATGTCATACTGCTTCATTTCCTCAACGTAGCGATGGTGGCGTACCCGATCCTCACGCGAAAGAAAGTCCAGATACCTCAGTTTCGCCTCATCGACAACCGACATGATTCTCCCCCTGTTTTACTACCGTCCGCTATTTACGATCGTCCAGATCGAATCCTCCTTCAAGGATAAAGCTTTTCAGCAACTTGGTGGCGAGAAGATTTGCAGTGAATTGTGAGACCGGACTATCCGGCTTATCGAAAAATGCCTTCGCCAGAGACTTGTTAACCGAAGCTTTCAATCGATCAAACCGGCCGAACTCGTTCAGGCTGTTTTCCGTAAGATCAAGCCGCATCATCTCTCTGAGCAGATTGCTGTCAACACCAAGCTTCTCTGTGATTTTCTCTACTTGGCTATTCTGAGCACTGTCAGCGTAATACGTGATGTAGTCGCGCAGCGTCTTGCCTTCCTCCAACTCGATTTCGCCACGTTCCACATCATGCATGAACAGTTCGGCGTACCGTTGTTCCTCTTGGCTGAGCGAAGCGAACGACTTATGCAATTCCTCCTCAGCTGATGCCAACAGGTCTGGATCTCCTCCACCAAGCGCCTTGAGCCATTTGGTGAAGTTGGCGTTCATGTAATCCGTATCAATCAATCCCGTGTCGATTTCGGTGATATGCCCATCAAGATCGTATGGAGCCTCAGGACCCTCACTATGGCCTTCGCCATCTCCAGCAAACAACTCCTTGTATCGCTGAACGAGAATCAGATATGTGCGTTCATCGAGTTCCGGCCGCACAACCTCCACCGAACCATCGTCATGGGTGACGGAGTATTCCCGCTGCTGCCATGTAAATCCTTGCACTTTGGCGGCTTCAAGAAAATCATTGAGTTCCGAGAACAGCTTCGCGAACTTCCGGCATGCTTCCACGGACTCCGGCAGCTTCATGAAATCCTCCACGCCTTCGGCGCGAAACACGGAAGCGATCTCTTCGAAACGCGCATCCATCAGACGCACGTTTTCCGGCAGCTTCTGCACGAACAGATCAAGCGGCTTGTCTCCGGAATACAGTTTCACCGCCGCTTCGATATACCCTTTCATGGTATGCGGCTTGCGGTAGTAGCGTATCGTTCCGAAGGGCTTATCAGGGCCGAACAGTCGGTTCGTACGGCTGAACGCCTGAATGATGTTCTCGTAATCGATGATTTTGTCGAGATACAGCGTGTTGACCCACTTGGAGTCGAAGCCCGTCAGCATCTGGTCGACCACGATCAGCAGATCCAGCCGTTCCTCGCGATGCTGGTCGACCGTCAGATATGGCCGCTTGTGGGAAAGCCGCGCCGTGATGTCCTTCTTCATCTTCGGCCATGTGGGGATGATGAAATCCTTGCCGAACAGTTCGTTGTAATCGCCGATGATCTCCTGAAGCGCGTCCCCTTTGAGAATCGCGCCGTCGGAGTTATCGACATTGGGGTCGAACAGCGCAGTCACATGCATCTGCGGCGCACGCTCCTTGAACAAGCGATAATAGCTGATCGCCTCGGGAATGGAACTCGTGGCCAGCATCGCATGGAATTTGTTGCCCCTGCTCAGCAATGGGAATTGATCGAGAATATCCTCCACAACCTTGCCCTCATGCGGGGTGCCCTGCGCGTACTGTGCCGAAGTCAGGTAATCCTCAATGCCCTTGATGCGTTCTCCGGCCTGCGTTTCCATAGGTCCCATCGGCATTTGATTCGGATCCATGTAATGGTAGAACACTTCGGCTTTCGCCGGATCCGCTTGGGCTTCCTCAATCGTCGACGCCTTCGCCTTCTCCAATGCGACCACCTGGCAAACGTCCCTGTCTCGGTACGTCAGCACCATGTACGGGTCGAAGCCGAGCACATTGCCATCGCGGATGCCATCGGCGATGCTGTACCGGTGGAGGCAATCGCCGAACACCATTGATGTGGTCGAGCCCTTCTTACGGTTCTCCTCATGGATTGGAGTACCTGTGAAACCGAAATACAGTGCGTTCGGGAAGGAACGGCGAATATCCTGCAGCATCTCGCCGAATGTGGAACGATGACATTCGTCGATGATGAACACGATGCGTTTGCCGGCGAGCTTCTTCACTTCCTCTTCGGTGATATGCCCCTCGCCTGCTTTGATGTTGCTCATTTTCTGAATGGACGTGACGATAAGCGTGTCCTTCGGGTCGATGCTTGCCAGCTTCGCCTTGAGCACATCCGTGTTTTCCGTACCCTGCACGTCATCGGCATCATCCGCGAACGACCGGTATTCCAGCAGTGACTGCGTACCCAACTCGATACGGTCCATAAGGAAGATGACCTTGTCAGCGTCTTTCGAGCCGGCAATGAGCTGCGCCGCTTTGAAACTGGTCATGGTTTTGCCCGAGCCGGTGGTATGCCACACATAGCCGCCTGGGCGTCCCGGAGTACCGCTTGGCACCGGCTCATCCCATTTGCAGGTGCGTACACGATCGGAAATGGCGTTCACCGCTTGGTATTGGTAGCTGCGCAGCACTTTGAGGCATCCGTCCGCGGAATCTGCAACCGTGTAGAAACCGATGAGCTGATGAGCCATGGGAATGGACAACAGGTCCGACGCGAACCGTTTCCACTCGTCCTGCCCAACATGTTTGTTCGCCGCTATGGGCTCATTGTTGAAATCAGCCCAGTGGAAAAAGTAGTTGCTGTTGAAGTCGCCTTCGCCAGGATTGGCGAAGTACACGGCATCATCCGGATTCATGGCCACGAAGACCTGCACGAGTCTGAACAATCCGGTGAACACGCCTTCATGCGCGTATTTGGCGATTTGATTGGTGGCCTGGCTTATGGGGATGCCGCTTTTCTTCAGTTCGATGTGGATGACCGGCATGCCGTTGATAAGCAGGCAAACGTCCCCCCTGCGATCGTTCAGCATCTTGTTTTTCGCCGGATACATCGGCTGTCTTGCGATTTGGTACCGGCTTTGCCCCGCTGCTATTTCCTGGCGATCATAGATCTTCAGGCTGATTTCCTTGCCGTAATGAGCCTCATCCTTGGGATTATCACGTTTAATGGATACGGTTTTACCGTTGATGAAGGAATTCAGCGCCAATGGCGTGCGCAATGTTTCGATTTGTTCGAGGATCTGCGCCATCTCGCCTTTGGTAAGGCGCTGCCCATTCAATCGATCGATGCCTTTGTTGTTGTCGAACAGGATGTTGGCCCAATTGCTGATAAGGTCCTGTTCGGTTGGGTATTCCAACACGCCATCGGTCCATCCATGGCGATTCAGTACCGCGACCAGATCGTCTTCGAAATCCGATTCTCTATTGTAGAACATGTTTCATCTCCCCGAATGCACCGTCACTTTCTGAGCCCAATCTTACGAGCGCAACCCCTAACATCCAAGAAGCAACACCATCATACTTACGCTGATGAAGGGTGATGAGCGAGTCCAGACGAGAGAAGAACTTGCCGATTCGGCGCTGCTCGGATAAGGACGGCAAAGGCAAAAGAAGATCCGCGTATTCTTGTGCATTGATACCAGGCTGTCCAGAGCGCTGAGAAGTAAGCAAAACGAATTGCTTATATCGTTCAGTGAGTGTGCTTTGAAAGATGAAACCAGCATCCGCCTCGTCCGAAACATGTGCTCGAATAAGGAAACCGGCATAATACGTTTTCCCGTCTGATGCCCTATACAAGTAGGTTTTACCTACGCTAGCCCCGGTTCGTGCAAATAATATATCACCCTCTTTAAGTAGGTACTTGTCATCAATCGGATTATTGATATCAGGTGATGATAAATCATCCGTACGGAATTCACGAGTTCGATCATCTATATCAGTGATTCGAAGATATTTTTTCTCACCATCAAAATCCGAAGCAGCCGCATTCAAACCGTACTCGAATCCATAAGCAACTTCCCCCAGCTTACGCTGTTCCCAAGCGGGGGCAATTAAAACCAGGAAAACAGCCGTATTACCGTCAATCTATACGGCTGAGCTTCCTTCTTGTGAGCATTAGAGTGTATCCGAGCAGGTTCCGACCGCGCCATTGGCTCGGATTGAACCTGGCTGGGTCATGCATCGACAGGCCGATACCCCAGATGCGGTCTTTGACGGCGCATTCCGCCAGCAGTGCGGTGCCGGTTACCTCAAGCCGTGCCCCAAGTTCGGCGTTCTGGCTGAATTTGGCAAGTAATCCTTCATAGACCTCGATTTGACGAACACCATTCCACACGTGATCGTCATAACCGGCCACCAGTCGACCAAGCCGTTTGATTTCGGCCACGTCATCGGTTTCGAGGATTCGCGCGGCTGTTTCGGCATCGCTGAAACAGCATGCCTTGCGGTACATCATGTACTGTTCCATCGAGGAGAACCCGACACCGTCCACAACGAAGCGTGATGGATACCAGTTGCTCAGGTACCCGTTCTCCTCATCGGGATTATGGAGGCAGACGATGCCTGTCATTCTTCGCCGACTTTCCGCACCGCAAGTTCCAGATCGAGATCATGAAGTCCGAAATAGGCTTTCTTCAGGAAGTCCAACGGCACCCTGGTGATCACTTCAGCACTGGGAATACCGTAGAACCATTGGTAGTAGGCATAGAACTCACCGATCCAATCAGGCATGAACCCTTTAAGCGCCTTGCCGTCCTTCAATTGGTAATGCTCGGTCTCGGTGAAATACTTCCATAGCTCTTCCGCATCCATCGTATTGACGTAGGCTTTGGCTTCATCAATGCTTTTGCGTGTTTTGCTCGTCATATACGTGGCAATGAAATCCTCCGTGCTCTTGTTAGGGAACGATTGCGCCACGTAGTCGAAAAGCTTGCCCTGGCTTTCCACCACATCATCCCGGTAGACCTCTGGATATGCCCGCATTGTCACCACCCCCTAGAGCAACGTGCTGAACACGTTGGTCACCGTATTGGCATCGGAATCGATAAGATCACGCATGTTCTGTCGCGCCTCAACATCCCTCTGATTGTATTTGTCGTTGAATTCGCTGTAGCTCACGGAAAGCAAGCCCTCATTGACTTCTCGCAATTGACCGTATGCCTTTTCGGTCTTGACACAATACTGAATTCCCAGTCCGCCAAGCGACAGCAGTTCCCCCAAGATATCGACGTCCACATTATCTCGAACGAATTCCTTAGCGATGTAGAAGTACGAGGCGTTCGCACGCCAACCTTTGATGATGTCATAACCGCTGGTATCGATGCCATATTGGGCGATGAACTTCGCGGCAAGCACGCGATAACGTTTGGAATCGGCGGCATCACGATGTTTCATCAGCTCGGCCAGCCAGGCAAGCACGCTATGCTCCTGAAAATCCAGGATGCTCAGCCCATTCGTGTCCAGTTCGTACTGGTGAACCCAGCCATTGGACTCATCCGGCCTGCACACGGCCCATTCCTTGGCGAGCTCGACACTTTTAGTCAGATAAAAACCACGACCGTAATCGTGCTTGTCATTGCCCAAACCGTATTCGGGGGTCACTGACTCATGCGGGGAACCGTGAAATAACGTGATCGTTGCCATGAACACCCCTATACGAACATCTTGTCGAGCATGGATTTCTTAATATTCCGGAGTAATTCGAGCTTACGCTGATGAAGGGTGATGAGCGAGTCAAGGTGACTCAGCATAAAGCCGATTTTTTGTTGCTCAGGTAAGGACGGGATGGATACTTCAAGGTTCTTAACTATCACCCCCGATAGATTCCCTTGACCACCTTGCAAATAGGTTGTGACAATGTAACCTTTTTGCTTCCTCAGCCAAGCAGTGATGTATCTTGCATCACAATCGTCGCGAGGGAGTATGGCGAGAATAGCTTGGTTGATGGCACCTTTTTGCCTCGATACAGCCACCTCGCCACTTGTCGCTCCGTACAATGCATACAGCACATCGCCGGGTTTGACCATTCTCGCAGAGGATGATTCATAACCTTTTTCCGTAAGAAAGAGTTCAGTCGATTCAGCTGCAATTTCAGCAGACCTGATAAAAGGAATAGACCCACCGTAAAACTCAGATTCTCCAGCAGCGGGCGTACCTCCTGAATAGCTTTCGGTTAGTTCACCCAGCTTACGCTGTTCCCAAGGGTCAGTGAAACCGGCAAAACGAATCTCCGGATATAGCGAACCCCCTTTAGGGAACATCTTGTCGAGCATGGATTTTTTCAGCACGCAGAGCTTGTCATACTTACGCTGATGAAGGGTGATGAGCGAGTCCAGACGAGAGAAGAACTTGCCGATTCGGCGCTGCTCGGATAAGGACGGCAAAGGCAAAAGAAGATCCGCGTATTCTTGTGCATTGATACCAGGCTGTCCAGAGCGCTGAGAAGTAAGCAAAACGAATTGCTTATATCGTTCAGTGAGTGTGCTTTGAAAGATGAAACCAGCATCCGCCTCGTCCGAAACATGTGCTCGAATAAGGAAACCGGCATAATACGTTTTCCCGTCTGATGCCCTATACAAGTAGGTTTTACCTACGCTAGCCCCGGTTCGTGCAAATAATATATCACCCTCTTTAAGTAGGTACTTGTCATCAATCGGATTATTGATATCAGGTGATGATAAATCATCCGTACGGAATTCACGAGTTCGATCATCTATATCAGTGATTCGAAGATATTTTTTCTCACCATCAAAATCCGAAGCAGCCGCATTCAAACCGTACTCGAATCCATAAGCAACTTCCCCCAGCTTACGCTGTTCCCAAGGGTCAGTGAAACCAGCGAAACGAATCTGCGGAACCAACGCTTTTCCATGCTGTTCGGCCATATCATTCACCCCCGAGCAGTGCTTTGAGCTCTTCCAAGCCCGCCATATCACGAACATTGCCGGTCAAATCGCCAAGCATTCCGGCCAATTCCTTCTCCGCTTCATCGATTTGGCCGCATACGTCGGCATATGTGGTGGCGTACTTGTTCTTCAACGCGTTCACTTTGCCAATGAATTCGTCGATCACCGCATTCGGCAGCGCTTCCAGCTGCTTCTGCAGCGGCGTAATCCACTTGGATTCCAGCAATCGTCTGGCTTCCTCGTCACTCAATGCCTTAATCGTGTTGTAGGTCTTCTCCTCCAACACGTTTCGCTTGGTCTTGATGCCGGATTTCAGCTTCTTCGCCTCATCAAACAGCTTCTGGGCCTGCACCAAGCCACGCTCGAAGTCGGAAGCCGGATTCTTGCCGATCGCCTTGACCGCTTTCTTCAGCTCGGCGGCAACGAAGGCGTCACCGTCCTGATTGATTGCATCGCTGTTCTGCTTGTCATCCTCATCGAAACCTTCCAATATGGTTTCAATCTCGGAATCGATGTCTTGCACACGGCGTTCGTCCGTCTCGATTGCGGCCAAATCATCGTGCAACAGCTCGCGCTGAACCAGGTCGAACGGCAGAACGCGGCCAATCCAGCCATCCTGCACTTCCACATCCTTGCCGGCCTTCTTCTTGACGACCATGTTCGGATCCACGGCTCTTACTGCGTCAAAGCCTTCGGAACCTAACACTTCCAGATCAATGGAGATGCCGTTCCATGCGTCATCAAGCTTCTGATAAGCATCATACGGGTCAACCAGCGCGGTATCGGCAATCATCGCATCCAATTCCTTACCGATGGCCGTTTCCTGGGCGAGCGCATCCACTTGTTCGGGATGCTCCACCAAACGGGAGCGCAGGTCAGCAGGCAGGCCGGAAATGGCTTGCCCATACGAGGCAATGAACGCCTGTACGTCGGCATTGTTGCGCACCACGGTGGCGATATCATCGTGATCGCAGGCATAGCAAGCACCATTATCACGGAACAGTTCAGCCTTCAGACTTGGCCAGGCGTTCCAATATTTCTCAAGCTGCTCGACCTCATTCTTCGGAACGCCACCGAACATCGAAGCGTACATATCCCACGTCTCCGCATCCTCGGATGAATCGACATAACGCGGAATGTTAAGGTTGTAATCGTTGGCGCGAATCTCATCAATGGACACCAGACGGCTGAACTTGGGTACCGTGCGATTGTTCGACACCACATCGACAATGCGTTTGATGTCGGAGGCCTGTAGCTTGTTGTTCTTACCGTCCTTGATGAAATGCTTCGACGCATCAACGATGAGTACCCTGTCATCATCGCGTTTTTTGCGCAACACCATCACGATGGTGGGGATACCCGTACCAAAGAAAATATTCGCCGGTAGACCAATAATCGCCTGAATATGACGGTTCTCGATCAGATTCTTACGAATCTGACCTTCCTCTCCGCCGCGGAACAGCACGCCATGCGGCAGAACGATGGTCATGATGCCATCGGCACGCAGATGGTACAAGTCGTGGAGCAGGAAAGCATAATCTGCCTTGGACTTCGGAGCTATGCCATAGCTGAAACGCGGATCGATCTCCTTGTCGGTGGGATCCCAATTCTGCGAATAGGGTGGGTTGGAGACCACCGCATCCACGAACAGCGGATTGTACGTTTCCTCCTTGTTCTCCAACGTGTCGAACCATGGCCAGTCATCCTCCAAGGTGTCGCCGTTGCGGGCAACGATGTTGTCGGGAAGAATGCCACGCATCACCAGATTCATACGCGTGAGGTTATAGGTGTTCTCCTTGAGCTCCTGCGCGTAATACATGATGGAATCCGGATTGCCGTTGCGCCGAGCCACAGCTTGGCCAATATGAATCAGCAAGGAACCAGAGCCGGATGTCGGGTCGTAGATCTTGATCTGCTCGCGCCCCTGCAAATGCCAGGCGACGATTTCGCTCATCAGCTGGGAAACCTCAGAAGGTGTGTAGAATTCGCCGGCCTTCTTCCCCGCATTGGCGGCGAAATTGCTGATGAGATATTCGTAGATGAAGCCGAGAACGTCATAATCCTGACGACCATCCATCGGAATGTCTTTAATGAGGTAAATCAAATCTCGCGCGGCCTTGGACTGGCTTCTTGCATCGGTACCGAGCTTGGAAAGTCCGGTCTGTAGAGTGTCGAAAATACCGTCGAATACTTTCTTGTGCGCCGGATTGATGTTGCGGGAGAACGCCGAAAGCGCATCACGTACGTTGGAAATCTCGAAATCGTTACCTTGTTTAATCCATGTGGAAAACAGGTTGTCATAGGCGATGAAGTAGCCGCACTCACCCTGCACGAATTCCACAATGTCCGGATTGTCCTCCGTGAGCTGCGGAAGGTCGTCCTCAGTAAAGTCGCTGGCTTTCAAGCGCATCAGTTCAGTTTCCGAAAGGAATTTGTAGAAGATGAAGCCAAGAATGTAATCCTTGTATTCGTTCGCTTCGATCTTGGAACGCATCTTATTGGCGGATTCCCAAATCTTCGAAGCGAGCTGCTGCTTATTCATCTATCCCTCCTCATTGCGGTACCGGCAAACCAATGCACGGCTCCACGAGTGACTGCACATCTTCCATAAGAATACCGCGCCCCCGCTTGGGAACAGCGTAAGCTGGAGAACTACATCGTTGTTTCAACTACTAAAAATGTTGACGGTAAATTCGGGAAGGAAGACGTCCTCTCTGTCTCTGGCGAGTATGGCGTGGTAAATCAGATTACCTTCCAAGGACGTTCATTTGCCGGAGCGTCTGTCTCGAATTATGGAGTCGTTAATACTGGAGATGTCGTATATACGAAGTCTCCGTTGAACTCTAATCCGTATGGGATTATCAAAGTAAATAAGGGGATTCCGGGCATAGTCTCAACTCTGTACGCGATTTATCATCCGCGGGATAATGTTTATGCCAATTTCATTCAAGTATATTTTGAGCAGCATGAGCGGATGAATAATTACATGCATCCCTTAGTTAATAAGGGAGCAAAGAATGATATGAAGGTTACTGCGGAGAACGCTTTGAAAGGAATGGTCACATTCCCCAGCCGTGAAGAGCAGTCTGTTATTTCAGCATTTTTCTCCCGTCTGGACTCGCTCATCACCCTTCATCAGCGTAAGCTCGAATTACTCCGGAATATTAAGAAATCCATGCTCGACAAGATGTTCGTATAGGGGTGTTCATGGCAACGATCACGTTATTTCACGGTTCCCCGCATGAGTCAGTGACCCCCGAATACGGTTTGGGCAATGACAAGCACGATTACGGTCGTGGTTTTTATCTGACTAAAAGTGTCGAGCTCGCCAAGGAATGGGCCGTGTGCAGGCCGGATGAGTCCAATGGCTGGGTTCACCAGTACGAACTGGACACGAATGGGCTGAGCATCCTGGATTTTCAGGAGCATAGCGTGCTTGCCTGGCTGGCCGAGCTGATGAAACATCGTGATGCCGCCGATTCCAAACGTTATCGCGTGCTTGCCGCGAAGTTCATCGCCCAATATGGCATCGATACCAGCGGTTATGACATCATCAAAGGTTGGCGTGCGAACGCCTCGTACTTCTACATCGCTAAGGAATTCGTTCGAGATAATGTGGACGTCGATATCTTGGAGGAACTGCTGTCGCTTGGCGGACTGGGAATTCAGTATTGTGTCAAGACCGAAAAGGCATACGGTCAATTGCGAGAAGTCAATGAGGGCTTGCTTTCCGTGAGCTACAGCGAATTCAACGACAAATACAATCAGAGGGATGTTGAGGCGCGACAGAACATGCGTGATCTTATCGATTCCGATGCCAATACGGTGACCAACGTGTTCAGCACGTTGCTCTAGGGGGTGGTGACAATGCGGGCATATCCAGAGGTCTACCGGGATGATGTGGTGGAAAGCCAGGGCAAGCTTTTCGACTACGTGGCGCAATCGTTCCCTAACAAGAGCACGGAGGATTTCATTGCCACGTATATGACGAGCAAAACACGCAAAAGCATTGATGAAGCCAAAGCCTACGTCAATACGATGGATGCGGAAGAGCTATGGAAGTATTTCACCGAGACCGAGCATTACCAATTGAAGGACGGCAAGGCGCTTAAAGGGTTCATGCCTGATTGGATCGGTGAGTTCTATGCCTACTACCAATGGTTCTACGGTATTCCCAGTGCTGAAGTGATCACCAGGGTGCCGTTGGACTTCCTGAAGAAAGCCTATTTCGGACTTCATGATCTCGATCTGGAACTTGCGGTGCGGAAAGTCGGCGAAGAATGACAGGCATCGTCTGCTTCCATAATCCCGATGAGGAGAACGGGTACCTGAGCAACTGGTATCCATCACGCTTCGTTGTGGACGGTGTCGGGTTCTCCTCGATGGAACAGTACATGATGTACCGCAAGGCATGCTGTTTCAGCGATGCCGAAACAGCCGCGCGAATCCTCGAAACCGATGACGTGGCCGAAATCAAACGGCTTGGTCGACTGGTGGCCGGTTATGACGATCACGTGTGGAATGGTGTTCGTCAAATCGAGGTCTATGAAGGATTACTTGCCAAATTCAGCCAGAACGCCGAACTTGGGGCACGGCTTGAGGTAACCGGCACCGCACTGCTGGCGGAATGCGCCGTCAAAGACCGCATCTGGGGTATCGGCCTGTCGATGCATGACCCAGCCAGGTTCAATCCGAGCCAATGGCGCGGTCGGAACCTGCTCGGATACACTCTAATGCTCACAAGAAGGAAGCTCAGCCGTATAGATTGACGGTAATACGGCTGTTTTCCTGGTTTTAATTGCCCCCGCTTGGGAACAGCGTAAGCTGGGTGAACTAACCGAAAGCTATTCAGGAGGTACGCCCGCTGCTGGAGAATCTGAGTTTTACGGTGGGTCTATTCCTTTTATCAGGTCTGCTGAAATTGCAGCTGAATCGACTGAACTCTTTCTTACGGAAAAAGGTTATGAATCATCCTCTGCGAGAATGGTCAAACCCGGCGATGTGCTGTATGCATTGTACGGAGCGACAAGTGGCGAGGTGGCTGTATCGAGGCAAAAAGGTGCCATCAACCAAGCTATTCTCGCCATACTCCCTCGCGACGATTGTGATGCAAGATACATCACTGCTTGGCTGAGGAAGCAAAAAGGTTACATTGTCACAACCTATTTGCAAGGTGGTCAAGGGAATCTATCGGGGGTGATAGTTAAGAACCTTGAAGTATCCATCCCGTCCTTACCTGAGCAACAAAAAATCGGCTTTATGCTGAGTCACCTTGACTCGCTCATCACCCTTCATCAGCGTAAGTATGATGGCTGCACCTTATCCCCTATCTTTTTTAGAAAGGTGCACACTATGCAGGAAAACATCACCTCGGAATCGCTGTTCTGCGACTACTACGCCCAGTGGGTGAGAACGTATAAGGAAGGTGCCATCAGAGACGTGACCATGGGTAAATATCGACTCACACAATCTTGGCTCAGCAAACTCATCCCTGAACTAAGACTTGCCGATATGGATCGCACCGCCTATCAGCAGCTCATTAACGGTTACGCGCAGCATCATGAGCGCCAGACCACCATGGATTTTCATCACCAGATCAAAGGCGCCATTCTCGATGCCGTTGATGAAGGATTCATTCCCCGTGATCCGACACGCAAAGTCATTATCAAAGGCAAGCAGCCACGCATCAAAAAAATGAAGTATCTCAACCAATTCGAGCTGCACGCTATGCTCGCTGATCTTGATCTTGGCGATGAGGCAAGTTGGGATTGGCTCATCCTCCTCATCGCGAAAACCGGACTCCGCTTCTCCGAAGCGCTTGGGCTCACGCCCGACGACTTCGATTTCGCCCACCAAACGCTTTCCGTCAGCAAAACCTGGGATTACAAAAACGGCGGCGGTTTTGTACCCACGAAAAACGAATCCTCCGTGCGCAAAGTGCAGCTTGACTGGCAGCTCATCATGCAGCTTTCCGGACTGCTCAAGAATCTTCCGCATGACAAACCCATCTTCGTGCACGGCAAAGTCTACAATTCCACAGCCAACGACGTGCTTGCCAGACATTGCAAGAACGTGGATGTGCCAGTCATTTCCATCCACGGATTGCGGCATACGCACGCATCACTGCTGCTGTTCGCCGGCGTATCGATCGCCAGCGTGTCGCGCCGCCTCGGCCACGCCAGCATGACCACAACACAGGAAACCTATCTGCATGTCATTCGCGAATTGGAAAACAAGGACGTGGACATCGTCATGCGAGCGCTGTCGACGCTTATCTGACACGATGCTGTTTTGCGAGATACCGATGGACGGCTCGCAGGTCCTTCAATCGCAAGGCAGCTAGAAAAAAGAAATCCGCTGGAGAAACCGGTTCTTCCAGCGGGACTTCACCTTGCGAATCAATGTACAGCGCATGTCACAGGTAGGTGCTCCAGCCGAGCTTGACGGCGAGGATGATGCCGGTGAGCACAGCGGCGGCGCGCATGATGTTCTCCGGAATATGGCGGGTGACGGGTGGTGCGATCGCACTGCCGATCGTGCAACCGAGGCACATCATGATGGCGAACGGCCAATCGACGGAACCACGGATGATGAACATGACTGCTGCAGAAATGTTCGCACCGAACCCGACTACCGTCTTCAGCGCGTTGATCTGGTGGAACGGGCCGATCTTACCCAAATCTAGGATCGCCAAGGCAAGCGTACCTGCGGCGGCACCGAAATATCCGGAATAAATGCCGACGAAACTCACGCCGACCCACAGCCACCACGGATCGTTGCGCAACGTGCCGCTTGCGGTTTTGCTGGCGATCCGCGCGGCTCGTTCGCCTTGATGCGATTGCGGCAGCGCCTGCGCCACGGCGTCGCGCGCGGCCGCCTTCTTCCGTGGATTGAGTGCGATGATGACCGCGCTGAACAGGATAAGCGGCGGCACCGCGAATTCGAAGACCTTCGCCGGCAGTTCCAGCAATAACAGTCCGCCGATAATGCCGCCGGCCAGTCCGATGCAGGCGTAGACGGCCACGCGCACGCCTTGGCCTCTGAGCTCCCTGCGGGCGGAAAGCAGTCCGCCGATGCCCGTACCGCACACACCCACCGTGTTCGTGGTGTTGGATAGCACAGGCGGAATGCCGAACGCCAGCAACGCCGGATAGGATATCAGCGAGGATGCGCCGACCGCGTATCCAACGAATCCCGCCCCGATGCCAGCTGCGAGCACCAGCAGCAATGTGGTGATGGACACTCCCGCGATCATGACCGTTTCTCCCGATTTCCCGACTGATATGACAACGGGAGCCAAGCGTAATGGCTTGGCTCCCGAAAATATCGGTTTTGTTCAGAACGTGGCTGACTGCCGCGTTTGAACTATCGTTGTTCAGTGATTGCGCTTGGCAATCAGCGACTCGGTCCAGTAGGCGGCGAGCGGGATCAGCGCCCACTGCAAGGCGAGTCCCGGCAGACCGGCGGCCAAGTCGCTCGTCCATGTTGCGGCGACCGCCTTGCTTGAGCCGAACGCGAACACAGCGATCGCAGTGGCCGCGGTCAGCACCACACGGCCGGCCAGCTGGGCGATGACCACCTTCGCAAGACTCGGCAGCTTGACTTCGCGCAGCAGACCGGCCACAAGACCATACGCGCACAATTCCACCATCATCAGCGGCAGCATCGCCAGCATCGGCATGCCGGACAGCAGGAAGCTGGCGAGCGGCGCGGCAGCTCCGGCGATGGCGCCGACGGCAGGACCGGCAATCAGGCCGACAAAGATGATCGGCAGATGCATCGGCAGAAACGCTACGCCAAGCATGGTGCCCTGCCCGGAAACGGCACCGATGACATGGAACAGCTGCGGCAATGCGACCGCGGCCACAATGGCCAACACGGTGGCCGCGGCTTTGGTGCTCAGGCTCAGCTTCGGCAGGTCGGTACGATGCAAAGCGCGCACGGACATAGTTGCAGAATCAGACATATTCATTCTCCTTTTGTTTTCTTCTCTTCAATGATCGTCATACGTTATCCGGCAATGCAGTGTCGACGATCATGTCGGCAGCCGATTCGGTTCCGGTCTCTTCGAAATAACGGTTTTCCAACGGAATCCACTCGTCGACGAAACGTCGCAGCATGCGCGGATTACGTTGCTCGAGCCGACGCAGTTGCTCAGCAGGCGTAATCGCAAGACAGATCATGCAATCGTAGTACCCGCGCAGATCGGGATGCATGCTGTAGCTGCCTTCCACGATGGTCAACCGAGCCGGTTCGACGGTACGAGAGACCGCGAAATCGCCCGAATGACAATCCCATGGACGGTATTGCACGGTTTTTCCGGCGAAAAGCGGAGCCAATACTTCCGTTTCGAACCGTTCGCGGTCCACGTTCCCGCCGGGTTGCGCGAATCGTTCCGGCGTGCGCTGCTCGGGACGTAGAAAAAAATCGTCCATATGCAGCACGTTGCCGCCGAAACGCTTGTTGACGGTTGCGGCGAGCATGGTTTTGCCGGATGCGCATGGCCCGTCTATCGCAACGAGCACATGGTCGCGTTCGGCAAGCAGCGCTTCAATATGGGCGCTTACGACACCGCCTGTTCCCGCCGGTTTCGTGGTCATTACGGACACTGTCAGTCGAGCACGGTCAGACGGTACGAGCGTGAGCCGATGCCGAGTTCTTCGGCGTATTCGAGCGTGTGTTCGCCGTGGCGGGATGCGATGCGTTCGGTGACGGAAGCTCCGTCGGGGGCAACGTGGATAAGGTCCACGCATGCCTGATCGAGCGCCACCGGGTCAAGCGATGACAACACGCCGATATCGTGCATGTCTGGTTCGGATGGGATGGGTAAGCAGTCGCAGTCCACGGACAGGCGGTTCATGACGTTCAGATACATCATGTTGCCATGCATGTGGCTGATCACTGCTTCGTTGGCTTCGGCCATCGATTCGAGGAAGTCATCTTGGTCGGTTTCCACCCAGTGGTCGGTGGCCACGCCCGCGGAATGGATCCAGCGTTTGCCGTTCGACGATGCGATGCCGATGGACACGTTTTTGAGCGCGCCACCGAAGCCGCCCATCGGATGCCCCTTGAAATGCGAGAGCACGAAAATGGAATCATAGTCGTCGATATGCTTGCCGACGATGTCATAGGCGATATGACGGTGCTTGGCTACCGGAATTTCGATTTCACCGCCCATGTCCATGATTTGGATCGGTGCGATATCCGCGTATCCACGTTCCTTGAACACGGCAAGGCTTTTCTCAGGCGTTCCGCGATTGCCATCGTATGCGGTCGCACATTCGACGAGCGTGCCGCCGATCTCCTGCACGAGATCCTTGACGAGCGCCGGATTGAGGTTATTGGATTTCTCCGATTCGCCGGAATGGATTTTAATGGCCACGTTGCCTTGAGGCTTGCGTCCGAGCGCATGATAGGCTCTAATCAGGCTTTCCGGCGTGATCACAGATGTGAAGAACACTTCGGGCGCGGAGGCATCATCAGTGCGATGATCCAATTCGTCCAGCTTCCTTGCTTCGAAATCAGCCATGAATTCTCCTTATTCTGTTCGATTTTGCTTCCAGAGCCAGATTACCAACTTCAAGTCGGCTTGAAGCAAACCGACGCAGCGCAACGGCCACATGCCACACCGATAGTCATATATCGAAACAGTCCACGCATCAACCATGCCAATCGGGTTCACTGGTGCGGTGTTTCGCATGGCACCTATGAAGGAAGGACGTGTATCCATGGCCGAGCTCATCACAATGGCGTTGTTCTGTGGTGCGTTGATCGTCTGCATTATCGCCGGCATTTCCATTATTCCGGCGTTGTTGGCCGGCGTGGTGATCTTCCTAGCTCATGGGCGTCTTACCGGGCATACGTTCACCGCCATGATTTCCAAAGGTTTCGCGACCATGCGTGCCGCCAGCATCGTGGTAGTAACGTTCGTTCTGATCGGCCTGCTGACCACCCTGTGGCGCGCCGCAGGCACTGTGTCGTTTATTGTGACGAATACGGCAGGTCTGGTGCATCCTCATGTGGTGGTCCTACTCACGTTCCTACTCAACTGTCTGATGTCTCTGCTGACCGGATCATCGTTCGCTTCGGCCGCGACGATGGGTGTGATCACGATGACGTTGGGCACTTCCATGCAGGTTCCACCGGTGTTCCTCGGTGGAGCGATACTGTCCGGCATCTATTTCGGCGACCGCTGCTCCCCCGTATCCACCAGCGCCCAATTGGTCAAAACGCTGACGCGCACGAACATTTTCGACAATATCCGACTGATGTTGAAAACCGCCGTGGTACCGTTCGTGCTGACGTGCGCAGTGTATGCGACATTGGCGCTGTGCACGCATCCTTCCAACAGCTCCATTGACATTGCCGGACTGTTTTCCAACGCGTTCGATCTTGATTGGGTCACCGTCCTGCCCGCAGTGGTGTTGGTCGCGCTGGCGATCGCCAGGGTTGACGTGCGCATCACCATGACCGCCAGCATACTGACTGCATTGCCGATTTGCGTTGCAGTGCAACATATGGATTGGACCGCGATTGGCCACGCACTGGTATTCGGATTCCACTGTGCTGACGCGCGCGTCGCACCGCTGATCGATGGTGGCGGAATCGTTTCAATGGTCAAAGTGATGCTAATCGTATGCATTTCATCGTCATATTCCGGCATTTTCCAAGAGACGGAACTGCTGGATGGCGCGCATCGGATGGTCGCATCGCTTGCCCGGCATATCAGCGTATTCGGCGCCACGCTGGTAACGTCTCTCGTGGCGAGTGCCGTCGCCTGCAATCAAACGTTGTCGATCATGCTGACAAATCAGCTATGCGACCATCTGGAGTCCGACGAGCATCGCAAGG
The DNA here is from genome assembly GCF_001025195.1 of Bifidobacterium catenulatum DSM 16992 = JCM 1194 = LMG 11043. Classification (NCBI taxonomy): domain Bacteria; kingdom Bacillati; phylum Actinomycetota; class Actinomycetes; order Bifidobacteriales; family Bifidobacteriaceae; genus Bifidobacterium; species Bifidobacterium catenulatum. Next base: position 759,239 of record NZ_AP012325.1, on the reverse strand, counting down.
CCATCAATCTGGAGGATACCGCCGTGGTGGTGGCTCCGCTGATTCCATGGTCCATCGCCGGAGCGGTGCCGCTCGCTTCGGTGGGAGCGCCCACGTCCAGTCTGACATTGGCAGTGTTCCTGTACCTGCTGCCGATCGCGCATTGGATTTCAGTATCGTTGGCACGGCGCTGAAGTCATCGCTTTCCGCACCATACCGATGTCCGAACCGGCCGGAACACTTGAGACACGTGATTGTTTTTTGCAAAACATGGTGGGCTCGCATAGCCACCAAGGAAATGGTTTTCGTCGGCATCGTCACTTTGGCCGCCTCACTAGTGGCTTCGTGGCTTAAACAGTTTCCGGGATTCAGTCTGTTCGGCGCGCTGATCATCGCATTGCTCATCGGCATGGCGGCCCAGTTTCCGATTCGCAAATGGTATTCCAGCCGTTCCGTGGAACACAGGTCCGGCGTGAAGGACGCAGCAGGACTTATTTCCAATAAACTGTTGCGTCTGGGAATCATTCTGCTCGGATTCAAGCTCAATCTGACCGTATTGTTCACCCAAGGCATCAAGTGTCTGCCCATCGCGGCCGTGGTCGTGACACTCACCATCGTGGTGTGCTACGCCATCGCCCGCAAATTTGGCGTCGACCCGCAACTCGCCATTCTGGTGGCGGGCGGCACCGGCATTTGCGGTGCGGCCGCCGTCATGGGATTGTCTGGCTCCATCAAAGTACCGCCGGAAAAAGAGGATGAAAAAGCCAACAACGAAGTGATGGCCGTGGCCATCATCGCCATCATGGGCACCATCTTCGCGTTACTGGAAATCACCCTTGGACCATTGACCGGTTTGAGTAAGACACAGCTGGGCATTACCGCCGGAGCTTCCTTGCACGAAATCGCCCATGCCGTGGCGGCCGGCGACGCGTTCGGCGCGGTGGACATCGCAACCATCATGAAACTGTCGCGAGTACTGATGCTGGTGTTCGCAGCCATCGTCATCGCCGTTTGGTGGGATAAAAACCATTCCGAAATGCCAGCGGACGGTAAACGCAAAGTGTCGTTCCCATGGTTCATGCTCGGTTTCATCGGCGCTTCCATCATCGGCACGTTCGTGCCGTTCATCGGTGCCATCGCACCGAATCTGGTCGATTTCGCGTACATCGTGCTCGGCATGGCCATGGCCGCGCTTGGCATCAACGTGAATTTCAGCGCCATCGCCAAGAAGGGACAGAAGGCGTTCCTCGCCAGTTTCATCACGTCCGTGCTGCTGATGTGCTTTGCGGCCGGAGTCTCAGCGCTGTTCTTCTAATCGGTCTTGCGAACCCGATCGCCTAGGATATGGACGGGCGACCGGGGTCGCAAACGCTATGTTTCCCGACGGCCCACACCCCGATTTCGCCATTCGTATCCCCTCTTACGCTTCCATCCGTCATGGCGTCATATTCTCTGATGTCATAATCGTCGACGTTTTTCCGGGAAACTTTAGACGCACGTATGGAAGCAGCACGAGGGAGAATCGTCATTGCGCTTTGGACGCCTGTCTGTCCACCCAATTCTCGGCCACATCGATGGCCTCATCGAGCGTGACTTTGGCGGCCTTGTAGTACTTGGAATCCTTGATATTGCTGTTTTCAATGAGTTTTTGACCGGAATCCACAGCTTTGGACAATGCGGACAGCAGTTTACGGCCAGTCAACGTCAGTGTTTCGTCCTTGTCAAGCTTGTTGACCAATTTGTCCGCCTTGTCGAGCGACTGCTGCAGTTCCTTCTTCGATTCATCCAACGATTCCGTGGCGGAAGAACCGTTCGAAGGAACGTCGAGCAATTGCCCCGATGACGTATTGGACTGAGTATTGGAGGATGGTCCGTTCGTTGTCGTGCCATCCGAATCGTTCCGCGAATCCTGCAGCGCATTCGTGCCGTTCTTCTCCCGGATGTCCTTCAGGCTGTTATTCAGGGAATCCGTGGCGCTGTCTAGTGTTTTGGCGATGAGATTGAGCTGCGTGATGGTGGCGTCCGCCTTACAGCCTTCCGTATCGACCGTGTTCTCTGCGCTGGTGGCCGCGTCCGCGAACGCGTCGATGATGTCGTTCACGCCGAGCGCACCACGGATCAATTTCTGCAGCTCGCTACCGTTTTCGGATGTGTCGAGCACGGCCTTACGGGCCGAGCTGAATTCCGCAAGCGATTGCCGGCATGTGTCCAACGCCTCCTGCCGTTTGTTGTGGTAGACGTACACTCCTGCGCCGCATGCCACAGTGAGCGCCACGACCACGGAAAGGACAATCGGCCAGGTTTTGCGGGGATTGGAAGGCTGTTCAACGGCCTGATACTGATAATCCATATGCGTCCACCCCTTGCGAATCGACGGATGTCATCGTTCTTCGTCTTGTTAACCTCACCTATTTTACGAGTCCGAAGATGGGAAAAACCTGAATGGACATCCCACGCACGCCGACGCGCGTATGCGTGCACGACTCCAGCAACGAGCCGTACCCGCCGTTAGATGGCAGGCTTCAGTATCGTGACGCCATGCGTTAGCGTCACCATGCAACGATAGGAACACACTATTCAATAGTGCATCATGAAGGCGTGACGTTGCCCTTGCGCAGGTGCCGTAAGACTCCGCGGACAAAGCAATGAGGCTTCCCCCGCGAGAAGGGAAGCCTCATATTTCATTCATTCTATTCAGCGATGATGACGCCGAATCACCGATCATCCTTTGGGAACAGCGCGTCGAAGGCATGTTCCATCACGGACTTACGGCGGATCACACCGACGAGTCTGCCATCACCATCCACCACCGGCAGTTTCTTGAACTGCTTCTTGGCGAGGATTCGGGCCACCTCTCCAACATGCTGGTCGGGCGTGGCGGCAACGACCTTACGCGTGGCGATGTCCATCACCTTCTTGCCGGAGAGCGCCTGCACCTTGGAGGCCACGGTTTCGTCGTCGAACACCACCATCGTCGAACCGGTGCCGGTGGGAACCGTACGGGATTCATAGGTGGCAATCGATTTCATGACATCGCCGTCGCTGACGAAGCCGACGAGCCTGCCATCGCCGTTCACCACGGGAAGGCTGGAGACGTTGAGGCGGATGAACTCGCGCACCACATGCGTGATGTCATCGCTGTCCAGGCAGCTGTAGGGCTGATCGTCCATGATCCCGCCGATGGACTGTTCCTGGGCCTGCTTGAACAGGGAGGCGGCGGGGGCCACGTATGCGCCGGCGTAGTGATGCTCGGCGGGCTGGCCTTCAGTGGTTTCGACCGCGACTTCGGCGGAGGCTTGCGCCTCGTAGGCCTTGGCGTTGCGTGCGGCCTTCTCCTTGGCACGGCTGGTGACGGTGAAGATGCAGATGATCAGGGCGACCAGCGAGATGGCGGCGCACAGCAGGTAGGAGAACGCGATGCCGCTGGCCGTGGCGGACTTCACACCCTGGGACATGTGCGAGGCGGTCACGGATGTTTCTGCGGTGACCAGAAGCGAGGTCGCAATGGCTGCCGCGATCTGGCGGCCGGTGTTGGCGATGGCGTTGCCATGGGCGATCATGTCGTTCGGCAAAGCGTTGACGCCCCAAGTGTTGATCGGCATGTTGGCGATAGCCTGACCGGATGCCTGCAATGCGCAGAACACGGCGACAAACAGCACTGATGTCCTGGTGTTGATGGTGCCGAGAAGACCAAGAGAGATGGTCATGAGCGCAAGGCCGCCGATGCCCACGCCGCGCGGGCCGAATTTGTCGAATGCGGCACCGGCGACCGGACTCAGGATGATGCCGACCGCCGCGGCAGGCAGCATGACCATGCCGGTGACGGTGGCGGATTGGCCGAGTACATTCTGGATGAAGATAGGCAACGTCACGTTGGTTGCGGCGACTGCGGCGTTAATCAGAGTGACCAGAATCGCGGAGTTGCGGAAGTTGCGGGTGGCAAGGGTGTCAACGCGCAACAATGGCTCATCGAGCTTGACTTGCTTGTATACGAATGCGACGAAGGCCACAAGACCAACGACGATTGAAATAATGACGACCGGACTGGTCCATCCCATCGTGGAAGCAGACGAGAAGCCATAGAGCAGGCCACCGAACGCGATGGTCGAAAGGATCACGGACAGGATGTTGAGCTTTGGGTTCTTCAACTCGCCGACGTTCTTGAGCATCATCGTGCCTCCGACAAGGATGACCAGTGCCACAACTGCGATGCCAATGAACATCGGGCGCCATCCGAAACTGTCAATCACCAGACCACCGACAACCGGGCCGATAGCCGGGCCGGCGGCCATGACGATACCGGCCATGCCCATGGCGGTGCCGCGCTTATCCGGCGGATAGACGAGCATCGGCACTACGGCGACCAATGGCAACAGCACGCCGGAGCCGGCGGATTGCAGTATGCGTCCGACGAGCAACAGCATGAAATTCGGCGCGACGGCACACAGCAGTGTGCCGACCATGAAAGTGGCAAGAGCTCCGGCGAAGAGCTTTCGGGTGGAGAATTTATCAATCAGATAGCCTGAAATCGGCACCATGATGCCCGAGACCAGCATGTAGACGCTGGTCACCCACTGCACGGTGCCGGTGGTGATATTGAAATCACGCATCAGTGCCGGCAAGGCCGGTGACATGACGGTCTGGTTGAGCAGCGCGATGAACGAGCCGACGACGATCACGCCCACGACGATGAATCGGGCGTGCGAATCAATAGGCTTTACGGAACTGGCGGCGGACCCGAATTCCGCGGTCTTCTGTGAGGTCACAGCATTTCCTTCTGTTGGTAACGGCATGTATGGACGATCCGGCCCCATACTTGTGTCAAGACGCGGGGACACTGATGAGTCCGGGGTAAAGGAAAAGCCGCCATCCGTTCCGCATTCATATACGGCAAACGATTCGCGGCTTTGCGTAAGTTGATGGCTATGGTGAGCGATTCATGCGACGTCGACTGCGGATGGGCCATCGGTACATCCCGGCATAAGGCGTGTCCCCGCTACACCAGCATCGAGAATAGGGCCATTTGCGGATTGGCAAACAGAACATTGCCGACGAACGACCCACGGCAGGCGCGTGCGATGAACATCGCGTAGCGATACAGGTTCATGGCATCTCCTTGATGGGTCTTCATACGGCAGACATCGAGAAGCCTATCATCATTCAAATCGACGGTGAAAACCACGTATGCCCGACAATACACAAAATCTTCACAAAAGGATTGGGCTTACCGCATACGATCCGCCTGAATAGCGGTCCGAGAATGGATCAGGGGCGAGCTAAGGGTTACGTCTCGCGTTTCCGTCATGCTGTCTGGCAAAATAGTGAAGCTGAACATGCGAGGCATCGACCGGAATCGGAAAGGGGCAAATCATGCGAGTTCTCGGCAATATCCTGTGGGTGGTGCTGGTCGGCTGGTGGATGGCGCTCGGCTATCTGGGAGCCGGCGTGCTCAACTGCATCACCATTATCGGTATTCCGTTCGGATTGCAATCATTCAAGATGGCCAAGCTTGCGCTCTGGCCGTTCGGCGCGGAAATCGTCAACCTGTAGATTCCAAATACTGCAAAGCCGCCAAAGCAACCCTTGACGAGGCGGTCACCGACGTCAACAATTGGATTGACCAGCAAGCCGCCAAGGCCGAATAATAAAACACACATTATGCTGCTGCAGCAGCCAGTCCTTGCAGAACAATGTCATGACAAAGGCCTGAGAAGACGACTTCTCAGGCCTTATCCGTGCCGCTCCTCAGTCGCTTGTAGCGACAGCTCCCCTCAAAGAGGGGAGCCAGAGAAACACTTACTTTTTGGAGACGTTGAATTTAAATTCGACGATATCGCCGTCCTGCATCACGTAGTCGCGGCCTTCCTGGCGTAGCTTGCCTTCCTCCTTGATCTTGACCATGGAGCCTTCGGCAGCCACGAAATCGTCGTAGGAGACGATGTCGGCCTTGATGAAGCCTTTTTCGAAGTCCGTATGAATCACGCCGGCAGCCTGCGGCGCGGTATAGCCCTTGTGGATCTGCCATGCGCGCACTTCCTTCTCGCCTGCAGTGAGGAAGGTGGAAAGGCCGAGCGTATCGTAGCCGACTCGCGCCAACTGATCCAATCCGGACTCCTCAAGACCTGCGTCCGCAAGCATCTCGCGAGCGTCAGCCTCGTCGAGTTCGGTCAGGTCGGCTTCAAACTGCGCGTTGAGGAAAATGGCCGGAGCCGGAGCCACGGATGCGGCGAGCTTGGCCTGCATGTCTTTGTTCTGCAGTTCGGCATCGTCCACGTTGAACACGTAGATGAACGGCTTGGCGCTCATCAAGTGCAGATCGTAGACGGAGTCCTTGTCGAAACGACCTTCGCGAGCCGCCTTATCAATGGTTTCGCCGGCTTCAAGAATGGTCTTCGCCTGCTTGACGGCCTCCATGTAGGCCGGTTCGATCTTCTTGCCGCGCAAATCCTTCTCCAACTTCGGCAGCGCGTTCTCGATGGTCTGCAGATCGGCGAGGATCAGCTCGGTGTTGATGGTTTCAATGTCGTCGGACGGATCGACCTTGCCGTTGACATGCACGATATCATCGTCTTCGAAGGCACGCACGACCTCGCAGATCGCGTCGGCTTCGCGAATGTTGGCGAGGAACTTGTTGCCCAGGCCTTCGCCTTCCGAAGCGCCCTTGACGATGCCTGCGATGTCGACGAAGGTGACGGTGGCCGGCACGATCTTCTCCGTGTGCACGAGCTTGGCAAGCACTGGCAGACGGTCATCCGGCAATGGCACGATGCCGGTGTTCGGTTCGATGGTGGCAAACGGATAGTTTTCCGCCAGAACGTTGTTACGGGTCAATGCGTTGAACATGGTGGACTTGCCGACGTTCGGCAGTCCGACGATTCCGATAGTAAGAGACATGGTTCCTTAGCTTAGTATTAGGCTTCGATGGCGTCGACCGCTTTGATCACGGCACCACGGAACGCGCTTTCCTCCAACGATGCGACACCCTTGATGGTGGTGCCCCCTGGAGAGCAGACAGCGTCTTTCATGGCACCCGGATGCATTTCGTCGGCCAAATAGAGCGCACCCACACCTTCCACCATTTTGGCGGCCAGACGATACGCGGTGGCACGCTGCAATCCATATTTCACACCGGCATCGCCCAATGCTTCGATGTACATGTCGGTGAAGGCCGGCGCACAGCCGGCAATACACATGCCGATGCCCATGTGTGCGGTGTCCACGCGTTCGATCAGGCTGATTGACGAAAACAGGTTTTCGAAGGTTTCCGTCTGTTCCTGCGTGAGCGTGTTGTCGATTTCCGCGACCAGCACGCCTTTGCCGACAGCCATCGGCGTGTTCGGAATGGTGCATTGAATGTGCGCCTGTTCGAAAGACGTTCCGAACAGGTCATGGAATTTGTTCAGATCCCAGCCTGCCGCAATGGACACGACGATGGTGTTTGGCTGCGCCAGCTTGTCAACGATCGGTGAGATCACCGCTTCAATCTGATACGGTTTGATGGCGATAACGACCACGTCGGCAGCTTCGGCCACTTGTGCAGCGGTATGCACCGCTTTCGCACCAAGTTTGGCGGCGTTACGTTCCAGCTTGTCATAGTGTGCCGCACAAGCCACAATGTCGTCGCCGCTGATTGTGCCGGCATTGACCAGGCCTTCGGCGATCGCCTGCGCCATATTGCCGTATCCGATGAATCCGATGGTTGGATTGGCCATGTTTCTTTCCTTTGCTATCGATGCTCGTCGTTGCTGAACGATCGTCAGAACAACTCCGCCAAATCTCCGCGGTTCAATGCTTCATTGAACAGGTGCCTGAACACTGTTGAACCATGCACGCCGTCATGTTCAAACTCATTGGTAGTCCAATAATGTGAACGACCGATGCGAGACAGCGTGTCGAGCTGCAATCCAGAATCTACGTACATGTCGTCAAAATAGACGGCAGCCTGCAGCGGAACCTCATTGCGCGCCAACTGGTCGGCATCGTAGATCGTACCGAAATGCGTGTCTTCCATAAGCACGTCCATGGTTGGTTTGAACGGACGCAACGCACGTTCCTGCTCGAACATCCACGGGAACATGGCCTCGCCGGTGAAATTAAGCGGACGAATGTCACCCGCGAATTCCGGATGCTCGCCGCGCACGCGCTGGGCGGCCCAGCAAATCGGCGTTTCCAGCTCACCGTTGGCGTAGATGAACTCCTGCAACGGCCAATACAGCGGGCGAGATGAAGTCGCATTCATCACGGAAGACAGGAATTCGTCAGACAGTTCCGCCGAGGTCGAGGCCGAACCGTCGCCGTCAAGGAATGCCTGGTCAAGAATCCAATGCACGCGTTCGAAACTTGGCTTCATGCCGAAATCGGATCCCAAGCATTGGAAACGTTCCACCGTGAGCGGATCGCCGTTCGGCAATGCGACCTTGCGCGACTGCAGAATGTCGGCGACGGCCGCGGCACGTTCGATATCGATCGGGTAACGCTCGTAGAACTGCTTCGTCTTTGCCGCCATGCGCGGGAACGTATGACGGTACACGTCGGTCGCATCGGCGGGAACATGCGGAATGCCACCCGTGGTGAAACTAGCGATAACTCCTTGCGGGAACAGCGAAAGATACGTCAGCGTCAGGAATCCGCCATAGCTTTGACCAAGCGTGACCCAACGTGCGCCCCCGAATTCGGTACGACGCAGATGCTCGAAGTCACGAACGATCGAATCGGCGAGGAAACGCTTCAAAAACGCGGCACCTGCCTTGCCGTCACCGTCCATGCCCTCAATCACATGCGTATCGACACGAGACGAACGCCCCGTACCACGTTGATCCGGCAACACCACGCGGAAATGCTTGATGGCCTCCTCGATCCAACCATCGGAACTTGGGCCGAGCGGACGCGGACCGGAACCACCGGGACCACCCTGCAGGAACACGAGCAGCGGCAGGTCGTCATGCACATGTTCGGGAGAGGTGACCACACGGTAGAACAGGCTGATCGATTCGCCATCGAACCCATGACCAGGCTCGTGGCCCGTCCAATCCAACGGCACCTTGATGGAACGATCCTCAATATGCAATCCGGGCACGTAGTATTCGCTCAGCAACGTCATGCATTCACCTTTCCCTTGGCATCATCGGCATGTTCAATGCGGGTAGTGACTTTTTGATGGCTTCCATCTCACCCACATGCGGAGACAACCTTACCTCACAAAAGCGGCTTTATCTTACCGCTATTTCATTCCTGCGCATGATGGCGTCACAGCATATCTGGCGCTAGGGTGGAACGTATGTCGAATCTCAAGCAGCGTCTCTTGTCATGGATGCATGGCCATGTTTTCGCCGGCGATCTCATCATCACGCTTGTTATAGGTGTTCTGCTGTTCGGCGTGACCGGCAGCATCACCTATAATCCGGGATTGCTGTTTGACCTTAAGCCTTCCACGCAGATGGCATGGGAAGCGGCAATGCTTATTCCGCTGCTAATCCGTCGATGGTGGCCGCAGACCGGAGCGTTGCTCTGCGTGGCATTGACCTTGGCGCATCTCATATTCGGCCCTTGCCTGTTGGGCGCCGATATTCTGGCATTGTTCATGCTGTATTCAGTGATCGTCTACGGCAATCCCAAAAACACGAAAGCCTTCATTATTCTGGCGTTGACCATCGGTCTTCTGGCTTCGGCGCTGGTGGCATGGACCATGACCAATGGACCACTGCTCACCGGAGGCAAAGTGCATACATGGAGCAGCTGGAATGACCCAAATCCAAATGGCGTTATGGTCACGGAAGACACTCTCGGCTCCATCTACACAGGAACATCCATGTCGGAAGTCGCCGACATGATGGCGCAATACATGCTGGTACTGACGCCGATTTTCGAAGTATGCATTATTTCCACCGTCATTGTAGCGTTCTGGCAGCGTGCCCGTCTGGCAACCATTCGCATGATGCGGGAACGCAATGAGGCAATCGCCGCGCGAGACCAGAACGAACGCGATATCGCCGCGTTGGCGGAACGCGCACGCATCGCACGCGACATGCACGATGTGGTGGCGCACACCCTGTCAATCATCATCGTGCAGTCTGATGGCGGTCGCTATGCAGGCACGCATGATCCCGCGGTAGCCAGAAACACCATGGAGACGATTCGACACGAATCGGAACGCGCACTGCATGACATGCAACGTCTTCTGGGAGTATTCGGGGGTTCACCGCACGCCGATTATAACGATATCGGCAATCTTGTGGAACAAGCGCAAAACGTCTCCCCCGACATTCGAATCCGACGGAATATCACCGGCATCGCCAGCCCAGAACAACTCGGCGAACAAGCCTCGATAGCTTCCTACCATGTAGTGCAGGAGGCACTGACGAATATCCGCAAGTATGCGGGGCCGCACGTCAATGTGCACATTAAAGAGTCATGGAACAACGGTTTGCTCACTTTGACCATCACCGACAATGGTCATGGCGCGGCGGCCAATATCGACGGGCATACGCCAGGTTACGGCCTGCTGGGCATGAAAGAACGCATCGAATCGGCCGGAGGCTCGTTGCAGGCTGGCCCCCAACTCGGCGGAGGCTTCGAAGTCATGGCCACCCTGCCTTACGGCGGTAAAGAACAGGTGACAGAAGAAACCGGCGAACAGTATGCCTCGGAACAGTCCGAATCGTGCAACACAACTACCATATCCAGCAAAGCGAAACTATCCGACGAAACAATCGCACCTCACACAGTCGTCAACATATCGGCGCGAATCCCAGATCAGCCATCGGAGCAGACGCAGGAAACCAACCAACCGACCGGTCGCGATCATCGTTCGAATGCCCTGCAACATTTGCGCATCACCGCACCCAATCTGCATGATTTGCTCAAATCGTTGAAACTGAAATCCGTAGAACTTGCAAATACATCCAATTCGCGAGGACTGAATTGGGTGGAACGTGTTTCCGCGTGGACGCAGCACCATTATGCGCTCATGGATTCCGTTGGTGCCGTGGCATTGGTCATGCTGCTGAATCGCATGTCGGTTACGCTCTTTTTTGATAGTTCACCTCAGGCGCAGCTCTCTCATGCGATCGCCGCATGCTGCTTGCTGGCGCTGGCTCTTCGACGCAGGCTCCCCGAGACTTGCGCGCTTATTGTGTTCGTATTGTCGGTTGTGCAATTGGTGTTTTTGGGATCGATTGAGGTTGGACATATCGTAGCGTCGCTGTGTGCGCTGTATTCAGCCGTATTGTATGGGCGTGAACACGCATGGCGTTGGACCGGTCTTGCCGCCGCTACCTGTTCGGTGCTGATGGGCTTAAAAATCGCGGCTGATCAACACGGATACACTACCTTGTTCGGCGCCATCGCCGCTTTTGCAGGCTTGACGAAACCGGTTTCAGTCACGTCAAGTAATACGGCGGCGTTCTTTACCGGCGTTATGTATACGGTTGCAGTGCTGATGCTGTGCGCCGGCATTATAGCGTGGGCACGTTGGGCTCGTTCCAGTGATTCAAACGCACTGGTGTTGCAGGCGCGAGAGGAAGCGCTGGTGGCCGAGCAGGAGAAGCAGCGTATTCTCGCGGCGAATATGGAACGTGACCGTATCAGTGCCAGCATTCAGGCTGAAGTCACCGCCACGTTGAACAGCGTGATTAGTCAAGCCGTCGATGGTATCCGCATGCTGGATAGCGCCGAAGCACAAGGCAAAGAGCCTACCGCCGACGAGATTTCCGCAGCGTTCAAAGCCATTGGAGAACAGGGGCGCGCCGCACTTAAGCGTATGCGCGAACTGCTTGGTGTGCTTCGTGAGACTGGTTTCAGCGATGACGCTCATGCCGGTAGCGCGAGCGAACTGCAGTTGAGGCCCGCTGCACCGCTGGAAGAGCAGCTGCAGCGCGCGTCTCGATAGCCGGTTCAAGTTTTTCAGGGAGATTTAAGGGTTTGTTTCGCGCTGTGAGCGGAACAATGCCGATAAGGTGGAGAGTATGAGTAAAGAACAGAAGATTCGTGTGGTCATTGCCGATGATCAGGAATTGGTACGTGCCGGTTTCGCCATGGTGATCGGCTCCCAACCTGATATGGCGGTCGCGGCACAGGCTCGCGATGGCGCGGAAGCCTTGGCGTTGGCGGAAACGCTGCATCCTGACGTGGTGTTGATGGATGTGCGTATGCCTGGCATGGATGGTATCGAGGCGACTCGGCAGATCAGTGCGTTGCAGCATCGCTTCGCTGCCGATGGAACGCAATCAGAAGTCGCCCGTACCAAAGTGATTATTTTGACGACATTCGATTTGGATGAATATGTTATGGCTGCAATCACTGCCGGAGCTTCCGGTTTTCTGCTGAAAGATACGGAACCGGAAACGTTGTTGAATTCGATTCGCACGGTTTTTCAAGGTAATGCGATTATCGCACCGTCCGCCACGAAACGTCTTATCGAGAAAATGATGGAAGGCGATTTCATGGCTGCGAATGTTGGCGCACATGGAAATTCCACTGCTTCTTCCACTTCTGATTCGACGTACACCGATCCGGAATTAGATGAACTGACCGATCGCGAGCGCGAAGTGCTTATTGAGATCGCGCATGGATTGTCGAATCAGGAGATTGCCGACAAGCTTTTCATCAGCCTGCCAACGGTGAAAACGCATGTGGCTCATATTCTGGCGAAGATCAATGCGCGTGACCGTGTGCAGGCGGTGGTGTTCGCTTACGAAAACCATTTGGTCTGATTGATTTGTTGTTTTGCGTATGCATGATACGCAAAAAGGACTCCTACCATGTTTGTGGCAGGAGTCCTTTTCGTTATGTTTGCTATGAAGCTTAGGCTTCGGCGAGCGCCTCAACAGGAGGCGTGCTCACTGCCCTGCGTGCGGGGAATACGCTGGCGAGCAATGCTGCCACGGCTGCCACGGCGAGTACGATGCCGTTAATGCCCCATTCGAACGGGAACACCACTTTGCCGTACATACTGAACACCACGTATGCGCCCAGCCAGCCGAACAGGGTGCCAAGTAGTACGCCCGCGATGCCGGATACCAGCGAGATGAGCAGGGCTTCCACCGCCAGGGAGCGTCGCAACTGGCCTCGAGTCATGCCGATGGCACGCAGTGTGGCGGATTCTCGGGTGCGTTCGATCACTGACAGCGACAGCGTGTTGGCTACGCCGACAAGTGCGATGAGCACGGCCACGGCGATCAATCCCACCAGAAGCATCATCATGGAGTCGATCATGTTCGCCCATACGATGCGTTCGGCGATCGGTCCGGTCACTGTCGCGCCAGTGCTCTTTTCCAATGCGGCCTGCATGTCGTTGTAGATGCCGTCGACGGAAACTCCCGACTTGTCAGTATCTGCTTTGACCAGCAACACATGGGTGGCAGCATCAAGGTCACCATTGGTGAAATGGCTTTCATCCACGAATCCGACAGCTCCATACTGTGCGGATACGCGACGGTAGTCAGCTTGGTTTGCTTGCAATGTCAGCGAACGCGTAGTGACGCCGTCCTGGTTCCATTCGGTAGAGAAATCAGCCGTGCCATTGGCGAACTGCAGCTCCTTGCCGGTTTGCGCATTGTATGTTGGCATGAGAACGCTATCACTGTCGATGGAGGCGTTACCCAAGTTGGCACGCATGACCCGCTTGACCTGATCGATGTTCTTCACACCGACCAGCAATGCGGACGTAGGCCGGGTTCCATCCGCTTTCTCCAAGGTCACGGAAACCGCCGGCGCATACAACATGTCGGACACGCCGTTGATGTCGGCTACATCCTTGGCCATTTGCTGGCTGATGCCATCGCCCATAGCCACGATGTCGACGCTATAACGGGTGGCGAGCGCACCATTCATAGTCTCTTTGGCGCTAGCGGCACCGGTTGCGATGGTGGAAACCAAGGTGACACCGATGAGCAGAGCAGCACCGGTTGCTGCGATGCGTCGCGGATTCTTCTGAATGTTGGCGTGCGCAACCGTTGCGGAAGGGCCTGTCAGTGAGGCCAACGATCCAACGCCCTTCATGAGGGTCGGCATCCAGAACACCGCGGTGATCACCATGCCGAGGAACACCAGTGCGGCGCCGGCGATGGCTATGAGCAGAATCATCGTGAATTGATCGCTGTTCGCTTCCTCGCCGCCATTGGTGGCTTGTACCTGCCAGATGGAAAATACTGCCATGGCGATACCGACCACCACCATCAGAATACCGATTATGGCTCGAGTGAGGCTGGAATGACGGTTGTCGGTCAGTTCAATCGGGCGCAATGCCTCCAATGGCGTCACCGCAGTAGCGGAACGTGCGGATCCCAAGGATGCGAGCACCGTCACCACAATACCGAAGAGAATAGGTACGACGGCGGCCTGCCAAGAGAAATTGAATCGCATACCCTCTTGCATGATGTCACTGACGCACATGCCCCACATGAGCAGACTGCCCAGCACCACGCCAAGCACGGATGCAACGAAGCCAAGCACTGCCGCCTCGAACAGCACGGAACCATACAGCTGGCCTTTCTTCGCGCCGATGGTGCGCAGCAAGGCGAGTGTGCGGCGGCGTTGCGCCACGAGCACTTGGAACGTGTTGGCGATCACCAGTGCCGCCACGAACATGGCAAGCACGCCAAAGCACATGAGGAATGTGGTGACGATGTTGGTTTGGTTGCCGCTTAAGGATTTGATGCTTTCGTCACTGACCTGCTGTCGCGGCATCAAATCGAAATGCTTTGGCAGCAACGCTTTCACACTGTTGATGGTTTTTGCGGATGCGCTGTTTCCATCCAAGGCAAGGTCGAGATATACCGTTGTTGTTCCGGTGGTGTTGAAATCGTCCGTTCCCTGCATTGCGGCAAGCAGATTGTTGGATCCTACAATCGCGCCACCATAGTACGAGTAAGCGCCGTTCGGATCGGAGGTGAGTCCGACCACGCGCACGTTGTCCGCTTTGGCTTTGCCATCGGTGCCTACCGCATATTGGGAGGTCAGGCTTACAGTGTCGCCAATGCCGACGTTCAGCTGTTTCGCCATGTCTTCCGGCAGTGCGACTTCGTTGGAGTCCTTCGGCTGGTCCCCTTCCGTAATATTCACGGGAAGCATGTTCTTCTGTGCCGCGGTGGAGATGATCTCACCGCTGATGGTGCTGTCTCCCTTGGAAACGCTGGCGCCGGTTTCCACCGAAGCGCGGACGCCGTCGACTCCTTCGATGCCGGCGATCTGGTCGAGATGGAAGTCGCCGACAGTGCTGGAGTACGCTTCGTTGAGTTCCTCATCACTCAGGTCGGAGCTGTTGACGGTCACCGCATAGTTGGCGTTTCCGAACATAGCGGTCAGCCGCCGTGTCAGGGAGTCGTTCATGGCATTGCCGAACAGGAAGGTGCTGGCGATGAACGCCGTGCCGATCATGATGGCGATGCCTGCGGGTATGAGCATGCGCTTGGTTTTTCGCATGAGTTTCAAAGTGATGGACCACATGGTGAATTCTGTTCCCTTCTTCGAATGCTTCTACAGTGCGTTTAGTGGGAATGTCTCACGGAAGCCACATTCATTGTGGCGGCTTCGCGTTCCTTCATCAACAGTTCACTCATCTGGTCTGCTGTCGGCTTGTTCACGTCCGCCACAATCTGGCCGTCGGCAAACACGAGCGCACGGTCGGCGTAAGACGCGGCGACCGCATCATGCGTGACCATGATGATGGTTTGGCCAAGTTCGTTGACGGAACGTTTCAGGAAGCTCAGCACTTCGGCGCTTGATACGGAGTCAAGATTGCCGGTGGGCTCGTCTGCGAATACTAGTTTCGGCTTGGTGATCAATGCTCGTGCGATGGCCACACGCTGCTGTTGACCTCCCGATAGTTCGTTCGGACGATGATTGAGACGTTCCTTAAGGCCAAGCGTTTCCACCAGCAGACGCAACCACTGTCGGTCGGGTTTCGCTCCAGCCAAGGTCAATGGCATGAGAATGTTCTGTTCGGCGGTGAACATCGGCAGCAGGTTGAAGCTTTGGAAGATGAATCCGATGTCGCGGCGGCGCAGCAACGTAAGCTGGTTGTCGTTCATGTGCGTCAGATCGTCGCCATTGAATATGATGTGCCCGCCGGTTGCGGAATCCAGTCCTGCCAACGTGTGCATCAACGTGGATTTGCCGGAACCGGAAGGTCCCATAATCGCCGTGAATTTTCCTTTTTCAAAAGCGACGTTGACGCCACGCAACGCATGCACCGTGTTATTCCCGGAACCGTAGTCCTTCACAAGATCCACGGCTGCAATGGCCGTATTGGTAGCTTTGATGGTGTCCCTGATATCCATGCTGTCATTCCTTTCTTTGGATTACCTCCAAAATTACGGAAAAACAGCTGATTCGAATATCATGCGTTGGTCTGAATTATCATCTCATCCTTGAGAATGAGCAAAGACGGGGCGCATAATACCATTGATCCATCAATCGTCGAGAAGCACGCCGTCGCGGGGAGGCTCAAGCCAATACGACTCTTTTTCCACGCTGACGGTGGATGCCCACCAGGTCTGTTCCACGCCTGGCAGCGAGCGAATGGATTCGTCTACCACACGCCACAGATCCCCGTCATCTCCGGCGATGATTTCGATGAGGTAGTCGGCTCCGTTCAATCCGACGCCGCTCATCGCGTACGTCACTTCATCGATTTCCAACAGTTGTTCGGCATCAAGCCGATACGGCGGCTTCACACCGATGCCGAGAAATGCTTGGCGGAATCCGCCTAAACGCATGGGGCTGACCGTGGCCATAATGCGCATCACACCGGAATCCTCCAGTTTTTTGACGCGCCCACGAATCGCGGTGTGCGTCACGCCAAGATGCTCCCCTAGCGTGGCGTAGCTTGCCCTGCCGTCTTTCTGTAATTCGTTGAACGTGTGCACGAATCGCGAGTCCAACCGATGCACGGGAATATCGGTGCCGACGCTGGCCTCACGTTTGGTCATGAATCCAGTTTCGCCGCGTTCGGCCAGCAGACGGTTGACCACGCTGACATTATGGTCGTCAAGCACCAATCGACCGCAGGAGAACACTTGCAGACGGGTCAATCCGGGCAGTGCGCGCAAATCGTACTTCAGGAAATGGTCCATACCTTCGGCTGAATACACCACGGCTTCGGCAATGATGTCGGCATCGCCCAACGCGCAGACCACATAGGTGACCTGAGGCATGGCTTTGAGCATGGCGAGTGCCTCGTTGCGATTGCCGTTGATGCGCAGTCCCACAAGCACCTGACTGTAATTTCCAAGACTCAACGGATTGCATACGGGCACAATGGTCATGATGCCCGCTTCGGTGAGCCGTTTGTAGCTTTCCGTCGCCGCATATACGGAAATGCCGATTTTATCGGCAAGCGCCTGCATGGTCATACGTCCGTTGCATTGCAGCGCCGATACCACCTTCAAATCACGTGCGGTGATTGTAGTACGCTCCTCATCCTGCGTCATCACACCCCCTATGACAGCCATGTCATCAACCACACGCTGCCTGCGGTGGCGGCGATGGTAATCACGAGAATAATCCAGTCGGCAATTCTCATCGTAAGGTTGACCCGATATGTGCGTTTCACGCCGTTCCGATTCAGGTTGAGTCCACGCGATTCCATGGCCCAGCCCACGCTTTGGCTCATTTTGTAGGCGCGAATCAATACGGCGATAATGATCGGCAGATACGATTTGAACCGGTCTACGAGACGTACGAATATGTTGCGTTTTTTACCTGCCGCATTGACTTTGCCGCTCAGATCAAGCCCTCGCGCACGCTGCGCTTCGGACACGGATTGGAAGATGGAGAAGAACACGGGAATATACCGTAACGCGGTTGCCAGGGTGAGCCCGGCCTTGTAGGGCACACCGAGCGAGGTAAGGCCACGAACCAGTTTGGTCTGGCTGGTGGTGAACAGCGTGATGAAGCATGCAAAGCCGAGCGCTGGAATGCGCAGACCCATCACTGCCGCCATGAGCAGGTTCTCCTGCGTGAGACGCAGCCATCCCCACTGCCAGAGCACGTGCGTTCCACTCTGGTCGAAGACCGGCCAAAGCACCACAATGAACACGATGAGCACGGCGAGGATCTTCCACACCCATCCAATGCGTTCGGCGGGCACACGGTCGGTGGCGAGCATCACATGTTCGAGAATGAGGATGCCGAGGATGAACGCCCAGTTACGCCATACGAGGCAAAGGGCCAGCATGACGATGGAGATGAGGAATTTGACGCGCGGATCGGTGCGATGCAACCATCCGTCGCCTGGCACATACAGGTCGGCATCCATCAGCGTTCCTCCTTGTCACATTCATCCTTGGCGATTTTCAACAATACGTGGGTCGCTGATACCGGACCGCGCACCTTGTGCGGTTGCCGCGCCTGTCGCGCGGGCGATTGTTGTGCTTCCTGCGATTTGTCGATCGGCCCATATTGCGCAACATGACCGTCTTCCAATTCGAGCACGTGCGTGCAATATCGATATACGGCACGCATGTCATGGCTGATCATGATGACGGTGACGCCATGCCGGTTGAGTCTTTCCACGGTTCCAAGGAATCGTGATGCGAGACGATGGTCGAGACCTGCCGTAGGTTCGTCGAGCACGAGTATCGGCGTGCGCATGGCGATCACCGAAGACAATGCCACCGCACGTCGTTCGCCATAGCCAAGCGTGGCCGGTGAAACGTCCTCATACCGGTGCAGGTCGAACAATGTCATCATTCCGTCGACACGTTTGAACACGGTGGCCGCATCAAGTCCGAGCGCGGTCGGACCGAACGCGATCTCCTCTTTGGTGCTGGAACAGAAGATCTGATGGTCAGGATTTTGGAATACGAATCCGACGTGCGCGGCCATTTCGCCCACGCTATGCTTCGATACGTCGAGCCCATCCACATTCACGATTCCCTGTGTGGGTTGGATCAGCCCGTTCAGATGCTTGGCGAGCGTGGTCTTGCCTGACCCGTTGCGCCCGATAAGTCCCACGAAGGCGCCCTGTTCGATATCCAGACTGATATCATCCAATGCGGGAGACGCATTGCCGCCCTGTCCATAGCGGTGCGTCACATGGTCCAGACTGATGATCGTATGCTTCGGCTTGCCGTCGTTCCTTACCGGCAACGCCTTGATGACGGGGGATGGTCCGTCACTCACCTGCACGCCGGAGGATTCCAACAGTCTACGTTCCCGGGTAAATAGGCTGGCGTCTCCATTACGCACCACTTCACCGTTGACCATGAACAGCACCTGATCGGCCCAGTAGGCGATGTGTTCGGTGTCCTGCCCGGCCATGATCACCGTCATGGAACGGGTTTGGCGAATACGTTCGAGCGCGTCGAACACTTCCTGCTTGCCTTCGGGGTCGAGAGCCGCGGTGGGTTCGTCAAGAACAAGCACATCGGGTTCCGCTGCAAGCGCGGCGGCGATGGCCACGCGCTGCATCTGGCCTCCCGACAGGCTGGTCGGTACACGTTTGCGGTATCCGGCCATGCCGACCAAGTCGAGCATGATGTCGATCTGCTTGTCGATGATGTTCGGGGCTACTCCGCGGTTTTCCAGCGGGAAAGCGATCTCATCCTCGACACTCGAGCAGAACAGCTGCGCCTCCGGATCCTGTTGCACATAGCCGACGCGCTCCGACAGTGCTGAGACGGAGTGCCTGCTCGTATTCATGCCGTTGACCTCCACGACACCGCTCATGGTGCCGTCGGCCAGGTTCGGAATGATACCGGCCAATGCCATGCATAGCGTGGATTTGCCCGCTCCGGTCGGTCCGATGATACCGACGAAGGATCCGGACCGGATGTCGAAACTGACGTGCTTGAGGCTTTCCACCGGCTTGCCCCCGTCGGTCAGTGGCGCGTACTTCCACCCTAAGTCGCGAACCGTAATCATGACGTCCACCCCGTGCTTTCACGCATTTTTTCCGCAGCCGACAACCGCATTTCACAATAAAACCCGTGGAATCGCCTTTCATCGGCAAATCCACGGGCCTGCCTTCACATGATATTAATGTATCACTCCCCCGCCTTAATACCGAGGTTGCCCAAACGTACCAGCGGCGGATAGGCCTGACGGACGGCGGTGAACAGCGCGAAGCCCACAATCAGACCCACCACCATCTGGAAGGAGTTGCCCGCGATCTCGCCCAACGCCGGACCGAATCCAGAAAGGATTCCGCCTGCGATGAAATAGCCGAACACCTTCCATACGCCTGCGATCACCGAGCCGATGATGATGTTCGCCGGATTGAATTTCTTGACGAGCAAGCCCACGAGCACGGCCTGCAGGCCATCGATGACGAACGTGAAGATGGCCCACTGCGGATAACCGGAGATCAAATCGCTCAACGCCGGGCCAAGACCGCCGATAATGCCGCCCACCCACGGTCCGAACGCATACGCGCTGAAATAGATCATGGTGTCGGACAGGTTGAGGTAGCCACGGATCGGGGTCGGGATCTTCACGAGCATGGTCAGCACCGTGGTGACCGCGGTCATAATGGCGATCAGCGGAATGGTATTGACCTGCAACGCCTTTTTGATATCGTTCTTGACTTCTTGGGCCATGATCTCTTCTCTCTTTACATTATTCTCAATATCATCAGTAATGCTTGTATTTTTGAAAGAATCCAATGTTTTTTTCTTTCAAAGAAAAGAATTGAGATATTGCTTTTCGGAACAATCGCAAATTCTATACCAGCTGTAATACATTGAGATGACATCACTTGCAGATACGACGAAACGGTCTGCGACGCCGCCCTTCTTTTCGGCGTCGCAGACCGTTTCATTTGTTTAGGATGGCGTTATTTCGCCGATCCGATTCGTTTCACTTGGCGAGGCCAGATTCACGCAGAGCCGTGAAACCACCCTTGAGATCGTCGAGGATGTCTTCGATGTTCTCGGTGCCGATGGACAGGCGGATAGTGCCTTGGTGGATGCCCTGATCCTCGAGCTCCTCCACTGTCTCCTGGGAGTGCGTGGTAGAGGCCGGGTGAATCACGAGGCTCTTGGCGTCGGCCACGTTGGCCAACAGGCTGAACAGGTGCAGGTTGTCGATGAACACGCGTGCCGCGTCCTTGCCGCCCTTGATGTCGAAGGTGAAGATGGAGCCACCACCATTCGGGAAGTACTTCTTGTACAGCTCGTTGTCCTTGCGGCCTTCGATGGACGGGTGGGAGATGGACTCGACTTCCGGAACGGTCTTCAGGTAATCGATGACCTTCAGCGCGTTCTCAACGTGACGCTCGACGCGCAGCGACAGGGTTTCGGTGCCCTGCAGCAGCAGGAATGCGGCGAACGGAGACAGGGTGGCACCGGTGTCGCGCAGCAGGATGGCGCGGATGCGGGTCACGAACGCGGATCCGCCCAGGGCCTCGTAGAAGTTCAATCCGTGATAGGACGGATCCGGCTCGGTCAGGGTCGGGAACTTGCCCGGCACTTCGGCCCAGTTGAAGTTGCCGCCTTCCACGATCACACCGCCGAGGGTGGTGCCGTGGCCGCCGATGAACTTGGTTGCGGATTCGACCACGACATCAGCGCCGTGCTCCAGCGGGCGGAACAGGTACGGGGTGGCGAAGGTGTTGTCGACGATCACCGGCAGATGATGCTTGTGGGCGATGGCGGTGATGGCTTCGAAGTCCGGCAGGTCGGCGTTCGGATTGCCGAAGGTCTCGAAGTAGACGAGCTTAGTGTTCTCCTGGATGGCGTCCTCGAACTCCTGCGGATTCTCGGCGGAGACGAAGGTGGTGGTGATGCCGTCACGCGGCAGGGTGTGACGCAGCAGGTTGAAGGTGCCACCGTAGATGTTCTTGGCGGCGACGATGTGATCGCCGGACTGGGTGATGTTGCGCACCGCGTATTCGACCGCGGCTGCGCCGGATGCGACGGCCAGACCTGCGGTACCGCCTTCGAGGGCTGCAATGCGGTCTTCGAACACGCTTTGGGTGGAGTTGGTCAGGCGGCCGTAGATGTTGCCTGGATCCGCCAGTCCGAAACGGGCCTCGGCGTGGTCAAAATTATGGAACACGTAGCTGGTGGTCTGGTAGATCGGCACCGCGCGGGAATCGGTTGCCGGATCGGCCTGCTCCTGGCCGACGTGAAGCTGCAGGGTTTCGAAGCGGTAGTTCTTGGAATCTGCCATGGTTTCTGCTCCTTGTGTGGAATGGTTCGCTGCCTGTCTTGCTGGCCACCCGCCTTGCCGTGTGTGGCGGCTGGTCAGGTGTTGGTAGCGACAATAATCCGGCCGCGCTCCGCAATGCAAGCCAAACGTTATCGCACTTGCCTATATCCCTTTATAAACCGTTGGAATCATTGCCATTCATGCTCTATAAAACCGTTCTGACAACCGTCTGAAAATCTGCGACACGCCGGCAA
Source organism: Bifidobacterium catenulatum DSM 16992 = JCM 1194 = LMG 11043 (assembly GCF_001025195.1). Taxonomy (NCBI): domain Bacteria; kingdom Bacillati; phylum Actinomycetota; class Actinomycetes; order Bifidobacteriales; family Bifidobacteriaceae; genus Bifidobacterium; species Bifidobacterium catenulatum. The sequence continues at coordinate 736,917 of NZ_AP012325.1, read as the reverse complement.
ACGGCACTGCGGTGATACACCGTACGAAGCATCGTGGCTCCGAAGTCAGACAGGCGGCTAAAGTCGTGGTCAGACAATCGCAAGAGAGGGTTTCAACATGGATGACGTGATTCTGTATGATCGCGATCCGCATTACATTCCGCGCGTTGCGGCGGTGCATGACATGTGCGGATACGGCAATTGCTCGCTGACGGCGGCCATTCCGATCCTGTCGGCGGCCGGATGCGACGTATGTCCGGTGCCGACCGCGCTATTTTCGGCACACACGCGCTACAGCGTATTCACCTTCCACGATACGACCGAGATTTTGGACGGTTATCTGGACGCATGGCGCAAGGAAAACGTCGATTTGGACGGCGTGTATTCCGGTTTCCTTGGCTCCGCCGAACAGGTTGCGATCATCAAACGCCTGTATTCGCAATATCCGCATGCCTTGCGTTTAGTGGATCCGGTAATGGGAGATGGAGGCGAAATCTACGCCACATACACGCCGGAACTCTGCGAAGCTATGGGCACGCTGGTGGATGGCGCCGACGTGCTGATGCCGAATTTGACGGAAGCATCCATATTGACGAAACGCACATATCCAGGGCGCGATCTGAGCGATGCCGAAGTAGATGACATGATTGACGCATTGCTTGATTTGGGTGCGAAAAACGTGGTTTTGAAAGGCATCGATCATGACGATGGTACGATTCGCAATTATGTTGCCTCAGCTGATTCGGGGGCTTCCGGCAAGCAGGAGCTTGCGCACAGCAAGCTGCCGTTCATGACGCATGGTACCGGCGACGCGTTCGCTTCCGCACTCTGTGGTGCACTGATGGCGGGCAGGCCGTTAGCCGAATCGGCGCATATCGCAGGCGAGTTTGTGCGTCATGCCATGGAAAACACGCAGTATCAGCCGCATCATGATGAACGTGGCGTGAGCTTTGAACTGAATCTTGACGAGCTGACGCAGCTGGTCCGTCACTGAGCATTCCGATCGCATACGGTTTCGGACGTTCCATAGCCATTGGCCCCGTGGAGCAATGTGAATAACGGCAAGTTATCCACCGACTATCCCAAACACGCCCGAAACCGCATCCTTTATCCACATTTGCCGTTCACGCTTGCTTCACGCCGGTTCTTTCTGCTGGACTTGAACCATGAACGGCAATACAACACATGACGTTCCGACCGCAATGCAGCGTTCGGAACAGCTTCTTGATTCCATCGCACAGCGATTGCATGATGGTACTCTGTGCGCACGGCAGCTCGGAGAACTCGGCGAGCAATATGCGGCCGCATGGCTGGAAAGCCAAGGCTGGCAGACGCTCGACCGCAATTGGCACTGCCGGTATGGCGAACTCGACATCGTCTCACGCGACGATGCGGGAATCATCGTCTTCGTCGAAGTCAAAACCAGGCGGACGCTCCGCTACGGCACTCCGCAGGAAGCCGTAACGTCATCCAAACAGATCAACCTGCGCCATGCGGCCGTGCAATGGCTGTCGGACAGCGACCATCGCACACCACATAACGGCGTACGCTTCGACGTCATCACCGTCATCGTACGTAGCGGCAAGCCGCTTATGCACCATATCGAAGGAGCGTTCTGATGGCTATCGGCAGCGCACTTTCCGTGGGACTGATCGGACTGAAAGCCTTCATCATCCAAATCCAGGCGTTCGTCTCCCCCGGACTTCCTTACTTCTCCATCATCGGGCTTCCCGACACCTCGCTTTCCGAAGCGAGGGAACGTGTCAAATCCGCATGCCAAGCTAGCGGCGCAAAATGGCCGGAGACACGAGTTACGGTCAATCTTTCGCCGGCATCCATGCCCAAACGCGGTTCCTCTCATGATCTGGCGATCGCAGCGAGCGTACTCAGCGCATCTGGAACGATACCCCACGATTGCCTGAACGACACCGTCGTGCTCGGGGAAGTGAATCTCGACGGCACGGTGCTTCCCATCAACGGCCTACTGCCGATTCTGTTGCATGCACGCGATCAAGGCGTCTGCAAGGTGATCGTGCCTCATGCCAATCTGGATGAAGCCACCCTCGTGCCCGACGTCAACGCCATCGGCGTGCGCCACGTGGGCGAATTGATCGAACTGATGGGAGGCGCCACAAAGTACGAGATTCCCGATCTGATCAGGGACGTGAACCCCAACGACGGCACCATGTCGATATGCCCTCCTCCGGGAGACATGAATGAGGTCATGGGGCAGGAAACGGCCAAATGGGCGTTGGAGGTGGCGTCCGCAGGCGGGCACCATCTGATGATGACCGGCCCTCCCGGCACCGGCAAAACTATGCTTGCCTCTCGCATTCCCGGCATTATGAGCCCGTTAAGCGAATCGGAACAGCTGGAAGTCGCATCGATCCGCTCCCTATGCGGCACATTGCCCAGCTATGGCATCAGCGACATTCCACCATTCGAAGCGCCGCACCATACCGCATCCACCGCGTCCCTGGTCGGCGGTGGCGCAGGGTTGGCGCAGCCAGGCGCGATCACACGAGCGCACCGAGGCATTCTGTTCATGGACGAGGCACCCGAATTCTCGGCACGCACACTGCAAACATTGCGCGAACCCTTGGAATCCGGGTACGTGGCAATATCGCGCGCGAAAGGCACAACCTATTATCCAGCGAGATTCCAACTGATCATGGCGGCCAATCCCTGCCCCTGCGGTTACGCCTACGGCAATGGAGAGCGCTGCACATGCAAGGAAAAAGACCGTATCAAATACTTCAGCCGACTGTCCGGTCCGATCCTCGACCGCATCGACATTCAAATCGAAGTGCCTCCCGTGGAACGAATCAATCCGGGAATGACACCTTCCGGCGAATCCAGCCATGCCATTCGCCTGCGAGTCATCGTGGCCAGGCAAACCGCGCAGGAGCGTTTTCGTGAATTCGGGTGGGTCTGCAATGCGCAGGCCACCGGAACATGGCTTCGCGCCAACACGTCCACAAAAGCCATCGAACTGGTGAACCATGCGTTGGCCAGTGAGCGGCTCAGCCTCAGAGGGGCGGACCGTGCCATGCGGCTCGCATGGACCCTGGCCGACCTATCAGGCAAAACCTCTCCGGGACCGGAAGAAATGATGCAGGGAATCTCCATGAGAACGAAGTTGATATGAACGAAAATACGAATACGAACGGCAACACAACCGCCATCGACGACGAGACCCTGGCACGTGCGGTGCTCACCTACTGTCTGGACAGCGCCGACGCAATGATGTATGCGCTGATCAAAGGCATCGGATCAGCCACGCACACCTTGCAACTACTCGCCGACAGCGGTCCAGGCAATCACGAAAACGTGGCCACAGCCGCTTGCAAAACCCTGGATGCGGCGTTCATCAACGGCATCACGCGTTGGGGACGCAGCATCAACTCCAGAGGTATGGCCTCATTCCACGGTGCGATGGTCTCCTGGCAGCATCGTTTGACCACGCTGCCCAGCACAGATCCCGATGAGCTCAAGGACTGGTTCACAGTAGGGGGCACACAGTGGATCGTCGCACCACACCATCCCTGCTGGCCTTCGCAGCTCGCCGACCTCACCATGTATACGGACTGGGCCGCCCCATTATGTCTCTGGGGGCAAGGCAACCCGCAAGCATTGGTATCATGTCCGGAACCGATCGGCGTCGTCGGGTCACGCGGAGTGAGCGAATACGGAAGGCAAAGTGCACACGAGCTCGCCAAACAGGCAGCCCGTGCCGGGCACCTCATAGTATCTGGGGGCGCATTGGGCACCGATGCGGCAGCCCACTGGGGTGCCATCCAAGCCATGGACGAAATCGGGGCTCCCCTCGCAGGCCGCACCGTCGCGGTATTCGCCGGAGGCCTCAACCATATCGGGCCGAAAAGCAACGAACGTCTTTTTGAAACCATCATCAGCCATTCCGGCGCACTGATTTCGGAACTGTGCCCAGGAACCGCTCCGGAAGCCAGACGATTCCTCATTAGAAACCGTTTGATAGCGGCCTTGTCATCCAGCCTCATCGTCGCCCAAGCGCGCGCACGTTCAGGCGCGCTCAACACCGCGGGATGGGCCAACGAACTCAACCGCCGCGTATTCGCAGTGCCAGGAGACGTGACCATGCCACACAACACGGGCTGCAACCGGCTCATTCAAGAAGGACGAGCAAACATCATCTGCTCACTGACCGACATCGATGAATTCTGCCATGCTTCGCACCGACCGCAACCAATCGTCATAGACGGCGAACAGACGGAAAAACCAGCCGACGACGTCCTGCCGGAATCAGACGACACCACCAGAATCATATTGAAAGCCATACGAAAATGCGACGCGAAATATGGCCATGTCTCCACTGACGGGCTGCTCGCCATACTGGCAGAGACCAATCCCGAAGAATATCCGATCTCACGAATCGTGTTGGAACTCGGTGTACTGGAACTCAACGGGCTCATCAGCACGCAACACGGCAACATCACCATCGTCAACGCAAACACCACTCAACAGCGCAACTGACACCGCCAATCGTCACAGCCACCGACGAACAAACACGCAAGAACATGTGAAAACACGCATACGACAACATGCCCGTCATCCAACGAACCACAGCGAGGTCACACCTTGTGCGAAAATCGTTGGTATGAGTCCGAAGCATGTTGAAGATATGTATGATGCAGTAATCGTCGGCGCAGGAGCGGCAGGTCTTTCCGCAGCGTTAGGGATGTTACGAAGCGAACAGATCCAAGAGCTGAAGGAAGCCGGCATCGAACCGAATATTCTGGTGATTTCCAAGCTCCAGCCGTTACGTTCGCACACCGGTTCCGCAGAAGGCGGCATCGCGGCCAGCCTCGGCAATGTCGAACACGACGATTGGCATTGGCACTACTACGACACTGTCAAGGGCGGCGATTGGCTGGTCGATCAGGATGCGGCCGAACTGTTCGCGCAAGAGGCTCCGGCAACGGTCATCGAACTGGAACATGCCGGCGTGGCGTTCTCCCGCACCGAAGACGGACACATCGCACAGCGTCGTTTCGGCGGGCATACCAAGGATTTCGGCAAGGAACCGATTCGCCGAGCCGCATACGCCGCAGACCGCATCGGCCATCAGATCCTCTTCTCGCTGTGGCAGCAGTGCGTGGCGGAAGGCGTCGAATTCGCAGAAGAATGGTATGTGACCGATCTGGTGGTCTCCGAGGATGGCACCAAAGCCGAAGGCGTGGTGGCATTCGACACCCATAAGGGTCAAGTGCACGCCATTCATGCGCACAACGTGCTTCTGGCCACCGGAGGCGCAGGCCGCCTGTTCCACACCACATCCAATTCGTGGGATCTGACCGGCGACGGCATGGCGCTCGCACTACATGCCGGACTGCAGCTGGAAGACAGCGAATTCGTGCAATTCCACCCGACCGGTTTGGCACATACCGGCATTCTGCTGTCGGAAGCGGCCCGCGCAGAAGGTGGCGTGCTCCGTAATGCCGATGGTGAGGCCTTCATGGAAAAGTATGCTCCCGGGCACGCCGATCTGGCCGCGCGAGACGTGGTCAGCCGCTCCATCACCGCTGAAATCGACGCCGGACGTGGCGTGGCGGATCCGAAGGATCCAGATGGCCCGAAGGATTGCGTGTGGCTCGATATGACCGGCATTGATGCCGACCATATGCATGAAGTGTTGCCCCAGGTGGTGGAAACAATCGAAAAGTACGCCGATCTTGACCCGACCAAGGATTATGTGCCGGTCAAACCGACCGCACACTACACCATGGGCGGCATTCCGATCACCACCAACGGCGAAGTGTACCGTTGGATTGACGGCGAACGCGCCATCGTTGGCGGCCTGTTCGCAGCCGGCGAATGCTCGTGTGTATCCGTGCACGGCGCGAACCGTCTTGGCGGCAACTCCCTGCTGGATGCCTGCCTGTTCGGCACTCGTTCCGGCAAGGCGCTTGCGGAACGTATCGCCGCCGCTCCGGTGAATAATCCGATGGCCGAAGCCGATGAAGATGCCGAAGATGGAACAGACGATGTGCAGCAGGCCGCCGATGCGCGTTCCTCTGAATTGAAAGATCTCCTGACGCAGCTTCCTGAAGACGACGAGCACGCTTCAGATAATCCATACCAACTTATGGCCGATTTGGGATCCGTTATGGAAAAAGCGGTCGCCGTGCGCTGCGATGCGAACAGCATCGAGCAGGCGCAATCCGTATTGCGTAGCGATCTGGAAGCCCGCGCCCAGGTTTTGCATGCGCATTCCGATTCCGCCACGTTCAATCAGGAGATCACCGCCATTTGGGAGGTGCGACATCTGCTTGGGCTTGGTTCGACCATGCTTGCGGCATCTGGCGCTCGTCATGAGTCCCGCGGCTCATTGAAACGTCTCGACTTCCCGGAACGTGATGATGAGCAGTTCCTCGCGCATTCCATGGTGAATGCTTCTGGACAGATCTCCTGGCAGCCGGTGCATATTGTGAACATGCCGCCAAAAGCCCGTGAGTACTGAGCCCTCTGGGCACGGTGTATGGCAGACTTGTTGTCGGTTTTTATTGGAAAGGCGAGTAGATGAGCGGTACAGAAAACGGCATGAACACGGTGACGTTGCGGGTCAATAGGTTCACCCCGCGCCCTGAACGTGCCCGCGACCGCGAACGCGGGGGCTCCCCGTTCGCCAAGAAAAGCTCTCCGTTCGGAGATTCCGGCGCGTCGGCGCGCCGCCGTCCCCGCGGCAAGCAGTGGGTGCAGGATTACACGTTGCATGTGCGCCCGGAAGACACGGTGCTTGATTGCCTGTTGAAAATCAAGCGAACCGTCGATCCGACTTTGGCGTTCCGCTATTCCTGCGGTCATGGCATGTGTGGCTCCGATGCAGTGTCCATCAATGGCACGCCGACGCTGCTGTGCACCGCTTCCATCAAGGATTGGGCCAAGCAGCCGAATACCGTATTAGTGGACAATGAGGGATTCCGCCATACCGGAGACGCAGATGCGTCGCTTGCAGATGACGCCGTTTCCGTTTCTTCAGGCGATCTTGGCGTGATCGAGCTCGCTCCCCTGCCGGGTTTCCCCGTGCAGCGTGATCTGATTGCTGATATCGATCAGATGCTCGATCAAATCAGGAAGCTTAAGCCGTATTTGCAGGCCAATAACGAATTAGCCACCACCAAAGACGGAAAAATCAACGCTTTCGAATATCTGCAGAATCCTCAGCAGCTTGCCAAATATGAGCTGCTCACCAATTGCATTGCTTGCGGCACTTGCGAAGGAAGCTGCCCAGTGTACGCTGGAGGCGAGGCGTTCATCGGTCCAGCGGCGTTGATTACCGCGTCCCGCTTCATCAATGATTCGCGAGATGGTCAGGCGAATGCTCGTATGGATGCCATTGATTCCGCGGACGGTATCGCAGCATGTCAGTCAGTTCGCGCCTGCACCCGCGAATGTCCACGTGGCATCGACGTCGGCGAGGAAATCTGGCAACTGATCGCCCAAGTCAAGGAACGCTGAACCCATGGATAGAACGTCGTACACCAATCTCGCCAAGTCTTGGGAATACGTTGAAGATCATGCGTTCTCACGCCAGTCAACCAATCTGAACGCCATTCGTACCCACGCCGAAGAAGCGGGCATTCCGCAGGGTTCCGCGGCACAGGCGGAGTTGTTGCGCATGCTGGTGCATATGGTGGATGCGTCGTCAGTGATTGCCGTCGGTACCGGTTCCGTAGTGGAAACGTTGCAGCTTGTCAATGGTTTGGATAACAAGGGGCAGCTTACCGCGGTCGATTCCTCTTCCCAAGGCATTGCGCTGATTCGCACGTTGTTCAATCGTCTTTCCGACGAGACGCAGACCACGCTTCGTGCGGTGAATGCTCCTGTCAACGTGTTTCTGCCGCGTTTGAACGCCGAAACATACGATTTGATCGTTGTTGCTGGCGACGCCGAAAATTATGCTGCCTCTTTTGAACAGGCTCCCCGCCTGCTGAAGAAGCATGGTGTGATCGTATTCACGGACGTGCTCGCTTTCGACGCTGCGACTTCCGCAGGTGGCGTATTGAATCCCGCCAACCGCGACGCCAAATCCATTGCCATGCGTACCCTACTGGAAACCGTGGAATCCGATGAACGTTTCATCACCGCGCTCACTCCGACCGGTACAGGTCTGCTCGTAGCGGTCAAACGCTAGTATGGCTGTTTCCACCGATCTGCCGTTTCCTTACACAACAAAAGCCGACGCTCACGATATGTGATAAACGTCGGCTTTTTGCGTGTCTGGCATATGGCGCGGAATGCCATAGCCGGAACGTCGTTATTTGACCTTTGGATGTGTGTTGATCATCTGGCTGACCACAACGGTGCCATCTTCAAGCACAGATTCCACTTCCCCAGCAGCGTCCTCGTCGGCAGTATGATGCTTATGTTTCGACGATGCGGCAGCGGTCAGTTCGAACTTCTTGGATTGACGGCTCAACAAAATACCAGAAATCACCGCTGCGACCATGGAGCCAACAAGCACGCCAAAGCGTGCCTCCGCAGACAATTCGGCATCCTTATATGCGAGCGAGGAGATCAGGAACGACACGGTGAAACCAATGCCGCAAGCGCAGGCTGCGGGGAACATGTCACGCACACGCAGCCCCTTGGCCATCTTCAATCCAGCCACATGCGTGGAAAGCCAGGCCGTGATCATGATGCCTAAAGGCTTGCCGACCACCAACGCCACCATGACGGCGACAACGACTGGCGAAACGAACAGCGCCAAAGTCAACGATTCAAAATGCACGCCTGTGGCGAACAGCGCGAAAATCGGCAAGGCCAGCAACGCGGAAAACGGTTGCAGTTTGTCCGCATAGCGTTCGGCGCGTGGAGTCTTTTCGCCGTAGCATTCATGCGCGGGAGTAAGCAGACCTACCAACACGCCAGCCAGAGTGGGATGCACACCAGCTTCAAACATCATCACCCAAGCCAGAATACCGACGATGGCCACGGCAAACCATGGCACTTTGCGCATACGCACGAGGAAATACCATACGACCGCGCACACGGCGATGCCGACGAACCAGTACCATGCGTTCACCGAAGAGAAGAACACCGCGATCAAAATGATGGCAAGCAGATCGTCCACCGTAGCCAATGTCATCAGGAACGCGCGAATGGAGCCTGGCAACGCCTTGGCGAACAAGGCAAGCACAGCCAGCGAGAACGCGATATCCGTAGCTGTAGGAACCGCCCAACCGTGGGACATCTCGCCAAATGTGAAACTCGTTCCGGAAGCGATGACCAGCGGATTGGAACCGAAACCAGAGAATAGGAACAGCGTTAATAGGAATAGCACCGGCGGGACCATCATGCCACCGACCGCGCACAGCATCGGCACCGCAGCCGCCTTGGGATTCGACAGCGAGCCGGTAGTAAGTTCCTGCTTCAATTCCAGTCCAACGGTCAGGAAGAACACCGTCAGCAAACCATCCTGCACCCAGTGGCCCAGTCCCATGTCGATATTGGTGTGTGGAATGGCGATGCGGAAGTTCTCCAGCTCTTCGAACGTATGTGCCGTGAATGGCAGGTTCGCGAGCAGCAGACCGGCGAGTGCGAAACCGAGCATAATCAAACCCGATATGCGATCGGAAGCGGCGATACGCCGAATAGTTGCCCAGGTTCCCCTCTTCGATGCGGTCATTATGCTCCTTGTCTTGCGGCCGATATCGTTCAGCCACATGGTAAACGACGCATGAGAAAACATGCATGAAAACGCCCTCCAGTATACCGAAAGGTCTTGGCGTTCTTTGTAAACGCATAGCGTCTATGCCCAATACGAAATGGTATACAACATAGGAGCTTTTAATAAATTCGACGAGACCATAGACCCGTAAGAAAACGAAAGCCTCCCCCGCATTTCGCGAGGGAGGTTCATGTGCGCGAGACAGGATTCGAACCTGCGACCTGCTGATCCGTAGTCAGCTGCTCTAATCCGCTGGGCTACTCGCGCAACGTCATCTCATTTATTTATGCCACCTGATGACCGGTGGCCAGTGCGCGAGACAGGATTCGAACCTGCGACCTGCTGATCCGTAGTCAGCTGCTCTAATCCGCTGGGCTACTCGCGCAACGTTGCTTGTTTTCGGCAACTCGTATAAGATACACCCAAATGGCCACGCAGCAAAATCTCGGCGTGTCGCACTTGTTTTCATGGATTTTATAGAGAGATTCGCATTTGCCTCAGCCCCACAAAATCTGAATTCTCACGCGGTGCGTCTGCGGGGAATCTCCTCCGTCGAAACCTTCAGCAGTTTCGGGGTGCCGGATCCATTGACGGAAGCCTCATCCACCACCACTTCCGACACGCCGGTCATACTTGGCAGCTGGAACATCGTATCTTCCAAGGTCTTCTCAATAATCGACCGCAAGCCGCGCGCTCCCGTGCCCCTGCGAATCGACGTGGCCGCAATCTGCCGCACCGCATCCTCGGTGAACGTCAACGTCACCCCATCGATCGCAAACAACTTCTGATACTGCTTGACCAGCGCATTTTCCGGTTCGACCAGGATGCGCGCCAAATCATCCTCCGTAAGTTCCTCAAGCACGCTCACCACCGGCAATCTGCCGATGAATTCAGGCAATAAACCGAAATCGGCAAGATCGTCGGCCGAAGCCTGGGCAAGCAGCTCACGCTTCGGCACCTCGCGCTCATGCCAGGCCGCACCAAATCCGCTTTCGCGAGCACCCAGGCGCTGTGCCACAATATCGGCGAGTCCAACAAAAGCACCACCGCAAATGAACAGAATGTCGCGGGTGTCGATCTGCACCGTTTCCATTTCTCGATGCTTGCGTGAACCTTCCACAGGCACGGAAGCCACAGTGCCTTCCAAAATCTTCAGCAGGGCCTGCTGCACGCCCTCACCTGACACATCGCGTGTAATAGACGTGCTCTCGCCGCTTTTGCGCGCTATCTTGTCAATTTCGTCAATATAGATGATGCCCTGCTGCGCACGCGCCACATCGCCGTCAGCAGCCTGGATAAGGCGCTGCAGCACGGTTTCCACATCGTCGCCCACATAACCGGCTTCGGTGAGCGTGGTGGCGTCGGCAATCACGAACGGCACGTTCATGACTTTCGCCAGCGTCTGCGCAAGATACGTCTTGCCCACGCCGGTAGGCCCCAGCAGCAGAATATTCGATTTGGCCACCTGCACGCCAGCCAACGGATCGTCGTTTTCGCGGGTTGCACGATCGCTTAATTCCGTAGATTCGCGCATTTCCATGTTGACGCGCTTGTAATGGTTGTATACGGCTACGGAAAGCGTACGTTTTGCCGATTCCTGCCCAACCACATAGTTGTCGAGATAGGCGCTGATCTGGGCCGGTTTCGGCAACTGCAACGTGTTCAGCTGGGCATCCTTGACACGTTCTTCGGAAATGATGTCGACGCATAGCTCGATGCATTCGTCGCAAATGGCCGCGCCCGACCCGGTAACGAGCTTGCGCACCTGATTTTCCGTTTTACCGCAGAACGTGCATCGTGACACTTCGTCGTTGTAGCTGACCACTCGTCCCATTCGCACCCCTTTGTTTTTCGTACCTGCCATTGAACAACTGACGCCATGCAATCGTCATTGAAAACACAATACCCCTGCCGACGCCTGGCAGGGGTATTGATTTGTGAAGATGCGCAACTCGACCTTCGGCCAAGATTGCCGCAACGACCGCTCAGCCGCGGTGTTCCAGCACCTCGTCGACGATGCCGTATTCCTTGGCCTCCGGAGCGGTCAGGAAGGTATCGACCTCGATATCCTTGCGAATCTTCTCCACATCACGACCAGTATGCTTGGCCAGTGTATTTTCAAGCCATTCGCGCATACGCAACATTTCCTTGGCCTGGATTTCGATTTCCGTAGCCTTGCCAAAACCCTGGTCGATGGCTGGCTGGTGTATGAGTACGCGGGCGTTTGGCAGCATCAGACGCTTGCCCTTGGCACCGGCTGCCAACAGGATGGCGGCCGCAGAAGCGGCCTGACCGAGGCACACGGTCTGCACGTCCGGCTTGATGTACTGCATGGTGTCATAGATGGCGGTCATGGCCGTCATGGATCCGCCTGGGGAATTGATGTACATCATCACATCGCGGTTCGGATCCTGGCTTTCGAGCACCAGCAGCTGGGCCATGATGTCATCGGCGGAAGTGTCATCGACCTGCACGCCCATGAAGATGATGCGGTCTTCAAACAGACGGGTGTACGGATCCTGCCTTTTGAAACCGTACGGGGTCTTTTCTTCAAACTGCGGCAAAACGTAGCGGTTCTGCGGTGCGAAAGCGGCTTCACGAGCGGCCGCCGCCCGGAATCCGACCACTCCGGCCGGACCTGCAAGTCGCTCTGCGCGGGCTACGAACTGGGATTCTTCGCTTGCCATGTTCACTCTCCCTTGGTGGCGTTCATCGTGTCGTGCGTGGAAACGAGCTTGTCCACAAAGCCGTATTCCAACGCTTCCTGCGCAGTGAACCAGTGGTCGTACTCGTTGTCGCGGTAGATTTCCTCAACCGTGTGGCCGGTCTGCTCAGCCGTCAGCTCGCTCATGGTCTTCTTCATGTCCATGATCAGCTCGGCATTGATACGCACATCGGTTGCAGTACCGCCGATGCCACCGGAAGGCTGGTGCATGAGCACGCGGGCGTGGGATGTCAGGAACCTCTTGCCCTTAGTGCCAGAGCTCAGCAGGAACTGGCCCATGGATGCGCACATACCCAAGCCAACGGTCGCCACGTCAGGCTCGATGAGCTGCATGGTGTCGTAAATGGCCATACCTGCGGTGATGGATCCTCCCGGAGAATTGATGTACAGCCAAATATCCTTCTTCGGATCTTCGGCGGCCAGCATCAGCATCTGCGCGCAAATGCGGTTGGCCATCTCATCTTTGACTTCCTCGCCCATCCAGATGATGCGGTCTTTCAGCAGACGGTTGAAAATCGGATCGGCGGGCCCTGCCGGCATGTCTTCGCCAGCCATAACGGGCAGAGGTGCACTGAAGTTGCTCACCTTGTCTCCTTTTCCTATGTTCTCTATAGCTTCACAGCCTACCGCTTCGAAGCGACTGGGAACGAAATTGCGCTGACAGTGGAGTCTTCGCGCACCTCGATATGCGTCTTTGAGGGGCTGCTTAACGAACCTATTTGACGATGGTGTTGTATTCGGGAACGCCCATATAGTTGTAGTTCACTTCCACGCCTTTGGCCGATGCCGCGGTCACGTTGGTATACCACAAAGGAATCACCGGCATATCCTTCAGCAACACACGTTCGCTCTGCTGATACAGGCTCACGGCCTTGTCCAGATCGGTTTCGGCCGCAGCCTGATCAATCAGCGCATCGAATTCATCGCTCTTGTAATCACCGTTGTTCAAGCCCTTGCCGTCCGCCGCAGAGGAATCGTATGCCTGCACCAGATAGCCTTCCGGATGCGGGTAATCGGATTGCATGCCCGACTTGAACGCCGCATCGATGGTACGCTCCTGAATGGCGCTCCTCAGCTCTTTGGACGTGGCGAATGGGTAACTTTCAGCATCAATACCAAGAGCGTTGCGAATGGAATTGGCCGCAGCCTCCACCCATTCCTTGTCGGTGCCATCGGCGCTGTATGCGATGCGGAACGTTCCGCTCCATGGCGAAATCGCATCCGCCTTCGCCCACAATTCCTTGGCTTTCGCCTCATCGTACGTAAGCACGTCATCAGCGTCAAGATCGGTATCGTATCCCTTGATCACGGGAGCGAGGAAATCGGTGGCGGGCGTCACGGTACCGCTGAAAATCGCGTCGGCGATGTTCTCACGATCGATGGCATGCGCGATGGCCTGACGGCGATACCTGCCTTCCTCACCTTGGAAGTGCTTGAGATTCTGCGAAATCGTAAATGCCGAAAAAGACGGACCGGGCTTGCTGACGGCTGTGATGTTCTTTTCGTTCTGATAGGTTTTCAGCGCGGAAGTAGGAATGGAATCAAGCACGTCAAGATTGCCTGCCAGCAGATCCGAATAGGCCGCGTCAAGGCTTTGATACACCTTGAAATCGATGCCTGCGTTCTTGACTTTGCGCGGTCCCTTGTAGGAGTCGTCTTTTTCAAGAATGATTTCTTCGCCGCTCTTGTACGCCTTCAGCTTGTACGGGCCGTTGCCGATCGGTTTTTGCCCGTATTCCTTGGGGTTTTTGATGACTTCGGACGGCATTGGCAAGAAGGCGATGTCTCCGATTTTGTACAGGAACGCCGAGTTCGACGCTTTGAGCTTGACCTTCAGCGTGGTGTCGTCGACCACGGTAAGGCCGGATAGCTGCGCGGCTTTGGAGCCTTCGGCATCCTGCAAATCATCGTAGCCCTGAATGTCTTCGAAAATAGAGGCTCCCACCTGCCCGTTGGCCGCGTTGGCCGCGAACGACCAGCTTTTCGCATACGTGTCGGCGGTGATCTTCTCACCATTGGAGAACGTCAAATTCGGCTTGAGCACGATGGTGTATTCGGAAGCGTCATCATTCGGCGTGATCGATTTGGCCTCGACCAGTGTTTCATTGCCTTCCGCATCGAATGTGACCAGACCGTCGTACAGTTGGCTGACGATCTTCCAGCCGGACATGTCGCTGGTGTCGCTTGGCAGCAGACCATTCGACGGTTCCGTAACGTTGACGCTGACCACCTTATCGGCACTGGTGGCTTCGGTCACGGTATCTTTCGCTTCCACGGATCCGCAGCCCGCAAGCAGCGCGACGATGGAAAGCGCTGCCGTGATTGGCTTGAGCAGGCCGGTGGTAATGCTGCCATGCAGTCGTTGGTTGTCCATTGCTGTCCTCTCGATAAATGGTAGAGACAGCATAGCAAGCCAGCATTTCCCCACGAAGCGCTTTCCTCACATTACGCTACAGGCTTTTTCTATAGCCGGTTATTTACGTTTTGCGCCGATTCGGAACGCCGCAATCAGGCAGCAGATGGCTATGGAGACGATGGCAATCATCATGGCGAACGTCCAACTTCCGCCAACCGCCGTGGCATGACGGAACGCATCACTGCCCTCTTCGCCTGAACCGGCCTGGGCCACCGACAGAATCGTGGAAAAGAGCGCTGTACCGGCGGCACCACCAAACTGCAGGCAGGTGTTGAACACCGCATTGCCGTCCGGCATGAACTGAGGCGCGATATTGCGTAACGCATTGGTCATGATATTGGAAAAACCAAGCGAATAGCCAAGTCCGAAAATAAAGTAGAAACCGGCAAGCATGACGGGTGTCAGTCGCATGGAAAATACCAGCAGCAGAATCGGCCCGCAAATCGCGGCGAAAAACGCACCGAGAATCGGACGCACCGGTCCGAAACGGTCATACAGCATACCTCCAACCGGTGCGAAAAACGCGCCGATCAACGCACCCGGCAGCACCAACGCGCCGGACAGGAACGCGCTGGCTCCCAACGAAAGCTGCGCCACATTGGTAATCACATAACCGAAACCGATGCCGACGATCGGCAGCAACATATAGGCGATCAAATGTAGCAACACCATCGGGTCACGCAACCAGCCCAAACGGATCAGCGGCGAGAACGAACGCTTCGACGACCAGCCAAAAAACAGCAATGCTCCCAACCCAACGATCAGACTCACCACGGCGAACACTGCCGACATCATGGCGCTGCTACCGGAAACCGCGGCGCTGACGGACACTCCAGCTTGATTTAGGAACATCACCAATCCACACAATGCAAGCACAATCGACACGAACTGCAACGAATTGAGACGTGCCTCTTCCGTCGGGCGATGCTGTTCGATGCATTTTAAACCGACCGGCAACGAGATCAGCAGAACAATCGGAATGACGATCACGAAAATCGCACGCCATGGCAGAATGCTCGACACCGCGCCACCGACGGTCGGACCAATTGCCGGAGCGACGGTGATGACCAGCGAACCGACGCCCATCAAACGACCGATTTTGCTCTTTGGCGACTGTTCAAGAATGATGTTGATCATCAACGGCGTGGCCACACCGGAACCCATGCCCTGAATCACACGGGCAATGAGAATGACCGGGAACGCATGACCGACGATCATAATGAGCGAGCCAAGCACGGCAAGCGCCACCGCGGCAAGGAACAACGTGCGGTGCTTGAAACGACGGTTGAGGTATGACGACAACGGCATGGTGGCCGCGACCACCAGCAGGTAGATGGTGGTGATCCATTGCACGGTTGCGGTGTCGACGTTGAATTCCCGCATGAGTTGCGGGAAGAGCACCGTCATCACGGTTTCGGTGAGAATGCCGATGAAGGCGAGGGAGCCGACCGCCACGATGGCTCCAATGAGCTTGCCGGGAATGCGTTCGTCCGGCATTTTCCTGACGTTTTCGTTACTGTTTCGACTGATATGGCTGGTGGTTTCGAGCGTTGTATTCCGTTCTTGCATAATCACTTTCCGCGCACTTTTTCCTGCGGCCATGTGCGACGCCGCGATTGATGCATGGACCTTGCTCATAGCAAGCAGGCATCAACCCCAACGAAGAATTTTAGCGGACCCCTAGTCCAACGGCAACGAAGAATGAGAACAGGCACCACACTAGGCTCGATTAGAGTTGCCGGTTTGACCACCATTCTTCTCATGCAGAATCTTCCGAATTTTCTCCAATCTCGGTTTGATCTCATGCTCGTAGCCGCGGTCGTTCGGATGGTAGTATTCCCGCCCTACCAGCTCGTCCGGCATGTATTGCTGCGGAGCTACGGCTCCTGGCCAATCGTGCGCGTACCGATACCCCTCATGATTGCCCCAACTTTTCATCAGGGCGGTCGGCGCATTCCTCAAATGCAATGGCACTTGGCCGATCAATCCCGCGTCCACATCGGCGAGCGCACTGTTGATGGCGTTGTAGCCGGCGTTCGATTTTGGCGCGGTGGCGACAGCGAGCGCCGCTTCTGCGAGAATAATACGCGCTTCGGGCATGCCGATCATGGCTACGGCCTGCGCCGCCGCTACGGTTACCTGCAGTATTTGCGGAGCCGCCATGCCGACTTCCTCGGAAGCTGCAATCATAATGCGTCTGGCAATGAACCGCGGATCCTCACCGGCGCGCAGCATGCGTGCCAAGTAGTGCATGGTGGCGTCCGGGTCGGATCCACGCATGGATTTGATGAATGCGGAGATCACGTCGTAATGGTCGTCGCCGTCTTTGTCGTAGCGCACGGTGGCCACGTCCATGACCTGCGACACCACGTCGGGAGTGATGATCGGCCGTTTCGCGCCTTTTTTGCGTGCCTTGTCTCCGGTGAGCGCCCCTGCGGCGGCTTCAAGGATTGTCAGTGTTTTTCGCGCGTCGCCTCCGGCCATGCGCACGATTTCGTCAACGGCTTCGTCGTTGATTTTGACTTCGTTTTTAAGTCCATACTCGCTTTCGATGGCCCTGTTGATGAGCGTTTTCAGGTCGTCGGGTTCCAGCGATTCAAGTTTGACGACCACGGATCGGCTCAACAGCGGTTTGATGACCGAGAAGCTTGGATTTTCCGTGGTGGCTGCAATGAATGTGACGTCACGGTTTTCCACGCTTGGCAGCAATGCGTCCTGCTGCGATTTGGAGAATCGGTGCACCTCGTCGATGAACAGTACTGTTTCCTTGCCTTCCGCGACAAGACGATCATGGGCGCGTCTGAGTACATCTCGCACATCTTTGACGCCGGAGGTGACTGCGGAAAGCTCTTCGAAGACTCGACCGGACTGTTTGGCCACAATATAGGCGAGCGTGGTTTTGCCGACCCCGGGAGGCCCGAACAGAATAATGGAACTCGGTGCCGTCAGCGAGCCTTTGGACGCCGGATTGGCGAGCCTGCGCAGAGGAGAGCCCTGCCCTAGCACCCGCGACTGGCCCACCACCTCGTCCACACTCGACGGACGCATGCGCACGGCCAGCGGGCGTATCATATCTTCGGGAGCGTCCATCGCGCCAAACAAATCCTCAGTCATAACTTCTACTGTACCGCAACATACGCAATAATTCGAACACACGTTCGACATTCGAGTTCATGCCAACCGCTAGACTGGCAATCATGGCTGACGATACGAATTACGGTTCTCTGGGCGCGTTGGCGCCGAATTGGAGCGATGGCGAGCGCAACATCGACACGGACGAAATCTACGAGCGTTTTTTCGAGTGGGTGGCGGACATCAAAGGTGTTGAGCCGTGGCCCCATCAGGAAGAGGCCATCATGGACCTGCTCGCGGGCGACCATGTCATTTTGAACACGCCCACCGGCTCCGGCAAATCACTGGTGGCGTTGGGCATGCATTTCGCGGCGCTGTGCACGGGCCGTCGCTCGTATTACACGGCTCCGATCAAGGCGCTGGTGTCTGAGAAGTTCTTTGATCTGGTGGAGGTGTTCGGTCGTGAGAACGTCGGCATGATCACCGGAGACACGCACATCAACGCCGATGCGCCGATCATCTGCTGCACTGCGGAGATTCTCGCGAACCAGGCATTGCGTGAGGGCCGTCATGCCGATGTCGGCTGTGTAGCGATGGATGAATTCCATTATTATGGCGATTCGGAGCGCGGTTGGGCCTGGCAGGTTCCGCTGCTGACATTGCCGAACACGCAGTTTTTGCTGATGAGCGCCACATTGGGCAACGTCGATGCGATCGCCGACAAATTGGAGGACATGACGGGCACGGACGTCGACATCATCGCCGATGCGCCGCGCCCGGTGCCGTTGACGTACGAATACACGCTTGACTCGTTGGAGAAGACCGTCGAACTGGCGTTCGGCAGAGGCGAAACTCCGATTTATGTGGTGCATTTCTCTCAAGACGCCGCATTGGAGACGGCGAACGCCCTGGCAAGCACAGGTGTGTCCAGCAAGGAACAACGTGCCGCCATTGCGGAGGCGATCAAGGGCACGAAGTTCACCACTGCATTCGGCAAGATTTTGCAACGTCTGTTGCGCACCGGAGTCGGCATTCACCATGCGGGCATGCTCCCTCGCTATCGTCGTTTGGTCGAGCAGCTCGCACAGCATGGCTTGTTGCCGGTGATCTGCGGCACCGACACGTTGGGCGTCGGCATCAACGTACCCATCCATTCCGTGGTGTTGACCGCATTGACCAAGTTTGACGGCACGAAAATGCGCAAACTGCGTGCCCGCGAATTCCATCAGATCGCGGGACGTGCGGGACGTATGGGCTTCGACACGGAAGGCTTGGTCATCGCCGAAGGGCCGGAATTCGAAATCGAGAACGCCAAAGCCCTCGCCAAGGCAGGCAATGATCCCAAGAAGCTCAAGAAAGTCAAGCGCAAGAAGGCGCCAGAAGGTTTTGTCACATGGAATGAGAACACGTTCGACAAGCTGATCGACGCGGCCCCTGAAACTTTGGTACCACATATGAAGGTCACGCATTCCATGGTGTTGAACGAAGTGGCGCAGGGCGGCGACGCACGCTACCGTATCGATCGCCTAATCGACGATTCAGCGCAAAATCCGGAACAGAAGGAGCATCTTCATGATCGTGCCGACGAGATCTTCCAAACGCTGTTCGACACGAATGTGATCGAAACGGAAGACCGAGATGATGGCGGCAAGGACTATTTCATGACCGTCGACATGCCGGATGATTTCGCGCTTGACCAGCCATTAAGCCCGTTCCTGCTGGCCGCGTTGGAACTGCTTGATCCGGAATCGGAAAGTTACGCGCTTGACGTGATTTCCATGGTGGAAGCCACGTTGGAAGATCCGAAGCAGGTGTTGCGCGCGCAGGAACGTCAAGCCCGCGATGCGGCGATGATCCGCATGAAGGAAGATGGCCTCGACTATGACGAGCGCATGGACCGCTTGCAGGAAATCACCTATCCGAAACCGCTGGAAGACATGCTTCAGACGGCGTTCGACGAGTACCGCCATGATGTGCCTTGGGCCAACGATTATTGGTTGAGCCCGAAATCGGTGATCCGGGACATGGTCGAAACAGCCTCCGATTTCACCGGTTACATCGCGCGCTACAATATCGCCCGCTCCGAAGGCACGCTGCTGCGCTATCTGTCTGACGCATATCGCACGCTGGCGCGTACCGTTCCTTTGGAGAAGCGCAACGAACAGTTACGGGACATCATTTCTTGGCTTCGTGTGGTGGTTCGTTCCATCGACTCCTCGCTGGTCGATGAGTGGGAGAACGCAGGAGCCGGCACCGACGATTCCGAAGCCGCCGCGAGCCTGGCCGCGCCCGGCGCGAAGCAGGCCGTGGTGGAGGATCGTCGAGGCCTCACCGTGCTCATACGCAATGCCATGTTCCGCCGTGTGCAGCTTATGGATCTCGACAAGCCCGATGAGCTCGGTGCGCTTGACAAAGACTGGGGTTATGGCGTGCACGAATGGGAGGACGCGCTCGATGACTTCTACGATGAGCACGAATACGTCAACACGGATGCGAAAGCCCGTAGCGGCGAGCTGTTTATCCTCGACGATTCCAAGGAGAACAGCGAACACAGCTGGAAAGTGCGTCAGATCATCGACGATTCCGATGGCGACCATGATTGGGCCATTACCGGAACCATCGATCTTGATACCACACAGTCGAGCGGCGAAGTCGTGTTCTTCGACTACAGCGTTTCCAACTGACGCCGCATTTCATCGGCATCGACCTCCAAGGGCGGCCAGATCATATTCATGTTCTTCAACGTGTTGCGAAGAAGTTCAGACACGACCGCCCTTGAATACCAGCGATTGTCGGCAGGCACCAAGTACCAGGGCGCCTGCTCGGTGCTCGTACGCGCGAACACGTCCTGCCATGCTGCCATGTAGTCGTTCCAGCGGGCGCGAGCTTCAAGGTCGCTCGGGTCGAACTTCCAATATTTGGTCGGATCTTCCAGTCTGCTAAGGAAATGCTCCTTCTGCTCTTCTTTGCTCACCACAAGGAATATTTTGATGATGGAGCATCCGTCCGCAACCAATTGCGATTCGAATCGGTTAATTTCGTCATATCGCGCCTGCCATACTTCCTCCGGATATGTTTTGTAAATACGCGGCATGACAATATCTTCATATTGCGATCTATCGAAAATGGAAATCCAGCCATTCTTCGGCAGTTCGCGTTTGATGCGCCACAAATAATCGTGGTCCTTTTCCTCACCTTTGGGTGCACCGAAACCGTGATAATGCATACCCATAGGATCGCCTTGGCTGAATACGTGACGTACGATGCCGCCCTTGCCGGAAGCATCCATGCCTTGCAGAATAATCAGCAGACGACGGCGAGACCCTTTCACACCATTGGCATACATCAGCCGCTGATATCGTGCGATTTCAGAAGAACTAATCGAGATGAACCGTTCCGCATCATTCTTGTTGCCATCAAAACCCGGCGTGGAATCGCCGTCGATTTCGGCAACCCTCGTATCGTGGTGGAATCGCAGCAACTGACTGGGCGGAAGCGTCCATACGGAACTGAGCAACTCGCTTGCCTTGGCAACATTCGCAAGTCCTTCGGCAACGGAACTGCAGTTCTTCCCCTTCTCAAGTCTGTCCTCAACCTTGTTCAACGTCTTCGCAATGGACGATATCTTCGCATCCTTGTCTTTGTCTGGCATGACAAGCCTCCTTGCTTATCCCCTGATAATAAGCTATGCGGCGATTGAAACGTGGCATCGCCACACCCAATCGCCGCATACTGCTTTTCTTACGTTTTGTCTGACTTCTTTCATGCAATAGGGCGCTGATTCCTCGCTCTCTGCAAGAAATCAGCGCCCTATGGTCTTCGCAGATCAAATGACGTCACTGCTTGGGCTTATCGCCCTTTGATTTGTCGGACTTCGGCTTATCGAATCTTAGCTTGTCCTGCTTGACCGTATCTTTGATCGGCCTGCCGTTCTTGTCGAACTCAACCTGGCTTTCCGGATGCGTCTCGTCGAATCCCTGAACGTAGCGGGTCTGACGCCAATGGCGGATCGACGCGTTGGAACCACGATGATGCACATGGTACAGGCGTTGGGCGCCGCCAAGCGGCACGCCTTCCTTGGCCACGGCGATCTGGTTCACATTCGACGGATCCATAATGGCGATTGGCGCAACTGGTTCCGGTTCAGCAGGTGCCGCGGTGTGCTTCTGCATGCGTTCCGGCAGCCATTCCGCAAGTCGGCTCAGCAGCCAGCACGCGATAAAGTAGATGACGGCGGCAACAACCAGCGTCTGCAGAATATTGAAATACATCGAACCGAGACGACGTGATTCCTGCAACAGATCGGTATACATGATGATCGAGCCGAGGGCAGTATCCTTCAGCACCACCACCAACTGCGTCACAGCGGCAGGAAGCATGGCGTAAATGGCCTGCGGCACTTCGATTTCCATCAGCGACTGCGTGCGAGTCAGACCCAAGGCGAGCGACGCCTCACGCTGGCCGTTCGGCAGGTTGCCGACGCCGGAACGAACAAGCTCAGCCACCACGGAACCGTTATAAATCACCAATGCGAGCACAACAGCCCAATATGCCGGGCTTGCCAGGCCGGCAAAAGCGAACCAACGCCAGAAGAAGATCATAAGCAACAGCACAGGGACCGCGCGGGCGAACTCAACGACGGCGCCGGAAATCGCACGAATCACGATGTTCGGAAGCAGACGGCCAATACCGAACAGCAAACCGAACAGGACCGCGCCAATCACTGCCAGCACGGAGGCGCGAATAGTAGCCCACAATCCCGGCAAATAGAAGTCGGTCCACGCTTCGGCATCAAGAGCCGGCTTCCACAGTTCCCAGCTCAGCTGGTTCTCGCCATCCGGCGGATTGTGAAGCCTCATGAGAATCAACACAACCACAATCGCGAAGGCGATGCCTGCAATCCAATTGACGATACGAATGGTTTTACGGCTCTTAGGACCGGGCTGGTCGAACAGCACCGCGCTTTCATTGCTTGCCATGGTGCGTCACCTCCTCACCGCGAGCTTGTTGGACAGATACGTGGTCAGCATGCCGATCGGAATGATCAGAATCACATAACCGAACGCGAAGATAAGGAAGATTGGAATAATCACGTCGGAACGGTATTCGATCATTTCGCTCATCAACGACGAGGTTTCGGTGGCGACGGATGCCGCGGCCGCAACCGTGGAGTTCTTCAGCAATGCGATGAGCGTATTGCCCAACGGCGCCACGGAGCCGCGGAATGCCTGAGGCAGAATGATCTGGGTGGCGGACTGCATGAAGTTCAATCCCAATGCGCGGCAGGCTTCAGCCTGGCCGAGAGGCACCGTGTTGATGCCGGATCGCAATGATTCGCATACGAACGCCGCCGTATACAGGCTCAAGCCGGTGACGGCCAGCCAGAAGAAGTTCGTGGCGAACGTGTCGGAGAAGCTGAGCTTCAGCTGTGCATAGGCGCCCAGCACCATGAACACCATGATAATGGTCAACGGCAGGTTCTTAAACAATTCGACATAAGCGCCCGACACTATGCGCAACGATGCGACTGGAGAGATGCGCATCATCACGAGGATGACGCCAAGAATCGTGGAGAACAACGCCGACCACAAGGTCAGTTCGATGTTCACCAAAAACGCAGCCGGCACATTGTACTGGCTGAACAATGAGATGAACGCTTCCATTACTTCTCCCCCTCAGTCGGCTCCGGCGGATTGTACTTCGCGTTCGGCGTGTATGCAGTACCCTTCGTGTTGTCGGAAATGGCACGCTGCCAGGAACCATCCTGAATCATATCGGCGATGGCGTTGTTAATCCGGGTGGCCAGCTGCGTATCGTCCTTCTTGATGCCGACGCCGTAATACTCCTGGGTGAACGGCTTGCCGACCACACGCAGACGGCCACGCGAAGCGGAGGCAAGACCCGCCAGAATAATATCGTCGGTGGTCACCGCATCAACGATGCCCGAGAACAGTGCGGTAGCGCATTCCGCGTAACCCGGCTGCTCCATGAGCTGCACTTCGTTGGCGAACTTCTCCTTGACGGTAACCGCGGAAGTGGAACCGGTCACGGAGCACAGACGCTTGCCGTTAAGATCCTCCGGACCCTTGATGGAGGTTTCATCCTTACGTACAAGCAGATCCTGACCCGCAACGAAGTACGGTCCCGCGAAGGAGACAACCTTCTTACGTTCGTCAGTGATGGAATACGTTGCAACGATGAAATCGACATCGCCATTCTGCAGCATAGCCTCACGCTGCTTCGACGGTGCCTCCTTCCATACGATCTGGTCTTCGGAATAGCCGAGTTTCTTCGCAATGTACTTGGCCACATCCACATCGAAGCCGACATAGGTGCCGGACTTCTTGAATCCCAAACCAGGCTGGTCGAACTTGATACCGACGCGAATCTTGCCATCGGCGTCGTCCGCGCCACAGGCGGACACTGCGAACACGCATGCGCATGCGCAGAAGGTCGCTATAACCCTGCGCAGCATACGCTTCGCCCTCATAGAAAGTTTCATATCGAAAAACCTTATTCCGTCTTATTCCCGTCAGTCATTTCAGTGGGTGAGAATCTTCGACAGGAAGTCCTTGGCACGATCGGTCTTCGGATTTTCAAAGAAGTCCTCCGGCGTGCTCTGCTCAAGAATCTGGCCGTCAGCCATGAACACGACCTTGTCAGCCACCTTGCGCGCGAAGCCCATCTCGTGGGTCACGCACAGCATGGTCATGCCTTCGTGAGCCAGCTCCACCATGACGTCAAGCACTTCATTGACCATTTCCGGATCAAGTGCGGACGTCGGCTCATCGAACAACATGACCTTCGGCTGCATGGCAAGCGCTCGTGCGATGGCGACACGCTGCTGCTGACCGCCGGAAAGCTGCGATGGCATCTTGGAAGCCTGCGAAGCCACGCCCACTCGGGAGAGCAGATCCATGGCGAGATCCTCGGCCGCCTTCTTATCCATGTGGCGCACCTTGATCGGTGCGAGCGTCACATTCTCAAGAATTGTCTTGTTGGCGAACAGGTTGAACGACTGGAATACCATGCCAACCTCAGCACGCAGGCTGGCGAGCTCCTTGCCTTCCTGAGGCAACGGTTTTCCATCAATGCGAATATCACCGGAATCAATGGTTTCCAAACGGTTGATGGTGCGGCACATCGTGGACTTGCCGGAACCGGATGGACCGACTATGACCAGCACTTCGCCCTTCTTGACGGTGAGGTTGATATCCTTGAGCACATGCAAGTCACCATAGTGCTTTTCAACGTGGGTCAATTCGACCAGCGGTCGGTCGCTGTCTTCCGTGCCCGGCATAATCGGGCGCGTCTCTTGCGTTTCTTTGATATCTGTCATACGGATAGTATATGGAAGCCATGTTTCCGCGGCTGTTACCGTCCCCTGACGTGCTCGAAATATGAGACAGCGTTGTCTCAAAATGCATCATAGCGCGTTACCGACCGCAATACTGATATCTCATATCTCACGCACCATGATGGCAGCTACCACAATCGCGGTAATTCGATAGCCAGCACGGATATTACGAACAATACAACCACCGCACCGAACACTACCCGTTCGGAAACCTTGAATTTGAAACCGTCCATAACGCGGCGACACATATCACCAATACTCATGTATTCCAACGTAGGAACACCAGGCAACGAGAAAGAGCAAAACAGGCGAACGCAAGATGAATTTCATCCTACATTCGCCTGTCTTTTACATGCAGATTCGTATGCGAACCTTTACGATGGCGCAACCATCACGTTACCACCGTAATCCGCATGCCACCCTGTCAAAACCGTCAGAGCACTTTGGAAAGGAATGTCTTCAGACGTTCGCTCTTCGGATGGTTGAAGATCTCATCCGGAGTGCCTTCCTCTTCGATCACGCCCGCATCCGTAAAGATCACACGGGTGGCCACTTCGCGGGCGAAACCCATCTCATGGGTCACCAGCACCATGGTCATTCCCTCTTCGGCCAGTTCACGAATGACTTCGAGCACATCTCCGACCATTTCCGGGTCGAGCGCCGATGTGGCCTCGTCGAACAGCATGACTTTTGGGCGCATGGCCAAGGAGCGAGCGATGGCCACACGCTGCTTTTGACCGCCTGACAACGATTTCGGCATAACATCGGCCTTTTCGGCCAATCCCACGGTTTTCAGCAATGCCATCGCATGTTCTCGTGCCTGCTCGTCGGTTTTCTTGTGCACCAGTTTCGGCGCGAGAGTGATGTTGTCGATCACGCTCATGTTGTTGAACAGGTTGAAATGCTGGAACACCATGCCAACCTGCTCACGCACCTGGTCGATGTTCACGTGCGGATCGCCCAAATCATGGCCGTTGACCACAATCTGGCCGCTGGAGGCTTTTTCGAGTCCATTCAGGCAACGCAATATGGTGGATTTACCGGCACCGGACGGTCCGATGATGCAAATCACCTCGCCCTTGCGTACCGTAAGATCGACGCCTTTGATGACTTCCGTATGGCCATAGTTTTTATGCAGATTCTTGACGTCGATGATCACTTCGCCATCATTGTTGCCGTGATTGCCGTTCTCGCTCATCGATTCACCTTCCTGTCAACGATATTGGCCAGCCATGTGAGGATGGTGATGGCCACGAAGTACATCACACCGACGATCAGCAACGTTTCGGTGACGCGGAAGTTCGCCGCATACAATTGCTGCGCCTGGTACAGCAATTCACCGAAGCCGATGGCCAGCAGCAGCGAGGAATCCTTGATCATAATGACCAGCTGGTTGATGATCGATGGCATGGCGATCGCAGCGGCCTGAGGCATGATCACGCGCGCCATAGCCTGATGATGATTGAGGCCAAGCGAGCGTGCGCCCTCCATCTGACCAGAGTCAACGGACTGCACGGCGCCACGCACGATTTCCGCCAGATATGCGCCGGAATTGAGCGACAGCGTCAACGCGCCCGCAACCCAAATGTTCACACTGTGCCCGATCAGCTGCGGCACACCAAAATAGAAGAAGAACGCCCATACCAGAATCGGCGTACCACGAAACACTGCAATATAGACCTTGGCTATGCCTTCCAGAATCTTGTTTTCAGACACCTTCATCAAACCAAAAGCGACACCCAGAACCAGCGCGATCGCAAATGACAGCAAGGTAATCAACAACGTGTTCTTCAGACCGGTCAGCAAAGCCGGCATCGACTGTTTGACAAGCCCCCAAAAACCGACTTTCTTCTGAGCCGCATCGTCGGCACCATTGTCGGTGACCTTGCCGGAAATCGCCTCGACCTGTTCCTTCGCGCCGGCTTCGCCCAAATACTGCGCAACGATCGTCTCATATTCGCCCGAAGCGATGAGCTTGTTCAAACCATCGTCGATGGCGGCCAGCAGATCAGCGTTCTTGCCTTTATTCACGGCCATGCCATATTCGCCGTGCGGCACCTTCGGTGTCACGATCTTCAAACCGTTATTTTGGGAAACACCGTAGGCAAGCACCGGATAGTCGTCGAATACCGCGTCCGCATTGCCGGATTTGACCATCTCGTACATGGTTGACGACTGGTCCACAGAAGTCACAGTGTAGCCATACTCGCTCGCATGTTGCTTAGCGTAGGATTCACCTTCCGAACCGGTTTTCGCAACAACGGTTTTACCGTCAAGATCCTTGTAACTGGTAATACTATCGTTGTTTTCAGCGATGGCCATTTGAATGCCGGACTGGAAGTAAGGATTGGAAAAATCGTAGGTCGCCTTGCGTTCGTCGGTGATTGACATGCCTGCGATCACCACATCCACCTGATTGGAGCTCAAAGCCTGCAATGCCGCATTGAAACCCAATGATTGGATGGTGACTTTGAATCCTTCTTCTTGGGCGATGGCACGGATCAGTTCCATATCGATACCGGTCATCTTGCCGTTCTCCCGATATTCGAACGGTGCGAACGTGGTATCAGTACCAACCGCGTAGGTTTTGCCCTTGACTGCGGAGGGGTCTCCGACTTCGGCAGCGTTAGCGCTGACTGGGGATGCAACGAGTGCGCTCACTGTCACAATCAGTGTCATCGCCAACGCGAGAAGCCGCATCCAGACACCATGAAAATCATGTTTTTCCAACGATTGTTTCAAATTCATACTACAGATTCAGCTCTTTCTCATAATATTTCAATACTCATCTTTGCTCCACCATACCGGCAGCAAGAGAAAATAGACAACGCATACAATAAAAACAGGCTGTCCTCGCATGGTCTCTCATGCAAAGGCAGCCTGTTATCTCAAAGCGAAAACGCTATCAGTCTTCGTCTTCTTCCGGATCATAATCAACGCCGGTTTCCGCACGCTGTTCGTCGGAAATCGGAGCCGGAGCGCCGGTCAGCGGATCACGACCGCCGCCAGCCTTCGGGAAGGCGATGACGTCGCGGATGGAGTCGGCGCCAGCCAGGATGGCTGCGGTACGATCCCAACCGAGAGCGATGCCAGCATGCGGCGGAGCGCCGTACTTGAAGGCTTCAAGCAGGAATCCGAACTTGTCGGCAGCCTCTTCAGGAGTGATGCCGAGCACATCGAGCACACGATCCTGAATGTCATCGCGGTGGATACGGACGGAACCGCCGCCCATTTCGTTACCGTTGCACACGATGTCGTAGGAATCGGACATGGCGTGTTCCGGATCCTTGTCGAAGGTGTCAATCCAATCCTTGGACGGCATGGTGAATGGGTGGTGCATAGAAGTCCACTTGGAGTGGCCGACCGCCACATCGTCATCATCCGGATCGTCGGCGGCCTTGAACAGCGGGAAGTCCACAACCCAGGTGAACGCGAAATCGTCGGGCTTGAGCAGACCGGCACGATCAGCCAATTCCACACGCACGGCACCCAGCAGCTCCTGAGCGGAGATGCGGCGGCCTGCGGCGAAGAACACGGCATCGCCGTCTTCCGCGCCAACGGCTTCCTTCAGGCCAGCGCGTTCCTCTTCAGACAGGTTTTTGGCAACAGGTCCCTTGAGCTCGCCGTTCTCAGCGAACACCACGTAGGCAAGGCCCTTGGCGCCGCGCTGCTTGGCCCAATCCTGCCAAGCGTCGAACTGGCGGCGAGGCGTGGCTGCGCCACCCTTGAAGAGCACCGCGCCGACGTACGGAGCCTGGAACACGCGGAACGGAGTGTTCTTGAAGTAGTCAGTCAGCTCGATCAGTGGATTGCCGAAACGCAGATCCGGCTTGTCGGAGCCGTACTTATCCATGGCTTCCTGCCAAGTGATGCGCTGAATCGGCAGCTGGATCTCATAGCCTGCAGACTTCCAAATGGCGGCGATGACCTTTTCGGCCATGGCCATCACATCTTCCTGATCCACGAATGCCATTTCCATATCAAGCTGGGTGAACTCCGGCTGTCGGTCGGCACGGAAATCCTCATCACGGTAGCAACGTGCCAGCTGGTAGTAGCGTTCCACGCCAGAGACCATGAGCAGCTGCTTGAGCAACTGCGGGGACTGCGGCAACGCGTACCAGGAGCCCGGCACCAAACGGGCCGGCACCACGAAATCGCGGGCGCCTTCCGGCGTGGACTTGATCATGGTCGGAGTTTCGACCTCTTCGAAGCCCATCTCCTCCAGAGCGTGGCGTGCGGCCTTCGACATCTGGGAACGCAACTTCAGATTGCGCTGCATGGACGGACGACGCAGATCGAGATAACGGTACTTGAGACGAACTTCCTCACCCGGCAGCTTGTTCTCGGACTCGTTCTCCAAAGCGGTGGACACCTGGAACGGCAGCGCATCGGACTTGGCAAGCACCTCGATGCTTTCGGCAACGACCTCGATCTTGCCGGTGGCCAGATGATCGTTCTCATTGCCGTCCGGACGCAGGCGGACCTCGCCTACAACCTGAATCACAAACTCGGAACGCAGCGGACGTGCCATGTCCTCGTCATAAATGACAACCTGCACCAAACCAGTGTTGTCGCGAAGATCGATGAAGGCCACGCCGCCGTGGTCGCGACGACGATCAACCCAACCGGAGAGCGTCACCTTCTGACCGACGAGTTCCTCGGTCACTTCGGTTGCATGATGTGTTCTATAAGCCGTCTGGCTCATGCTTCCCCTATTCCTTATTCTCTTGATTGAAGTCTTGCGATTTCAGGCTTCTACAGTAACGGTTTGCTGGGCATACACAGTATCCGGCTCCCAAGACTGTGCGTCGGCCGGCTGCTGGTCACCTGTGATAATGTTCTTGACTTCGTCCGAAGCGTCTTGCGCGGACTCGTCTGCAGGGAACCACACGTACGGAATGCCGAGCTTGTCGGCATACTTGATCTGCTTGCCGAGCTTGGCCGCGGTCGGAGCCACGTCAGCGGCGATGCCACGGGCACGCAGCTGGTTGGCGATCAGGTTGGACGCGGAACGGTTCTCCTCGTTCCACACGGCCACGAGCACAGAAGCCGGGGACACACGATTCGCGTGGGCACCGGCGGTGTGCAGCATGTACGAAACCAAGCGGGACAGGCCGATGGACAGGCCCACACCCGGGTACTTCTTGCTGCCTTGCGATGCGAGGTTGTCGTAACGGCCTCCGGAGCAGATGGACCCGAGCGAGGCTGCACCGTCAAGGAACGTCTCATACACGGAACCGGTATAGTAATCCAAGCCGCGAGCGATCTTCAGATCCGCAATCACGGAACCCGGGCGAATACGAGCGGCCTCGTCAACAATCATCGCCAACGTGTCAAGCCCCTGACGTGCGAGCGCATACGCCTCGGAATCATTGGCGATGTCGTGCTTCTCGCACAACGCGTCGAACTTGCTGGACAGC
Source organism: Bifidobacterium catenulatum DSM 16992 = JCM 1194 = LMG 11043 (assembly GCF_001025195.1). Taxonomy (NCBI): domain Bacteria; kingdom Bacillati; phylum Actinomycetota; class Actinomycetes; order Bifidobacteriales; family Bifidobacteriaceae; genus Bifidobacterium; species Bifidobacterium catenulatum. The sequence goes on along the minus strand of NZ_AP012325.1, from coordinate 706,239 downwards.
TCCGCACCATCGGCGGCGGTAAGCTCCGCGAGCTCAAGGCACGCACGAGCCTGATCCTCGTCGGCTCCGCAACCTTCCACCAGCAGCTTGGCCACTTCGTCGGCACCGATTTTGTCGAGCTTGTCGATCTCACGAAGCACGCCTTCGATGTCATTCAGGCCCAAACCACGGTAGAAACCTTCGGAGAGCTTGCGGTTGTTCGCATGCACGGTGGCCTTCGGCAGACCGAACTCGCGCAGACGTTCCAAAGCCGATACCATGACCAGCGGCAACTCAACCTCATAATGATCCGGTAGATCACCATTGCCGATCACATCGATATCGGCCTGCACGAACTCGCGGAAACGACCTTCCTGAGGACGTTCGCCACGCCAGACCTTCTGAATCTGCCAACGCTTAAACGGGAACGCCAAATCACCCGAATGCTCAACGACATAACGGCTCAGCGGAACAGTCAAATCAAAATGCAGACCAAGACGATCTTCAATCGGAGTGTCGGACTCATGACCGACCTCCTGAAGACGGCTCAGCAAGTAAATCTCCTTGCTGGTTTCGCCTTTTTTGAGCAGGCTCGAACCCTGCTCAACCGCACGAGTTTCAATGCCTATGAAGCCATTGAGCTCGAAAACTTCACGGAGCGTGTCGATAACACGCTGCTCCACAACACGTTCAGAGGGGAGCCACTCTGGAAATCCTGAAATAGATGCGCCTTTTGCCACGATTCCCTATAATAAATGAGGTTGCGGAAAATGCATCGCGCTTTTCAGGCTTTGGAAGCACGTTCGTACGATCCGCATCCCCTGCACTACATGAAGCTTACTTAAAGGAGCTGGCCATGGCCGACGAGAATGTCACCGCGTCCGAGAACATTAATGAAACCACCGAGCAGGCGACGACGCCCGCAGTCAAGGCCAGCAAACCGGCCGTTCCGAGCCCTGCTTCAATGAAGCCGCACGCTCCGAGCCCTGCGGCCTTCGCCAAGAAGGCTCCGCAGCACACCGCCCCGGCTGCAGCGTCCACCGGATTCTCCGATGCTGATGTGAAGGCCGCCGAAGCGTTCGGCCGTGTCGCCGATGATGGCACCGTGTTCGTCAAGGACGGCGAAGGAGAACGTGAGGTCGGCCAGTTCCCTGACGCCTCCAAGGAAGAGGCGCTGGCCCTGTATGCCCGCCGTTACCTTGATCTGAAGGCCAAGCTGGACCTGTTCGCCAACAAGCTCAAGGCCAATAATGTGAAGTCCCGCGAAATCGACGAAACCATCAAGGCGTTGTCCGCGGAAACCGAACAGCCGGCAGTGGTGGGCGATCTGGCCGCTCTCAAGGCCCAGTTCGAGGCACTGAAAGAGGAAGGCGCGGCCAAGAAAACCGCATTGACCGAGGCACGCAAGGCTGCCATCGCCAAGGCTCGTGAGGAGCGTACCGCCATTGTGGAGAAGGCCGAGGCATTGGCTGATTCCCTTGACGAAAACACCAACTGGCGTTCCACTGCCGACAAGTTCCGTTCACTTTTCCAGCAGTGGCAGGAACACCAGCGCAACAACATCCGTATCGACAAGGAAGACGCAGACGCCCTGTGGGCCCGCTTCTCCGCGGCCCGCACCAAGTTTAATTTCGCCCGCCGCAAGTGGGTGCAGAGCCGTGACGAAGAACGTAATTCCGCCAAGGCGGCCAAGGAAGCCATCATCGCGGAGGCCGAGGCGCTTCAGGATTCCACCGCTTGGGTTGAGACTTCCCGCAAGTTCACCGAGCTGATGGATCGTTGGAAGAAGGCTGGTCGCGCCGGTCGTCGTGATGATGACGCCATGTGGGAGCGTTTCCGCGCCGCCGCAGACGTATTCTTCAACGCGCGTCAGGCCGATCGTGATCAGATCAGCTCCTCTGAGAAGGAGAATCTCGTCAAGAAGGAAGCTCTGCTGGTCAAGGCCGAGGCGCTTGTTCCCGTCAAGGATGAGGAAAGCGCCAAGCAGGCTCGTCAGGCTCTCGCCGCCATTCAGGAGGAGTGGGATCAGATCGGCTATGTGCCGCGCGACGAAGTACGCCGCATCGAGGGTCGTCTCGACGCCGTCGACAAGCAGATCAAGGCTGTCGAGGATGCCGCGTGGAAGCAGTCCGATCCGGAAGCCGACGCCCGCAAGTCCTCCTTCGAGGAGCAGCTCAACGCGCAGCTCGCCGAGCTTGACGCGAAGATCGCGGCCGAATCCGATCCGAAGAAGAAGGCCAAGCTTGAATCCGAGAAGGCCACCAAGGAGCAGTGGCTGAACGCCATCAAGTAAGTTCCCCGGATCCGACGACTGTATCAAAGGGCTGGTATGCGACGAAACCGTTGGCATACCAGCCCTTTTGTATCTTTTGCATCTTTCATATCGTGCGATTTCATATATGACCTCGCATGAAACGAAAGAACCGATTTGCACCCGCGAATGCAGTCATATAGGATTCCAATAAAAATAAGGTCCTGAAACCTTTCCCAAGATTTCAGGACCTTTTGTTGTTGCGCCTACAATGCGCCAGTTTAATCTGTTTACTCTGCGGATTCCGTCGATTCGGCAGATGCCTCAGCTTCAGCCGGTGTAGCTTCAGTTTCAGCAGACTTGGTATCGGCAGGCTCCGTGTTCGGCTCTTCGAACGCCTCACCGGTAAAGGTGAACTCGCCCAGAATGCCTTCGCCTTCCGCATCGACCTTCACGCGCTGGCCATCTTCAAGTTCGCCCATCAGAATCTTCTCCGAAATGGCGTCTTCGACGTCGCGCTGAATCACACGACGCAACGGACGCGCGCCCAGCAGCGGGTCGAAGCCCTTCTGCGCGAGCAGATCCTTGGCAGCGTCAGTAAGCTCGAGCGACATGTGGCGATCGAACAAGCGATCATTGAGCTGCTTGACATCAAGATCGACGATCTGACGCACTTGCGGCTCGGTGAGCTGCTTGAACACGATGATGTCGTCCAGACGGTTCAGGAATTCCGGACGGAACTGCTGCTTCAGCTCCGCGGAAACCTGATCCTTCATGCGCTGGTAGCTCGACTCGGTGTTGGCACCCAAGTTGAAGCCGGTGTTGGCGGCCTTGGCGATGTCACGAGTACCAAGATTGGTGGTCAGAATGATGATGGTGTTCTTGAAGTCCACCTTGCGTCCCTGGCCATCAGTCAGATGACCATCATCCAATACCTGCAGCAGCGTGTTGAAGATATCCGGATGGGCCTTTTCGATCTCATCGAACAGCACCACGGAGAACGGCTTGCGACGCACCTTCTCGGTGAGTTCGCCGCCCTCTTCGTAGCCGACGTATCCCGGAGGAGCACCAAACAGGCGCGAAGCCGCATATTTCTCGGAGAATTCAGACATGTCGACACGAATCAGCGCGTCCTCGTCGTCAAACAGGAATTCGGCGAGCGTCTTGGCCAGCTCGGTCTTGCCAACACCGGTGGGGCCAGCGAAGATAAACGAACCGGACGGACGCTTCGGATCCTTCAAACCAACACGTGCGCGGCGGATGGAGCGGCTCAATGCGGACACGGCCTCATCCTGGCCGATGATGCGCTTGTGCAGCTCGCTTTCCATGGTCATGAGCTTCTTGGACTCGGCCTGGGTGAGCTTGAACACCGGAATGCCGGTGGTCTGGGAAATCACTTCGGCGATGACATCCTCATCTACGACCATCTTCACGTCGGATTCGCCTTCACGCCATGAAGATTCCTTCTGCTTGCGTTCGGCTTCCAGCTTCTCCTGCTTATCACGCAGCTCAGCAGCCTTTTCGAAGTCCTGGTCTTTGATGGACTGGTCCTTCTCCTCGGCAAGCTTGGCGATCTTCGTGTCGAGTTCCTTGAGTTCCGGCGGAGCGGTCAGTCGACGGATGCGCAGGCGCGCGCCAGCCTCATCGATCAGATCGATGGCCTTGTCAGGCAGGTGACGGTCCTGAATGTAACGGCTCGACAGTTCGGCCGCGGCCTGCAACGCACCATCGGTGATCGTCACATGGTGGTGGTTCTCGTAACGGGAACGCAAGCCCTTAAGGATCTCGATGGTTTCGGCAATGCTCGGCTCGTGCACCTGGATCGGCTGGAAACGACGTTCCAGAGCCGCATCCTTCTCGATGTACTTACGGTACTCGTCGGTGGTGGTGGCGCCAATGGTCTGCAGCTCGCCACGGGCCAGCATAGGCTTCAGCATGTCGGAAGCGCCAAGAGCACCATCTGCGGAGCCAGCACCCACTATGGTATGGATCTCATCGATGAACAGCACAATGTCACCGCGGGTCTTGATCTCCTTGAGCACCTTCTTCAGGCGTTCCTCGAAATCGCCACGGTAGCGCGAACCAGCCACCATGGATCCCAGATCCAACGAATAGACCTGCTTGCCCTTCAGCGTCTCCGGAACGTCACCGGCGTTGATCTTCTGCGCCAAACCTTCGACCACAGCGGTTTTGCCGACACCCGGCTCGCCGATCAGCACCGGATTATTCTTGGTGCGGCGGCTCAGCACCACCATCACACGCTCAATCTCACTCGAGCGACCAATCACCGGATCAAGCTTGCCGGCGGCAGCTTCAGCGGTCAAATTGCGGCCAAACTGGTCAAGAATCGCGGAACCGGTCTGGTTACGACGATCCTGTACGCCACCGGCGTTGGCCAAATCGCCCTTGCCGTCGCCCTTGCCGTCACCGGAATTGCCACGAATCAAGTCGATAGTGGCGCTGCGCAGTTCACCAAGATTGACATCCATCTTGATCAGCACTTGAGTGCCTACGCCTTCGCCTTCATGAATCAGACCGAGCAGGATATGCTCGGTGCCGATATAGCTGTGCCCCAGCTGCAACGCCTCACGCAGCGACAGCTCCAACACCTGCCTGGCATGCGGGGTGAAGGGAATGTGGCCGTTCGGCGTGGCATTCCCCTTACCAATCATCTCTTCGACCTGTTTGCGGGTGTCATCCAAGGTCACACCCTTTGAGGCCAGCGCCTTGGCTGCAACGCCGTCACCCTCGCGAATCAGGCCAAGCAGCAGATGCTCGGTACCGATGTAGTTGTGCTGGAGGGTACGAGCTTCTTCCTGCGCCAGCACGATCACGCGCCGCGCACGGTCGGTAAACCGTTCGAACATGCTTGTCCTTCCACTCTTGTTAGTCCTTCAATACTCTACCGATTCGCGGTGACGTTTGTTTCATCCGCGCGTAAATTGCGCTCTCGACGCAACCAAACAGATATGCTTGGCATATAGCAACAAACAAGGAGGTCACCAAAATGAGCGACACCACCCTAAATGCGACCGGCTCCGAATCGATCGCAGACACCCGTCTCCATGACATCGTCGTCGGCGTTGACGGTTCCGACGAATCCTTCGCCGCATTACGCTGGGCGCTGAACGAGGCATCGCTTACAGGTCAGCAGGTCAATGCGGTGTTCGCCTGGTCCCATTCTTGGGATATGGGATCAGAGCCGGAAGACGAAGAACAATGGGCCGAAGTCCGTCACGATATCGCGCAGAGGCTTCGTGATTGGGTTTCTGAGGCTTCGCAAGGCATGACCCTCAATGAGGATCATGTCAAACTAACATCGGTAAAGGCCACAGGAACATCCGCGTTGCTGGAGATAGGCAGGGACGCGCAGCAGATTGTGGTAGGACGCCGTTCCCTTGGCCGTGTGGCGCGCTGGTTCCTCGGATCTCTTTCGGCTTCGCTCGCCGAGGCTGCGGAAGTTCCAGTCACCGTGGTGCGCATTCTCGACGACGAGGAGTCCAACGTGCAGGATGCCATCGCCAATGCGCTTACACCCTCGGAGAACACCGTGACATACGACCTGCCGGGTTCCCCGCTGCCAAGAAGCCAGCGTCCGATTGTGGTCGGTGTCGACGGATCGGAAACATCGCGACACGCCCTGCGGTTCGCCATCGATCTGGCTGCGCTGCATCATGCTCCCCTGCAGGTAATGTTCTGCTGGCAGCTGAAAGATCTCGGTGTCATCGAGGGGTATGAGAACGCCATCGCGCCAATCGCCGTAGGTCAGAAGCGCGCGGAACGCATTCTTGACGAGCTTCTCGATTCGGTGGAGATTCCCGCGGCCGGCATTCCCGACGATTTCCAGATCGAATCGCACGCCTTCCACATCTCCGCGGCGAAGGGACTGATCGCAGCTTCCCGTTACGCACGCCATTTGGTGGTCGGTTCCCGTGGACTGTCTGGATTGGATGCGCATTTCCTCGGTTCCGTCTCCAAGCAGATCGTCAATTTCGCCGATTGTACCGTCACCGTCGTGCACTAAACATTCGCAACGTTTGCAGATATGAGAGAAGCCCGCTTCCCCAAGTTGGGAATGCGGGCTTCTCTCATATCTGCAGTAAAACCGGATTATTCGGCTTCCGCATTGTTTTCAGACACCTCTTCGACTTCCGAATCCTCGTCATCGCCTAGTTCAACGGTGGCTTCCACTTCAGGCTCGTTCTGCGGGGCCGTATGTTCGAGCACTTCCTCCTGATTCGCGTCGTCATCCACGGTATTGGCTTCGATATCGGCTTCGGAGGCTTCCTCCTCATCGTTCGGATTGTCGTCTTCGTCCACTGACAACTGTTCAATCAGTTCGACGGAACTGCGCTCGTCACGCGGAGTCTGAGCGATGATGTCGATATGAAGGTCGTCGAAAGCCGGCTTCGACTGCACCCACAGATGCGACGGTTCCGGAGGCTCGATCTCGGAATGCTCGCCACAGCCATGGTCGATGGAGACGACACGACCATCATCAGGACTCCACTTGTTGGCGCACACGCCAAACAGGAGGTTCAGCTCACCCTTCAGGGGAATGAAAAATCCGCACGTCGAGCACGGATTGCCATCCGACGTTTTGGTGGACAACGACTTCGGTCCACGTGGCCCCTCATACCAACGTTTCGCGATCTGGGAACGTCCCAAAGGCGTAAGCACGTGTCGGCGGGACAGGTCGAATTCCTCAACCGCCTCGTCGATATCCTCTTCGGAAGTCACCGATGCTGCAGCGCTCTCGTCTTGTGAACCGTCAACCCCACCAGCGTCCGTCTCGGTATTGTCGCCGGCATCCATCGTTTCGGCAGACTCCGCATCGGAAGAAACGTTTTCGCCTTGCTCAGCAGGTTCCACCTTGCGGAACCCCTTCTCCATACGCGGATCGTCGGGATCGGTGCCGATTGAATCGGTCACCGCCAAGTCGGTCGGTTCAAGACGATCCTTCCACGGAATCCATTCCGGTGGACGCAACGCCTTGTCGGTAGGCACCAACGACGACTCATTGACCGTCCAATGATCCAACTCGACATCGTGATACAACGTCACCGACCACTGCCATCCCTCATACCCGCGCACGCGGGTTTCGAAACGAAAATCAGTGACGTTGTCCCCCAAATCGATGGCTTCGACGAAATCGCCGACCTGACTATCCTCATCGGCGACTTCGATGGCCACCGCTTGAGCTATCGCCCTGGGATCCATTGTGGCATCGGACATAAATTATTCCTGTACGTCGAAGTTGTCGGCCACGGCACGCATCAGCGTGGCCAGTTTCTTGCTTTCGGCCGGCGACGGATAATGATGGCGGCGCAGCTGGTTTCCGGCGGAATCCAGCAGCTTTATGAGATCCTCCACGATGGCGGCCATATCATCCGGCTTCGGTCGCGTCGCCTTGACCAGAGACGGGGCGGACGCGACGAGCGTAAGACCCATCGCCTGCGGGCCACGGCGGCCTTCCACCACGGAATACTCGACCTTCGCGCCCTTGCGCAACGTCTTCACGCCCTCCGGCAGGGCAGCTGCAGGCAGGAACACATCGGCGCCCTGCTCGTTCTGAATAAAACCATAGCCTTTGTTCGCATCGAACCAACGAACACGTCCGCTAGGCATTGTCACCTCACTCTTACGTAATCCACATACCTTCAGGCAAGCGAAAGAAAACTGCCCTCCGATTACAAATCAAAGATACAGTTTAGCGCAAGAGGCGGGATATATACCATCTCTTGCGCCAATAAGCGTCAAATCAGGCTTTTCAGGCGTTTGCATCACTGCTTTTTCGGCCTGCGACCCCGCTTGTCACCCTTACGTTCGTCACTGACCTGCGCTAACGGACGCGGCTCCACCGGAGCCACCGGAAGCACCACCGTCAATGTCAAGCCAGTTCCCTCACTGCCGGAAGCGCAGATGAAACCGTGATGCGCCTTGACCACGGATTGCGCAATCGCCATGCCAAGGCCGGTACCGCCCTTCTGCCGAGCTCGAGACGGGTCAGCCGTATAGAAACGTTCGAAAATCTTTGAACGCGCCTCGACCGGAACGCCGGGACCGTGATCGCTGAAGCGAACGATCGCATAGTTCATGCCCACCTGCATCGACTGCCCGACTTCGATGGCTTCGACCAAGTGACGTAGCGACTGCTCGTTCGACGGCATGCGAGACAACGACTCCGGGCTGACGGAAGCCGTCAGCACGCCCATCGAAACCTCCACCGGCGAATCGGCCGGCGTATAGCGGTGGATATTGCCAACGATATTGGTCACCACCTGACGCAATCTTGAAGCATCACCTGTCAGCGTAATATCCGGCATCTGCCCCGGCTGGAACGTCAACCTCGCAGGATTGTTCATATCTTGCCCCGGCTGCAGCACAACCTGGCCGCAAGTGATGCCACGATCCGGATCAAGCGCATGCAAATCGTCAGCAGCGTCCTTCACCACAGAAGTGAGTTTCACCTGCTGGGTGATATCGATGCCACGACCTTCGTCAAGACGCGCCAAAGAAAGCAGATCCTCCACCAACACCGTCATGCGTGCACTGGACGCCTCGATATGCGCGATGGACTCGTCGGCACGCTCCAACGCCCCCGGCATGTCACGCTGCATTTTGTAGAGTTCCGCGTAACCATGAATCGCAGCAAGCGGGGTGCACAATTCATGACTGGCGTCGGAAACGAACCGCTTCATCTTCTCAGTCGTTTCCTCCTGCGCGTGGAAGCTTTCCTCAATGCGCGTCAGCATGGTGTTCAACGACATGGACAGCGAACCGACTTCCGTGTTCTCCGGCAAGTCGGGAACGCGCTGGCTCAAATCTCCTGCCGCGATCTTCGCCGCGGTCTTTTCGATGCGTTTCAGCGGAGCAAGCGTACTTTGCACGACGATGGTGCCGAGGATGACTCCGATCAGCACCACTGCGATGCCGACCATGGCGCAGAACCGCGTCAACGTGTTTGCAGTGTCAATCTGGTCGCTGAGCGACAATCCGATGAACACGACGCCACTGTTTTTGACTTCACCGGCTTTGCTTTTCTCGCTCCAAGGCAACGCTACCACACGCCATGGCGACTGCGCGGCCTGCATGATGGCATGATCCGGCACCCGACTGGTGGTGACATGCACCACCGCCTGCGTGGTGAACGGCTCTCCTAGCGTAACCCCATCGATACTGCCGTCGGAAGGCAGGCTCGGCTCGGATACCACGCCCTCCCGAAGCATGGGCACCGATCCCGCTCCCGTACGCTTGTATTCGCTGTCACGTACCTCGACATAGTACGTGTTCACCAAGCTCCTGCCATCCTCGCTTGTGGTGCTGTCCAGCGAATCCATGCTATTGAAGATCATCTGCGCCTGATTCACCAACTGGTTGTCGGTTTTCTGCAGCAAATAATTGCCTACAAGCGTGCGAATGGAAAAGGAAATACCAATGGTGCCAATGGTGAGCAGCACAATGATGCAGGTGACCAGCTTGGTGCTCAGTGGAATGGCCTGCACCTTCCTTCCAATCCGCCGATGCAAGGGCACACGTTGCGGACACGGCTGGGCGGCGTTCTTCTGCGTGTTCTGCGGGTCAGCCGACGGCTGACGGATATCCTGACTCATCGTGGGGAACCGTTTAGTTCTTCGGCGCGCGAATCATGTAGCCGATGCCACGCTTCGTTTCGATGAGTGGAGCCACCTTGCGCTTCTCGCCGTTCTCATCCTCAACCGTGAGGCCGTCGACCTTCTTACGCAGGTAAGAAATATACGATTCAACGATCGCAGCGTCTCCGCCCCAATCGTACTGCCACACGTGATCCAGAATCTGCGCCTTCGAAAGCACACGTCCCTCGTTATCCATCAAATAACGGAGCAGCTTGTATTCGGTGGGGCTTAAGTCGATCGGCTGGCCGGCGCGGGACACGTCATGCGAGTCCTCGTTGATTTCCAGATCGGCGACGCGAATGATCGGATCGTCTTCAACCTGTTCCTGAGTACGACGTAGGATGGCTCGGATTCTCGCGACAACCTCCTCAAGGCTGAACGGCTTGGTCACGTAATCATCGCCGCCCACGGTCAGGCCCATGACTTTATCTTGCGTATCATCACGAGCCGTCAGATACAGCACCGGCGTGGTGATGCCCTCCTGGCGGATGCGACGAGTCACCGTAAAGCCGTCGATATCCGGGAGCATCACGTCAAGCACAATCAAATCAGGCTGTATTTTTTCGATAACCTCGATGGCCTCGGATCCCGAAGCCGCGGTATTCACTTCAAAACCGGCGAAATGCAGAGACGCCACCAGCAGTTCGCGGATGGACGGTTCGTCATCAACAACGACAATGGATGCTTCAATAGGCTTGCTCATGCCTTAAGCATCACTCTTTTCACTGGATGTTTCCTGAACGGATTCTGAATCTTCCTTTGGCGTCGGTTCCTTATCAGGCGCATCAGCGGACAGCTCGTCATCAACGCTCCACACCTTCACCGGCTCGGAACGCACGGCAACCTCGGCATGCTTCCCCGCATGCTTACGAACCTTACGCTTGATGACGCCGCGTTTGCGCAGAATATGAAACACCACCATAATCACAATCAGCAGTACCAATACGGCAATCATGCCGCCAACACCCAACAGCACCGTCTGCGACGACGTCGAGGTTTTCTTCTGCACTACGATCTGGTCCATCATATCGGTCGCGGACTTCGACCAATTCGGGGTGCTTTCCATCAGAGGTTTCTGCGCGGCATCGGAAAGCGCGTCGACGGTCGACTTCGTTTTCAGCCATTCGTCGGAATTCGATGACACGGCAACCACCAGATTGCCGTCATTCGAAGCGACCGCCAACAACACCGTATTCGGCTTCGGATCAAGCGATTCCAACAATGCGCTCGCCCATTTCGCAGGTTTTTCGTCGCTATTGAAGCTCGCCAGATACAGTAGACGCACGGTAACCCCGGTTTCCTGCTTCGTTTTGCTGATGGCGTCCGTAATTTCAGCGACGTTCGATCCGAGCAGATTCTCGGTGTCGGTGATGTTTTCAGTGGCCGTGATTCCGGTGCCGGTACCTTCATCCGCATTGCCGACAGGAGTTATCCACATCATCGCAATACAGCACAATATCATGGCAAGAAGTGCACAAAGCGCTTCGTTCCAACGTTTTTTGGAGTTTTGCCCCTGGTGCGACACGCCGGTAGGGCACGAATTCGGCCATCCTCCGACCACAACCCTGGTTTTTTCGTTCATCGCGTTCACTCTTGCCATACAGTCCACATTACCGTTCGGATGCGTCAACCGTGAGGAACGGCAAAAACCAGCCATACAAAACGCGACAACGAAAGGATCATTATGGCACAGTATCAGGTGGACAGCGAACAGATTCAATCCTCAAGCGCGGCAGTGAACGCCTCAATCCAAGCGATTCGCCAATCGGTGCAAGGCATGTACGCCAATCTCAATAATCTACAAAGCGTTTGGCGCGGCGGAGCCGCCACGCAATTCAATGCGGTGGCGGAACAATGGCGGGCAGCCCAGCAGCAGATGGAGCAGTCGCTTGAATCGATTCAGCATGCGCTTTCGCAAGCGTCCATGCTCTATTCGGAAACCGAAATGCAGGCGTCGCGTCTGTTCGCACAGTAGCGGCAGATACTTCCGATACGGTCACAGCAGTAGCAGGCACAAAGAAAAAACGGAGCCTGCCTCCATCTTGGGAAGCAGGCTCCGCTTATAGCTTTTCGCTTATGCCGTTAGGCTTTACCGAACCCTTGGATCAGTAGCCCATGTCAGCGCCAGCGGCCGGAGCAGCTGCCGGCGGTTCCGGCTTGTTGGCCACAACAGCCTCGGTGGTCAGGAACAGACCAGCGATGGAAGCTGCGTTCTGCAGAGCGGAACGGGTGACCTTGACCGGGTCAGTGACACCGGCAGCCAGCAGGTCCTCGTACTCGTTGGTTGCAGCGTTCAGGCCCTGACCGTCAGGCAGGGAACGAACCTTGTCGATCACCACGTCGCCAGACAGGCCAGCGTTCTCGGCGATCTGCTTGATCGGAGCTTCGATGGCGCGGAACACGATCGCGGCACCGGTTGCCTCATCGCCTTCGAGCTTGACATCGTTCTCGGCCTTGGCAGCAGCCTGAACCAGAGCGACACCGCCGCCCGGCAGCAGGCCTTCTTCGATGGCGGCCTTGGCGTTGCGCACGGCATCTTCGATGCGGTGCTTGCGTTCCTTGGCCTCAACTTCGGTGGCAGCGCCAACCTTGATGACGGCAACGCCGCCAGCCAACTTGGCCAGACGTTCCTGCAGCTTCTCGCGATCGTAATCGGAATCGGTGTTGGCGATTTCGGCACGAATCTGAGCCACGCGGGCAGCCACGTCTTCCTTGGAGCCGCCGCCGGCCACGATGGTGGTCTCATCCTTGGAGACGATGACCTTCTTGGCAGTGCCGAGCACGGACATGTCGACGGAGTCAAGCTTGAGACCCAGTTCGTCGGACACGACCTGTGCGCCGGTCAGAATGGCCATATCCTGCAGCATGGCCTTGCGACGGTCACCGAAGCCCGGAGCCTTGACGGCGCAGGACTTGAAGGTGCCACGGATGTTGTTCAGGATCAGGGTCGGCAGAGCCTCGCCGTCGACGTCCTCGGCGATGATCAGCAGCGGCTTGCCGGTCTTCATGACCAGTTCGGCGATGTGTACGACGTCCTGCTGGGAGCTCAGCTTGCCGGAGGTCAGCAGGATGTACGGTTCTTCGAGCACTGCGGTCTGATCTTCGGCGTTGGTCACGAAGTACGGGGCAATGTAGCCCTTGTCGAAACGCATGCCTTCGGTGAAGTCCAGATCCAAACC